>JBPCKD010000159.1:0-61565 GCA_051004635.1 Pyrinomonadaceae bacterium
AAAGTCAGGCCAAAAAGCAGCCTGACTTTCCCACATTCCCACAGCTACTACTGCTGGTTAAAGAAATGGCGAAACCGGACACTTCACTTGCTAATAAGACCGGACATTTTAATTTGCTAATAACAGATTGGGGCGTTTTGCAGATTGGGGCGTTTTGCGGTTTGGTGTGGCGGTGGGGTTGGGTTGGGTAGCGGGTTGGTTTGGCGCTAGAGAAGCGTGCGTGCCTGTAAAGCAACCGATCTCGTTAACTCTAGCTTGACCCACTACTGGGTTGGGGTCTGGGACGCTTGGGTCGTCGGGAAAAACAACCGCCCCCCCGTTAGCTGACAGTAGCGGCGCGATTTAGTAATTGTGAAGCCAGTTCGGCCGATGTGTTCACTGGCTGTTTACATACGAACTGCTCACATACATAGGCGGTGGCTTTGCCTTCGATTTGCGGACGATTGCGGAGAAGGGAAATGTCGTCGGCTGCGCTGGTATCGCTCGGGCTGGCTTGCGCGACGACCTTATTGGGTAGATATGGCGCCCAGATTGCTTTCAGCAGCGATTGCGTGTCCGGTGAAGCGGCAGCCCCAATGATCGCAATCTCCTTGGGCTTGCCTAGGTAAAAATCGAGTGCGCAGAGCATTCGCCCGAATCCGGCACCGTACCGACGAAGCGAGGCAGCATTTAGCCGCAGTATTGTAGCCGCGCGTCTTTGGTAATCGCTGTGATCCGTCAGCAGGCCGATACGCAGGAGGATGCCGGCGGCGACCGAGTTTCCGGAGGGAGTAGCGTTGTCAAAAAAGTCTTTTGAACGAACGATCAACTCTTCATGGCTCCGCCCGGTGTAGAAAAACGCGCCCTCCTGCTCGTCCCAAAACTCATCGATCATTGTGGCAGTCAGGGTAAGTGCTTCACGAAACCACTGTAGCTCGCCAGTGGTCTCAAACAGCGTCAACAACCCGTCGATGTAAAATGCGTAATCCTCTAAATAGGCATTGAGCTTTGCCTGGCCATCTTTGTAAGTTCTCAGAAGCAATCCATCCCGGCGCAAATTCTCAAGGACGAACCGGGCGTTTCGTTTGGCGACTTCCGTGTAGTCGGGGCGCTCAAGAATTGCGCCGGCTCCGGCAAAGCTGGCCAGCATCAAACCATTCCAGGCCGTTAGGACCTTCTCATCTCGCGCCGGCTTCACCCTTTTCTCGCGCGCCTCGAACAACTTCTCGCGCCCTTTGCTAAGCGTCTCGCTTAATTGCTCGGGGGTTACATTTTCGGCTTTTGCAACTTCGTGTAGATCACGCGTGACGTTAAGAATATTCTCGCCTTCGAAGTTTCCGGCTGTTGTTATGTTGTAGTACGCCGCCAAAAGGGCGGCATCAGTCGCTCCGAGGAGCTCCTTGACCTCGGCCTGGCTCCAAACGAAGAATTTCCCCTCGACACCTTCTGAATCGGCATCTTGTGTGGAGTAAAAACCCCCCAGCGGATCAGTCATCTCGCGGACAACATAGTCCAGTATTCCCTCGACCACACCTCGAGCCGTCTCGCCGTGGTCCACCTGGTAGTAGTGAAGATAAAAACGCGAAAGCAAAGCATTGTCGTACAACATCTTCTCGAAATGTGGCACCAGCCAGCGAGCATCTGTTGCGTAACGATGAAAGCCGCCACCCAGATGATCATAGATGCCGCCGTCGGCCATTTTGCGGGCTGTGTGTCTAACTATATCCAGCGCTTGCTGATTACCTGTGCGGTGAAATGTCTGAAGCAGAAACTCAAGAGTCATCGCCGGCGGAAACTTCGGCGCTCCTCCAAAACCACCGTTCGTGGCATCGTAGCCCTCAATAATTCCACGATAAGCGGTGTCCAAAAGGTCGCCCGATAAGACCTCGCTCGACTCGCTGGTGGCCGTCGAGCGCTTGAGCTCGCTGAGAACTGACTCTGCAGTTTTCTGGATGTCCTCGGGCCGTTCCCGAAAAGCCTCTGACAGGCTGATCAGAACCCGCGGAAACCCCGGCATGTTGTAACGATCTTCGGGAGGGAAATAAGTTCCAGCGTAAAAAGGAACGGCCTCTGGGGTGAGAAAGACTGTCATGGGCCAGCCGCCATGATGCGTCATCATTTGAACCGCGTTCATGTAAATCTGGTCCAAATCCGGCCGCTCCTCGCGATCGACTTTGATGTTGACGAAATTCTCGTTCATCACCATGGCAATTGCTTCGTTCTCGAACGACTCATACTCCATCACATGGCACCAGTGACACGCAGAATAGCCAATGCTTAGCAGGATGGGCTTTTGGTCACGCCGCGCAATCTCAAAAGCTTCTTCGCCCCACGGAAACCAATCCACGGGATTGTGCGCGTGCTGTAAGAGATACGGGCTTGTCTCGTTAATCAGGCGGTTCGTATGTGCGGGTTCAGTCACTAAAAAGATTCTCAACTTTTAGGATTTGATCCATTCTACAGTCTGGCAAGAAAAACAACGAAGCCAGCGGTCGTGGCCTAAGAGATAAGTAAATGACCCACTAAATGATTTTCGTGTTAATTGGTGGATCGCTTTCAACGACTTACCTGACGAAGGGCTGGTTCGGCTCGGAGCGCTTCATTTGCTATACTTTTCAAAACTGAATGGCCATTCATTTCGAGCTCTCTCCGATACACTTCAGTTTGTCGGTTCTTTGGACACGGCCACTGGCCAAAAGGGAAGCGACAAACCGAAGTGTGTCGGACACAGTCTCTCGGACCTGGTTGATTGGACATTGTGATTGAGGACTTATTGATGGAACGCGAAACTTTGGAAATGGACGTCGTATTCGTGGGTGCCGGCCCGGCAAACTTGAGTGGCGCTTTACACCTCACCCGACTAATAAAAGGGCACAACGAAGCGGTGACAAAAGGGGAGCGCGAAGGCCAGGCCCTGGGTGAGATTGAGATTGGAGTAATCGAGAAAGGTGCTTCGGTCGGGGCTCACATCCTTTCAGGAGCAGTAATGGATCCGCGCGCCTTGAGAGAGTTGTTGCCGGACTTTGTGGAACAGGGAGCGCCGCTTGAATCCACTGTCAACGAAGATTACTTCCTTTACCTGACAAAGAACCGCGCCATCCGTTCGCCAGTAACGCCCCCACCACTCAAGAACCACGGCTATTATATTGTGTCGCTCAATCGCCTTACCGCCTGGTTGGGTGAGAAGTGCGAAGAGGCCGGCGTTAACATCTTCCCGGAATTTCCTGGCGCCGATCTGCTCTACGATGAAGCGGATGCGGTGCTCGGTGTACGGACCGGTGACAAAGGCATTGATAAGGAAGGGAAGCGAAAGCCTAACTTCGAACCCGGAGTGGATCTTCGCGCGAAGGTCACCGTCCTCGGGGAAGGGCCACGTGGTTCACTCACTAAACAGTTGGTTCAGCGCCTCGGCCTCGATGAGGGCAGGGAACCACAAGTTTATAGTATCGGCGTAAAGGAACTTTGGGAGTTGCCAGACGGCCGTTATCCAACCGGAAGGGTAACCCACACTCTCGGGTTTCCCTCCGACTCGGATACTTATGGTGGCGGTTGGATCTATGGAATGCAGAACCGCATATTGAATATCGGCTACGTTACCGGACTCGATTACAAGGACCCGCTGCTCGATCCTCACGCTGAGTTCCAAAGGTTCAAGCAACATCCATACGTAAGCCGGCTGCTCGAGGGTGGAAAGATGATCCGCTACGGCGCCAAGACGATTGCCGCCGGCGGGTATTTTGCCATGCCACGAATTTACGCAGATGGAGTTCTGCTCGTTGGCGACTGCGCCGGGTTTCTCAACTCTCAACGACTGAAGGGGATTCATTCAGCCATCAAAAGCGGAATGCTTGCGGCGGAGACGATATTTGAAGCGCTCGTGGCAGGCGATTACTCGTCGAAGCAATTGCAGCGTTATGAACAACTCGTGAATGAGAGCTGGATTATTCCCGAACTGCGTAAGGTTAGAAACTTCCACGCAGGGTTTAAGTATGGACGCTGGTTGGGACTTGTGAATACCGGGTTTCAATACATTACCGGGGGGAGATCGTGGGGCATATTCGATCGAGCGAAAGCGGCGCCCGGCCATGAGGAGATGAAGAAGCTTTCAGCATACGGATACCGGGGCGGCAATATCGAACAGCGTTATGACGGACTTCGATTCGACGGCAAGATTGCGTTTAATAAGTTGACCGATGTCTACCACGCCGCAGTCGGGCACAGTGAAGACCAGCCCAGCCATCTTCACGTCCTCGATACAAATATCTGCGCGACCCGGTGTGCGGAAGAATATGGAAATCCCTGCCAACGCTTCTGCCCGGCGGCGGTCTATGAAATGGTTGACGATAATACCAGCGGGAGCAGCAGCCGACGGAAGCTGCAGATCAACTTTTCAAACTGCGTCCACTGCAAGACCTGCGACATTATGGATCCCTATCAGATTATTAACTGGGTAACTCCGGAAGGTGGCGGCGGGCCGGACTATAAAGGCATGTGAGGACCAGCCCTACGTATCCGACAGAAAACGTGAGTAGTCTTACTCTTCCTGATCGTCTTCGTCCGTCACTCTAAAGTTGACCCGGCCACGCATCACTTCTTCCAGGGCGATACGGGTGTTCTTGTGTTTCAGCGTGTCGATATCGATGCGAGGTCGCGCGCCGCGCTGTAGTTGTTTGCTTCTCTTTGCGGCAAGAATAATCAGGCGATATTTCGAATCGATCTCGGGCGCCTGGGTCGCGTCTACAATCTCTTCAGTCTCTTCTGTTGATGCCATTATTGATTGTGCTCCTCCCACCTTCATTAACAAGTTTTCATTTAGAATTTCCCATTTCCCTTGCGGTAAAAGCCTGGACCACATGCTTCACCCTGGGCCCCTGGCGGTGGAGTCGGGCTCTTTCGGCGTGGACGATTGCTGACAATTGTTCCGCTGCGCGGTCTGCATCGTCGTTGATGATTAGGTATTGAAAGGCGGCGTAATCCTTGAGCTCCATCGGCGCATTGCGCAAGCGCAAATCGAGTTCCTCCGGAGAGTCTGTTCCGCGGTCCAATAATCGTTGCCTGAGAACCTCGAAGGATGGTGGCAGAATAAATATGCTAACCGCATCAGCCATCAGGGCCCGAATACTCGCCGCGCCCTGGACGTCCACTTCAAGAACGATATCCCCGCCTTCAGAAATCTCGCTGAAAACCTGGTCGCGGCTCGTTCCATAGAGTTTGCTGTGTACATGCGCCCATTCCAGAAACTCATTGGCAGCGACCATTTGCTCGAATTTCTCCGGCGTGACGAAGAAATACTCGCGACCGTTGACCTCACCGTTTCTTGGTGCTCGAGTCGTAAAAGAAACAGAATAACTAAGATTCGACACCTTCTTCAACGTGCGCTGAATCAGCGTACCCTTGCCTCCGCCTGAAGGAGAACTGACGACAAATAGAATACCGCGTCCTTCTTCTTCAGCAGGCGGGGTCGCTGGCTCCGCACATGGCTCGGTGCTTTCTGTTTCACTCGACATTCTGGACCTGTTCGCGAAGTTTCTCTACTTCTGCCTTGATTGCCAGGGCTGCTTCTTTAATAGTCATATCAGTGGATTTCGACAAGGTGGTATTAGCTTCGCGGTTAAGTTCCTGCAGCAAGAAATCGAGCATCTTGCCGGTCTCGCCAGTTGAGTTTAAGGCGTCGCGAAACTGTCCCAGATGACTTCTAAGCCTGACCATCTCTTCACTTACATCGCTGCGATCGGACAGATAAGCGACTTCCTGGGCCAGCCTCCCGGGATCAATCTCCACCAACGATCCATTGCGACTCAACAACTCGCCTATCCGCTTTTGAAGGCGCGCTCGATAAGCATCCACCAATCCCGCGGCCGCGCTTTCTATGGTGGGAACCAGCGTCTCTATTCTATCGATGCGCTCAGACATTTCCAGCCGCAGGGTTTCTCCTTCTTGCGCGCGCATGCGCTCAAGTTCCTCGAGTCCTTCGGCCAAAGCCTTTTCAATCCCGGCGACCACATCGTCGCTCAGCGCATCTCGAGCGGGCTGGAGAGCACCCGGCAGTCGTGCGAGTACGCTAATGTCGAGGTCACCGCCGATACTAAACTCCTTCTGCATCTCGCGCAGCGCATTGACGTAGCCGGCAATCAAGGGTCGATTCAACTCATAGGCCGTTTGCGATGTCTTCTCAAAGTTGACAGTGACATCAACCCGCCCGCGCGACAGTCTCGAACCAATCTGGCGTTTGATGACCGGCTCTAAAGACGATAACTCGCCGCTAAGACGGAGATGAACGTCGAGAAAGCGATTATTCACTGTGCGTAAATCAACAGACACTGAAAAGTGCTCGCCGTCTGCCGCTCCGCGTCCATATCCCGTCATTGATTTCATAAGTATTGGTTCTTTGTCAGTGGTCAGTGGTTCGTTGAACCTAACATTCCAGTTTCCGTACCGCAGGAATTAACCGCCAAGACGCCAAGACCGCCAAGACGCTAGTGATATCAGATCAAAAATTGGCCATGCCATGAGTTAGAACCGCCTTGATGTGTGCCCATTCCGTTTTCGAATTTGTCCTGGCGCTCCTGGCGTCTCGGCGTCTTGGCGGTTCACTCCTTCAACCGGTATCAGAACCGGAAGCGGTAGCGACCGGGCTGCCCTGACCAAAGGACCGCGATTTGAAGGTCTCTGCTGCGTAGTCTTTCCCCAAGCGGGACCCGGTCGCTACCGCTCCCGGTTCTGATACCGCTGTTTGCGTGCAGATTTCCACTGACGGTTAAGTAACAGTTACCTCTTCTTCTTCATCCGCAAACTGAAGTTCATACAGCCGTCTGTACTGTCCGCCCTTTGCCAACAACTCCGAATGTTTGCCGACTTCCGTAATCCTGCCGCCTTCCATGACGACGATAGTGTCCGCGCGGCGAATAGTAGCCAGTCGGTGGGCAATGACGATTGTCGTCCGGTTGCGGACCAAATTTCCGATTGCCTGTTGCACGAAGCGTTCTGATTCGGCATCAAGCGCAGATGTGGCTTCATCGAGAATCAGCACGGGAGCATCGACCAGCAACGAACGAGCAATTGCCAGACGCTGCCGTTGTCCGCCTGAGAGGAAAATGCCGCGCTCGCCAACAATAGTTTCATACTTCTGCGGCAGTTCCATAATGAAATCGTGGGCAAAAGCAATGCGTGCCGCTTCCTCGATTTCTGCCTGTGTAGCTTCCGGCTTTCCGTAGGCAATATTGTGGCGCACCGTGTCGTTGAAGAGAACCGTTTCCTGCGTAACTAAGGCAATCTGCCGGCGCAGACTGGATATTGTGACGTCTCGAAGATCGATCCCATCCCAAAAGACGCCGCCAGAGACCGGATCGTGAAAGCGCGGCAAAAGCTTGGTCAAGGTAGATTTACCACCGCCCGACTCACCAACCAGCGCCACCATTGCACCAGCCGGAATCTTCAAACTAACTCCGCGCAAAACGGACCGTTCCTCGTTTGCATAACCAAAGGAAACATCCTTCAATTCTATCGCTTTGGTGAGCGGCTGCAGTTCGGTCGCGTCCTTCTTTTCCGGCAACTCGGCATGCTCGTCCATTATTTCCCAAACGTGATGGGCTGCTGCCAGCGCCTGCTCCATACTGTTGTGCAGGCGCGAGAGTTTTCGCATTGGGTCGTAACTACGAAAAAGAAATAACAAAAACGCCAGGAACGTCGCAGCGTTCATTCGGCCTGAGACAATCTCTCGCTGGCCGAAGAAAAGAAGAAAGACCACGAAGACGACGCCGATCATCTCTATTGCCGGCGGCGCAAATCCCGAGATTTTCGCAGTCCGCAGATTGGCGCGAACAATGCGTTGGGCCACGGCGGTGAAACGAGAAGATTCGTGCTCTTCCGCGCGATATGCCTTGACGATGGTTTGATTCGACAGAGCTTCCTGGGCCGTGTCGGTGAGTTCTTTGTTACCCTCGAAACTCTCGCGCGAAAGATTCCGCAGCGCAGTGCCAAATTTTGCGGTCAGCACCGCGACCAGCGGCGCAATAACAAGCGACGCGAGCGTTAGCCGCCAACTGTAAAAGAAAGACGCCGAAAGAAACGCGATTAAGGTAAAACCTTCACGTATCATATCGCGCAGCGTATTTGCGACTGACACCTCAAGGGCTGCTGCGCTCGACACCAGGCGAGACACTAAATAATTTGTGCGGTGACGTTCAAAAAAGCTGGCCGATTGAGAGAGCAGGTGACTGTAGAGGTCCTGGCGGAGTTTTAGAACCGCCGCTTGGCCTATACGAGCCATCAGGACCGTCGAAAGATATGCGGCCACTCCTTTTGCCAGTGTGAAAACGAGCAGCAGGATCGAAATCGTTTTCCATGCTCCCACCCCGGAGCCAGGAATAATGCGCTGCAGGCCAAAGAGTGTCTCGGTACGACGGCCGTCACCCTGCGCAAAAGCCTGATCGAAAATGGGTACAATGAGACCGCCGGTGGCGATTTCGAGCAGTCCCACCAAAAACATCGCAAACGTTGCCAAAGCGAAGATTTGCCAGTGAGGTTTGATATACCTGAGCAGTCTTCTGAGATCGCGCATCGGTTCTTGCGAAATTTCCGGTCAGTCGGTCAAAGGAAGGGCTGAAAAGACGGTTGTAATAATAAAAAGTAACTATACTTACCCACTCGCGATGGCGTCAAGGCTGGGTCATTTTAATGATAGTGCTCCGGATAGGAATGGAGTAGCAACAACAACTAACAGAGCACTATCGCACATTTTAATAACTCGTGTTCTCTGTGCATTCCTCAGTTCACTGAGGATGCACAGAGGTTTGAGTTTACTCCGACAGGGCTTCCGGTGGTCTGCGCTGCGGTTCGACCAGCGGCTACCTATCTGACAGCCTTCCAGGCTGAACGATCGGTCCGCAGCTTTTCTTAGTCCACACTCTCCGAACTAAGCTATAATTCGTCCGACCTTTTCCAAAACCCCGATAAGGACCAAATAAACTTGGGACTGCCACAACAAGGAGCCAGCAAGTACGCCGGAAAACGACTTCTAATTGTTGATGATGATGCCAACATGCGGCTTTTGCTGGCTGAGTATTTTCGCCGGCTCGGATTCCAGGTGGAAGAGCACGAAACCGGCACGGCTGCGATTGAGCCGGCAACCGTCGGCAGGTTTGATTGTTTTATCTTCGATGTTTCTATGCCTGGGATGACGGGCTTTGAGCTGCTAAAGCGCGTTAGGGAAAGAGGCGTGCAAACTCCAGCCCTGTTTTTGACGGCCCACGACGCACTCGATTACAAGGTTGCCGGCTACGAAGCTGGGGGCGACGATTACCTGGCCAAGCCTTTCAGTCCGCGCGAGTTGGAATACCGCGTTGAAGCTCTGCTAAGACGGACCAGCACGGTCCAACCGGGGCCGGATACGGAACGCGTAGAAGTTGGGGGTCTGGTAATCGATAAGCGACGTCATGAAGTGATCAGGGAGGGTGTTAGGATTGACCTTACTCCGCTGGAATTTCAGATTCTGGAGCTGCTTGCTTCCGAACCCGGGCGCGCATGGTCGCGCAACGCGCTTCTCGATAGAGTTTGGAGCACTGAGTATGAAGGTTACCAACGCAACATCGATCCGCATATCAACCGTTTGAGAAAGAAGCTGGAAACGGATCCCAAGAATCCGCGCTACGTGCTTACCGTTCGGGGCGTTGGATACAAACTCAACGAAGCTCCGTAGCTGATGCCGATCGCCTTGTCGCGTCTTCTAACAGTGCAATCCTATTGGTCAAAACGCACCCCATTTTCCCAACTTGCTTTTCTGCAAGTGCTTCTTGCTTTGGCCCTGCTGCTCGGCGACTTAACTCTCCTGCCCGATATCAGTTCAATTGCCTTCGCTCAACAAACAGCCGGACGACTTCCCATCGCTTTCCCAACGACGATCCGATGGAACAAGCAACGAGGCGTAACGAAATACAGGCTTCAGATTGCCAGCGACGAAGATTTTCGCAACTTCTTCTACGATGGCCCTATTGTTGGCGAGCGATATGTGGTGACCGGGCTTGCGCCTGGTTATTACTATTGGCGAATCGCGCCGTCAGAACGGCTTACCGGAGCATTCTTGAAACCAGTGCGGTTTTTTGTATCAGGCGGACTCGTAGTCCCAGGAATGGCACCTGGCCCGACGGGCACGCGGCCGAGATTACCAACCGCAACTTCTTCCAAAGTCCGTTAGAAAGGTTTCGAGAATGTGGGCGGTTAGCGCAGTACTTCTGCTTATTTGGTTCATTCTGAAGTTCGTTCTCCATAAAGGTGGCTTCATTCATATCGTCCTGCTCACCGCCATCTCCATTGCAGTGGTCCAGTTCATAGCCTATCGCAAGACGCGATATCATACATCGTCTACTAAACGGTAGGGACGAGGTACCAACTCGGGGTCTCAGCGCCAAAGGCGCGAAATGTGGAAGCCTGGGCCATCGGCCCAGGTGGGATGACTTGGAGATCCTTAGCGCTGAAGGCGCGAAATGATGTTGAAGGCGGGCGCTCACAATACCTTAAGACGCCACTTCCCAATTTCGCGCCTTTGGCGCTTCCAAAACTCCGGGAACCCTTACCTGGGGCGTTGCCACAGGCTTTTACATTTCGCGCCTTTGGCGCTGGGCCACGGAGCCTCGGCAGGCTCGGGTTTGCCCGCAGGCCCTCCCCCGGGGGTCCACGTCTTGACCCTTTTCCTGCCAGTCGGCAACAATGATCGCCGATGTGGCATCAACTACAACAAGGTTCGCTTGAGAAGCACGAAGGATTCGGCATTCAATATTCACCAGGAGAGTCTGTTATGTCTTCATATCACGTTTTAGCGCGATTCGCGGTCTTAACCCTTTTGATGGCCTCAACAGTTGGAGTTGGGACTACCTTCGCGCAGACTGACGCGCCTCGGCGAACAATCGCCGTCACCTATCCGCTTGATGAGAGTATTGAGGTCAAGTTTCGTGGCACGACTCTGCTGCCCAGACTGAAGGGCGAAGCGAAAGTGAAACGGGTGGGTCGCAGAGGCACGCGAGTTGAGCTGGCAATCGATAACCTACCGCGGGCCAATGAACTGGGAGGCATTTACACAACCTTTGTCCTGTGGGCCGTCTCGCCGGATGGACGCGTCGACAATCTCGGCGAAATAAAAAGGGGAGGCAGTGCGTTCATAGCTTCGAAGCTGGATGTTACAACGCCTCTACAGACCTTTGCTTTGATCGTTACCGCGGAGCCTCATTTTCTGATGAAGGTTCCGAGTCGCATGGTCGTTCTGGAGAACGTCCCCCCTCAAAGACCGGGTAACAGCCAGGTTGAGATCGTAAACGTGCAGTACATCGGAAACTCAAGTGACTATTTTAGAGACTCGCGGGTGCCTGAGATTGCCACTTCGGATTATCGGGACATACCCGTCTCTTTGCTGGGCGCGCGCCAGTCAGTGAACCTGGCAAAATTCGCCGGCGGTCCATTGGATGCGCCACAGGAGTTTCAAACAGCCGAAGACGATCTATTGGCAGCGGAGAAAGCCTTAAGATTCAATCAACCTGCGGCTGAAATTGATGTGCTCGCACGCAAGGCCACATCTTCCGGCGCACGAGCCGAGGAAATGGCCCTGGCCCGCCGCGCCGCGCGTTTGCGAAGGGAGGACATCCAGCGCCGAGACGAGGCGCTGCGTTCCGCTGAAAGGACGGCCGACTCGGCCCAGAAAGAGATCGAACAACTTCGAAGTGCCCTGGATCGTGAACAGCGCGCCCGTGAGCTGGCAGAAAGAGATGCAGGAACCGCGAACGAGCAATTGCGCGAGCAACGTAGCGAGGTCGCTCGTCTGCGCGACGAACTGCAGACTGCGCGCTCCGAAGGCGAAGCAGCGAAGCTTTCTCTGGCCCGAATTGAGGGAGTAAGAAGCGCTGAGGAGGAACGCCGGAATGCCGAAGCCGGGGAACAAATGAGACGCGCTAATGAAGCGACGTTGCGTCAGACCCTGGCGAAATACGGGACCTTGAAAGAGACCTCCAAGGGATTCCAGCTGACGTTGCCGGAGTCGATCTGGAGTGGCCCACGCGCCGCAACCCTGAATTCTGCTGCGGCGGCAAAACTCGAACCATTGGCCGCGGTGCTTGCCAGCAATCCGGATTACCAGATTCTTATAGAAACCTACACGGACAGCAAAGGTGACGAAGTAACCCTGCAACAACTCACTCAGGAGCGAGCGCGCCAGATATCTGAACGTTTGCAGGCAGCGGGAGTTGAGGCATCGCGGCTTCAAGCCAATGGGATGGGCGCTGCAAATCCGCTGGCTGCTAACACCACTCTGAATGGCAGAGCAAAGAACCGACGCACGGAGATTACGTTCACCGTTGTGCCGGCCTCAGTCAGCAGAACGCAGTAGGGAAGAACAGACAGCAGGAGCAGACGGCACTAAGCAGGAGGCAGTCGGCGGGAGGCAGGAGGCAGGTGCAGGAGGCCTCCTGGCTTTCACGTAAATGACAAATGAGAAATGTCAAATGACATATGGAAAGTCAGATTTTCCATTTATCATTCCTCAATTATCATTGATCATTTGAAGAACATTTAAGACAACCCACCTGCTCCTGCCTCCTGCCTGCTGCTCCTGCCTCCTGTTTATGCCGTCTGCCGGCTGACTAAATGTCTCCACTCGAAGTTCTACAACTCGTCGGCTACTCGATTGGCGCGGTCCTACCGCTGTGGATGGGAATTCAACTGATTTCCCGCCGGCGGAGCTTGAGTCCGATCGAGCGGGTGTTGTTTGCCCTGGCGCTAAGCATGTGCGGGTGGCACAGCAGCAACCTGATTATTACGCTGCATGGGCTGTTCGGATTGGGTTTCAACCATTGGACCACCCTGCTGCGATTTGCCGACACGATAGCCGTCATCAGTATTACGTTTGCCTATTCCTTCCTGCTTCACGTTCACATCCGTCTTTGGGCCAACTCTGCTGCCAGGCCATTGAAACGAAGCGAAAAGATTCGCATCTACCTCTCGTATTTGCCCACCCTCTTTCTTCCCGTTGCGATTTACAAGATCTGGACTGGTCCATATGCGCCGATGCTTAGCAGCGTCAATTTCCTGGTTCTGCCGATGGCGGCCTGGATTACTTATGTGCTTGGGGTTATCGCCATCACCGAATTACTGATTGCCCGGAAGAGCCGAAATCTCAGCGAACAACGGATCATGCGAACCCTCGCGGCTTCGTTCGTGGCTATTGGAATCGTGATTCTCGCGGCGCTGGCGCTGGGTCTGGGTGAAGGCACTCAACTCGGTTTGTACTTGAGAACGATCGCTAACCTGGGCTCACTCTTGCCTTCGGCTCTGCTCGCTTATTACATCTATCGTTACCGCTATTTGGAATTGATAATCGAGGAGAGCCTGGTCGTCGCCACCTTCGCGGCCGTAGTCCTGACTATCTATATCTATGGGATACAAACGATTGGCGACTGGACCACCAGACGCTATGGTGTGCGGCCTGGTGTGGTAGAGGCGTTGCTGATACTTGGGTTGGCGCTGGCGGCGGCCCCCCTTCGCAGTTGGCTCGGTAAGCGATTCCACAAGCTGTTTGAACGGGAGGCGGCGCTCTACCGGCAGATAGTTTCGCGCATTAGTTCTCACGCCGGCCAGTATAAGCAGCTGCCCGAGCTCCTCGATTTCGTTGAGCGGGAAACAACTACAGCGTTGGGATTAAGGAAGGTTTGCATTGTCATCAGCGACCGCGTGAATTCTGAAGCGAGGTCTGAAGACGACAGAAATTCCAACGGCAATGCGGTATCAATCGAGCCGTGGGTCGAGCAGGTTCTGGATGCTTCGAGTGGAAACGGCGGGCTGGCGGTGGAGGAAAGCGCTTTGCTTGACGCACATGGATACACGATTGCATTTCCACTCCGGCGCGACGAAAGGGTATCAGGCGTGATGCTTGTCGATGCGGCTCCCGGAAGTCTGACGGAAGACGCGCGGTCGGTTCTTGAGATACTGGCCGGCCAGGTGGCGATTGCTATTGAAGACTGCCGGTTGGTGGAGGAAAACGTTCGGCTTGAAAGGAGGCTGGCTGAACGTGAGCGCCTCGCCACGCTGGGACAGATGGCTGCTACTGTGGCCCATGAAATAAAGAATCCGCTCTCAGCAATTAAGTCTATTGCTCAGGTCATGGGCGAAGACGAAAGCCTGAGCCATGAGTACGCGCGCGATTTGAGCCTCATCGTGGGTGAGACAGACAGGTTGGGCCAGAGCGTTACGCAGCTCTTGAGTTTTGCCCGCCAGGAAACGCCCTCCGAGCTACCCATGAGAGCGGACCAACTTATTCAGTCGGTTGTCAGACTCTTTAAGGTGACCGCCGAAAAGGAAGGAATCAAGTTGAACGTTAAGATTGAGGAAGACGAAGATCTCGGCGGCGCCGCAGTGTCGGCGGTTCGCGTGGCGCTGTCAAACCTGCTCCTGAATGCTTTGCAGGCAACGCCTGCGACCGGAGAAATAACTATCACGCAGAAAATTGAAAACGAGGTTCTTGTGATTTCGCTTCAGGACAGTGGACCAGGCGTGCCCGAGGATTTGCAACAACGTATCTGGGAACCGTTCTTTACAACCAGGCAAAGGGGCACGGGGCTGGGTCTGGCAATTGTTCGAAAGCGGATGCAGGAAGCCGGGGGAACCGCTCTCGTGGCTGCCAGCGTTAATGGCGAAGGTGCGAAGTTTGAGCTGCGTGTTCCATTGCATGCCGACCCGGAATAAGGGGCCACAGATGAACACGGATAAGACGGATCAGCAGAGACGATCCACGAACTGACACGAACTAACGCGAAATGTCGTTGGTGTAATTTTGTGGAATTTCGTGGATCGTATCCCACGATTGCGGCATCAGCGCTGCGAATGCAGTAGGCAGACGGCTAGAGGCAGGCGATCGGGTAGCTTCCTGCTCCTGCCTCCTGATGTCTGGCTGCTGCCTTCTGCTTTCTGCCTACTGCCCACTGCTCACGGCCCACTGCCTTTCTCTGGCACGCAATACGCTAGGGAAATTCAGTCATAAGGTTCTAAACTAATCAGAAGGGTGAGACAGGATAAGTTGCGATTATTGATTGTGGACGATGAAGAGGCCTCGCGTTACGGCATGCGGCGGGCCCTAACGACGTTTGGCTACAGCGTTTCCGAAGCAGACTCAGCCGAGGCCGCGCGGATATTGTTGAAGCAGCAACAGCCGGATCTGATGCTGCTCGATGTAAACCTTCCCGGTATTAGTGGACTGGATTTCCTGCGCGAGTTGCAAAGTTCTGACATGTCAGAACCACCTGCGTTAGCGGGTGGGTCTTCAGCGCGTGGATCGTTCGCGGCTGGATCCTCGGCCGCTGATTTATTAGCGGGTGGATCGTATTCTCGGCCGCTGGTGATCATTATCACTGCCCACGGCTCCGAGCGGATGGCTGTTGAAGCGGTTAAGTCAGGCGCCCACGACTACCTTTCAAAACCTTTCGAACTCGATGAGCTGCGGCTGGTCGTTAAGAACGCCGCGGAGACTGTAGAACTCCGTCGTGAGAATCTTTCTCTGCGCCGGCGGATCGAGGTCGAACGCTCCCAGCGTGGCGCGCTGATAGGGACTTCCGAGGGAATGCAGCGCGTGCGCGCGATGATTGAAAAAGTTTCCGAGACCGATGCCACCGTCCTGGTCAGAGGGGAATCGGGTACAGGCAAAGAGTTGGTCGCGCGTGAGCTTCACGAAAAAAACAGCGTTCGCAGCCAGGGCCCTTTTGTGGCGGTCAACTGCGCGGCGCTTCCTTCTGAGCTGATTGAATCTGAGCTTTTTGGTCACGAAAAGGGCGCTTTTACTGGGGCAGCGGCCAGGCGTCAGGGAAAATTCGAGCAGGCGAATGGCGGCACTTTGTTTCTTGATGAGATTGGCGACATGAGCGCCAACGTGCAGGCTAAACTCCTGCGTGCGCTGGAAGAGAGACGTATTGAGCGATTGGGGGGAAACGAATCGATCCCTGTTGACGTGCGCATTGTCAGCGCCACGCATCGCCCACTCGAGCAGGAGATCGCCGCCGGTAATTTCCGCGCCGACCTCTTCTATCGTCTCCGAGTAATGACGATTGATATCCCGCCGCTTCGCGATCGTCGCGAAGATATCCCCATCCTGGCCGAGACATTCACACGCGCCGCGGCGGAGCGCTACGGCTTGCCGCTTAGGCAAGTGGGGCAAAGCGCTCTTCGTCGTCTGGTGGAGTATGAATGGCCGGGGAATGTGCGCGAACTTAAAAACACGATCGAGCGGGCGGCCATCATGGCTGATGGCGAAGAGTTGCGTTCACAGGACTTGCCGGATGAGATCGTTACAGTAGCCGGTTCTGGGAAGATCTCCACTGATAATGCCGACTCCACCGAGGGTGGTCTGAGCGTTCCGTTCACCGCGGAATTTCGCGAAGATCGTCGCGAGTTTGAACGCCGCTACATCTCCCGCTGTCTCGAACACACGCAGGGAAACGTGACCAAGGCGGCTGAGATTTTAGGAATGCACCGCCAGTCTCTACAACACAAACTCCGCCAGCTCGGCCTCGGCCGCCGCTACGTATCCGTTGCTAATGACACGCAGGATAATTCCGACGATTGAAAGGCTCACTTGGAACTCCACAGCCGTTCTTCACGCGAACTAAGAGCGGGGGCGAGCCAACCTTCCTCACCCAGAGCTTCACTTCGTTGAGTGACAAACGTCAGATCGAAGGGCCTTCAATGGAGAGCAGAAAACAGTCGACTTGAAAAGGCCCTCAGGTCGGGAAGGTGGGCTTGCCCCGCTCTTAGTTCCGTTTGCAGTCTGCTAGACTTGCGGGCGAAATTCCATAGAATTCTCTTTTTCATCAGGCGGCATCATGAAAGCACGTATCGACGCCATCATTCAGCGTAATCAAGCTGAGTATCTTGACCAACTGATTCCACAAACGGACCCGCTCCTTCGCGAGATGGAAGAGTATGGCGCCCAACATGGCGTTCCGAGCGCCGACCGTGAGGTGGCGTTGTTTGTCGAGATCACCGCGCAGGCGATTAATGCAAAGCGGGCCCTCGAAATTGGAATGGCGATCGGCTACACCACGATCCACCTTGCTCGCGCAGTTGCGGAAGATGGGTTGGTTGTCACTATTGATCCAAGCGACGAGATGATCAAAGCGGCTGAAGGTTATCTGACACGCGCGGGCTTGCGCGATCGCGTCCGCATCGAGCGCGGCAAAGCGCTGGAAGTTATTCCGCAGCTCAACGACACGTTTGATTTGGTCTTTATCGATGCGCTCAAGGAAGAATATGCAGATTATCTCAAACTGTCTTTGCCGAGGTTGCGGCGCGGCGGCGTGGTGATTGTTGACAACCTTCTGTGGGGCGGTCAAGTTGCCGGCGAAATACGTTCTCAGGATCAGGAAAGCTCCACCAACGCGCTCAGGGAGTTTAATAAGTACTTCGTTAACCACCCCAAGTTGCGCGCGGAGATTCTTTCGGTCGGTGATGGGTTGGGTTACGCAGTGAAGATTGCGGACGACGGTTATCACAGAGGCCACGGTGGACCACAGAGGAAATCTTAAACCGCAGCTTCTTAGAAACTCTGTTATACGTAACGGCCTGTTTAGAGAGCGCACTTGTGCGCCCGCGACGGGGGGCACAAGTGCCATTTCTACACAGAAAATTTGCGGTTGTCGGCGCTCTTCTTAAGTGTTTTGATGATCGTTCCAGACAATAGAGAATCGCGGATTCAGGCGGCGGAGAGTATCCGCAGCGGCGGCGTCATCGCTTTTCTCACGGATACGTTTTATGGACTCGGCGCCGATCCGCTCAATCGCGATGCTATCCTCAGGATCAGAGAACTGAAGGGCAGGGAGGATGACAAGCCCATCTTGCTCCTGGTTTCAGATGAGAGCGAAGTTGATCGGTTTGTCGAGCAATCCGACTTTTTCAAACTGATCGCTAAGGGACACTGGCCTGCGCCCCTTACACTAATTGGCGTCGCGCGACCGGAAGTACCGATCGAGCTGACCGCAGGCACGAAAAGTCTCGGTGTTCGCTTGCCGGATGATGACGATGTCCGCTCTCTGGTGCGTGCGTGCGGCGGCGCGTTGACAGCAACCAGCGCGAATGTTTCGGGACAGCCCCCAGCGCGTACCGCAAAAGAAGTGGAGAATTATTTCCCGGCAGGAATTGATCTGATAATCGACGGGGGCGAGGCCAGTGCCGCTGAGCCATCGACTGTTCTGGATTTAAGCACGCGTGAGCCTCGGTTGATCCGGGAAGGCGCCGTTAAGCGTGAGATGTTGGCACTGAAATAGGTCCGATAGGTCATATAGGCCCCTATACGCATCTGCTACTGCACCGTCAGATTCCTCACGAAGCCCCAGTCGCCGCTCGCGTCAACCTTGATGTTGCCCAAGTTCTTTTTAGCGATGACGATGTTCGCCTGATACCAAAGCGGCAAGACTGGGGCATCGCGGGCAACGATGTCCTGGATGCGTGCGTAGAGTACCTTCGCTTTCTCCCGGTCGAAGGTATTGAGCGCTTCAGCAATCAACGCGTCGAGTTCCTTATTGCTGTAGCGGCTGCGATTTCGCGCGGCGCGCGTCTCGGTAGGTATCTCAGAAGTCGCAAAGAGGTCTTTGAAGAATATTGGATCCTGATTTCCGCCCACCCATTGGCCATAAGAGATTTGGAAATTGCCCCGACGTAATTCGTCGAATAATGTATTTTGCTCCGACGTCTCAATGGAGACGGGAATGCCCACGTTCTTCAGATAGTTCTGAATCACTCCGGCATAATTCTTGGCCGACGCGCTGCTTCCGGAAGCTCTGAAAACCACGGGTTTCGCAAACCGCATCTGTGGACCATCGCCATCGGGATCTTTGAAACCAGCCTCGTCCAACAACTTCTTCGCCATCGCCGGATCGAATGAATACTTTTGTGCCGCATGATATGCCCAGGACTCTTCCGGCAGGATTGAGTGGGCAATCTTTCCCTGACCCAACAAAAGGTCACGGATCATTCCTTCGCGATCAACCGCGTAGGCGATCGCCTGCCTCACCCGCACGTCGTCGAGCGGCGCACGACTGGTATTAAAAGTCAGCAGATTCAGATTAGAGCCAGTGAACTGCAGGACCTGGAGGTTTGGATATTGGCCCAGCAGCTTGACAGCGTCGGGCGAAAGGCTGGTTGGCAGCGGCGCAATATCCACGCGGCCAGCCTGAAGTTCAGCCTGAAGCGCGTTGGTGTCGGAGATTACTCGGACACGGGCGGCGGATACATGAGGAGCGCCTTCCCAGTAATCAGAGTTTGCTTCGAGATCGAGCACTTGCTGCGAGGTATCATAACTCTTGAATTTGAAGGGGCCGGAGCCTAGCGGATGATCCTTTTGTGTTGCATAGCTGTCCTTCGGAATAATTGAAACAGGAACCAGACTGCTAAGCAGTCCCGTCCATGGCCTTACGGTCGTAACAACCAGCGTCTTGGCGTCTGGCGCTTCGACGCTCTTTACGAAACTTTTCCTTTCCGCGCCTGCGCCTTCGTAGAAACTCGCTGACTTGGCGAAGGTGCTGGAGAAGACCAGATCAAGCGTGTACTTGGCATCCGCCGAGGTAAGCGGCCGCCCGTCGTGAAACTTCACGCCGTCGTGGAGAGTAAAAGTAAACGTCAAATTATCGTCTGATCGCTTGATGTCCGAAGCCAACTCGCCGACGTAGTCAAATTTTTCATTCTTCCTCACCAACGAATTAAACATCAGAACGCGCACCCGCTCGCTGGCAGCGTCGACCGATGGTGATCCAATGGGATCAATAGTCCGGATGTTGTCGCCCAGCGCGATGACAAATGCGCCGCTGCGCTGTCGACGGCAGCCCATCGGCAGGATAGCCGCCATCAAAACAGCCAGAAGCAAGCAAGCTACTCTTGAGGCACGCATCAGATTGTTCCTCCATACTTGTAGTTGAGCTTCTCATTCAGTTTTGCGGTCTCATCAGAGAGCGCCTTAAACTTTTCTGCGTCGAAAGCGGACGGTGGTTTGGTGATGGACTTCATGGCAGCTATCCGTCTGAGCGATGCGCGCACGCGATCCTTCGGAAGTTTCCCCGCGCGTGCTACGTCCAGAAGGGAATGATAGCCGCGCCGGATAATCTCTGGATGCGCGCAAATCAGCATCATGTCTTCGCCCGCAAGGAAAGCGCGCACCACCGCCGCCTCAATCTCACAATGATTGGCGATAGCGCCCATCTCGAGATCGTCAGTTACCACGAGATGTTGATAACCAAGTTCGGTGCGCAGGAGATTAGTCACGATGTTATGGCTCAGCGAAGCCGGCTCGAGCAAGCCGCCGGTGACGCCTTTCGTGATATCGATGTTTGGGAATCCGCCATGGCTCACCATCACGCAACGCACCCGATCGTCCTTGCGTTGAAAAAGCTCTATGTAGGGCGCGAGGTCCTGGGCCATCAAGTCGTCATGCGAAAGACTAACCAAAGGCATCTGCTCATGGGAATCAACTTCGCCCGCGCCAATACCTGGAAAGTGTTTAAGACACCCAACAATTCCAGTCTCCTGCAGACCGCGCAGATAGACCGTCGTGTAACCGAGTACCTCGCCTGGAGAACGGCCGAATGAGCGCGAGTATAGTCCGTTTGAAAGCAGGTCGCGCTCGTCAGTCATGATTGACATAACGGGCGCGAAAGTCATGTTGAAGCCGAGCATCCGCAGCGCTTCACCGCTGATTCTTCCCAGCGCACGCGCAGCTGCAAGATCGCCATGTTCCCGGATACTTCTCGCCGCGGGCATCGGCGTAAATATCTTCCTCAGCCTGTCAACCAGCCCACCCTCCTGATCCACGCCAATGAGGGGATTGGGCAGCAGTTCCCGCACCCCATCAAGCAGGCCCCTGAGTTGTTGGGCGCTGGCTACATTGCGGCCAAAGATGATGATTCCACCCGGCTGCACCTCCGCGATCAGAGCGCGCGCCTCAGCGTCGAGTTCTGTGCCGGAAAGACCGATGAAGAAGAATTGTCCTACTTGTTGTTCGAGAGAGACCGATTGAAGCGAATCCGATGGCATTGGCAATAATGAGCAGACCAGAGCGGTCAGGTCCACCTATACAATTTCAATATCATTTCCAGGATAAGACTAAACAGCAGTTTCACTATAAGACAAATCGACCCGGCGGCCAACGAAAGAATAATTTCGTGTAATGGGTCAGGTTGGAGTTAGTGTAGTCGATTGCTTTACAGAACCGCGCGCGGTAGCGCCGGATGCCAGGGTCAACTTCGGTGATAAACGTCAAAACAGAAAATACCGGTTCTGGGCAGGAGAGGTCGATCAGAAAGGTTTATCCAATTGACTCCATGCTCCGCCAGCCGCGCGCAGTGCCACAACCTGCTTAATACTGAAGTTGACTCTAGCATCCGGCGCTAGCGCGCTCGGTTCTGTAAAGGTGGCGCGGGCTTCGCTAACGTCAAACTGACCCACCACCAATAATCTGATGGTGTTCTGTTGTAATCAAGCCCGTCGTTAGAAACGTGGGCTTGCCCGGCGGAGTCACCTAACATGCACTGGCGAAATCAAACCATGCCTCAACGAACAAAGCTTCCTCATTTATCTTTATTCTCCGACGTAGTATAACTCGTGCATGCCGCGCGAAATTACGGACCGAGAAGCGATACTTTCCAGCCTGAAGAACATCGAGCTCACTTCCGAACTCTTCGTCGAACAAAATGGAAAACTAAAGAACGCCGGAGATCTGGAAGTGATCGTCGACGGGCGCGACTACGGCAATGGAAAAAGAGTTGGGCCCTATGTCCGCTTGCTTGCCTATGAAAGTGACGAGGCAATCATGCGTCAGGGCGAGTGGGGTGGGAACACCTTCTATCTCTCCGTAAGCGGTGATCTCGACGTTTACATCGCAGGGCCAAACGGCAACCAACGCAAGATCAGCCGGTTGCAACCCGGTACCTGCTTCGGTGAAATGGCCGTGCTCGCCGGAGTGGAACGAAACGCGACTGTGGTTGTACCAAAGGGCGGAAAAGTGGTCGTGCTCGAAGTGACCCGGCCGGCGCTTCGTCTTCTTAGAAAACTCCCCAAGTTTGGCCAGGTGCTTGACGAGACCTATCGCGCGCATGGGTTTGGCCGCGTATTGGAGGACTTGACGCCCGGGGTTCGGTCCGGCGACGACGAGATGGTTCAAAGGCTTCGTGATGTTGGGAAGTTCATGGTCTACGGCAAACACCACCTGCTTTGCCAGGAACAAACGCCCATCGAGAAGATCATCTTAATTAAAAGCGGATGGGTTAGACGAGTTCGCGGAGTTCCTCTCGATCCTCAGTCAACCGGTATTGCAGTTGGTTTGGGTCACACAATCGGGGTCGATTTCCTGGGCGCAGGAAATTGCCTGGGGCTCGAAGGCGCGAAACAGAACGAGAAGTGGGATTACAGCGCTTCTGTAATGGCAAGGACTGAGGTGTTGGAGGTTCCGATAGAGCCTTTAGCCGGCGATCCCGCGCTGCGTGACCGCATCTTCTCAGCCTTCTCCGCTTTCTCAAACGCCGATGACAATCTTCCGGGAATCGAGTCAGTGAAGGACCTGCGTTCGCTAGCTTCGGCGGAAAAGGAGATAGCGACGGGCATCGTTGATGGAGCGAACCTTCTGGTTATGGACATGGACCTTTGCGTCAGGTGCGGCAATTGCTCATTGGCCTGCCATGAAGTTCACGGACAATCGCGTTTGTTGCGTCGAGGGATACACATTGAGCGTCCCGTAACGATTGGCAGTGAACGAACGCAGCATGTGCTTTCCCCTCAGGTGTGCATGCACTGCAAGGATCCTGAATGTCTGACGGGCTGTCCCACCGGGTCGATCTTCCGTGATCCCCGGGGCTACGTGGATATCGATCCCGCCACCTGCATCGGGTGTTTCGACTGTGCCACTCAGTGTCCCTACGACGCTATCTCCATGGTGCCTCGCAGCACAGGCGACCCGCTGGTGACGTTTGACCTGATGGGTAGTCTGAAGAAAACATTCAGTCTCGCCAGGGCTCCGGCTCCACTTCCCCTCATGCCTTCGGATGACGTTGTGGCAATAAAGTGTAATCTCTGCGAGCACACTCCTCTTAATCCTCAAGGCGCGAAAAGACAGGCGTATTCGTGTGAGGAAAACTGTCCCACGGGCGCGTTGCTGCGCGTCGATCCCGTCAAATATTTTGCTGAGGTGGAAAGTACTCAGGGGTTAATCTTTCGCGACAATGCGCAAGCTTTCGGCCGAAATATCCATAAGAGCGATCCACGCGCGAGGACTCTGCACAAGGCCGGCGCCGCCCTGATATTAATTGCCGGCATAGCATCGGTTTGGGGATTAGCGACGCGTGGATTTGACGGCATTCTGGTCGGAACGTGGCTGACGATGCGTTGGGCCACAGGCCTGGTTGGGCTCTTCGGCATTGTCGCGGTGATGACCTACCCGCTTCGCAAGCAGGTCTACAGAAGACGCGCCGGCGCGCTGCGCTATTGGATGCTGGTCCATGTTTATGTGGGCGCGTTTGCGGGGTTGATATTGATGCTGCACGCAGGCAATGGCACCGGCGGTCTCTTGACCACCTCGCTCTACCTGGCTTTTGACGTCGTTATTGCTACCGGTTTGTTTGGCATAGCCGCCTATATCATCGCCCCGAGAATCATGACCAGCATCGAAGGGGAGCCTTTATTGATTGAGGACCTAGTGGGGCGCAAGGCGGAGCTCGAGAAAGAGCTCGACGAAACAGTGAACAACAGCGAGGGCTGGCTACGTGAAGAGATTGAGGAAAGAGTGGTGAAGCGGTTTCAGAGTCTTCCTTTCCTGATACGGCAGTTCACACGTCGTGAGCCGCTGACAGCTTTGCTGGCCAAGGCGCGGGCGCCGTTTAAGGAACGCCTGACTCGGCAGGCGACCCAGGAGGAACGAACGCTTTTGCTTAGGGCCGTGGAAACCGCTGTCACTATTCGCCGGGTGGATGCGCTGATTTATCTGCACAGAATCCTAAAGCTCTGGATTGCGCCGCATGTGATTTCGACCGCGGCGATGCTGGCGCTGATGCTCGTTCACGTTATTCAAGTCGTCTATTTCGCAGTGAAGTGAATCTAAACAACCTGGATCGTGTTTTCTTTGAGCCTGCGAAGGAGCCCGTCCAGAAAATATAAACCCTGACTTTCTCTGTGCAACCTCAGTGCCCTCTGTGTCTCGGTGGTTAGTGTTTCTCCTCTTAAATTCACCACAGAGACACAGAGGACACGAAGATCGCACGGAGGCTTGAGCAGTATTTCCGACAGACAATGTCACAGCGCAACAAATACGTCATCATCCGGGAGGATCTCCTTCAGGATCCGATGACCGTCATCAGCGACGGCCTTTTGATCGGGCGTCTGGTCGAATGTGAATTGCGATTAAATCATCCGGCTGTCTCGCGAGCGCAAGCCGGAATCAAAGAAGTCAACGGCACCCACTATCTCTTTAATCTCCGTCCATCCAATCCCGTAACTCTCAACGGAAAAGCTGTTGAAGGAAATGAAGCACTTTCGCCAGGTGACATCCTGGAGGTCGGGCCGTTTCTACTCGATATCGAAAGCAACGAGGACGCGCTGGTAATCAAGGTCTCGCTTCAGATTGGACGAGTAGCAGAAGCAGCTAACGTCAGCAGTTCAAGTCTCAAAACCTCGAAACTGCTACCACTGGAGCTTCTCGGCGAAGGTAAGAAGGCAGCGAAGGCGCCGCGCGCCGCGCCGCTTCCGGGAGATAAGGCTTTGGATATCTTTTGGGATAAGCGCATTCGTGAAGCGGGCAAAATGGTGCGGCCTTCGCCGTTGTTTCCAAAAGGTCAAAGACGCGCCGGCAAAGCTCAGTTTAACTGGGCACCCACGACGGATTTGATGTCGCGTTGGCCGGTCTCGTTTTTTATCTGGGGCGCGATCGGGGTCGGTTTGCTTTCGGTAGCTGCTGCTTACTGGTACTCAAGCGCTTATTCACCCGGGCCCGTTTCGCAAGCGCATGCCAAATCGAAGCTCGATCTCTCGCCACCGATCGCGACCCGGGCTAACGCGAATGCCTGCACCGGCTGTCATTCCTTCGCTGGAAGTATGGAGTCAAAATGTTCGGCGTGCCACACAGCCGAAGGGTTTGTCGCCACCGTAACATCGCCGCATGGCGCCGCGGGGGTTGGTTGTGTTTCCTGTCACGCAGAACACCGCGGAACGGATTTCGAGCCGGCTGCAGCGGCCCTGGCAACGTGTACGGCTTGCCACAACGATGCCAATAAGAATACCTATAACGGACGGCGCGTAAGTACGCCGCATGGTGGGAGATTTGGATATCCTGTAGTGGATGAAAAATGGAAGTGGAAGGGACTCAATGATACCGAGTGGGCGCTCAAACCGATCTCCGTAACGCGTTTGTCAGAGGACACGGATGATAAGTGGCGCAGCAAGCAGTTTCATACGCTACACATCTACCGTGTGCGCGCGGTTCCGGGAATGGAGGGTAACGAGGAACGCGAGCTGTCTTGTTCGAGTTGCCATAAGACGCTCAACCCGATCGATCGTGTAACTCCGCGGACGACCTGCGGCAGGTGTCACGACGGAAGCGTGCAACCGAAAACCAATCGCATACTAGTTTCACCGGACAAACCAAACTGCTACTCCTGCCATGTGGAACACGGCAAGGACAAGAGACATTGGAACCCGTCGCTACTTGCGCCGTTATAGGGCGTATGGGAGCTATAGGACCTATAGCCAGGCGCAATTCTCATTTGTCCCTTTTCTATAGGTTTGCTACAGGCTTGTGGCAGGGTAAACAGTCGTTTGAACCGGGAAGCTTCTTCTCCTTGAGCGCCGGTCTAGCGGCAATGGCTTTGTCGTGGCAGAGGTTACAATTGCGATGATAGGCGACTTCGTTGTTGAGCTTGATTGGCGCCGGCTTCTCAGGCTCAGTGATGGTGGGCATAGGCGCGCTGTCGTCGCCTGCCTGTAAATGACATGAACGGCATGATTTGACCGGCTTGGAATCCGCGGCTGTCAGCACTGCCGCTGTCAGCGCCACATCTCGTTCACCCGTCTTTAGGGGAGGCTTGAGTGCTGAGCCTGGCTGGTCGGTGTGATGGCATTCCACGCACGCGATAACACCCTTGCCATCAATGCTGTAGTTCTTAGTGGAATGAGTCTCGTGGTTGAAGGGCACTTCACCGTATTTGTCTGACTGGCTATCCTTACCTAACACCACTTCCTTCGGCTGGACCTTGCTTTCCTTGGGGATATCCTGCGACGCAGTAAAGGCTGAATTATTTGCAACGACAACTGCTGCCAGACAGGCCAATGCCGCAATCACGATCAGTAGTTTTCTCATCGACCTACCTCAAATAGAGAGATTTTGCAGAATTGCCATGAAACAAGCTGGGGAGGGAATCAAACGCAAGACAATCTTAGATAGCGATGCGGAACGTGTCAAACTTTTCCTTTACGCTGCGTTACAGAACCGAGCGCGGTAGCGCCGGATGCTAGAGCCAACTTCAAAATCGGAGGTCTCTATAGAACCGCAACAACGAAGCGCCATCCGATGTTGTTATTCCGGTAATGGTTCACCCTGGTCGTATAAAACATAAGCGATAGCATCAGCCAATGCTTTTTCGGTCCATAGGTACTTCTTACTTTCGCCACCCACCCAGGGACTTCTATCACTTTGGCAAGTGTAAGCCTCTCGCATTTTTCGAGTAGCGTTCGCCTTGAACGCGGTCGCAATTTTCTTTGGCTTACAGTTCGCGGACACTACTGCATGGACGTGATTCGTCCGAACATGAAACGCCCACAGCGTCCATTTTCGAATTTCGCAAGTCTCTCTAATCGCCACTTCAACAGCCCTTCTAGTCTTCGTTCCTAATCTTACGGGTTCTTGTGCTAGCAAGCGTTGGTTGTGTTCTCTGCGCTTCTCATTCGCCGCCAACTTGGGAGTGCCGTAAGTGTTGTGAAACCTATCTACCGAGCCGGCACTACCGTGAAGCCAGGTACCGTGGGCACGAATGGTAATTAGATAACCCAAGGGAATGTGTTCGTCGCGGAATTCTTCGCGGATTGGCTTCATGGCTGTGGCAGCCAGCTACTAGATCACCTCTCCCCTGCACTCCAGCAGCATAGACAATATGAGGACTAATGGAAGATACCTGAATCTTTGCAAGTGGGCGGCAGGAAGCTTATCTGAAGTTGACTCTAGGATCCGGCGCTACCGCGCTCGGTTCTGTAAGACTCACATCGGCATGCGAAAACTAGCAGCGGTGTGGCAGCGTCGGCAATCTTTGAAAGCCAGGTCGCCGCCGAAGGACCGTTTGCCGTTGTGGCAGGTGACACAAGTCATTCCGCGCGTTGCCGGAAAATGTTCAGAAGCCGCAGGGCTACTTACCTGACGCGATTGGGGCAAACCCGCCGATAGCCGGTGGCAATCGGCGCAAACCAAACGTTGCGCGTTGCCATGCTTAGCATGGCTAAAGGCATAACGAAATGCGCGCGCGTTGGTCGACGTTCGAGAGTAGGGCTTAACGTCGTGACAGACTCCGCACGAAGCAATTTCGCGGCCCGCTGAAGACTTGCTGCTCGGCGTATGACAGCTGTAGCAGAGGTTATGCGCTGAGATACTCGTCGGAATCGACAATGCCGCGGCTCGGCCGCCGAGACGGCTATGACAGGCGGCGCAGCCGCTTGGGGGACGGCCGGAGCCGGTATTGTGCTGAACATGATCGAATTTCGCGTTGAAACTTTCCTTGAAGCGGGTGGGAAAAGGCTTTCGCGGTGGGTCAGAGCCATTGACGTCTGTATGACAAATCGTGCACATCGGCGTATTAGGCGTTAGCACTTGGGAGGTGTGGCAATGAAAGCAAGCCTTGTGTCCGGGAAATCGAGGAGTCGCGGAATTGTCTGCTGCTCGGGTGTGGCAGGCCGCGCAGGCGAGCGACGCATGGCGCTGGCTGGTGTGCCTAAAGATTGAATAGTCGAGATCGGAACCTTGCGGCAATGCGGCAAACACCGGCAACTGTCTGTGCAAACTGAGTGTCTCTGGGGTTAGTGTGGCGCGCGTTATCTTCACCAGAGAGACACATAGAACACAGAGAAAACCCAGAGACGTGAACCAGACCACCGGAAAGTGTTTGATAAAAGATCGAAAGAGCCGAAGGGTTTTGTATGCCAGAAAACTCACTTTACGTCCTTGCGCTTCATCGGTGGCCGCTCAGCAATCGAATAGTGACTAGCTGGGGGATCACGCCGCCCAACATCAGACGTATGACAATAGACGCAAACGAAATCTCGGTTTTTGTCGATTGCCGCCAACTCCTTACTCAGGTCGAGTCGTAATCCCTCCTTGTTGTGGCATTGAGTGCAGGAAGTGATCGGCACATCGGGCTTCAACCCTCGCACTGTCGCCGCCTTCGTTATGTTGATATGACAGGTGGTGCATTCCGCGATGTGCTGTTCGCGCCCGTGGCGAAACTTCATTGAAAAGCGCTTTGGCACATCACGGCTTGGAACAACGGTTGGAGGAGAAGGCAACTTGTGACAGCCAGCGCAGCTATCGCTTACCGGTTGTTCGGATTTCCAGTGGCAATTGAAACAAGAGGCATGGCTCACTGGAACCGCTTTCAACGTCAGGTTGTCAGGAACAAATCCGTCAATCCAACCTGAGGCCGGCGCGCCTGAAGGTGCGTTTCGTGGTCCATGGCAGATTTCACAGTTGTAATAGTGCTCCGCTTTGTCGTCGGCATTAAAGCCGGATGATGTAAACGAAGCGCGCACAAACCATGGCTGCTCTGCTTCGGCAAACCTGCGAAAAAGGTTCGCGATCAAGTCCTGATGTTTGTCGTGGGGAAACTCGATCATGAATTGGCGCCGGCCAGCCGGCTTCCGAAACGCAAAACGCACATCGTCTCGCGGTGAAACCTTCGAGTGGCAAAGCGAACAAATAGCCGGCTTCGCGCTTCTGAAAAATTGCGGACGATGGCAACTAACGCACGCGTCGTGGCCGGGATAATCGGCAACGTCGGGAAAGTCGCTTGTCTTTTTCCAATTGTTCGTTGGAATTTTGTGGCAAGTGTTGCAAGCTCCCTGATGTCTCTTTGTAGCGTGAGAGAAGTTGGAATAATCCACTCTGATACTGGCAGTCGGTGGCTTTGCAACTCTGCGCGGCAATCGCTTCGCGCGTTTCTGGCTGGTAACCACGCCGTTCTTTGAAAATTGCTGTGGATGAAAAAAGACAATGAGCACCACGAGCGCGAAGATGAGGAATGTGACTGGGTAGCGTTTCATTGGCTCAACGTCAGGGTCCCGGCGTCTTACCTGGCCGGACATGCAGGCAGCGGCTGCTCATCGCTGAAGCACTTGGTTTGCTTGAGCAGGAGGGGCTTCATATCTCTGGTGTTCGAGATCTGATAAGGCCTGTCCATCACCATCGAAATGTCACCGGCTTCCACCTTGACTTCGCAGTTCCACCACAGCGAAGCCGTTTCACTTCCCTCGGTACGAATAATGTTCGAAATGACGTACGTGCCCGGTTCGATGTCCGTAAAATACGCAGTACCTTTCCGGTCGGTCATGACCGTCGTCACTTGCGCTTTTGAGGTCTCTATCAAAGTCCGGAGGTCCTGCTGTTGTTGTTGATAGTAACCGTCGCGAATTTGGTCGGACAGATTTACCGTGAGCCACTTGCGGGCCAACTCTCGGCTGCCGAACTCTTTCTCGCCCGCGGCGACTGCACGCTGAAATTCAGGAACCGCATCCACTTCCTTCCAGTCAGCAACTTCGCGACAGTAAACCGATTCACAGTCGTATTGCTTGAGCCAGGCGATGAGTGCCTCGCTCGCTCCAATGCTACGATAATAACAGTCACGCGAAGTTACTGGTCGCCGTTTCATGTTCTCGATCAAAGACTGGTTTTCGGCCAGCGAACCCTTGATGAGAAAGAAGCGCTTGCGTGAAAGTCCCGTCGCCGGAGTCACTGGTTTCACCTTTACTTTTAACCTAATTACACCGCGGGCGTTGGGTAGTGCGGTTGGTGTTTGTGCGATCGACAGAGCAGCTACACAAAGCAGCAGGGCGATGCTTAAAGCGCGTGTGGGGATTCGGTTAGAAGTTGTTTGTGCCATTCGCAGAGTTTCGCGGCTTTATCTTGATCACAGGTTCGGGCTGCGTGGAAACTTCAGGAAGGGCAGTCGAACGCCGCGAACGAAGACCCGATCAGAACGAATGGCCGGCGCGGGCGAGTATCCGTTGGCCCCGGCCGCTGCGATCAGATCATCCTGATCCACGCCATCGCCACTGATTCCGATGGCGCCGACCAAAGTCCCGTTCTTGTATAGCGGCACGCTGCCGGGAAATATCTGTACGCCGTTCGCAAGGCTGGCGATTGAAGAGCAGGAAACGTTAGCTCCTGCAATTGCCGCCTGGAAATTTGTCTTGATCAGATCGAGTTGGAACCCGACGTTAAAAACACTCCACTGGCTTATCTCTGTACTGAACGGTCCGGCCGCGGTGTCATTAATACCATCCGGGAAGAACGGGCGATGCAGAAACCCGATGGCCCGATCGCTGAACGCAACCGAGCCGTCCAGCTTCAACCCATCAGCCGCGGCCCGATCCACGTAGGAGCCAAATCCCGCGGCACGGAGTTGAGCGGCGGCGGTTGCACTTGAAGAGAATGCGGCTGTTCTGGCCTTCTGCACCGAAACGTCAAAACCAAAAACGGGAGCGTCCTGCTGGCGGAACAGGCCCAGCACGCGGCCTTCCGTGTCAACCACCGCGATTGTCACACGGGCATTGCTGCCCAGCGGCTGACGAATCGCAGCGCGGGTGACGTTGGCCTGCTGCGCCGCCTGCGAAATAATTCGATCCACATCAGCAGCCGTTAGGCCCGAAGGACTGCCCACGAACGGAAAGAAACGCGGATCGGATTCGCCGCGAATGCCGCCGACAATTACCGAGGTAAACGCAGACGGCTGCGCGGCGCGAAGAGGAGAATTGATTACTCCCGGTAAGCTCGCAATTGTCGCCGGTCGCAAGACCTCACTTGCGTTCGTAAACGCGAGCCTGATTCCATCGGCCAGAATGTTGTCGCCGCGTATGAGCGGCGGGGTTTCAAATCCCCTGACTGCTGAAAGCGCAATTACTTCCTCAAATGGAAGGTCAAAATCCGCGGGGTCGCGATCGATCCCATAGACGCCATCGCCTTCGATGCCGACTCCACCCTGCGCAATACCATTCTTGTAAATCGGCATGCCGCCAGGATCGGCGCTTAAGCCCAAAGGCAGGCCCGGGATCTTGATGTCGGAGCAGGGAAGTGAGGAGTATTGCACACCATAGAGCGGACCGCCTGAGCGAAAATTGACGCCGGGGGGAAAGTGTTCCTGAATAATGAAGCCGGCCGTTCGGGTGGTGAAGGCATTCCCTGAAGTGCTGAACAGCGCCGAGGTTCCGGCCTTGGAGATCGCGGCAAACTGAGACGGCAATCTGGTTCCCTCGAGCCCAATTGGTACGAGGCCGTTTATGTTCGGCGTTTGCAGTGGTCCGCCTCCGCGAATCTGGACCATCGATGGCGCACCGGTCATGCTAAATACGCCCAGCACGTTGCCTTCGAGATCAGTAACCGCCACGGTTACCGCCTTGTGCAGCGCGACCGCGGCAGAAACAGCCTGGGCGATAATTGTTTGTACTTCGCTCGTGGTTAAGGTGCCGGCAGTGATCTGGTTCGTGGGATTACGGACATCCAACGGCCCGGGTGTCGGCATCGCGCCTTGATCGTCCGGAGGGCCGCCACCGACACGTCCCATGCCAAAACGAACCCGGTTACTGGCGATACCCTTGTAGTAGATTCGCACCAGAACATCGCCGACGTCTCTCATATGTTCATCAAGCCTAACTACCACTGACGTGGCCCAATCCTGGTCAGGTACCGGCCCGACATATTCCACCTTCAGCGAGTAAACGCGACCGGCTTCGTCCTCGGCGTCCGCGGTAACTACGTCCATTCCTTCGCCCGGCGTGAGGTGCAGATTTCCCGCAACAAGCATGATCCGCGTGCGGTTGTCGGTTGCAAATGAAACAGTAGCGATGGGCGAAAAGGGTTCGCGCTTATTAGTTATTGATTCGACTACGAGGCCCCTGGTCGAATCAGCGTCGCTGAACAAGACGGGACGGCTGGTTTGTGCTGATGCTGTGTTTACGGATTCATAGCTACTATGAGCAATCAGAAGAGCGAGGACAGAAAGCGCAAAAACAAAGCCAGATGTAGTTCGGATTTGCCATCGGCTCATAGAATCTGGCCCGTTCATAAAAGAACGATGAAACACTATAACGCACCATAACGATTGAACATGTTTGACAATTTATCACTAAACGCTGATCAGTCAAGTTTGATTATTCCAACTAGTATCCTAGTTCAGAACTTAAGGAACGATCCACAAAATCACACGAAGCAACCCGAAATTCTTTTCGTGAACTTTCGTGTGTCTTCGTGGATCTTTTCGTACCAATCGATGAGCGAAAGCGCTTGACTCCGATTAAGAGCTAAACTACTTTCCGAGTACCAGGATATCCTCGTTGGAATAAAGCAGCATAAGGGACGGCGTAGCTGTCAGCGACGTTCCCAGCCAAGATAGCCACTGGCGTTATTAGTCCAAAATGTTAGTGGGATCCTGACGCGACAGGCATTCCTGCCCGGACGTTTTGTCAGAACCGCCTGCGGCTACTATCTGACAGCCTTTCAGGCTCAGAGATCCGCTCGACGTTTTCACAAAGCCTCGTTAGCAGGTGGTTATGACAAGTGCCCAGTGGCAGGCAGGCAATGCCTGTCTTACTTACGAGATGCAGCGAGAAAAACCAAGCCCTGTGTTGCGGAGCCTTCTGGTGGTCCAAGTGGTCGTCACAATAGTGGCATGCGCGGTCCTGGCCCAGGGGCAGGGCTCGGGCCGTCTCAAGGGCAAGGTCCATGTTGCCTCTGGGGCGCCGATTCCGGGTGTGGCCGTCATCGTTACCAACCAGGTCACCAGTAAATGGAAACGCACCCGTAGTAACACTGATGGAATTTATTCCTTTCAACTAAGCCCGGGCGCGTATCGTTTGAAGGTGTCGCCACCGCACGTTGCGGCATTCGATCCAAATAAGGTCTATGGCGACTTTGCGATTCCACGTGGTGAAGCGCTCGAGAATGTCATCATCGAAGCGGGTAAGGAGATCGTCGTAGACATTCCTCTCGACCAGGCGGAAATCAAAGAGATACCAAAACAAGCCGGCGACAGGCCAACGGGACATGCCGGAAAAGAGACGGTTTCTTCGGAACCGCAAATCACCAAGGACAGGCGTGAAGCTCGCGATCGATGGCGTATCGGATTCCCTGAGTATGACCGTTATGGCGATCGAGGTGGGCGCGGCCGCGATATTCCCTTTACGCGTGGGCGTTGGTGGGATCCGTACAATCAGAGCGTGCTGAAAGGCGACTACCCAATTCGCGGCAACAAGCTCTTCATGATTCTCTCCGCCGTGAGCACGACTGGAGTTGAACAACGTCGCGCGCCGACACCTGCAGACGTGAGTACCGATGAACCCGGCAGCGCTGAATTCTTTGGTCAGCCGGAACAGTTTGCGGCCAGTGAAACAATCCAGCTTAGCTTTGAGCTTTTTCATGGAGACACGACATTCAAACCGCGCGATTGGGCGATTAAGATCTCACCCACCTTCAGCGTTCCAAACTATCTAAATGCTCGCGAGAACGGCGTGGTAAACATCGACGTTCGCCGCGGTACCAATCGCACTGATACTCACTTTTCGCTGGAAGAAGCCTTTGGAGAAGTGAAGCTGGCGGACGTTAATGCAAATTACGATTTCATCTCGGTGCGCGCGGGAATTCAACCGTTTATTTCCGACTTTCGCGGGTTCATATTTTCCGATAATAATCTCGGCGTCCGCTTCTTCGGCGCCGCGGACAACAACCGAATTCAATTTAACGCTGCGTATTTCTTGATGCTGGAGAAGGACACAAACAGCGGCTTAAACCGGTTCGACACACGGCATCAAAATGTCTACATCGGAAATATTTTTCGGCAGGACTTCGCTCGGAAGGGCTACACAATTCAGGGAAGTGTCCACTACAACGACGACCGGCGTAGCATCAAATACGACCGCAACGGATTTCTCGTTAGGCCGGCGTTGATTGGCGACGTGCGGCCACACGCTATTAAGGTGGGTTATCTTGGATTAACCGGGGACGGGCATCTGGGCCGATTGAATCTGACGCATGCTTATTATTACGCGCTTGGCAGCGACGACCGAAATCCGATCGCGGGGCGGAGTGTTCGAGTGAAATCACACATGGCCGCGGCTGAGGCTTCAATGGACTTCGATTATCTGCGCTTCAAGGGCTCATTCTTTTGGGCGCAGGGCGACTCGAACCCGACTGATGCTAAGGCAACGGGATTTGATGCGATCTTCGACGATCCAAATTTCGCAGGCGGGCAATTCTCCTTCTGGAGCAGAAACGGAATTCGTTTGACGCAGACTGGTGTGGGGCTCGTGCAACCGAACAGTTTGCTTCCGAGTTTGCGCAGCAGCAAGACCCAGGGCCAGGCCAATTTCGTGAATCCAGGGCTCTTTCTTTACAACGCCGGAGTGGATGTGGAGGTGACGCAGCGATTAAAGGCCGTGTTCAACGCAAACTATCTGCGATTTCATCGAACTGAGCCCCTCGAATATGTGCTATTTCAAAACCGGATCCGGAAAGACATTGGATTTGATTATAGTCTGGGCGTCGCGTACCGGCCTTTCCTAATAAACAACGTGACGATTACTTTTGGAGCGGCAACGCTGCAAACGGGACGCGGCTTTCGAGACATTTTCACGGACCGCTCGCGCAACTGTCCAGGGACGGTCAGCGATTTCTGCGAGCCTGAAGTCATCAGTCCACGCAAGCCGCTGTACACGCTGTTTTCGCAACTGAAACTGGTTTTTTGATTGTTCATGGAGAGTGTTTTGTTTACCGCGGAAGAGAGACGATCCACGAAGTCACACAAACTAACACGAAGTGTCTTTAGTGTCATTTTGTGTGATTTCGTGGATCGTATGTCTTCGACCGTCGTTTGCGGATCGGCCGCGGCGTGCATCCTTTGTGGCTCTATGGTGAACCCTGTGAGTTTGGATCTCAAGCCGTGAGCAGAACAAGACTTCTAGTAATTTTGATCGTTCCGTTGTTCAGCTTGGCGCTGAGCATAACGGTCCTTTCCGGCACAAAAGAGTATAAGGGCCCTGCAGGAACGCCATCCCGTTCGCCAACATCGCTTTTAACAATTGCCCTTCAGGACCAGACACCTCCATCTCCAAAGCTCGAAGGCTGCGTAACCTGCCACGGCCTGATCGAGCCGATGCACAAATACGGCGCTGAGACGCTCGAGAAGCTAAAGGACGGCAATGATGGTATTGGACTCACGTGTACCCAATGCCATGGCGGCAATCCCGTCCCGCGAAAGGCGAGTGAAGATTCGAAGGATTTCGAACGAACGAAGAGGGAAGCGCACGTCAGACCAAGGTTTCCCGCCGAGTGGAAGCGCGATGGCAAGTACACTGGCGGCAATCCGGAGCGCACTAACACGCTGCTGGTCCGCGAGAGCTGGGAGTTTGTCCGCTTCATTAATCCGGGCGATTTGCGCGTGGTCAGGAAAACCTGCACCGGTTCCAACTGTCATAACAGCCACACTGAAACCGTAGCACGGAGCATGATGGCCCACGGCGCGATGCTTTGGGGCGCGGCGCTCTACAACAACGGCGGCTTTCCTCTCAAGGACACGCGCTTTGGCGAAAGTTACAGCGAAGGCGGTGGGCCCCAGACCTTAATCCAAAATTCAAAGCCCACGCTCGAAGAGAAGCGCACGAAAGGTCTGCTTGAATTCCTGGATCCAATACCTCGTTGGGAAATTTCGCAGCCCGGCAATGTGCTGCGCGTCTTCGAACGGGGAGGGAAGCGCCGACTCGAAGTGGGCTTACCGGATAGAGAAGAAGAACCAGGCAAGCCAGACAAGGGATTGAGCGCGCGCGGTTTTGGTTCAGCCCAGCGGACCGACCCCGTTTATCTGGGATTGCAGAAGACACGGTTGATGGATCCGACACTCAACTTTCTCGGGACTAACGATCATCCGGGAGACTATCGATCGTCGGGCTGCACTGCCTGCCACGTGATCTACGCCAACGATAGCGACCCGTCACATTCTGCTTTCTATAAAGGTGCTGGAAATCTTGGCCGATCCGAATCGGCGGATACGAGCATTCCCAAAGACGAATCCGGTCATCCCATCAAACACCAGTTCACCAACCAAATTCCCACCTCCCAGTGCATGGTCTGCCACATGCACCCCGGCACAAACATGGTTGCCAGCTATCTCGGGATGACCTGGTGGGACAATGAGAGCGATGGCGACAAGATGTATCCGAAGAAACAACATGAGCCGTCGCCAGATGAGGAGCAGAAAAAGTTGGATCGCAATCCTGAAGCTGCCAGCCTCCGCGGCCTTTGGTCGGAGTTGGGCTTCCTGATGAAAACCGGCACCGCAGGATTCAATGCTGAATTGAAGAACGTTCAATTTGGCGACCTCCATGGTCACGGCTGGATGTTTCGCAAAGTCTTCAAACGCGATCGAAAAGGGAACCTGCTGGACGCGCACGGCAATATCGTCTCATTTGATGATCCCGAGAGGTTTAAGAAGACTGTCCACTTAAACGACATCCATCTGGAAAAGGGGATGCATTGCGTGGATTGCCATTTCCGCCAGGATGCTCATGGCGACGGCAATCTCTATAACGAGCCGCGCGCGGCGATTGAGATTGCCTGCGAAGACTGCCATGGCTCGGTTCGCCAACGCGCCACTCTGTTTACGTCGGGTCCTGCGGCGCGGGTCGTTGTTGCACAAGGCGGAAAGCCGCCCGTCGTCGGCAGAAATCTTACCCGCGGTTTTACAACTCGCGATGCGGAAGGCGGCAAGGTCCCCGTTTTCCAGCGCAACCTGCGGGACCGCAAGAAAAAGGACGAGAGCGGAAAGGACATAGATCTAAAGACTGGAGACATCGTCCAGAACTCGTTAGTGGTGCCGGGTCGTTGGTGGCGAGTACCACAGACGCTCGACACGATAACCCCTGGCTCACCCGACTACAGTGAGAAATCGCGCTACTCGAAGACCATTCGCAAAGACAACGCGACCTGGGGCGAGCTACCGCAAAACGATAACGAACTGGCCCATCGTGATAAGGACATGACCTGCGTTGCCTGCCACTCGTCGTGGGTGACGAGCTGTTTTGGGTGTCATTTATCAATGGAAGCAAATCGGAAGATGCCGAATCGCCACAACGAAGGCGGCAACTCGCGGAACTTCACTCAATATAACTTCCAGGTTTTGCGCGACGATATCTTCATGCTTGGGCGCGATGGCACCGTCACCGGTAACCGGGTTGCTCCCGTGCGTTCTTCGTCTGCAGTATTAGTCAGCTCGCAGAATCAGAACCGAGAGTGGATCTATTCGCAGCAACAGACGACTTCGGTGGAAGGTTTCGCCGGTCAGGCATTCAACACTCATGTGCCCCATACCGTGCGTGCGACAGAAACGAAAGCCTGTACCGACTGTCATGTTTCGGCAAAGAACGACAACAACGCCTGGCTGGCCCAGTTGCTTTTGCAAGGGACGAATTTTGTCAACTTTATGGGTCGCTACGTTTACGTCGCGGCGGATGACGCGCTGGAAGTTGTTGTTGCCACCGAACGCAGCGAGCCACAAGCTGTCATCGGCAGCACGCTTCATCGTGTTGCCTATCCCGACAACTACGCGAAGTTTGTTCAGAGCGGAAGTGAACTGAAGACCTTTTACGAACATATTGGTAACCCGAAGGTGCTGCAAGTGCAGCTGCGCGGTGAGTATGCCTACGTGGCGGCAGGCGAAGGCGGGCTACGCGTATACGACGTGGCACAGATCGATCAGAAGGGATTTTCGGAGAGGATAACCACGGCGCCAGTCTCGCGATTCGGGCAGAAGTTTTGGGTGAAGACAAGGTATGCGACGGCAGTTGCTGCGCCTACCACGCTCGCGGTCGACCCAGCTCGGTGGCGCGTCAAGGCTGATGGTTCGATGATCGACCCGGCCAGCGCGAGCAAGCTGAGAGGCGATGAACGCAAGCAACTGGTCAATGAAGAGCAACCAATTCACCTGCTCTACGCTTATCTTTACGTGGTGGACAAGTATGAAGGACTGATTCTGGTTAACGCCGCTACCCTTTTGGACGGCGATCCGCTGAACAATTATTTGAGGCGTGCGCTCGATCCCGAGAAGTATCCGAATGGGGCTTTCAATCCGGGCGGCGCGCTCGCTGACGCAAATAACATCACCATCGCCGGCAGGTATGCATATGTCACGACTGCGAACGCCCTGGTGGTCATCGATATTGATGACCCTCTGAGTCCTCGAATCGTTCACGAGAAAGGAGCGCCTGAACTCAAGAATCCACGTGCGATTGCGATCCAGTTTCGCTACGGCTTCGTCGTAGATGATGAGGGACTCAAGGTGCTCGACGTAACTGAGGCGGGAGTGCCCAAACTCGTGAGGAACGCGCTCGTTCCACTCGAACATGCGCACGACGTCTACGTGGCGCGCACCTATGCCTACGTTGCAAACGGCAAGGATGGAATCGCAATCATTGATGTTGAGCAGCCGGAGGCGCCACGGCTGGATCAGTCGTTTACGGCAGACGGCAAACTAAACGATGTCCATCAGGTGAAGGTCGCGATGACCAACGCCAGCCTCTTTGCCTATGTCGCTGACGGAAAGAACGGGCTCCGAATCCTGCAGCTCACCTCACCGGAAACTGTGCCGGAATACGCGGGGTTTAGTCCACGACCGAACCCGGCTTTGATCGCCACGTTCAAAACAAAAGGTGAGGCACTCGCGATCAGCAAGCCGCTTGATCGTGATCGTGCCGTTGATGAGACCGGAAATCAGGTTTCAGTCTTCGGGCGTCGCGGCGCGCGGCCATTTAACTTCGATGAGATCAGGCGTCTGCTGCGAACCAATGATGGAAAAGGCGATTGGTTTACCGTGAGCGATACACCGACGAAGATGGCAACGGAATGAGCGGTTCGAACGGGTTTCGGATGTTAGGTTGCTGCCGTGATAGTAGATTTTAGAACCAAGGGCACAGAAGATATTTTCAATGGAGATAACACAAAGGATGCGCGTAAAACCTGTCCGCGTTTTCTTTGGAGGATAGCAGCGCGCAAACTCGATCAACTGGACTCTGCGGCTATGCTCAATGAGTTGCGAGTGCCGCCCGCAAATAACTTGGAGAGATTGCAGGGCGACCGCGCGGGAGAATACAGTATTCGCATCAACGAACAATTCAGAGTATGCTTTTTATGGACTAGTGCCGGCCCCGCGGAAGTTGAGATTGTTGATTACCACAATTAAGGTTTTCCAAATGATTCGCGTACCTACAAGAAGGCAGCCAACGCATCCCGGCGAAATGCTCGCTGAAGAATTCCTTTCACCCATGGGTATTTCACAACGCAAGCTTGCCAGGGGCCTAAATGTCTCATATAGGCAGGTCAATGAGATCGTCAATCAGCGCCGGGGGGTAAGCCCTAGTATGGCACTTCGTTTGGCCAGATTTTTCCAGACCTCCGGAGCCTTTTGGCTGAGTCTCCAACAGCGCTGGGATCTATATGAAGTCCAGAAAGCTGAAGCAGCTGATCTAAGGCGGATAAAGCCTCACTCCACGCCAGCTGCATAATTATTTCTAAACTAGTTGTTGCTGCAGTTTGCGCAGGAGTTCTTTTGCTTCTGCCGGAGACAGGGTTTCAGGATCTGCTGCCCGGATCTCTTCAACCACCTTCTCATTTGCTAAATCGAATAGCGAAGCCTGGGCTATGGCCTTCCTGCGGCCGACGCGGCGAGCGGCCAACTCCAGCGCTTCACGTGATGAAACCGAAGTTGATGAAGCCGAACCCGACGACGAGGATGCGGGTTCTGCGGAACTTGCGCCCGAATTAACACCATGTCCCTGAGCTGCCGCACGGACCTCCGCGCTTCTCACGGCTGCCTGGGCAGCGACCTCATCCTCTTCGGCAAACACGTCCAATTCATAACGCTCAAGGCGCGCCAGGACTTCACGCGCATTGGCCAGCACAATCGGAGGCATGCCGGCTAAACGCGCGACCTGGATTCCGTAAGACTTCGAAGCGCGGCCCCGCTCCAGCCGATGAAGAAACACAACTTCGCCTTCGCGCTCTGCCGCGGTGATTTGATAATTCTGCGCACCGGGTAGTCGCTCGGCGAGCTCAGTTAGTTCGTGATAGTGGGTAGCAAATAAAGTTTTGGCCGCATGCTCCTGTGAATCATGAAGATACTCGGCGACGGCCCAGGCGATGGAAAGACCGTCAAATGTCGCCGTGCCGCGCCCGATCTCATCCAGCAACACCAACGATCGTGGCGTGGCACTGTGAAGGATCGCAGCCGTCTCGGTCATCTCCACCATGAACGTGGACCGGCCTCGCGTTAAATCATCGGACGCCCCCACGCGTGTCCAAACGCGATCGAGCAAAGGCAGACGCGCCTTTTCCGCAGGAACGAAACTGCCCATCTGGGCCAGGATGCAAACAAGCGCCGTCTGTCGCAGCACCGTGCTCTTGCCGCCCATGTTAGGACCAGTGATTACAAGTAGCCGATCGGTTGAGTTGTTAAGGTAGACGCTGTTGGGAACAAACGGCTCGTCACTGAACGCTTCGATCACCGGATGACGGCTTTGCACGATTTCAACCTCGTCACCATCATGCATGATTGGCCGCACATAACGCCGGCGTGCCGCCGTTTCTCCAAGCGATGCCAGTGCGTCGAGGGCCGCCAGCGCGCGAGCTGTCGCCTGAATTCGTTTTGTTTCTGCCGACACCTGCCGGCAGACATCACTAAAGATCTCGGCTTCCAACTGAATGATGCGCTCTTCGGCCCCCAGTACCTTTTTCTCCCACTCGCGCAGCTCCGGGGTTGTGAATCGTTCTGAGTTTGTGAGCGTCTGCCTGCGTTCGTATTCCGCGGGTACCCGCCCCGCATTTCCTTTCGACACTTCGATGAAGTAACCGAAGACGCCGTTGAATTTGATTCTGAGGTTGCCGATTCCGCTGCGGGCGCGCTCGGTGGCCTCGAGTGTGGCGATAATCTGTTTGGCGTTTCGGCTAATGGAGCGCAGCTCATCGAGTTCCGTCGAATAACCGTCGCGAATCGCATCGCCGTCGCTGATCTTTGCCGGTGGGTCATCGCTAATCGCTTTGATCAGCAACGCGCAAATCTCCGGCACGTCGTCGGCGCTTTCGGATAACACTTGTAAAAGCGACGACTGCATTGCAGCCAGGTTTTCACGAATTGCTGGAACCTGATAAAGCGACCGCAGAATTGCATTTAAGTCTCGCGGCGTGGCCGAGCCAAAGCTGATGCGTCCGATGAGACGTTCAAGATCGGAAACTTCTTTGAGCAGCGAACGAAGCTTGTCTCTGGTGATCTGTGAGGCGACCATATCCTCAACCGCTGCCAACCGTGCCTCGACTTCGCCGCGCTTCACACACGGTCTTAGCATCCAGGAACGCAGTAATCGCGCTCCCATGCCAGTGACCGTCTCATCGATAACGCTTAAGAGAGTCCGGCCGCTCGCGCCGCCCAGGGATTCGACGAGTTCGAGATTCCGGACCGTCACGTTATCCAGCACCAAATGGTCCTGCGGCTCAAAGTAAACGAGATCGGTAACGTGGGCAGCGGCAGCTCGCTGCGTCTCCTGCGCATAACGTAGGCAGGCTCCGGCCGCGCGTACTGCCTCGTCCTTGCGTTCAATACCATAGCCTTCAAGCGATCGCGTCCCGAAGTGGTTTAGCAGTAACTCTGAACAGTCTTTCTTCTGCCAGAGCCAATCATCGATCGGAGTCAAAGTGGCATCGATGAATTGATCACCACGCCACGCGGGCTCGCGGGCTTGCGGATCGTTTGCAGAATTGCGGAAGAACTGTGACGGATTGTCGGGCGGACCATTGGTGTAGGCCTTTTCGCCTATTGCATCTGTTTGCAGGGGCAATGGGGCGGTCTGCACCTTTCCCGAAAGCCCCGCTTTTATCAGTAGAGCCAGGGAAGCAGGGAAGAGCAATTCACGCGGCGCATAAGATTCGAGGTCGGCCCGTATTTTTTCCCAGGCGCGCGGCCCACTCTCCTGCGTGGCGCGAAATTCTCCGGTTGAAATATCCAGAAACGCCGCGCCAATTGTTTCACCGGCGCTACAAACAGCACCGAGAAATACTGCTTCGCGAGCGTCGAGTAGTTGCGGATCGATTGGCGTGCCCGGGGTTACAATCCGGACCACTTCTCGCCGGACCAGCTTCCTGGTCTTAGAAGCATCTTCGGTCTGTTCGCAAATCGCGACGCGATAACCTTTCCGCACCAGCCTCGCAATGTAGTTTGCTGCCGAGTGATGGGGAACACCGCACATCGGAATCGGATTGCCACTCTCTTTGTGGCGTGCCGTCAGGGTTATTTGAAGCTCACGCGATCCAACTACAGCATCGTCGAAGAAGAGCTCATAGAAGTCGCCCAGGCGAAAAAACAGGAGCGCACCAGGGTGTTGCTGCTTGAGTTCCTGATACTGGCGGAGCATTGGCGTTGGCGTGGAGGTGGTCATGTCGAAGTTGTTTGCATGGTAAAGGCGAAGGGGTGAATAGTAAATCGGGGAAGCTGAATCCGCGAGTTTTATGTCAAGCGCGATACCTTGCATCGGCTAAGCAGTCATACGTTTCGTTTCGAGGTGGGCGCCGCCCGCCGGTGCGACGTGGATGAAACTATTCAGGTAAGTAATCATGCGTTCGTTGCGTCAAATGAAACGGGAATTGGCTGACTTGAATAGTTTTCCGGTGCGTTGAGACGGCGGGCGGTGCCCACCTCTAAACGAATCGGGAAATGAGGCGATTTACAGTTTCCCAACAAACTATGCTAATTTCCACGACCAACGTGGAAAACAAACCCAAAGATTCTGAAAACGAACTCCTCCGCAGCTCTCTTGAGGAGCACCTCAAAGCCATTCAATCATTGCTGGACTCGAAAATCGACGAGATTGAACAAGCAGGCCTTTTGATATGCAGGACACTCGAGTCAGGAAACAAGGTCTTGCTTTGCGGTAACGGCGGCAGCGCCGCTGATGCCCAGCACATTGCCGCGGAACTGGTTGGACGATACGAGCAGGAGCGACGGTCTTTCCCGGCAATAGCCCTCACGACTGATACCTCGGCCCTGACCGCACTCAGCAATGATTACGGCTACGACGAGGTTTTCGCACGCCAAGTGCAGGGGTTGGCCGTCGCAGGGGACGTTTTGGTTGCCATTAGCACCAGTGGAAGGTCGGCAAACATAATTAGAGCAGCTGAAAAGGCGAAGGCGATTGGATGTCAGGTTGTTGGATTAACCGGTGGCTCAGGCGAGCCCTTAACCTCTCATTGTGACATTGCTATCGTTGTTTCGTCGGAGCGAACGTCGAGAGTGCAGGAGGCTCACATTACCATTGGCCACCTGTGGTGCGAAATGGTAGATGTACTTGCAGTAAAGTCTTAACTTCAAACTGGCTTAGGAAAAAGGTAGGTTTCGCTTGAGCCCGGAAGTTTCGAAATCCGAGATTCTCTTTGACAATCTAATGCCGCCTTGCATGAAAGGTTTCCCCTCGGGGTATTGTGTGTTTGCCGTTTCGCTCGCCAGTTAGGGAGATGAAAGAACATACCAGGGCAGAAGTGTCTCTGCTTGGGTCAGGACCGGAAGGCTTAGCGACGGGGTGCGTCTCGTTAGAAGTCTCTCCGGATGAAAATCCCACTCGCCTTCGCAGGTGGTTCTGAGGCTTGCGAGCGGACCGGGGTACGCGAGGGGCCGCGTTGGGGATGTTGGACGGGATAGGGTGGGGATTTCAATGCCGTTGCGGGTCGACATATTCCTGCGGGGTCGCGACCCCGGCGCCCAGCGTGTTTCGCTGCTATCGCGGAGAAGATGGATTAAGACCATAATCATGCTCAGGGCACGAGGGGAGTAAAAGGATGAGCGCAAACAAAGACAAGAAAAAGAAGAAAAAGAAGAAGACAGCCCTCGTAATCTGCCGTGATCGCAAGCAGTTTTGGACCACGCAAACACAGTTTTGGCAGTGGGTGAGGGAGGGAGTAATAACCAAGACGGATGACAGACCATTGACAGGTATGTTCCAACGAGAGCACGAGGAACTGTTGGTCCTGTTGAGCAACACTGTATTAAACCTGGCCCATCCCAACCACATGCGAGAAGCATTGCTGTCGCGCAGAGTGGGCTTGGCAAGGAAATAAGTAACGTACTGAGTACAATACTCAGCACTCAGAACTCAGTATTCAGGACACAATACGGATTAATGAATGATTAAGAAAGCACTCATCACAGGAATCACGGGCCAGGACGGCAGCTACCTGGCCGAGCATCTGCTTGGCCTGGGCTACGAAGTTCATGGGCTGGTCCGGCGGGTCGCGCTTGAAATCCCGGAGCGACGCACTGAGCGGATTGCACATCTGCTGGATCGTATCACTCTGCATTCAGCGAGCCTCGAGAGTTATCCAAGCGTCTTTCACGTGATCAGTCGTAACGACTTCGACGAGTGTTACCATCTGGCGGCGCAGAGTTTCGTTGCCGAGAGCTTTGCCGATGGTTTCTCCACAATGAATACGAACATCAATGGTACTCACTACGCCTTGGCGGCGCTGCGCGAGTTGCGACCCAGATGCCGATTCTACTTTGCCGGGTCGAGCGAGATGTTTGGCAAAGTGCGAGAGGTTCCACAAAACGAGAATACGGCGTTCCATCCGCGCAGTCCTTATGGGATCAGCAAAGTTGCCGGCTTTGAGCTGACGCGAAACTATCGCGAAGCGTACGAAATGTTCTGTGTCAGCGGAATTCTGTTCAATCATGAAAGTCCGCGTCGTGGGTATGAATTTGTCACCCGCAAAATCAGCAGCACAGTCGTGCGAATCAAGCTGGGTCTTGCCTCGGAACTGCGGCTTGGCAATTTGGAAGCGCGCCGCGACTGGGGACACGCCAAAGACTATGTCCGTGCGATGTATTTGATGATGCAACAGTCGGAACCTGATGACTACGTTATCGCTACCGGCACATCACATAGCGTAGCTGACTTTTGCCAGCGTGCCTTCGCCGAAGTTGGTCTCGACTACCGCAAGTATGTAGTCTCCGATGAGAGATTTCGCCGCCCGGCCGAGGTGGATCAACTCGTGGGCGATGCCACCAAAGCCCAGGCGACGCTGGGCTGGACTCCGGAATACACCTTCGACCAGCTGGTTAGCGAGATGGTCCAATCTGATTTAAAAGTGATGAGTGATGAGTGATGAGTAATGCGTGAACAACTTTCACCCTTAACCTCCGCTAAAAGGAGAAAGTTTATGTCAAAGAAAATTGAAAAGTTTGAAGATTTCATAGCATGGCAGAAAGCGCGGAAGCTTACATCCAACGTTTACAAAGTTACAAGTCAGGGACAATTTGCCAGAGACTTCGGCCTTAGGGATCAAATCAGAAGGGCCGCAGTTTCCAGTATGTCTAATCTGGCAGAGGGATTCGAACGCGGTCGGCCCACTGAGTTTCATCAGTTTCTCTCAGTGGCAAAAGGGTCCTGCGCTGAACTTCGTACCCAGTTGTATGTCGCGTTGGACGTGGGTTATTTGAGTACTTCAGAGTTCGAAGCTCTTATGACTCAAGCGACGGAGGTCGGGCAGGTGCTTGGAGGACTCCGGCTCTCGGTAGAACGCCGTCGTGAGTCTCTTCGTCGTTAGGCCGAAGTCTTTTCGACGTTTAGACACTCATCACTCATCACTCATCACTCATCACTTTGTAATCTAAGGAGCGATTGATGCGCATACTCATAACCGGCGGCGCCGGTTTTATTGGTTCACATCTATGCGAGCGTCTGTTGGGAAGCGGAGATGAGATTCTTTGCCTGGACAACTTTTTCACCGGGCGCCGGGCAAACATTGTGAAACTGCTCGACGACCACCGTTTCGAATTGATTCGCCACGACGTGATTGAACCAATACTTTTGGAAGTGGATCAGATATACAACCTCGCCTGCCCGGCCTCTCCGGTTCACTACCAGTACAATCCAGTTAAGACCGTGAAGACGAGCGTGATGGGAATGATAAACATGCTCGGACTGGCAAAACGCGTGCGCGCGCGAATATTGCAGGCATCGACGTCGGAGGTTTATGGCGATCCTTTAGTGCATCCCCAGCCTGAGGCGTATTGGGGCAACGTCAATCCGATTGGCCTGAGATCCTGCTATGACGAAGGAAAACGTATTGCCGAAACATTAATGATGGACTACCACCGGCAAAACCGGGTAGACACGCGAATAGCCCGAATCTTCAATACCTATGGTCCGCGTATGCTTGAAGATGACGGGCGCGTGGTTTCCAATTTCATTGTTCAGGCGCTGCGCGGCGACCCTCTCACACTTTATGGAGCCGGTGATCAAACCCGCTCGTTCTGCTATGTGGACGATCTGGTTGACGGGTTGATTCGGCTGATGAATGCCGATGACCTTCATGAACCAGTAAACCTGGGTAACCCCTTTGAGTTTACAATCAAAGAACTCGCGGATGAGGTGAAGAGAATCTGCGGATCAAACTCAAATGTTGAGTACCTGCCGTTGCCACAAGATGATCCGAAGCAACGCAAACCCGATATCTCGCGAGCACAAACGATTTTGGGTTGGAATCCAACCATCCAACTGGACGAAGGCTTGAAGAAAACAGTCGCGTATTTTAAGGAGAGAGCAGAACACCGTCAGCAAGCAGGCAACAATTAGTGGTCAGCAGTCTCCGCTTTTCCATGTGCTATTCTGGTTTGCACCAACACAAATCCGGGTCAGCGAGATCGTCGCGGCGATGGCCCGAAGCGAAGGACCAACTATCGCTGGGGCTTTGCACAAAAAGTCCGATCACGGATCGAGCGGAGCGTTCTCATTAAGATCGTGGTTTCAGCCCGGTGACCACGGCCGGGGATAATGAACGGTCCAACCGTTAGGGAAAGTGGAACCCTCCTTTATCACCGGGCTAAAGCCACGGTGTTGAGTTCGCCCTCACAATTATCTCGCTAATTGAAGGAGCGACCCCCCGGATTGGGAACCGCTGGTCTCTGCTTCTTCCCGCGACGGCGCGTTCATTTCTTTCCTTTCTCAAAAACATAGTCACTCGGGCAATCAAGCCGGGCACACAAAGATTATCTTGAGTTGCTGACGAGCGGTGGGCTGGTCTGATTGGCGATTGGCATTGATTCGCCGTAGCAGTATTCCTTAAGCAGCGGCAGAATCTTCAATCTCCCAGTCGTTTTCGTCTGCCGTATGGTTTGGGCAGCGATCGGCATCAGAGGCGTGGGGTTCACTCCCGTAACTTTTGGTATGCATAATGATTGTTAACGCGCTGGTTTACAACGTTAGTTACGATTGCTACGTCCAAGCCCCAATGGGCAAGTTCAAAGACTTATGAGTAAATCTCTCAGCATGAATCGCGCGGTGGCTCTATTGCTGATGACCTCTTTGGCGGCGGCAATAGGAAACGCCTTAGCGCCTCAACAGTTTTCAGGCGCCAGCGCTTTCCAGGGACAGGACATCATGGGTGGCGCGTCCATAGTCTTCAAGCGTCCGCAGCGCGTCCGCGTTATCGTTGGCAGCGCGGCCATGCTGGTGGTGAAGCGACAGCCCAAGCCCCCTCGGCCGCCAAGGCCCGTGCCCTCTAAAGAGGATTTGGCAGAAGCAGCCAAGGATTCCGGAGCCAGATATTATGGTATCGGAGACTTTCCGCACGCGATTGAGGAATATCTCAAAGCTTCAAAATTGACGCCCAGGGACCCGGTGATCTTTATTAATCTTGGGGCAGCTTATTTCAGTAGCTCAAAATTCAACGAAGCTGTGGAGGCGTTTAAAACGGCGCTGCAGCTCAAGCCAAACAACGAGGATGCTTATTTTGCCTATTTCAATTTAGGCATCGCCTACAGTTCACTGCAAAGGTATGACGAGGCAGCGGCACAGTTCAAAGAGGCTGTCCGGGTTCAACCCAAGGCTGAAGCTTACAGCGCCCTCGGCGACAGTTACCTCAGCCTTAACAAATACGCAGAAGCTGCAAAAGAATATGAGCGGGCGGTGGTCCTATTCCAACCGGATGAGGCGACCGCTAAGGCGACTGCCCTCAGCAATCTCGGCTTTGCTTACTTGAGACTGGGCATGTTCCCCCAGTCGATTGATGCTTTGCAAAAGTCGGTGGAACTTAAATCGGATGACGCAGTTGTTTATAACAATCTCGGCGCTGCTTTTTATAAGGCCGGTCGTTACACGGAGGCCATTGTTGCCTTCTCCAACTCCGTACGCATCAAGCAGGACGACGCAGAGGCTCTTAATAACCTGGGCGCCGCATATTATGAAACGAAAGATTATGCCAGGGCCGTTGAGACATTTATTAAAGCTACCGAGGCCAACCCTCAGTCCGCGGATGCTCGGTACAATCTGGGTAATGCTTACTACATGTCCGGCAAGTTTCAGGAGGCGCTGAAGGCCTACCGCGAAGCGATCAAGCTGAAATCGGATCATGCCGAAGCTCGAACCAACCTCGGGAGTTTGCTGATAGCATTGCACGACTATCGACAGGCGGTCAGTGAATTGGCGGAAGCGATCAAGCTCAAACCCGACTATCACATATCCCACAATAACCTGGGCTATGCGTACGAGAAAATCGCTGTCGCCAGTGAACAGACTGAAGCTCTGGTCTATTACCGCAAGGCGATAGACGCTTACAAGGAAGCGATTCGGCTTCACCCCACGTATTTGAAGGCACTTAATAACCTCGGCGCGCTTTACAACAAGTTGGGCAGTTATCCGGAAGCAATGGACGTGTTAAAAAAGGCGGTAGCAGTGGATCCAGGCTTTCCCGAGGCACAATATAATCTCGGAACCGTCTACTACAATCTTGGTCAGCTCAATGAAGCCGTCAGCGCCCTGCAGCAGGCTGTGCGGCTGAAAGGCGATTTTGCGGACGCTTACAATACCCTTGGCTCGGCTCTGGCCCAGGCACAGCAGTTTGACAAGGCGATAGAAGCATACAATAAAGCGCTTTCACTCAAACCAGAGAACTCTGAAATCTACAACAATCTCGGTAAAGTTTACTTTAAGACTAAGGGCTACAGGGATGCGGCAAGTGCGTTCATGAACGCGATTCGTTTGGAGGAGAACCCCGAAACCTACAACAATCTGGGCAAGGTTTACTATGCGGATAAGGATCACACGAGTGCAGCGACTGCGTTCAAGAACGCTATTCGGCTGAAGCCGGATTATGCGGAAGCCCACTTCAATCTTGCGGTCACCTACGTAGCCTTGCGTGATCAGAAGGGGGCGCAGGACGAATACACACTGCTGAAGAACCTGGACCCACAGTTCGCAAACAAGTTGGACCAGCTTTTCCCGCGCGTGTTCAAGAAGTGACTTTACGACAGAACACAGAACAATCGGGGAGATATTCGAACCTCCATACGTGAGCATTAGCCCTGTCATCCTGAGTTTAGAGACCGCCACGATGGGCGGCAGCGTTTTTGTGGGCCGAGGGAAGTTGCAGTTGGCAGCCAGAAATGGTGATCCTCAGGTTTCCCAATCAAACAGTCTTTTGCGTGACATTGATGCCACTCTCGCAGAGGCCGGTTTGTCACTTCAAGATGTGGATCTTCTTGCTTGTGCTTCCGGTCCTGGCAGCTTCACCGGTTTACGAATCGGCATTGCCACACTGAAGGCTTTGGCTGTAACACTTGACCGGCCTTGTGCCGGAATCCCCACGCTCACGGCAGTGGCCCATGCCGCCGGACCATCGATCGCCACGGTGGCACTCTTGCCGGCCGGACGTGGCGAGCTGTTCGCCCAAATGTTTTCTGTGTCAGATGACGACACGGTCACACAAATCGACTCGGCGGCCCACCTATCACCGCAAAAGTTGGTTGAGAAATATGCGGGTTTGAAGGATCTGACATGGGCTGGATCCGGTGCGCATCAGCATCGTAAATTTCTCGAAGATTACGCACAACAACTGGGTATTGCTTTCAGTGAGGACCTACCTGACTCGCCGGATAATGCGCGTCAGCAGGGCGACAACGTCTGGCGCCTTGCACCGAAAGAAACGAACCTTGCGCTGCACGTAGCGGCGTTGGCCCTACAATTGTTCGAGCGCGGCGAGGTACAATCGGCACACTCTGTCCATGCCATTTACGTGCGACCGTCGGATGCGGAACTGAAACAACAATGTCGATAACCGAGCAAGCTTTCACAGCAGCCTACAGCGGCGTTTCGATCATCAGGATGACCGAACACGATCTGTTGGAAGTAGTGGAAATTGAAGAGAACTCGAGATTGAGTCGCTGGGGATGGGCCGCATACTATGCTGAGCTACAAGGCAATAACAGTAATCTGATGCTGGTGGCGCGGGTAGCTAATTCCACTCAGCAACAACGCTCATACAGCCTGGCCGGGTATATCGTCGCCAGAATGGGGGCGGATGAGCTTCACATCAATAACGTAGCGGTACGAGAAAACTATCGCCGGCGAGGCATAGGACGATTGTTATTAGCCAGGATTTTGGAGGAAGGATCACGAGCGGGGGTGGCGCGCGCTTTTCTGGAGTTGCGGGCTGGAAACGATGCCGCGCTGGCACTTTATGAGAAGTGTGGCTTCCGTGTGACCGCCCGGCGTCCGAAATACTACTCAGAACCAGCGGAAGACGCGCTTGTGATGATCGCTCAACTCAAGCGAAGAGCTTGATCCGTCGCGATAATTGGGCTACCATTTTTCGCGTCCAAACATTTCCAGGAGGTTTTTCCAAATACCTCTTCAAAACCAATCTTGCCGGTTCATTGTCTGAAAGGAGACATGCCCGAAATGGATATTGCAACCACGGAAACGCTGAAGGAAGAGCTGATGAGTCGAGACCCCGAGTTTAGGGAGTTAGCCCGGGAGCATACTCGATACGAACAACGCTTAAGTGAACTTTCAGCCCTGGCTTATCCGAGTGACGAAGAACAACTGGAAGAGGTTACCCTAAAGAAGAAGAAGTTGGCCCTTAAGGATCAAATGTATTCCATCATGATGCAGCACGAGAAGAATCAAAGCGTGAGCCATTAATTTCAACTGGAGAAGGATTTCTCCGAATCAGTTTACCTTTGGGGACGTGGAGGTGTGTCACGTCCCCTTTCTTATATCGCCAGTACTTAGTTGTCCATAGGTATTACAATGACAGGTCGGGATAACAGGGAGTGAGCATAGTTCGCGAAGGAATAGTTTACGTCCTGGTGCCCGGCGCCCTGATGATTATTTTTCTTGTCCTGGGTTTCTGGCCCCTGGGCGTTTTGTTTGGTCTGCTGGCCGCGTTTATGGCCTACTTCTTCCGCGATCCCAGGAGGCAGCCGCCAGCCGACACGGACGTTGTGGTGGCGCCAGCCGATGGCCGCGTAACGCGCGTCCAACCAATCCAGGAAGACGACGCACGTTCTGCCACACTGGTTAGTATTTTCTTATCCCCGCTTGACGTACATATCAATCGTGCGCCGATCGCCGGCAAAATTACTAATGTTGCCTACACCGGCGGGAAATTTTTGATGGCGACCGACGAAAGAGCGAGTTTGGTGAATGAGCAAAACGCGCTTACGATCGAAGGCGAAAAGATCACCGTGGTATGCAAGCAGATAGCCGGCATTCTGGCGCGGAGAATAGTTTGTTGGAAACGAGCTGGCGAACGAGTTGAGTTGGGTGAGCGCTTCGGAATGATAAAATTCAGTTCACGAACAGACCTGCTGTTGCCTGGAAACGTTGAAGTGCTGGTCACAAAAGGCAAGCGCGTGCAAGGTGGAACCACTATCATCGGGAGGATACGATGACGGTTAGGGCACCAGTGCAAGTGGACGCGGAGATGGAGCCCAAAAACCCCGAGCGTCGCGGTCTCCGCAAGGGTATGTACCTAATCCCGACCGTTTTCACGGCTGCAAACATTGGTATGGGCTTCTACGCTGTCATGGCTGCGGCGCGCGGGTTCCAGGTTCTTGGCAACGGCTCGGAAGATGATTTAATCAGAGCTGCTTTCTATCTTGATAGCGCGGCCAAGGCTATAGGTTGGGCCCTCCTGTTTGACATGCTCGATGGCCGGCTCGCGCGAATGACTAAAACGACAACTGAGATTGGAGTCCAGCTTGATTCCATCGCGGATGTGGTGACGTTTGGTCTCGCGCCGGCGGTGCTTGTCTATGTTTGGGGATACGGCGCGAGTTTGAAAGAGGGAAGCGATCTTCACAGTTTGGCGTGGTTTCTCTCGTTCATGTACCTACTGTGCGGGGCCTTTCGTCTGGCTCGTTTTAATGTTCAGGCTTCACGACCTCGCATTCTGGCCGAAGGCACGATCAAGGTCGATAAGAAGAGTTTTGTGGGTTTACCTATTCCCGTCGCTGGTGGGTTGATCGCTGCAATCATCCACTTCGCACCGATCCCAATAGGTAAGTATGGACCGGAACGAGCGCAGATCTATTCCCTGTTATTGATGGCCCTGATGGGATTTCTGAGTGTGCTAATGGTCAGCACATTGCGGTTTTCAAGTTTCAAGACCGTTGGAACCCGTAGTCGGGGTATGCGCACAATAATCCTGGCCGTGGGCGTTGGCATGCTTATCTTTCTCTACTCACGCTACGTTCTGCTGGCCCTGGTGGTTGGGTACATTCTTAACGGACTACTTTCGCGGGTGATCGGGATGTTTCGACGTCGGCCGGAACTTGGTGAGGCTAACGCTCAACCCAAATTGAATTAGACCCATCCTGTAAGAACTCCTACGCAATGACTCATATCAGAACCGGGAGCGGTAGCGACCGGGTTCTTTTCCGTAGTTTGACTGTGCCAACTTGTAGCAAAACCCAGTCGCTGGTGGTGGTCCGTTACAGTGTTGCTAAAGAAGGGACGGTTCTAAGGCAATGAGGTCAGTACCACCTCGCGGTAGAGATTGTGTGAAAACTCCTGAGGTGGCCCTAACATTACTATTAGGAAGTACGCTGAAAGCGTTGGCTAATTCTAGCCCAGGGTTTGCTTTGAAACCCTGGGAAAAGGCGTTCCATTTAAGAAGACGCAACCCTGATGAAGGGGTTGCGTCGCCGGTCGGTAATCGCGAAAAGGCGTCGCAACTCCTTCAGAGTTGCGAGTGAATGTTACGCACTTCTAAACCCAGGGTTCGAAGCAAGCCGGGGCTGGAATTAGCGAACGCTTTCAGCGTTGTTCGTCGCACATTTGAGTTTTCACACTGTCTCGGTAGCGGGTGGGTATGCTCCCTAAGAAAATCGCTGGGCAAAACCAAGACGAGGTGGTACTGACCTCATCGCTTCGCAGTAACTCGCCCGGCAATCGACCTTTCGTTCTCAGCAACACGCCCAACGGAACACTACCCAGTCGCTACCGTCCCCGGTTCTGATATTAAGTGATTTAGTCGTCCGAGAGCGCTGGATACACACACTCAACCTCACTCTCGCTTGGTAGTCGTTCTCTGCTAATTTGGTGGAATTTCGCGCGGCCGCCTGAAAGCAACCAGCCCCTGCTGCGTTGTAAGAAGCACGACGTCGCCGACCGCAATAGGAGAGGCGGACGAGGTGATTTCAAGGCCAACCGGAAGTGAGTTTACTGGGCGACCATCTCGAAGTTCGAGCACCACTCCGGCAGAGCTTGAGAGAGGCATAAACAGCGCGTCGGTATTCGTCATCAACGGTTGCGAAGAAATTCGTCCGGGGAGTTGACGTTTCCATAACCGGGTGCCAGCCGAAGAAAACTTGTAAACAAAATTATCCAGCGAAGCCACGAGCAATTCCTCTCCAACCCTAACTACTGCCTGCACTCCCGCGCCAGTCCGCTTGCGCCAGATCAAGCGCCCACTTGCAACATTGACCGCGTAGACATAACCGTCGCCAGAACCAAAGACAACGACGCCATGACCGACGGCGACTGGTCCCCGCACTTGGCCCTTTGTGCGGTAATGCCATTGGAGTTTGCCAGTGCTTTCGTCCAGGGCAAGCAAATTGCCGTCATCGCTACCGATGTAGACCCGGCCACCGGAAACCACTGGGTGGCCGGAGAATGGTTCTCCATAATCGTAAAACCACCGCACCACGCCGGTCCTGCTGTCGAATGCATAAGCCTTCCCATCGCCTCCGCCGGCGAACAATGCCCCATTCGAGAGGGTCAGGGATCCACGAAGGGGCATCGCCAGAGTACGCATCCATTGCGTCACGCCGCCCTCGCGCCCAAGTGAACGCAAAGCGCCCGTAGCGCGACGGGCGCCACTTTCGGATTTGCCCGTTTCTGAAGCCACATAGACGCCATGATCGTCGGCGACGGGAGAGGCAGAGAGTTCGCCACCCATTTCCGAGCGCCAGTTAAGTTGTCCGTTATCTGCCTTGAGCGAGACAATGATTCCGCCGGCTAAAGGGACGTATAAGCGTTCTTCGTCGAAAGCCGGCGTCAAATTCAGGGTCAGGTTCGAATCATATCGCCAACCAATTGTCATAGGTTCGGAAAGAACAGCACGCGGGCTGGCTTTAATATCACTCGGGTGATTGCCATTGGTTTGGGCCGAGCTAAGTGAGAGCCCGTTCGAGAGTCCGATCGACAGCCCGATCAAGAGCCCGATCAAGCGAAAGCAAGCCGACAAGCTTCCATCTAGTGGTTTTCGGTACTGGTTCTGGTGAAGTATCAACATGGCTTCATTAAGTCGACCGTGAATCGCGGCCGGTTCTTGAGTTATTCAAATCCGAAAGTATAATCCTGACTTCATTATTTGGATTGCAAACTTTAGACGCTCTCATAGTGGTCAGAGGTTTTCTTTTTTGATACCTGATACTCATCACGAAACGGTCATAATACTTGACTTCGGATCGCAATACACTCAGCTGATAGCCCGACGCGTCCGTGAAGCAGGGGTCTATTGTGAAATCCTACCCTTTAATACCCCTATAGAAAAAATCGCAGCCCGCGAGCCAAAAGGGCTCATTTTGTCTGGCAGCCCGTTTTCGGTTTACCAGGAAGGAGCACCTCGGCCTGACTCGGCGCTACTGCAGTCGATCAAATGTCCGCTTCTCGGCATCTGTTACGGCTTGCAGATTCTGGCTTCGGATCTGGGCGGTGAAGTTAAAGCATCGCCCAATCGAGAATTCGGCTACGCGAGGCTGAAGGTGGTTGATGAGACTAGTGATTTGTTCAAAGGATTGCCTTCCGAAATGGACGTTTGGATGAGCCATGGTGACCAGGTGACTTCAGTCCCACCGGGATTCCGACTGACCGCTCTCACCGATGACGCACTCAACGCAATCGAGGATACGGGTCGCGGAATATTCGGGGTGCAGTTTCACCCTGAAGTTGCCCACACGCCACTCGGCACGCAGTTATTGCGCAATTTTCTCTTCTCGATTTGCAAATGTCGCGGAGATTGGTCGCCGAAGGCAGTTATCCAGGAACAGACCAGTCGTATTCGGGAGGCGGTTGGGGAAACGGGCAGCGTCGTCTCAGGATTGTCGGGAGGAGTCGACTCAACAGTCGCCTCCGCTCTTGTCCATCAGGCAATCGGCGATCGCCAGACCTGCCTCTTCGTAGACAATGGCCTTCTCAGAGAGGGTGAATTTGAATCGACTCTCGCGCTGTTGCAACAGCGTATGAAGTTGAACGTTGAGGGCATTCGCGCGGGCCAACTATTTCTGGGCGCGTTGAAAGGTGTCATTGATCCTGAGGAAAAACGAAAACAAATAGGCAAGGTTTTTATCGATGTTTTTGAGAGAGAGGCCAAGCGACTGGGTGATGTCGCATTCCTGGTCCAGGGCACACTCTATCCCGACGTTATCGAGTCAGTGTCAGTCCGCGGCCCTTCCGCTGTCATAAAAAGCCATCACAATGTCGGCGGATTGCCGGAGAAGATGCACTTAAGGTTGATCGAACCCCTCAGGGAGTTGTTCAAGGATGAGGTGCGACTAATCGGAAGGGAATTGGGAGTTCCCGAGGAAATACTAACGCGACATCCATTTCCCGGTCCCGGCCTGGCGGTGCGGATCATAGGTGAAGTAACGGACGAACGAGTCAAACTCCTGCAGGCTGCAGATCGAATTTTAGACGAGGAGCTGCGGGCGGCCAATCTCTATGATTCAGTCTGGCAGGCTTTTCCCGTTTTGTTGCCAGTTTCCACTGTCGGAGTAATGGGTGACGAGCGCACTTATGAAAAGGTAGTAGCGATACGGGCAGTAACCAGTGTCGACGGAATGACAGCCGACTGGGCAAGACTTCCACATGATCTGCTGGCACGCGTCTCCGCGAGGATAATCTCCGAGGTTAGAGGGGTTAATAGAGTCGTCTACGACATTAGTTCTAAGCCGCCCAGCACAATTGAATGGGAATAGCGATCTGAGATCTAAGATCTGAGATCTGAGATCCTAGATCTGAGGTCCTAGATCTGAGATCTGAGATTGCCTTCCTCTGAGTCCGGGACTTCAAGCATTTTCTTTTGGTGTGTCCCTGAAGAGTTTGCGTTGAATTGCTTTACTTGCGTTCCAGCGCACGACCAGCGACCAAGGCGAAGCTCAACGCCGTGAGCGAGCATGCTATAGTGTCGTACGCCGGATTAAATCGTTCTTTCTTCTGTTCCGCATGTCGTCAGACGAGCGGCTAGCCCTTTTATTATCAATATGCCGGATCAAGGATTTGTTCATCTCCATCTGCACACCGATTACAGCCTCTTAGACGGCGCAATCCAGATCAAACCACTTGCCAAGAGAACTGAGGAACTTGGTATGACGGCGTGTGCCATGACGGATCACGGCAATATGTTTGGCGCTATTTCCTTTTACAACACGATGAGAGGCCGCGGTATAAAGCCAATAATCGGTTGCGAAACCTACATAACGAAAGGCAGCAGGAGGGAACGAGCGGCGTCAGCGCCAGGAGAGAAAGCAAACTTTCATTTGATCCTTCTCGCCAAGGACTTAGACGGCTATCGCAATCTCGTTCGTCTAACGTCGAAGGCTTACACCGAAGGCTTTTATTATAAGCCCCGAATCGACAAGGAACTTCTGGCAGAGCACTCGAAAGGTCTGATCGCACTCTCATCCTGTTTGTCAGGCGTACCCTCGGCGGCTTTGGCTCGGGACGACTTCGATGGGGCGGCGGCCGCCGCTATTGAATTTGAAGAGATTATGGGGAAGGGTAACTACTTCCTTGAGATTCAAGAGCATGGGCTCGAGGCGCAGCAAAGAATCCGAAAACCGCTGGTGGAGCTTTCGAAGAAAACCGGAGTGCCGCTGGTCGCCACCAACGACGCGCATTACCTCATGCCTGAGGATGCCCGCGCTCACGACGTGTTGCTGTGCATCGGCTCGGGCAAAACAGTTAACGATACCAACCGCCTCCGCTACGCCAGCCCAAACTTTTACGTGCGCTCGCCGGAGGAGATGTGGCGCATCTTCGGCAATGAGTTGCCGGAGGTGCTTACCCGCACCGTCGAGATCGCCGATCGATGCGGCCTCAAACTGCCTGAGAACATAAACCACCTGCCTAACTATCCAATACCGGCAGGTGAGGGAACTTCGGCTGACGACTACTTTGAAAAGGTGGTCAGGGAAGGGTTCGACCGAAGGCGACAAGGTGTCTGGGAACGGCAACAGGGCCGCGGCGAGTTGAGGCACGACTTGGCCGATTATCAGACTCGCCTTGTTAACGAGATCGCGATGATTAAGCAGATGGGCTTCGCCGGCTACTTCCTTATCGTCTGGGACTTTGTTCGCTATGCCAGGGAACATTCGATCCCGGTCGGCCCGGGTCGCGGCTCCTCGGCTGGTTCCCTCGTGGCTTACTCCCTCGAAATAACTGATGTAGATCCTTTACAGTATGACCTCATCTTCGAACGCTTCCTTAACCCTGGCCGAATTTCCTTACCTGACATCGATATTGACTTCTGCGTTAGGGGCCGTGGGGACGTCATAAATCACGTAGCAGATCTTTATGGCCGCGACTCAGTTTGCCAGATTATCACCTTCGGGACCCTGGCCTCTCGAGCAGCAATTAAGGACGTCGGGCGCGCCCTGGAGATGCCCTATTCCGAGGTCGAGCGAATTGCAAAAATGATCCCACCCCCCGTCCGGGGTCGAAACGTAACTCTGACTCAGGCGCTCGAACAAGTCCCGGAGTTGCGAAGGGAGATTGAAACCAACCCAAACATTAAGGAGTTGATGGAGATAGCCCAGCGTCTGGAAGGCTGCGCTCGACACTCATCGGTGCACGCGGCTGGCGTAGTGATTTCGCCAGTTCCGCTCCAGGAGTTGATACCGATTGCGATGTCGGGGAAGGAAGAAGTAACCACGCAATACGTCATGTCTGACTTGGAAAAGACGGGCATGCTTAAGATGGATTTTTTAGCGCTTAGCACTTTAACTATCATAAATGATTGCTTAAAGTCGATTAAGCAACTGATTGGGGTTGTGATTAATTGGGCTGATATAGCGCTTAACGACGAGAAGACGATGGCAGTTTTCGGGGAAGGGCGCACTGATGCGGTGTTTCAGTTTGAATCTTCCGGGATGCAGGAGATCTGCCGAAAGCTTAAGCCCAAGGGTGTCGAGGATCTTTCGGCCTTAAATGCGCTTTATCGTCCCGGTCCGCTTGATGGCGGGATGGTTGAGGAGTTTATCCAACGCCATCGGGGACAGAAGACCGTTCGTTATCTGGTTCCGGAGATGAAGGAGATCCTGAGCAATACTTTTGGTGTGCTCGTCTATCAGGAGCAGATCATGCAGCTGGCACAGAAGCTGGCTGGCTACACGCTCAGCGAAGCCGACCTGATGCGCCGTGCGATGGGTAAAAAGAAGCGCGAGGAGATGGCTTTGCACCAGGAGAAGTTCGTTAATGGAGCGATTGAAAGAGGCATTAAGAAAGAGAAGGCCGAGAAGATATTTTCGCTCATGGATAAGTTCTCCGATTACGGTTTCCCCAGGAGTCATGCCGTCGCTTACGCGTATGTCGCCTTTCAGACAGCTTACCTGAAGGCCCACTATCCCGAGCACTTCTACGCCGCCGTGCTCTCCAGCGAGGCACAGGACGCCGCCAAGGTATACAAGTACTCAAAGGAGCTTCGAAGTCAGGGAATCAAACTGCTTCCGCCGGACGTAAACGAAAGCTATTCGGGTTTCACGCCAACCAGCGGAGCCATCCGGTATGGGCTGGCAGCCATTAAGGGGCTCGGCCAATCAATCGTCAATTCAATTATTGAGGCCCGCGAAGAAGGCCCGTTCAAGTCTTTTTTCGACTTCACGGAACGCTTAGGACAGGGAGCCCTCAACAAGCGGGTGCTTGAAGGGCTGGTCGGAGCGGGAGCATTTGATTCATTCAGGCCGGATTCAAACGAACCTCATGAATGGCGAGGAGCGCTTTCCAATTCCATTGACAAGGCGCTGGCCCAGGCTCAACGCGCGAAGCGAGAACGCATGCAGGGCCAAAATGGACTTTTCGGCTCCGAGCCGGAAGACTCAAGCTATGTGGAGCAGTTATCTTCAAAGGGGGTACCCTGGACTCGCGCTCAGCTCCTGCTTGCGGAAAAAGCCGCCCTCGGGTTTTATGTTACGGCTCATCCCCTCGGCGACTATCTTGATGTATTGCAGTCAACGAAGGCTGTGAAGTCTATCGAGCTGCCCAATCTTACCAGCGGCATCCGCATTAGCATCGGCGGGATCGTCAATGACCTTCAGCCCCGGACCACTAAGAAGGGCGACAGATTCGCCCTTTTGCGCCTGGAAGATGAAGCCGGTGGGACGAAGTGTGTTCTATGGCCGGAAACCTATCGTAAGTTCACGACATTACTTAAGAACGACCTGGCGGTACTGGTTACCGGCCGTCTTGAGATTGGCGAAGACAATCCGCCGTCGGTGATTGTCGACCAGGTTCAGAGTCTTGATGAAATCGTAAAAGCCAAAGAGCTGGTGGTTTTAAGGGTCCCTCGTACGGAGGACCCGGCCCAATTGTTCGACAATATTCTGCACCTGATTAATACCCATTCGGGCAATTGCGACCTGGTGATGGAAACGCGGGTCGATGTTAATCTGCTGGTTAGGGTGAAGGTTAATTCTTCGCTACGTGTTGAGCGTAGTGAGAAACTCGAGGCGGCGCTTCGAGAAGTGGGTTGCGTGTTGCGGGTTGAGAAAGTAGCGATATCATCCGGTTCATCCAGCGCAGCAGGCGGAGTCTGATAATGCATGAATGGAAAGAAGGAAAGTAGCGGGAAAAAGCAGCGTGGCTAAGAAAGAAAAACAATCTAAATCAGTCGACAAGATTGAGGCCCCTGGCTCTGAGTCGCACACGGCTATTGAACGAGTGCAGCTCGCTCGCCACGCTGACCGGCCGCATACGTTGGACTTTATCGAGCGGCTGTTTGATGAGTTTGTTGAGTTGCATGGCGACCGAAGGTTTGCCGATGACCCGGCCATCGTTTGCGGTTCGGCTCGATTTCACGGTTTGCCGATTGTCGTTGTCGGCCATCAAAAAGGCCGCGATACCAAACAGCGGAAGTATCGAAACTTTGGTATGCCCAAGCCCGAGGGCTACCGCAAGGCCATGAGAGTTATGAAACTTGCCGAAAAGTTTGGACGACCAATATTTTCCTTGATTGACACGCCCGGCGCCTATCCAGGCATTGACGCCGAAGAGCGCGGCCAGGCGGAAGCCATTGCTTACAACCTGCGCGAAATGGCCAAGCTCAAAGTGCCGGTCATCGTCACCGTAATCGGCGAAGGAGGATCGGGCGGCGCCCTGGCGATTGGTGTCGGCGATCAGGTGATGATGCTGGAGAATTCCATCTATTCCGTTATCTCACCCGAAGGATGCGCGGCAATTCTTTGGAAGGATGCGAAACAGGCAGACCGGGCCGCGACGGGGTTGCGCTTAACCGCGCAGGATCTGTACGCAGAAAAAATCGTGGACCAGATCATCAACGAGCCCCCGGGAGGCGCCCACACCGACTACGATAAAGCCGCCGCGTTTCTCGACGCAGCGTTGAGCGAGCGGCTCGCGGAAGCGGTTAGTTGCAGCCAGGACGAGCGGCTGGCAAGGCGTTATAAGAAACTGCGACAATTCGGCCGCTGGGGCACAGCCTAGTCCCTCCCCAATAAAACCAAGTCGCTCATCACTTCTAATATGAATTTTCGACTGTTGGCCAACATTCGCCAAACGGCGGGAGACTTCCTGCTCGTGTCAACTTGTGCATGAAGGGATTGAATACAGGTGACCATAGGACCTATAAGACTTATAGGACCTATCCGAAAGGACTAGAACCCGGTTTGGCTGAAGCAGAGTTAAACTAAGACATCCGGTCGCCCGAACGCCTCGTCTTCAAAACCGTGCTTGAGACTTTCGAACTCACACGGCTCCTCGATAACGTGATCATTAACATAGATACTGTCTTGACCAATCGGGTCGTT
>JBPCKD010000160.1:0-34253 GCA_051004635.1 Pyrinomonadaceae bacterium
ATTAAAGGCTGATCCCTTGGCAACGCCAGCCAGCGATGATACGGCTATAGCCGCGAGTATTTGCCGTCGCGACAAGTCCCGTGTTTCCTTTTTCATTTTTCTCCTTCTGGTTGACCCCAGTGTAGCCGCCGAACGATGGCCTTCAGCTGCGGCGCGCGATCAGCATCCAACCTAATTGAAAAAGATTACTTGAGAAACGCGCTATCGCGCCGTCAGCTGCAAGGCTTTGTTCGAGCGCCCGCTGGATTGTAACGCTCACCGCTGCTTTTCCGTGGCAGAAACGGGCGAGCGCGGCATAGCGAACCCAAGCACGTTCAGAAGTACCAAGCCCCCTTTGCTACTCACAATCGCCGCGCGGTGGTGCGATGGCAACAAGCCTCGCGCTGCTTTATTGTCTTTCCAAAACGCGATGCGCGCGAACTATGTATATCTGGTTTCCTAATAAACCTGCCGAGCGTTCGGCCTTCCAAATAATACCGGAAGTTTCAGTCGGGCTAAATCATTTACCTGCATAGTGATCGCTGTCAACCTTCACTGTGTTCCGGTTTTATTTGGTTTCCTAATAAAACTGGCGTCGGGCTTTGGCTCACAGCGAGTCAGCCGGACTCTTGACACCCTGGCCTCCGCGATTGAGCACGTGGGTATAGATCATTGTCGTACTCACATCCTTATGTCCCCACAACTCCTGGATCGTCCTGATGTCGTAGCCTGCCTCAAGCAAATGGGTGGCAAATGAATGGCGCAGAGTATGTGAAGTGGCCGGCTTAACAATCCCAGCCGCACGCACCGCAGCCTTTATTGCCTTTTGCACTATCGACTGGTCGACATGATGGCAGTCAATGTGGCTCGGTAAAATCGCTCACCAGATCAATTACTATTTGATTGCGCTCGGTAAATGATTGGTTTAGTTTCTTTTCCATTTCCCCTCTGATTTCAGCAACTTTCTTGTCCTTGTAATTGTAGTCAGGAGGACACGGCAAAGTCGACGCAGGCATGAGGACCAACCGGGAACTGGCGAACAGCTAATCGTAAACCTGAATCCGTGAATCGTAAACGCAAATCGAGAGGCTGAGGTGCTAAGCATCAGATCGCGCCAATCTGCTTATTCATCTTCAGGAAGTCGAAGTTGTTCCAGGCTTCAACGATTTTACCGTCTTTGATCCTGGCTATGGTTATTCCAGTAAACTGCACCGGCGCGTTGCTAGCGGCAATACCGAGATGATCGCCGCTATGCTTGCCACGAACGGAACAACGAGCAGCAACCAGATCTCCTTCGGCGATCACGTCTTCCACCACAACTTCGATGTCAGGAAAGGCACCGCGGAAGGTGTGGTGAAAGGGCTTGAAGTCGGCTGCGCCCTTTAGTGGGTTGCCCTCATCATCCGATAAGCCATGGGCAATACCGTCGGCGGCAAACATCTCGTCGATTGCATCGGAGCGACCCTTGTTCCACACTTCGTCAAACCAGCGTCGAAGTAATGCTTTGTTTTCTTCCGACATTTTTGTTCACCCCTTCGAGAGTTATGTTTCGTTCTTCTTCAGGAAGTCATGGTTGCTGAGGATATAGCCACCACGCCAAGACACTAATCAACGAATATATGAACACCTCTACATTCTCGATTCGCGGCTGAATCTTTTTGACAAATCCGTAAAGGTGTACCACGGTCATGAAAATGCCGATAAAGATCACGAGCTCAAAAACAGCCCGGTAGCCCCACGGATCCGCAGCAGCCTTCAAACCCACAATGGCAATCGAGACAGCAACTCCGCCCAGGCACCGGCCAAGATAATTGGCAAGGTCTGATTCCTCCGGGATCTTCCATCCGAGTTTTCTTCCCCAGGCCATGGGGACCAACAGCAAAGGCAAACCAATAAGAAGCAGAAATGCAACTGAGCCTACGAGCATGAACATTCTCGAGCCAGAATTCATCGGAGCACCTCAGGCGGTGAAGGGCGAGTTGTGTGTTTCGTGAACATTGATGGCTGGACGCTCACTCGTCCAAGGGTTCCGCTCTGGATACAGCGGGTTTGAAGCAGTAAGGAAACGGGCAGAAGTGGTTGTTGTACTTCACTCTTCAACTAAATCGGCAGACATCGTCCCAGCGGGTCCTGCTTCTTTCGCGATCCTTATCAACCAGTGCAGCTTCTCCGTCTGCTCGTCGTTAAGCTCAACAAATTTTACGCCGAATCCCCTTCCGGCCATGTAGTGTCTGACTTCGCCTTCCAAATAAAGCCAATCGTCGTCCGGCAGCAGCACACGGAAACCAACTATCTCACCCGTCCTCACTTCACCAACCGAGTCGAGAAAGCAACCACCTTCGGATAGGTCGGTAATCCGGGCGCTGTGGGCTTCCGTGGAGCTGTCCCACATCGCATCGAGACTGACTCTTAACCTTGGTTTTTCGCGACGGTCGTGCATCGTGTTTACTCTTCGGCGTGAAATTTATGAAGCAGTCGATGAGTAATCGGAGTCAGAATAATTCCCATTACACCAATGAGGACCAGCCCGCTGAAAAGCGCATAGCAGGAGGCAAAGATTTTCGCGGCATCGTTGCGCAGAGGATTTACGTTTTCATGCTTTCGTTCAAACATAAACTTAGCGGGCCAGCGGCTTACCAATCCACCCGCTCACGCAGGTGGTTCTGACTTAGCCGGCAGCCGCAAATTGCGTTATTTCACCCGGCTTGCGCAGCATCTTGTTTACTTCGCCGAGGTGCCGTTCTTCTTCCGCAATCATCTTCCGCGCATATTCCTCGAGTAGCACGGACCGGTCGCGCACGAGGTCGAGGAGTTTTTTATAAAGTGCCAATCCTGTCTTCTCGGCTTCGAGTGCTTCGAGCAGGATGTCGTTGATGCCATGCTTGTGCGTTTCAAGCAGGGCGCCAATCTTCAAAGACGGGTGTTCGCCAAAGTGTGTAACCAACTCGCCCGCTTCGTTAGCATGCATCAAGCTGGTGGTCGCTTCTGCGCGAAGCCAGCTCACAATCGGAATGCGGCTGTAACCAAAAATCATTAAGGCGTAATGGGTGTATCTAACGACGCCGGCGAGTTCCGTTTCCAGAATTTCATTCAATAGTGTGACAGCCGCCGCTTTGTCTAAGTCTTGTTCTGACATTGTTCGCTCCTGGACTATTCGCTGTTCGGTTCCTGGCTAAAAGCCAGTGCCGATGAGATATTGGAAATGTGCAACCTGCAGCCTCAAAAGCCCGCGTGATCATTTACAGCCGCCCGGGCTGTCACTTGTGCGAAGAAGCTAAACAAGTTATTGAAAATGCTCAGTGTGATAATAAATATACGCTTGAGGAGATAGATATTGAAAGCGATGAGGCCCTGTTGCGACGCTATCGATACGACATACCAGTCGTCACGATCAATGGTGAGGTGGCATTCAGACACAAGTTAACTTCGGAAGCGTTTCGTGAGAAATTGCTACAAGCAGCGGGGGCAAGCCCGCCTTCCTGACCACGAGCTGACCTAAAGGTGATAATCGATCGGACGATTGAAAGCCTTTCAAAGTGAGCACTACATGAATCCTTAGAGAAGCTCTAAGGTTAGGAAGGTGGGCTCGCCCCCGCCGTCACAGTCAGGTTTAACTGTCGTGAATACTCTTCAATCGACTCAAACAATCTCGCTCGCTCCGACTCCTTCTCTGATTGCCTGTAGCTGGTCACCAAATCCTTGAGCGTGCTGAGGTCCTTATAGAGTCCGGCATTCTCGATTGGTGGCGTCAGATATGAAATCAGCTCGGCATATGAACGTCGCTTCGCAATTGAACCCTCCGATGGGTTGTTCACGCTGTAGATGTAGAGATTCGGCAACTCGCCAATCAGCCGGTCGGGCCAGCATTCGCCCGAAAGTCCAATCTGCTTCCCCGGCATGAATTCCATTGCTCCGTGCGTGCCCACGTGAACGATCGCATCAGCGTTGAGGATCTTCGACAAGTAGGTGTAGAAGGCCATGAAACCATGATGCGGCGCACCGCTTCGTGCCATCATTAACCTCATCGGATCGCCCTCGTACCCAAAAGTCGGCTGTACTCCGACAAAGACCCTGCCTAACTGAATACCCTGGATCAGCAAATCACGTCCGAAGGAATTGACCTTTCCCGGCGCAGTCCCCCATTCATCCTCGATTTCGTTCACGTAAGGACAGTGACGACCATACTCCTCAACGCTCATTCGATGGGCTACGTTAGCGGTGGCCGCGAACCTCTCTGCGTTTCCGCCAATCAATCGCTCTCGTAACACATCAGCCGATTGGGGCAGTTCAACATCGTAACCCTCAGCCTTTAGTTTCAGGAGCGTGTCCCAAACACTGGGAAAGACGTCGAGGTCGGCGGCAGTACCAATGTTTCCTTTGTTGGGAGGAAAACAGAAAAGAATGAGAGCGAGCTTTAACTCACTGCGCGGTGCAATTCGCAAACGGTTCCAACGCTTTAACCGTCGGGCAAACCTGACACAACGGTCCTCAAGTGCCACCGGCTCAACGCCGCTTGCCGGTATTCCGCCGTAGATAAATGGCTCGGTAGCGCCGTCGATCTCGGGAATCGCTATTTGCATTCCTGCCTGCACGGGATTCAGCCCGGTTTGCGAGTCGCGCCAGGCGTCGATTGTCTGCGTGTCCAAACTTACGGCCGAGCGATAAGGACGATTCAGGCTTTGGAGAAACTCCGCCGCCGCTTTGCTGTCGTTCATCGCGGGTCCGCCCACGAAGCTGAAGCCGGTTAACGAAACGATTTGGCTGACCCGCGATTGGTGAGTAGCCAGTGGTCCGTTGTCAGTTGTTTGGTCTTTGGCCTTTGGTCTTTTGACTCTGGTCTTTTGACTCAGGTCTTTTGACTTCCGCTCAAACCCAGTCGCTACCGCTCCCGGTTCTGATACGACTTGAGACTTGAGACTTGAGACTTGAGACTCTCCCTCGACAAAGAACTTCTGACACGCTTCGCGATTGTCCATCAAGGTAGATAACGCAGGGATAACACTCAAGCCTTCCGCTTCAATGGCGCGAATTAGCGCGTCGTAATGCCTGGTCGTTTTGCTGACCACCTGTGGGCGCATTAACAGTAAGCCCACAGTTGATTCAGGATCTAGAACCAAGGGTGCGGACTTAGGTCTTTGGTCTTTGGTCTTTGGGCTCCTCTTGGTGTACCAGTCCCAATATTTCTCAAACGTCTCAAACAATTTCGGTGAGTCGGGATGGTAGATCGCGACTGACGGTATGTGCTGCGGTGGCGGGATCTTTATCTTCGCCATCGTCAGCTTGTCGTCAGGCACGTACTCCTTCAGCGCATAGAGAATCATCGAGCGAATATTGGGAGGAGTTGGCTGCAGGAAGTAGCAGAAGATATTGAGGTAGTGCTTTACGTCGCGCAGTCCGCCGGCTGTAGGTACAAATCGTAGGATGCCCGGCAAGCGGTCTATTAGTTTCAGATACTGTCCATGTCCATGCTTTTTGCCGTTCTCCTTAACGCCGCCTCTCACCTGCCGTCCAACCCATGAACCGACAGTGGATAAGAGTGTTGCTCCCTTACCACCCGGCTTTCTTTCCCTTTCCCCATTCCCCTCTTTCCCTTGACCATTACCCAACAGCCGAGACACGTCAAGCCGCCCCATACGCGTCCGTCGCATGAGATCGGGCATGCAGTTGATGACGATGACCGCGGCGTGGCGAGTTCTATACTTTTCAAGTGCGGGTATCAGGCGGGCTGCATTTTCGCCATCCATTACGTGAATAACGAAAACCACATCAGCGTCTTTTAGATCATTCTCAACGGCCAGCCATTCGTTATCGCTCAACGGCGATCCGAAGTTGCAGGCAGCGAGGTGCAGGTTGAGATTGTAATCACGGTTGAGTTCGCGCTCCGCATTCTTAAGCGGCGCAAGCAAACTGGAACCAATGTAGAAGACGGTTAATTTCAACTGGCTTCTTTCAATTGCAAGCCTTCAATCGAACGCTTCCAACTCGAACATTCTATCGAGTTGAGCGGGTGTTTGAAACCTACCATCGATAATGATTTGTTAGTGTGATTTCGTGTAATTTCGTGGATCGTTCCCCAACCCCAGCATAAAGAGACGATCCACGAACCCACACGAAATCACACGAAGCCGGAAAAACCAGCAGTTTGCATAAGCGCAATGATTCAACCTTTACAGGACATACCTTTTCCATTCCAATGTACCTCGGCTACCGAAGTTAATCAGTAATCCAACGTGATTCCTCGTTGCCTTTAGATAGTTCAGAAGTTGCGCTTCCTCGATACCAGTCAATCGATCGCAGACTTTCAACTCTGCAATGATCTGGTCGAAGCAGATCACATCCGGCACGTAGTGTTTCGTCAACGCGTGCCCTTTGTAGTAAACCTTTACTTCACACTGCGCCTCAAACGGAATGCCTCGTCGCATCAACTCAATTTCAAACGCTTCCTGATAGATCGGCTCTTGAAATCCCCGCCCGAGCTGGTAGTACACGTCCATCGCAGCGCCAATGATTTGATAAACCTCCTCTCTGAAGATGAGATCGGGCATGGGAGTTTCCGGTTCGTGCTCTTTCGTGTGACTTCGTGGATCGTCTCATTAACGAAACGGTCGGCACACGATCCACGAACGCACACGAAATTACACGAACAACTAGATCAACACCACGGTGGCAGGTTTTGTCTGAATTTCGCTCCATAACAAAAAACTTGTATTCGTGTTGTTTCGCTTTAACTGGTCCGTGGATCGTATCTTCAAGGAAAAGCCGGCAAACGACCCACGAAATACACGAAGTAACACTAAGCCTTTTACTCCCGATCAAATTTACGCGACTCCTTCCAGCTGATCTTCGAGGCTGCTGATGATTTCCCGCAGTTGGTCGAGCACATGCGGGTCGGCGTCCCAATAGCCGCGCCCGTTGGCTTCGAGTAGCCGCCCAACCAGAGAATGCGCCGAATGAGGATTCAGGTTTCGCAAGCGCTCCAGCATTTCGTCGTCAAGCACGAATGTCTTTGCCACTTCGCTGTAGATCCAATCATCAACTGCATCGGCGGTAGCACTCCAGCCGAAAGTGTTTGAGACGTGGCCTTCAATCTCGGCAACCCCGCGGAAACCATGCTTCAACATGCCCTCGTACCACTTTGGGTTGAGCGTCTTCGCGCGCGTTTCCAGCCGGACCGTTTCCTCAAGGGATCTGACCTTCCCATCTGGCGATAGCGTGTCCGACAAATAAATGGCCGGACGACTACGGGCACGCTTCTCAACCGCCTTCGAAATTCCACCCAGGTATTCGAAATAGTGATCCACGTCGGTTATACCAATCTCAAAGGTATCGATGTTTTGGTAAGTAGCTTCCACGCGCGCAAGGGCCCGGTCCATTGCGGTCCGCGCTTCAACCCCTTCGATTGCCTGTCCTTTGGAATCACGTCCGTAGGCAAAACACTTCCGCGTTACGAACAGATCACCAAGAGTCTCGTCGCGATCCCACTGGGAATCCATCACCATGAAGTTGACGTTGGTCCCATAGTTACCCGGTGCGTTTGAAAACACGCGTGTCATCGCCTCATCCGCATCGCACTTTTCATGCTGCACCTGCTCCAACACATGACGGCGGACGTAGTTGAGATCAACCGGCTCGTCCAAATTCGCAACCAGGCGGACGGCTCGATCCAACAATTGCACTGTAGGGCTAAACAGATCGCGAAAGATTCCCGACACTGTCATTACAACGTCGATCCGCGGCCGTTTCAGTTGCTCGAGCGGGATTGCTTCAACGCTGGTGATGCGATTTAGCGCGTCAGAAACCGGGCGAACCCCGAGCAGCCAGAGTGCCTGGGCCACACCCTCGCCTTGCGTCTTGATGTTGTCCAGTCCCCATAAGACGAGAGCCATCGATCGAGGATAGCGACCATGCTCGGCCTGGTATCTTGCCAGTAGTTGATTTGCCACCCCTTCCGCCCGCGCAAAGGCGACCGCAGAGGGAACCGCATAAGGATTAATCGCGTGGGTGTTTCGTCCGGTTGGCAGAATCGCTGGATTCTGAACGATGTCGGCGCCCGGACCAGGCTCGATGTACTCGCCGCGGAGCGCCCGCATCAGCGCGTCGGTCTCGTTATTTGTCTCAAGTTGTTTTGCGATCTGCTCAAGTAGGAGGAACACCGGACGGCTCAGATCGCCACTTACGTTTGCGTTCTGCTCGAGGAATTTGACTGCAGCTTCAAGTCCGCCCACCTCAAAGTTCTTGAAGGCCCCAGACATGACTGCATCGACACGCTCGTGCTGGTTGAGTTTATCGGCACTCCGGCGGGCGATGCCCGCCTCCAAACGACTTCGAAAATCTGAGATTCCCAAACCCTCCGCGACCAGATCGGGCAAAGCGCGAGCGCCGGATTCCGGACGATCAAACGAGGCGATCATCTTCAGCATGTCAGTGCGTTCATCCGGTTGAGACGGTCGCCCGAAGACATGCAAGCCGGTCGGAATCAGGCGCTGCTCGATTTCGAGTAGTTGTTCATAGAGTGCGAGCACGCGACTATCTCGCTCTTCATCCGGGGCCCTATTCTGCTCGCTTTTGCTCATGTTCGTATCTGCTATCGAATTCTCCAACGTCTCAAGAAACAATTGCCAGTTGCTGATCCAATCGACCCAATACATCGGAGACGATCCACGAAATTACACGAACTAGCACTAAATTCTTCGTGTTACTTCGTGTAGGTTCGTGGACCGTTTCTGTCGGTACATCTTTCCTCATCCATTTGCTCGGATGGAGCTAAACTCTCCGGAACCTGGTGCTTCCAGGAATCGAGCGCCGAGCTTCTCTGAAAGTGCAAGGGCTTCGCGTCTCCGGTTGAAAGCCCTTTGCACACTAATGACTATCGGCTCGATACCTACCTTGCGGATTTCCCCTCCAAGCCGTTTCAATTCATCTTCAATTACTTGACGCCGCTCGGCGCGGTCTTTTCTTTCACTCATCTGAAGCGGTACGTTTGCGCCCCCATCAGTGAAAAGTAGTAAAAACATTTCACCCGCGTTTGGCCCAACTCGTTTCGCCAACCCCAACGCGCAAGCGACCCCGGCTGTAAGTGGAGTCCCGCCACCAACGCCCACTGAATCAAGCACGCGACGAGCGCGAAGAATACTTCTCGAAGGCGATAATAGAAGTTCTGCCGATGTGCCCCGGAACCCCACAATCGCCACACTGTCTCGCTTGACGTAGGACTCGCGAAGCAGCGCGAGCATTAGTCCCCTCGCGTGCGTGATTCGATTCAAGGCCATGCTGCCCGAAAGATCGATGACAAAAATGAAGAGACGGCCTTGCTTACGCTTGAAGAGTTTGAAGCGAAGAGCGGAGGTCGGTATCACATTCCTGTTGTCAGGAGACTTGAACGCCCTGAGGCCGACCTCTCGCACGCGAAACCCAACACCAGCGGCTGCGCGTAAGGTTGCGTCCAGCGCCACCTTTCCTGATATCATTTTAGAACTAACAGAACGGGCATACCTGCCATGCTCGTTACTATAAACAGCTTTCTTGAGGCCAGTCGCACGACTGCTTTGTAATCGCGCTTTTTTTCCGCTCTGATCATTCTTAGACTCTTTTTCGAATCGAAGTTTCGGCAAATCACTTTCAATAACTGAGGCCGAGGGCTCCTCAGCGGCCGCATCAGCTCCATAATCTCCGTTGGGGGTTGAGTTGGGGTTTCCGTTTGGTGTGATTGCCGTTTCCCTTTCGCCGCTCGTTTTAGCCGGCGTGCGTCGTCGTTTATCTATCCCACCATCTGACGATGAACCGCCTCCTTCGCGCCTATCCTGACATACTTCGCCACGCCGTTCACCGAAGATCCTATCGAGACCTTGTTCAATTCGTTGAGCGCTTGCTGTTTCTTCGAGCCCGTCGCGGCGCAGCCGGTGACGCAGCGACATGACTGCCACTCGTCTCACATCATCTTCAGTAACCTTCTTGCGTCCTTCGAACGCGGCCAGCGCCCGCGCAGCGCGAGTGATAGTTAGCTCACCGCGGTGGCCGTCGACCTTTAACTGGGAACAAAGCCGGGCGATATTCCTGAGGACCTGGCGTTCTATTTTTACATTCGTGAAACTCTTGTGCGCGCGAGTGATCTTCCGTCGCAGTTGCTCTTGCTCATCCGCAAACCTGATGCGGAAAGATTCCGGACTGCGCTCAAATGCCTCGCGCCGCTCAACAATCTCTACCCGACGGTCAAGATCGTCTTCTGTTTTCACCTCCACATAGAGACCAAAACGGTCTAGAAGCTGCGGCCTAAGCTCTCCCTCCTCAGGATTACCCGAACCTATCAAAACAAACCGGGCGGGATGTTCGACGGAAATACTTTCACGCTCAACTTTATTAACTCCTGTTGCCGCCACGTCGAGTAGCAAATCGACTATATGGTCCTCGAGAAGATTGACTTCATCAATATAAAGGAAGCCGCGATTTGCCCGCGCCAACAGACCCGGTTCAAACCGCTTGGCGCCAGTGCTCAGGGCCTGCTCGATGTCGATCGTCCCGCAAACACGATCCTCAGTAGCGCCCAGAGGAAGGTCAACCACGGGAACCGGAGATTTCAGCCGCGGAAGTTTTGCCCGCGAGCCGATGGCGTCCCTGCACGCGTCGCAGAGGCTCTGCTCGTCAGTAGGGTCACAGCGATAGGCACAACCTGAAACTGCAGAGATTTCCGGTAACAAATCCGCGAGCGCTCTAACCACGGTCGATTTCCCAGTGCCGCGATGTCCCATAATGAGAACGCCACCAATCGACGTCGAGATAACGTTGAGAATCAGGGCAAGCTTCATCTCCTCCTGAGCGACAATGGCGGGAAAGGGGTAAACCACCCGCGGTTTCGAGGCTCGGGTTATGATCACCGGCGATGATGGAGGAGTTCTCATGAATGAAATGCAGCGTCTTTTTTAGCTGAAATCCATGGATGCAGCAAGGCCCAACTTGAAATTGCTGAATCAGCTTTGGAGATATCAATCTCATTAGCTCCGCGACCTTACCCCGGTGCCCGGTGGTTCCGGGAAGACCTGGAAACCGCAACTACCGACTTTTTTTCCGTGACATTTCAACCTGGGTTACACCGACTTCTTTTCACCGACTTCTTTTCTATTGACACCACACCCGTTTCGTAATAAATTCCGCGCAGCTCAATACTCCTCCCGGATTTTAACTTGCCCAGTTTGATTCCTCCCGGAATTAATTCTTGCCCAGTTTGATTTCGCTCAGCGGTATCCAGGGGTATCCATGTTTTAGTGGGTATCTCCATGATGTCTCACAATATTCCGTCTGGTCGCGATGAAACGGGTTCGCTCCACCTACCTCGTTTCGGCCAGCCCTTACGAACAACTCGGTTTCCAGCGGGTTTCCAGCGGTCAAAAGGAACAGGCGTAGTTTGCGGACGCGCAAATTCCTCCATTCCTGTCCACCCCAAAGTACGAACAAGAACTCCTGGGAGGGGAGACTGAAATGTTGAAACTGATGAAGGTTTTAGCCCTGGTCCTGTTTGCGGTGGCGCTCGCCTTGCCGATGTGGATGGCGAGCACCGTCGAAGGTCAAGGAGGAACTGAAGCTCTCACAACAGACATGGATGCCAAGACCCCGAACGACCTGTTCAACGGTTTTGGCGCATTGGGCACACCCATAGATGAGTGTGTGGCGGATCCCGTGCCTCCTACTGCTCGAGGCAATGGCAGGTTCGAAGATAACAAATTCATATTCAGCGAGCGGGAAACTGTTGACGACGGACTTGGACCAACCTACAACGATGTGGGATGCGTCGAATGTCACCAATCCATTGACGTTGGCGCATTCGGCCAGCAAATGGAGTTCAGAGCCGGCCACATTTCCGGCGGCCTTTTTGTTGACGCACCTGGCGGACAACTGGTTCACGCTCGAGCGACTGATTCAGACATCGTCGAGCACATTACAACCGCCGAGACCGTTAAGGCGTTTCGAGTTGTAACCCAAACCCTTGGCGATGGCTTCGTGGAATGTATCTCAAACACCACGCTTCAAAATAACGTAAACGCACAGCCTTCTGCTCAGCGCGGCACTCTTACCAGCGTGCCGGTAGTCGAAGCTAACAATGCTCCACGATTTGGACGATTCGGCTGGAAATCTCAACACGCCAGTCTCGTGTCGTTCGCCGGCGATGCTTACCTAAACGAGATGGGCATTACCAACAAGTTTGACGGATTCGGCGGCAGGAGTTCCTCCGACCCCAATGCCGGAAGGAATGAGAACCCCTGTACTACTGCTGAAGGCGTTCAGAACTGTACTGGCGCGCCATTCGATCCGATAGCTGATCCGGAGGATGATGGGAACGACGTGCTGGCATTTGCCGACTTCATGGCGGCAACTCGCGCTCCTGGTCGGCAAAACCCAATCCCCGCCGCGGCAGTGCGCGGTGACCCGCTGTTTACGTCAACAGGTTGCGCGGTTTGCCATACGCGCACTTTTCAAACCGCTGCTCCCGGGACCTCCATCAACGGCGGAGCGTTCGCGGTGCCGACGGCTTTGGGCAGCAAGATAATTCACCCGTTCAGCGACTTTGCGCTGCACGACATCGGCACAGGCGATGGCATAGTCCAGAATGCAGGCCAGTCAACGGCGAACCAGATGCGCACTGCGCCACTTTGGGGCATCCGGGCTCGCAACCGGTTTATGCACGAGGGCTTGAACATCACCATCTCCGATGCAATCCAACTGCACGCTGGCCAGGCCACAACCGCGCGGAACAATTTCAACTTCTTGACCGCCGGACAGCGAGCCGACCTGGTCGCCTTCGTCTTATCGCTGTAGTTTCGCACCAGTGTGTATGACGCAGGTACTTACCATGAAGCTCGCCGGCCCCTGGCGGGGGTCCCCCCGCCCGGGTTTTCGAAATATCCCGGCGAGCTTCCTTTCCCGCTCATCATGTTCCGTAAGCGGTGAGCAGTTACCAACATCTAATAACCCCTCAAAGTTGGCACGCATGAACTGATGCTTGCGAGGAGTTCAAGTATGCTACGAGGTCCAATAATGCTGCCTGGCTCGCCTGGTCTCAGAATCAGGTTAGGCCTGCTAATTTTCGCGCTGGCCCTTTTACCCGGCTGTTCTAAGGCCGCTAAACCTGTCGCCGAAGCGCCACCTCCTCCCTTAACTGCGGAAGCACCGCCTCCTCCACTAACCTCCCAAGCGGCTCAGCGACAGCAAATGTCAAAACTGCCGCCACCTCAAACGATTGAGGTTCAGGAAACTGTGAGGCGCGTGTTTAAGGAGGCCGTCCTTATTGACACCACGCACAACCCAACTTTCATAGTCGGAGACTTCAACGGCGACCTCTCGCAAGACATAGCCATAGCGTTGAAGCCTGCGCCTGACAAACTCTCCGAGTTGAACGGGGAATTTCCAAACTGGATCCTTAGGGACCTTGCAAGGCCCAATCCACCGGCCAGCCCGCGGCTTCGAGTCACCGCAAACGACAAACTGCTGGCCATTATTCACGGATATGACGCCAACGGTTGGCGAGACCAGCAGGCAACTCAGACTCATTTGCTGAAGAATGCCGCTGGGCCAGGTATGGAGGCGTATTCCGCAAAGGAGTTCGTGGTGGCATACCAGGGCAAGAAGCTGCCGCAATTACAGGGCGATGTGGTGGGCCAGGAAATTGGAGGCAAACTAAAGTGCATCTATTATGCTGGTGCAACTTACTCCTGGTATGACCCTAAAACCTTCAATGCCGAAACTGAACGACAGATGGTTCATATGGCTCCCAGCGGAAAAAAGAAATAGGCACCGGCGGGCGATGACCGCCTCTAAACGAACCTTAAGATGATTTATCTGAATGGTTTCATCCACATATTAGCGGCGGGCAGTGCCCGCCTCTAGACGAACCTTAAGATCAGGAGGTGTTTAGATGAGCTTCAAGAAGTGGGGGACAGGCGCGTGCATGTTCTTCTTGATCTTTATGGCGACGGCAAATCAGGGAACAGGCATATCTGCGGATTTAGCTCGAGCTAAAGGAGACCCGCAAGAGTCTTCCAGGATCGAATTCATTACGGCGGAAGAACTGAAAGCACAAATAGAGAAAAACCAGCCTCTAACGATAATCGATGTTCGGTCGAATTACGCTTCAGGGAACGACGAACAAAGGATCACGGGTGCTATCCACGTGAAATTGCGAAGACTTAGGACCAGGCTCAGCTTTCCGCCGCTGAAGGATGCTCCACGCGACAGACAGGTTGTTACTTACTGCGCTTGTCCGAGCGACGAGGCAAGCATTCGCGCGGCGCAGTTGCTCCTTGGTGAGCGATTCACGCGAGTACGCGTCTTGAAAGGTGGCTGGGTGGCTTGGCAGAAAGTGAATCGCCCAATTTAGGGTGCAGTCAAAGGAACATGAAATTCTCTCCGTTTAGATAGCGGACTTGTTGGCCATCGGGTGTGTAAAGAACAGGTGATGCTTTTATCGCGCACGGGGCGCACAAGTGCGCTCTCTAAACGGACCGGACGGGGGCACAAGTCGCTTTCTAAACGGACCGGATAAGGTCTCGAAATAGTTTTCTTACATCACGTCCTCCCTCGTGAATGCTTTTCTCTAAAAAGTTCAATACAATGATCAGGCACAGTGGAAAGTCAGACGGGAGGGTAAACGACTATCTTAGAGGTCGCCAACTTGGAATGTGTCCGCGGGGACCGCACGCTTTTTCGCGACGTAAGCTTCTCGATGACTCCCGGAGCGCTTCTTCAACTTACCGGGCCTAATGGCAGCGGGAAGACGAGTCTGTTACGCATCATCTGCGGATTGATGGCCCCTGAGCGCGGTGAAATACGATGGCAAGGCGCCAGCATTCGGTCGCTTGGTGAGGAATATTCCCGGAGCATCACTTATATTGGTCACCGCAACGGAGTGAAGGAAGAGTTGAGTTCGCTGGAGAACCTTCGCATCTCTGGTGGACTCGCCGGTTTCGAACTCAGCCGGGCCGAGGCCCGGGATGCCCTTAAACAATTAGGCCTGAGCGGTCGTGAACATTTACCGGCGCGATTCTTGTCTGAAGGGCAAAAACGAAGGTCAGCACTTGCGCGACTCCTTACTTGCGCCACAACGCTCTGGCTGCTTGATGAAGTGCTTGCGTCACTGGATCACGCGGCTGGAGTCTTAATTGAATCGGTAATTGGTGAACACTTAGGCAAGGGAGGGATGGCAATTGTCGCTACGCACCAGGAACTACACATTTCCGCCAGTTCGTTTCAACGGCTCGAACTTGCAACTGGGGTCCTCAGCGACATAGCGTCATCGGGTTCGCGGGCGTGAGCGCCCCCTCCACCCTGTCAATGTTTCGCTGGGTCGTAGTTCGCGATCTTACGCTCGCCTGGCGACGACGCGCCGATGTTTTGTCCACGCTCTTTTTCTTTGTAATTGTAGTGAGTCTTTTCCCGCTGGGTATCGGGCCGGAGACCCAACTGTTGAGATCAATAGCACCGGGCGTCGTCTGGGTTGCAGCCCTGCTTGCTTCGATGCTTTCGCTTAACAGGGTCTTCGCCAATGATTTTCAGGATGGAACGCTTGAACAGATGCTGCTTACCCCGCAGCCGCTTTATTTAGTGGTAATGGGAAAAATTGTGGCGCAGTGGCTGGTATCGGAAGTGCCGCTCATACTGATCGCGCCGCTGATTGGGGTGCAATTTGATTTGGCGCCAAACACGCTCTTTGTTTTGTTTATTTCACTGCTGATTGGCACTCCAATCCTGAGTCTGATTGGCTCGATTGGCGCCGCATTGACGCTTGGTTTGCGAGGCGGCGGCGTGTTGATCGCACTGTTAATTCTCCCGCTCTATATACCTGTCTTGATTTTTGGGGCGGGGGCGGTCGACGCAAGCATCATAGGCGTAAACCCGCAGGCGAATATTTTCTTACTCGGCGCACTACTGGCGTTATCGTTGGTTTTTGCACCGTGGGCAACGTCGGCTGCGCTGCGTATATCTTTGGAATAAAGCGGTCTTGGGTCTTTGGCCTTTGGTCTTTGGGGTTGAGTAGTTCCCTGATTGGGACGGGGGAATCAAAGTCCTAAGACCAAAGACCAAAGACCAAAGTCCAAGAAAACGATTCTTATTGGTAAATGTAAGAATGAATCTATACAAATACTCATCCCCTACAGCCTTTTATCCGTTAGCCGGTAAACTAATCCCCTGGTTCGCGATTCCCGCTGCGATTCTGTTCGTTGTTGGTTTATATATTGGCTTCTTCATTGCGCCCACCGATTTCCAGCAAGGCGAGGCTTACCGCATAATGTTTATTCATGTACCGGCGGCCTGGATGGGGATGCTTTTGTATGTTCTGCTGGCTTTCTACGCAGCGATCGGTTGGGCGTTTAATGCGCGGCTGGCCTCGATGATGGCATCATCGTTAGCGGTAACCGGGGCGATGTTCACTTTTCTTTCTCTGGTGAGTGGCTCACTGTGGGGCAAACCCACCTGGGGCACATGGTGGGTTTGGGACGCGCGCATGACTTCGACTTTGATTCTATTGTTTCTCTATGTGGGATTCATTTCGTTGCAAGCAGCCATTGAGGAACCAAGGCGTGCAGATCGCGCTGGAGCTGTGCTTGCAATTGTCGGGGTAATCAACGTGCCCATCATCTATTTTTCCGTGCAGTGGTGGAACACTCTGCATCAGGGCGCCACGATTAGAATCCTGGGCAAGCCATCGATAGCCCCGCCAATGCTCGCCGCGCTCTTAATCATGTTGGCCGCCTGCTGGCTTTACTCAATCGCCGTGGTTTTGGCCCGGCTGCGTTGTATCATTCTGGAAAGAGAACAGAATGCTTTTCGCACTGTTGAAGGAGCAACTTAGATTATGACCTGGTCAGAATTCTTTACAATGGGCGGCTATGGCTTCTACGTTTGGGGCTCATACCTTATTGCCTTCTTGTTTATGGGCGGAGAAGTGGCGCTCCTGGTTAAGCGAAAGAAATCTCTGCCTCCACACTCGAATCGAGACTAAGCGGGTCAATGGAATACTGACGCTTCGACAGCAACCAAATGACGCGCTGGCTCCGGAGGAGCCGAATGTTTATAGATCCAACCGAATCCCAGGACCTGCGCTCCAGCGGAGCGCGATGTTTCCGGCAATGATGCGCGACACCGCCTTCAGTTTCGCTCCTCTGGAGCGAGGAGGAGTCTTTTCGAAGTCGCGCGTTCTAAACGTTACGTCCCTACAGGACGGGAAACCAGTTAGAAAATCTTGCTCAAAAAAGAAGTTAGACCTTTGAGAACCAAGACGCGGTCGAGATTAACTGTCAGTTGAGGAAATCATGAAACGCCGTCATAGACGAATTGCCTTTATTATCGCGGGCTTAGCGGGACTCGGTATCGCTACCACACTACTGCTTAGCGCTTTTCAGAGCAACCTGGTCTTCTTCTTCAGCCCTACACAGGTTCTTGCGAGGGAAGCCCCGGTTAACCGGACCTTTCGCGTCGGTGGACTCGTGGAAAGCGGCACGCTCAAGCGCCAGAACGACGGGTTGACAGTTCACTTCACCGTGACCGACACCGCCAAGAGCATTCCGGTTGTGTATAAAGGCATCCTTCCCGACCTTTTCAAGGAAGGCAAGGGTTGCGTGGCCCAGGGTAAACTAGGTTCCGATGGCGTTTTTTATGCGGATCAAGTGCTGGCGAAGCACGACGAAAACTACATGCCGCCGGAAGCTGGTCAGGCAATCGATGCCGCCAAGCACGAGCAGGAAGCAGCGAAGACAGTGGTGGACAAATAGGCACCTCAAGCAGTGATGTAAGGGGTGGCCCGCCCTAACAAGAAGGAAGACGATCCACGAAAGCACACGAAATGACTCGAACTAAGATCTTTTTCGTGCTCGTTCGTGTGATTTCGTGGATCGTTCTTGGTTTTTCAGCAGCCTGCTTGGAAGGCGGTCATCGCCGTTCCTAAAAGCGAGCTAGAAGAGACCGGGAGAATACGAGAACCGCGTGAAGAAACGAAAAGTCCCGTGTATCTATTGACCCTAATTATATGGTTCCTGAAGTTGGACAATTCGCATTAATCATCGCTTTGCTATTAGCGCTGACTCAAGCTACGTTGCCGCTCATCGGCGCGTCGCGCGGCAATCGATCGTGGATTGCCGTTGCTGCTCCCGCCGGCCAGGCCCAATTCATCTTTGTCGCCATTGCCTTCTGCTGTTTGGGATATTCATTTATTACGAACGACTTTTCGGTTCTAAACGTCGCCACGAATTCAAACTCTCGGTTGCCCCTGCACTACCGGCTGGCTGCCACCTGGGGCTCGCATGAAGGTTCATTGCTGCTCTGGGCCCTGATGCTCGGTCTTTGGACCGTGGCGGTTTCGCTCTTCAGCCGGCATCTTCCCGATGAGATCGTGGCGAGGGTCCTCAGTGTGATGGGCGTGATCAGCGTCGGGTTTCTCCTGTTCATGCTGCTCACGTCAAATCCATTTGCACGCTTGCTTCCCGCTGCCCCAGATGGCCGCGATCTCAATCCACTGCTTCAGGATCCGGCGATGGTGGCGCACCCGCCCATGCTCTACATGGGTTACGTCGGTTTTTCGGTCGCGTTTGCCTTCGCGATTTCTGCTTTGATTAGTGGCCGGCTCGATGCAACCTGGGCACGTTGGTCGCGTCCATGGACCACCGTCGCCTGGATGTTCCTGACTGTCGGTATTGCGCTGGGCAGTTGGTGGGCCTACTACGAGCTCGGCTGGGGTGGCTGGTGGTTTTGGGACCCGGTTGAGAACGCTTCCTTCATGCCGTGGTTGGTTGGAACCGCGCTCATTCATTCGCTGGCCGTGACGGAAAAGCGCGGCGGATTCAAGAGTTGGACGGTCCTGCTTGCTATTGCTGCCTTCTCGTTAAGCCTGCTCGGCACATTCCTGGTGCGCTCCGGAGTTTTGACTTCAGTTCACGCATTCGCCACCGATCCTAAACGCGGCGTCTTCATTTTAGCCTTCCTCGTAATCGTCATCGGAGGATCGCTCGTGCTATACGCCTGGCGAGCTAAGCAGGTCGGACTCGGCGGCAAGTTTGACGTCGTCTCCCGCGAATCGTTGCTGCTTTCAAACAACGTGCTGCTAGTGGTGGCGGCCGGTTCAGTTTTGCTCGGAACGCTCTATCCGCTCTTCATCGATGCACTGGGCATGGGCAAGCTCTCGGTAGGACCACCCTACTTCAACAGCGTCTTTGTCCCGTTAATGGTGCCCGCCATGTTTTTGATGGGCGTTGGTCCAATTGCGCGCTGGAAAAAAGCGAGTCTTCCCGAACTGGCTGTGCGCCTGCGTTGGGCCTTCCTCGTAAGCGTGGCAACAGCCCTAATACTTCCTTTCGTGCTGGGCCAGTGGAAGCCGCTTGTCGCTCTCGGATTAGCTCTTGCCTGCTGGATAATCATTACCGCTGCTCTGAATATCCGGGAACGGGTGAAGACTACCTCCGGCCAGCTCAGTGTTTTTCAGAAACTGAAGGCCCAGACCCGCAGTTATTACGGCATGCAGTTGGCCCATGTCGGGGTGGCGGTCTTCATCCTTGGCGTGACGATTGTCAGCGGTTACCAATCGGAGCAGGACGTGCGCATGGACGTAGGAGACACCGTAAACGCCGGTAGCTACACCTTCCGGTTCAATGGGATAACAAACGTAGCCGGGCCTAACTACCGGGCGGCACGAGCTGAGATAGAAGTGGCGAAGAACGGAAACCTCGTTAGCAAGATGTATCCGGAAAAGCGAACGTATCTGGCCTCAGAAAACGTGATGACCGAGACCGCAATTGACACAGGTCTTTTTCGAGACCTTTACATTTCGCTCGGCGAGCCCGTCAGTGGAGGCGCCTGGAGCGTTCGTGTCTACTACAAACCGTTTGTCAGTTGGATTTGGGGCGGAGCGCTCCTGATGGCGATGGGTGGGGGCCTGGCGCTCAGCGACCGGCGATATTCGCTGGCCGCAAGGAAACAACGCCAGGCGCTTGAGGCGTCGAGGCGGATCACCGAACCATCTCCGGCAATCGCAGGGGCTTCCTTAAAAGCTGAGACTTGAGGCTGCGGACTGTTGCGGCTTTGCCGCCCTCCGTGCGGTAAGGCTTCGCCTTACCGGTTAGCTTCTTTCAGTTTTGAGGCTGCGCCTCAGAAGGAGGCATAGCCTCCGGAAGTTAGTATGAGCCTGATCGGTAAGGCAGAGCCTTACCGCACGGAGAGCGGCAAAGCCGCATGGCGACGTTAATCTAAGGCAACCATATGCGTTACGTAATTCCACTCGTTCTATTTCTCGGCCTCGTAGTTTTCCTCGCTATCGGCCTGGGTCGCGATCCACACGAGGTTCCTTCTCCGCTCGTCAACAAACCTGCTCCTGCATTTCACCTGGCCCAGCTTAAAGATCCGACCAAAACTTTTTCCCCCCAGGAGATGCGCGGAAAAGTCTGGCTCCTAAACGTCTGGGCGTCATGGTGCTTCTCGTGCCGTGAAGAACATCCTTTGCTTCTGGCAGCCGCGCGCGCGGGAGCTATACCGATTTACGGATTAAACTATAGGGACAAGCGCGACGACGCGCTGCCATGGCTGAGCGAACTGGGAGATCCCTATGTGTTGAGCGTGTCTGATTTAGACGCGCGCGTAGGCATGGACTACGGAGTCTATGGAGCTCCGGAATCTTATCTAATCGATCGCAATGGCGTAATTCGCTTTAAGCAAATCGGTCCCATCACACCTGAGGTGTGGCAGAACACCATCCTTCCTCTGGCCCGGGAATTAGACAAATGAGACGCATAGTCTTGGCACTCTTTCTCCTGGCTTGTGCAGCCTCTTCCGCCGTCGCGAAAGACGCGCAACCCTCCGCCGACGATCCTGTGCTCGAAGACCGAGTCATGAATCTCGCCCGGGAGTTGCGCTGCCTCGTCTGCCAGAATGAAACACTGGCCGACTCGCGCGCTGACCTGGCCGTAGACCTTCGCAACCAAATTCGCGAACAGCTGAAAGCCGGTAAGAGCGACAAAGAGATCATCGCTTTCATGACGGACCGCTACGGCAAGTTTATTCTCTTCAGGCCTCCGGTGGATCCCACCACTTACTTACTTTGGTTTGGACCATTTGTCTTGCTGCTCGGAGGCCTTATAGTTCTCTTCAGGTACGTGAAACGACGACGCGAATTGATCCTTGAACAGCCGCTTTCCGCGGACGAGCGCCGCCGTGCGGAGGCGCTGCTGAAGACTTCAGGAAACGAGACCGCATGATAATTTTCTGGCTGACATGCGCGATCTTTGTGGCCATCGCTTTGGCGTTTGTCTTGCCTCCCTTGTTGCAGCAAACCGCAGCGGGCGGCGATGATGAACAGAGCAAGAAAGAAGCCAATGTCGATGTCTACCGCGATCAGATTTCCGAGTTGGAAGCTGATGTGGCCAACGGAATCGTCGGCCGCGAACAATACCAACAGGATCGCGACGAAATCGAGCGCCGCTTGCTCGAAGATGTGTCCTCCGCGCCCGTAGCGAACAACAGCGCTGAAAAGAAAGCGGCAGACGCAGTTGGCCGAGCCCCGGCGTATGCGATCGCGCTTGGCATCCCCCTAATCGCAATCGCTTTATATATCCAGGTAGGAAATCCCTCTACACTGTCTGGCGCCGCTGCTTCGGCAAGAGCACCCACTCAACCTCCATTCGCCGGCAGCTCCCAACCCTCCGGACAAATGACTCAGCAAGCGATCGAAGCAAACGTAGCGAAGTTGGCTGGGCGTTTGGAAGAGAATCCGGGCGACGTTCAGGGCTGGATCATGCTGGGCCGCTCCTATGTCAATCTGGAAAAATATAAGGAAGCGAGTAATGCCTATGCGAAGGCAACTGCTTTAAAGCCGGATGACGCCGACCTCCTGGGCGATTATGCGTTTGCGCTGGGGATGGCCAACGGCCAGCGGCTCCAGGGGCAGCCAGTCGAGCTCATAAACAAAGCTCTGAAGCTCGATCCTGAGAACCCGAAGGCGCTCGAGCTCGCGGGCAGCGCTGCATTTGAAGCAAAAAATTACAGTCAGGCGATAAGTTATTGGCAGAAGCTTCTGCAAAAGGCGCCGCCAAATTCCGAATTGGCGCAGGCACTTTCACAAAGAATCACCGAAGCGAAGTCGTTGGCTGGTACGAGTGCAAAGTAGTGGTAAATTTTTCTAGTGCGTTCTCTCGTCAGTCGGTAAAAACGATCCACGAAGATACACGAAATCACACGAAGAAAGGTTAGTGTTGCTTAGTGTGATTTAGTGGATCGTGTGCTTATCTTCTGAATTAGGTCACTTCCCGAAATGGATTAACTTAGGCGGGCGCGATAATATTACGCAATGACACGAGACAATCTTCTATTCGGCATTATCGGCGTGCTGCTGGGTTTCATCGTGGGTTTCATCTTTGCCAGCACCATGAATCAACGCTATGGACCCGGTGCGCCTGCAACCATCACCAATGCTCAGAATCTGCCTGCGGACCATCCGCCAATTCAGGCCGGGGATGCACAGAATCCACAAGCAGTTTTTGCTCAGGTGCAAGCATCGATGAAAAAGGCGCGCGAAGAGCCTAACAACTTCGATGCCCAGGTCGAGGCCGCCAAACTCGAATACCAGATACAGCGTTACGATCAGGCAGTTGAGTTTCTTCTGAAAGCAAACCAGCTCAAGCCGGACGATTACGAGGTGGTAGTAATGTTAGGGGCGGCGAATCTCGAGGGCGGCCATTACGAGATGGCCGACAAATGGTACAAGATCGCCCTGGCGAAGAAGCCTGCTGACGTAGGTGTGCTGGCAAGCTTGGCTTATATGCAGCTTCAAAAAGGTGACGCCCGGGCGGCTGAGAAAGCAATTGCCAGTTTGGAAAAGGTCGATCCCACCAATCAGGACTTGCCGCAGTTTCGCGATAAGCTGGCCAGCCTGCAATCCGCGGAAAAACCGAAATAGTTCATGGCGGGTGGCATCCTAGTTCATAAAACAGGTAAACGATCCACTAAATCACACTCAGTAACACTACCTTTTTTTCGTGAACTTTCATGTAATTTCGTGGATCGTTCTACCAACGACTACCGAAAGCGCCCATCCTCAAATTAGACACTCCCTCACAGCGACCGTCAGGGCGAGATCAACATTCGAACAACGCTGGCAAGCGGAACCCTCTCGATCTTTCCGTCTTTTCCCGTTACAACAACCTGCCCATTTTCGACGACCACCCGGCGTACGCTGCTCATGTAACGGTTGATCAGAGTTCCGTGGCTGGTTTCAATCACCAATCGAGGACCACTCTCCGGCTCCGGCTCTGGCGGCGCCTTAGTAACGGAACGTGCCGTTGTACTTCTCCTGGACGAGCCTCTTCGTGTTGGCGAGGGCTTGGCTTCTGCCTCCGTGTTTTCCGCCGGTGACGTGTTTTCGGTTTCGCTCTTCGCTGGTTCCTCTTTCGGACGCGCCGGAGTCGGGGTTCTTCGTCCCGGCGGACGACGCCCTCGGGCAGTTCGCGGTGGGGCTGTTCTCACCTCGGCTTTGGTGACTTCTGACCGGGTACCCTCGGCTTTGGGAACTTCTGTTTTAGCTTCTTCCGGCTGCGTTGGCTCTACGGGACTGGGCTCAGGCGTGGGCGCGGCCGCTACTTCCACAGCAGGTGGCTCCTCGATTCTGGCTCCTACAGACGAAACTCGCCTGCCCTTCTTTACGGATTTCGCCGCGGGTATCGTTGGTTCGGTACCGGGACTCTCGTTTTCCGCTAACTTTTCAACGCCAGGGGGTTCGCCGGCTATCGGCTCAAAGGATCCGCTGAAATAAAGTCGATACGTTCCATCATCATCGTTTGGACTGCGACCCTCTATTCGCAGAATGAGACGCTCTCGTTTCCGCAAATATATGCTTTTCGTGACTGGCGATGAGCTACTTGCGTAGAGCGTGAGCTTCAAGAGCGGCCGAAGTCCTGACAAGGTAAAAACATCGATATCACCATTGAGGTTCCTGCTATCAACGGAGATTAAGAGGTCTCCCGGCGTACCGATGAATACGTAAAAGTGGTTCGTCAAACGTGGGTCGCCGATGTCTCTTGCCGCGATCGAGCCCAGCACTTCATTTGTGGTCACCACTGCCGGCACGCCAATGTCAGTCGATTGCGCGCTGGCAACGCCGCTGAGACAGCACAATGACAGCACAATTAAACCCGCGACTCTGGCAGGGTGTTTAACTCTTCGAATTGTTATTAGAAAGCGCATTAGGAAACCCTAGCTGGAAAAACACGACGGCAAGAAGTCTAACTGCAATCCGTTTTTCAATCGAGGACGACAAGAATATCAGATTTGAGTGGGTATTCGAATACGCCGGAGCGAACGCCGGTGTCTTGGCTTTAGCTCTATGTGAAGCAAACCCTCAACTTCTTATTTGAGGACGCACAGAGATATTAATATCAATCCAACTATCCAACTCCAATGCCCTCATCAAGAACTACCCCGAAACTTCTGGTATCCTCAGTTCATGAGAACGTTCGGTTTGATCAAGCTCCTACTACTTCTGGCGGCCTGCTTTGTTTTCTTCGCAGCGGACACAAACGCTCAAACATGGACGGCTAAGCTTGATAAGACAGTGCGCTTCTATCAAACGACCGACATGGGTGTCCTCCTGGTTGGTACGGATAAATCCCTTTATGCTGTTGACGGAGCGACAGGCGAAACGCTGTGGCGCCGCAAGGACGCCTCGCTGGACGAAACTGATGTGGCTCCAATTCCCGGCTCCGATTTAGTTTTGCTAGCCTTTGAAAAAGGTGAGCGCACCCGAGTCGAAGCGGTAGATATTCTGACCGGAGACACCCTCTGGAAGAGCGACAAAATCCGCGGCGGCATAATGCAAATGGCAGTTGACCCGGCGGCCAATCTCCTGGCTGTCGTGCTGGCAAAGGACGCGAAGGGACGCGCCAAGGAGGGCTTCAAACGTCATCCTCTGTTGCACGTCCTAAATCTCGCTTCCGGCGATGAAATTTGGAAATACGAAGTTAACGAAACGGAAATGATGCCTTCGCGCTGGAATGACAGCGGCGACAGCGAGGTTGATTACACGCTGGATAACTATCGCCCCCCGGTTTTCGTCGATGGCAGGCTCTATATTTTTTACGAGGGCCTAACCTCTTTCGACGCGCGTTCGGGCAAGTCACGCCTGCGTGAGAAGTATCGAGTTAACGAAGACGGCCTGGCGCTCACCGAAGCGGAACCGATTTTCGAGGAGGCCTTCATTTATACTTCCAGCCACGGACGCGTCCGGGCAATCTCCCGAGAGAATGGAGCTACCGAGTGGGAGGCTAAAGACCTTGGTCTGACGCCTGAGATGATATTGGTGGACAATCTGCTTTACGTTCGTACCGGGGGTCAATTTACTCGTCTCAAAGATGGGGAAACTGTTGAGCGCGGCTCGTATGGCGTAAGCGCCATAGACGCGCGCACCGGAAAAGTTTTATGGCGTTACAAAGGCGCCGATAAGGGTATTACCAACCTGGTTCTGCCAGACGCTTCCAGCATCGTGGTGGCTGATCGTGATGACCTGATAATTATCGATGTCAGGACAGGTAAACGTCGCACGCGCGTCAGACACGGAATCGAGCGAGCATCATTCGGCATCTTGAACGAAGGTGGGGACGTGGTTGTTGGCGGGCAATCGGAAATCGCAGCGTTTGACCCAGCCAACGGTCGAGAGATGTGGCGTGCGCGACATACGCCTCCCGGCCGTGGCATCTTTCGCACGGTGACGGCGATCGCAGCGCGCGCGGCGTCGCTTTACTTCCGTTACGGCGGAACTGCCACCACTGCATTTCGCGGAGTGCAGGTAGCGCGAGCAGTCAGCAGTTTGAGTTGGTCAGGCCTGGTGGCGCGTTCGTCGGTTTCTAATTTGCAGGCGCTCGCTACTAGTTCAGCACGCAAGTATGCAACCTCATACGCAGCCAACCGCTTCAGGGCTTTTGGTGTGGCATCCCGCGTAAGAAGCAGCTTCGGGAACTTGCAGACGAGCGGTCCCAGGCTTCCGTCGCTTCCCTCTCCTCCTTCGCCCGCTGACCTCGTACGTCGGCGCACAGTGGATGTGGACGAACGATTGCTGGACCGCCTTGATCCTGCTCGTCAACTAGAACGTCTCTCGAGGTATCTCTGGCATCGCGATCGGCTGGCGGCTTTACGAGGCCAATATATGTACTTTTACACGGACCTAAAAGGTGTTGATGGAAATGGTCTGGCTGGAGTGAACATCAATACAGGCGAGACACAGCGTCAGGTAAGATTACGTGAGCTTGATGAACGATTCATTACCGATGAAGCGCTTGGGATTATGTTTGTCTCCGCCGGAAGTCGTATGCTGGCCCATTCCGTTACGGGCCGCTAACCAGTGGCTGAACAGGATGAAATTTTTAAGTCGTGCGATAAAGCAGATTTTCCATATGTCATTCTTCATGTTTCTTTATCAGAACCGGGAGCGGTAGCGACTGGGTCAACCCCATGACCGAGACTATGATGTTTGAGGGCATTACAGAACCGAGCGCGGTAGCGCCGGATGTTGGGGTCAACTTCGATGATCACGATAGCTGTACGCGCATTCACGAAAGATTCTTGCCTCTCTGCAAAAGATCGTCCGACGGTTTACCCAGTTGACTTCAGCATCCGGTGACTTCAGCATCCGGCGCTACCGCGCTTCTTAGAAACTGACGTGTAAGTCGTTGATTCTATTACAGGCGAAAAGTTTCATTTCGTTATCTGCTTGTCGCAGACGAGCAAAGCTACTCGGTTCTGTAAGCCAGCTAGGTTATTGTAACAATCCTCCAAATCATTCGTATTAACTGAGAGAAAAATGTCTACAGCCAAAGCTTCTTTCGAAACAAACATCCAAAAATCCCGCGAATCCCTCGATGCCTGGGTTCGTGAGGTTGTCCAATGGCACTTCGACCCCGGCACCGGTTGTCCTTTCTGGTTGAAATATGCCGACGGTCTTGGCTGGGATCCTCGTAAGGAAATTCAAACTTACGATGATCTCTCGAAGTTGGGCCCCTTCCAGGACGAATGGCTGCGTGGTGGCCCGGTGCGGCGCTGGGTGCCAAAGGGCTTTGCCGGCCGGCCCGTCTACACTTTCGAAACCGGCGGCAGCACGGGTGTTCCAAAATCTCGGATCAACATCGAGGATTTCCGGCTCGACTATGAAGCTTTTAGTGAGACTTTGCCGGACGAGTTTTTTCCGCGCGGAGCAGATTGGTTATCTCTTGGCCCAACCGGTCCGCGCCGGCTGCGGCTGGCGATTGAGCACCTGGCCCAGTATCGAGAGGGCATCTGCTTCATGATCGACCTCGATCCGCGCTGGGTTATCAAGCTTATCAAGATGGGCCAGACAAAGATGGCCGAACAATACAAGCAGCACGTCGTCGAACAGGGGCTCACACTGCTGCGAGCGCATGACAACATCCGTTGCCTGTTCACCACACCGAAACTTCTGGAGGCATTGTGCGAGAAGGTCTCGCTGAAAAAGCTGGGCATCACCGGGGTTTTTTGCGGCGGCACGGAGATGACGCCACAGTTTCACCGCTTCGCCGTCGAAGAATTGCTCGAGGGTGCATATTTCGCGCCAACTTATGGCAACACTCTGATGGGTTTGGCCGTACATAAACCGCGGGACCCGAAAGACAACTACGCAATCATCTATTATCCCCCCCTGCCACGCGCGATGATCGAGGTGGTGGATCCGGATAATCCTGACAAGTTGGTTGATTATGGCAAGACGGGTCGTGTGCGTTTGACCACCTTGACGAAAGAGTTCTTCATGCCGCGATTTCTTGAACGCGATGAGGCGGAGCGAGAGCCACCTTGCGAGCTTTACCCTTGGGAAGGCGTGCGCAATGTCCGGCCCTTCTCGAGGTTACAGTCAACGGTAGTTGAGGGCGTGTATTGACACGTTTTTAGGCCGCAGATGAACGCGGATAAACGCGGATGTGAGAAGAAATAGAAGTAATCCGATGTGAACGAGCGACACCTGGCTCCAATCTGATACCTGGCTTGGACCAAACGAGATTCGACGGGCGTTTTCGAATGCTTTGATCTGTTCCGCGTGTATCCGCGTTAATCCGCGGCCAAAAAAGCTGTAGTGATTGGAAATCGGCAATGATCCACATTCCCATACTTCGACACGGCGAGCCTTATAAGAGTCTCGATGTCGTTCGTGTGCCACACCATCAAACACGCGAACTGTTCGTTGAGATCAGCCAGGCAAACGCGGGATTGATTCGACGCGACCTCCGCGACCAGCAGCAGGCACGAGAAAAGCTGGCGGCACTTTCCACCGGCGAGTTAATTGATATCTGTGCGCGCGCGGCCAAAAGCTTCGCTAATGATTCCCTTTCCCTGGGTGACGAGATGCAACTGCCGGAAGATTATGTTCGTCAGGTCTCAGCAACCACCGGGATGCCTCACGTATTGGCACGACGCAACATGGAAAAGATCCGCAGTGTGATGGCGGAGGCTGGTAACGTGCTCAACGGCCTGACTAGAAATATCGATTGGGAAGTACTTGATCAAGGCTTCGGTGAGATTGAAGGCCAGGCGCTGAGTTTCTACCCGCGCACTGAATCTCTGGGCGTGGTGCTCCCGAGTAATTCACCGGGCGTGCATTCGCTCTGGATTCCGTCAGTGCCTTTAAAAACCCCACTTGTGCTCAAACCCGGTAGTGCCGAGCCCTGGACGCCTTACCGGATCATTCAGGCCTTCATTCGCGCCGGGGCGCCGCGTGAAGCTTTCAGTTTTTATCCAACTGATCACGCAGGCGCCGGTGAGATCCTGAGAAACTGCGGTCGAGGCATGATCTTTGGCGACGTATCTTCGGTAGGTGTCTGGGCCAACGATCCGCGCATCGAGATTCACGGCCCCGGCTACAGCAAGATCGTCATTGGCGAAGACTGTATCGATGAGTGGGAGAAGTATCTGGACGTGATGGTGACATCGATCGCTGCTAATGGCGGACGCTCGTGTATAAACGCTTCCGGTGTCTGGGTGCCGGCCCACGCCGAAGAGATCAGCGAAGCCCTGTCAGCCAGGCTCGCCGCTATCGCTCCGCGGGCCGCCGATGATGAAGAAGCACAATTGGCACCGTTCGCGGATGCAAAAGTGGCAGGGCGCATTTCCCAGTTGATTGAACAGGGACTAACTGAAGCTGGCGCCCGCGAGGTTACCGCGTCGTATCGATCAAGCGAACGATTAGTAAGCCTCGAGGGATGTTCGTATCTACTGCCAACCGTCGTGCTTTGCGAAGACTCTGCGCACCCTATGGCAAATAAGGAGTTCATGTTTCCCTTTGCCAGCGTTGTGAAAACAACCCAGGAGCAGATTCCGGAGGTGCTGGGCCCAAGCCTTGTGGTCACGGCTATCACCTCCGATCCGAAACTTATTCGCCGCCTGCTTAACTCCCCAAATATCGATCGCCTGAACATCGGCGCCGTGCCTACCAGCCAGATAAGCTGGGATCAACCACATGAGGGCAACCTCTTCGAGCACCTTTACGCGCGCCGCGCTTTCCAACGTGCAGTTGCTTCTTGAGATTACCGATCTCCCAGTTACCCCAATTATGGAACAAGCGGCCAGTTTTCATAACATTAAAAACTAGCATTCTGTTAGAGTTAGCGCCGTAAATACTCAGTATTGGAGGACGTAAGTGGCAATCTACGCATTGTGGAATAATAAGGGAGGTGTCGGGAAGAGCTATCTGACTTTTCAGATCGCGAGCGAATACGCGAGGATCCATCCAGATCAAAGAATTCTGGTCCTTGATCTCTGCCCTCAGGCGAATGCGTCAGGGATGTTGCTTGGGGGGATGGAACGCGGTGAGGTCTCCCTTGACCTCTTGAGTACCCGGACGCCGCGTCAAACGATTTCGGGTTACATCGAGGATCGAATAACTAGTCCGTATGTTAATCCAAGGACAGGTGAGCAATTCGCAATTAACGTCTCCGAACACAGCTCTCTTGCACCGACCAACTTGTTTTTAGTACCCGGTGATGAACAACTTGAGATACAGGCCTCACGCGTCCGCGGAGCCACTGTCCCTGGGCGTACCGATGCCTGGAGAATAGTCCACACATGGATCACTGACCTCATAGAGGATATTCAGAACTCTTGGGATCAGGAGAACACCACGGTCTTCATAGACTGCAACCCGAGTTTCTCGATTTATACGGAACTCGCAATGTCGGCGTCCGATAGATTAATCATCCCTTTCTCAGCTGATGGTTCATCCAAGCGAGCGGTGCGGGCTGTCCTCGCCCTTCTATATGGGATGACGCGAGTTCCAGGCAGCCTGCAATCTGAGTTTTACCTCAATTCTCTGCAATTCCGCCTTCCAATTCCAAAAATCTACTGCTATATCGGAAATCGGCTGACTCAATACATTAGTTCCGCAAAGGCATTCAGAACTGTGGTAAGCGAAATCGGCAATGAGATTTGGTCTGTTTGGAAGAGCAATCCGAACGTCTTCTATATTCACCCTGCCGGCGCACCAAGCCCTTCGAGACGCTCTGAGTTTACCGGAATGTTCCAATTCGAAATCGTGGATGCTAATACGGCATCTGTAGTCTCCAGCTCTCTCGGAATACCCATAAATCGTCTGACCGCCGGGCTGTATCCAATTGCCGGAAAGAAATCGATGGTCAATCAGTCACAACTGGATAAACAGCAGCCAAATATCAAACAGCTTGTTCAAGCAATCGAGTAGCAAAGTGAGGATTCTTTATCTCACAGGCGGGGCCGGGCAGATGTATTGCGGGAGTTGTCTGCGCGACAACGCCCTGGCGACAGAACTGATGGCACGCGGTCACGATGTCACGCTCCTGCCGGTCTACACGCCGACGCTGACGGATGAGCCAAATGTTAGTGGCAGAAGAGTCTTCTTCGGCGGCATTAGTGTTTACCTCGAGCAGTATGTCCCGCTGTTTCGCAAGTCGCCTCGATGGCTTGATCGCCTGTGGGATTCGACGACGATGTTGCATCTCGCGTCGCGTCGTTCGATCTCGACCAGCCCAAAGATGCTTGGTGAAATGACCGTCTCAATGTTGAAGGCCGAAAATGGCTTTCAGCACAAGGAGATCTTGAAACTGACTGAGTGGGCCAGCCATGAGACGCCGCCAGACATTGTCAGCCTGCCCTACACCCTTTTGATTGGATTGGCGAAGCCAATTAAGCAGGCACTAAACCGGCCCATCTGCTGCACGCTTCAGGGCGAGGACTTATTCCTGGAGGGATTACAGGAGCCTTATCGCAGTGAAGCCATGGACCTCATTCGTGCCAACATCAAACACGTCGATGCGTTTATTGCGGTGAGCGAGTATTACGCCGAGTTTATGCCGGACTATCTTGGGATTCCCCGCGAAAAGATTCAGGTCGTACCTCTCGGTATCAACCTTCAGGGTTTTGAGACGAGACAGCGAGAACCAGAGCAGCCGTACACCGTCGGATTCTTCGCGCGCATCGCGCCCGAAAAGGGTCTAAAGGTTCTCGCCGAAGCCTATCGACAACTTCGTAAGGATGGACATCTGCCCAACGCGCAACTGGAAGTTGCAGGATATATGGCGCCGGAACACAAGACCTATTTGAGCGGTATCGAGCGCGAGATGAAGCAGGCAGGCCTCGCCGGAGAATTTCATTACCGCGGAGTTCTCGACAGACAACAGAAGATCGCATTTCTGCGAAAGCTTGACGTGCTCTCCGTACCTGCGACGTACGACGAACCCAAGGGAATGTTTCTACTCGAAGCAATGGCCTGCGGTGTCCCGCTGGTTCAACCGAGACGCGGCGCCTTTACTGAGATACTTGAGAAAACAGGAGGCGGAATATTGGTTGAGCCTGATGATGCCCAAAGCCTCGCGGACGGAATCCTGCGCCTCTTCAACGATCCCGCGCTGGCTGAGCAGCTTGGGCAGAATGGCTTTCACAACGTGCGTGAGTATTACAGCGTGGCGCGCATGGCGGACCGAGCGCTCGAGGTTTATGAGGGTTTAGTAAGCCGCGGGTTTTCGCGGATGAACGCGGATCAGGAAGAACAGAAAACAGAAAAGGCTGCCGTCATCTAGAAGTCACGCGTCAACGTTCCTTTGTCTCTTTCTGATCCGCGTGAATCCGCGTTAATCCGCGGCCAGTTTTCAGGAGGGTTTGTGCTTAAAGTTGAGAACGTCTCCAAGGAGTATCCGACTCCGCGCGGAGCACTCAAAATAGTTGCCGACGTTTCGCTTTCGTTGTCCCAGGGCGATGCCCTTTCAATCATGGGCCCATCGGGCAGCGGCAAGAGCACGCTCCTCTATATCATGGGCGCCCTGGAGCCGCCGACCAGCGGCACAGTAACACTCGACGGCCAGAATCCGTTCCAACTTAAAGAGAAAGACTTGGCCGCGTTCCGCAACAAGGAAATTGGCTTCATCTTTCAGGACCACTGCCTGCTGCCGCAATGTTCGGTGATCGAAAATGTGTTGACGCCCACCCTCGTGTCAGCGAAGGATGGCAATGATTTTGAGCGCGCGCGTTCGCTCCTTGATCAGGTAGGCCTGGCTGATCGCCTGGAGCATCGCCCGGCGGAGCTGTCCGGCGGCGAGAAGCAGCGAGTGGCCCTGGCCCGCGCGCTGATCATGAAGCCGCAGCTTCTGTTATGTGACGAGCCGACCGGCAATCTCGATCACAAAGCGGCTGATGTTGTCGCTTCCCTCCTGCTTGATCTCCACCAGCAACAGGAAACGATGCTCGTGGTTGTGACTCACAACCCTGAGTTCGCGGGGCGATTCCCCGCACGCTACGAGTTGATCGACCAGCAACTGCGACAGATGGGGAGTGGTTCAGCGTGATCTGCCCCAACGGGGCTACGTCCTCCAGCCCAACGTTGCGCTTTGGCTACGTTGGGTAGAGGGTGACCAGAATTCCCAACCGCAAGGCGGTTGTGGCATTGCTCCGAAATAATCAGTAAGGCAGGCGCAACCGCGTTGCGGTTGGTCGATCCACATCTCCTTTTCCCCAGGGTAGCCGCAGCGGCAACCCTGGGCTGGATGTCTCAACCGCGTAGCGGTTAAAAGCGTAATCGGACGGGCTTGAGACTGATTCATCATCACCGCTCGCGAATGCAAGCTGCTCAACTCATCAAACGAAACCTTTCCTACTACTGGCGCACTAACCTGGCCGTGGCCCTCGGTGTAACCACGGCGGTCGCCGTGCTGGCCGGCGCCTTGCTCGTGGGCGATTCAGTACGCGCCAGCCTGCGTGATCTATTTTTGCAGAGACTGGGAAACACGACTCACGTCGTCACTGCGGCTGGCTTCTTTCGCGAGCAGCTTGCCGCCGACATTGCAAATCACGAACACTTCTCCGCCGGTGGATTTGACGCTACTGCACCGCTCATCGCACTTGAGGGCACAATCACTCACGAAGCAAGCAAGCGGCTCGGCTCAGGCGTTCGAGTCTACGGGGTTGATGACAGATTCTGGAAGTTCCACGGGCACGAGAATCGGGCGCCGGTCAATCGTGAGCTTCTAATCAGCGCGAGTCTGGCCCGTGAGTTGGGCAGCAGCGCGGGAGACGCTTTGCTGCTGCGAGTACAGAAGCCTTCGGAGATTCCGATCGAATCGTTACACAGCAAAAAGGAAGACCTGGGTAGCACGTTGCGCCTAATGATGCGAGAGGCGCTTTCCTCAGACGCGCTCGGCGAGTTTTCGATGCAGCCACAGCAAAGCGAGACCCGCGCCGTCTTTGTTCCTCTGAGTCTGTTGCAACAGGAATTGGAGCAGGAAGGCAAAGCAAACCTCATTCTGGTAAATGAGGGTTCGCGGAACGAAACGCACGCCGCGACGCCAGACGTCAGCACAGACTTGCTGGGACGGATTCTCAGGGACACAACTTCGCTTGAAGACTATGGCATCAAGCTTCGAGTTTTGAATGAGCAGCAGGCGTTATCGGTTGAGAGTTCGGCGGGATTCGTTCCCGAAGCCTTGGCAGAGAGGATGGGCCTGGCAGCGCGATCCGCCGAGACGACCGGCTCCTTGCCGTATCTGTCTTATCTGATTAACAGCATCAGAAGAAATGACGGGCGCGAGATTCCATACTCGATAGTCACAGGGGTCGACGGCGAAGTGTGGGAGGTAATGCAGCACGACGATCGCGGGCATCTTGCCGGGTGCGATGCCAGTCTGCCTGCGGGAAATGGGAGCGTCCCGGCGACGGCTCACTTAGCTCCGATCATGCTTAATGAATGGGCCGGGTCCGATCTTCAAGCCAAGCTCGGCGACCGTGTCACGCTTGACTAC
>JBPCKD010000161.1:0-15023 GCA_051004635.1 Pyrinomonadaceae bacterium
AATAAGCTTTCAGAATCGCCAGCACATCCCGTGCGATCTTTTCGGATACTTCTCTTCGGTTCTTTTCGTTGTATTTGCGGATGAAGTGCTGCGCTAAGGGCAAGATGTCTTCCCTCCGTTGACGCAAGGCAGGCGCTCGGATCTCGAGCACGTTAACGCGATAATAAAGGTCGTTACGGAACTTGCCCTTTGAAACATCACGCTTTAAATCATGATTGGTCGCCACTACGACTCGACTATCTATCTCAATTTCTTTCGGGTCGGTACTGCCGACAGGTCGAACTGTTCCTTCCTGGAGAACTCGCAATAACCTCTGTTGCATAGCCAATGACATTTCGGCGAATTCATCTAGAAAGAGCGTCCCTCCGCTTGCTGCTTCAAAGAAACCCTTCTTGTTTGTAATCGCCCCTGTGAATGATCCTCTTACATGGCCAAACAATTCAGACTCAAGCAGCGACTCTGTTAACGCGCCGCAATTCACAGGGAGGAATGGTTTGCTTCGACGTGGACCAAGGTCGTGGACAGCACGTGCGATTAACTCTTTGCCGGTTCCCGACTCTCCGGTAATCAATACGGTTTCAGCGGATCTCGCGACAAGTTGAATCGATCTTTTTAGATCGTTCATTACCTCAGATTCACCGATCAGCTTTTCGTTCAGTTCTTCGTGTAGATGATCGCGAGTTACTTCGTTTTTAGGTCGCAATGCTTTGACCGGTACGAATCTCGAGTCGGCCTGGTGCTTTCCACTAACCTCGTCGGCACTGTAAGCAAATCTCTTCACGTGAAAGCAGCTCCCTTTAGAACCCAGCTTTGGGGATCGAAAAATAGTTGATATCCGATTCCGAGCTTAAGCGAATACTCTCGTCTGGAAGAACAATCAGCGTGCCAGTCCACTTCCCTGTTTCACTTGCTCATTTCCTTCATGGCATTGGCTCGTATTTGAGCCCGGCTCGCATGCGAGCCTTTCTGGACCACATACGGTCCGAAGAAGTTCCCACGGCATTGTCGATACTGTAGTTCTGTGTGGCACTCGTCTTGCGAAGAATGCGTCGACCCAGGCGAAAACACGTTGCACGAATCAAGGCATACTGGCACGAGCACCTCAGCGTTAAAGTGCATGGATGGTCTTGGGTGCAGATGAGAGATAGACGAACGGAACAGAAATGAAAGGGGGTCAAACTGAATGAGCTTCGTAAATAAAAAGACACCGATCACAGCTAAGCAAGTCGGTGCGATTCTCGGTCTAAAAGAGAAAACAATACATAATCGCGGTGGCGGCACCGCTAAACTCAGTCGGATGTACAACGGTCGATCCGTCCGCTTCATATTGCAAGAGGTAGAAGCTCTACGCGAGAAGCGTTTAAGGGATGGACAGCGCGGCGGCGCTACGATATAAAAGTGGAACGGTCCCTACGTATGTTGTCATAATGAGAAGCATGAACGGCCGTTATGCTCTGACGGATCGGCGCATCGCGAGACAAACCAGTGAGAAACTTCTACACCTACGCTGGGCCAGGTAATCAAAGGCTCCACGGTTTTGAGCGCCGCTACAAGAAAGCGAAGCTCCGCAAGAAAGGTTTCACGACGAAGGGTGAAGCCGAGGCTGAGCTGCGCCGGTTGATGGATGAAATCGACGCGGCAGAGCGAGGTGAGGTTCGAAGCAAGCCAACCACTGCTCAGGAGGCGCTCAACATTTATAGACGCAACCTCGAAGTGCGGGCCAAGGACAAAGACTATCAGTACGGTCACAACGTCCGTTCAAACTGCAAAGTGCTTCAAGAATTTGTGGATCGGTTCGGCCCGTGCCGTCTCATCCGCGAATGCACTGAGACAGACTTGCGCGAGTTTTATCAGATGCTTTGCTTCCGGCCCACGCTGAGTCAGAACAGCGCAGCGGTATTTGTTGGTAGGGTGCAGGGGATGCTCAAGGCTGCACAGAAGGCAAAGCCCGATCTGATCAACTGGCTGCGTCCCACACTGACGGTCAAGCGCAAGACTGAGTTTGAGCGACGCGTTGTCGAGCCGTCGGAGTACCGCGATCTTGTCACGATTCTCCTCAACCCACCGCTGGCACCGTCTCGCCGTGCCGAGCGCAAGGCGCTATGGCGTGACGCTGGTGACGCTGTGCAGCTACTCAGAATGACAGGCGGCAGACTAAATGAGATTCTGCGCATTAAGCTCGATCAGTTTCATTGGAGCAAAGGTTACGTCCGGCTCTACGGTAGCAAGACCGAGAACGAACGCGACATACCCTTGTGGGATTGCTTACTCGAAGTCGTCAATCGGCGGATTCGTAACGGTCTTACTGATGACGTGTTGCTGTTTCCTCGTGCCAGAACTGCCACCTTCGACAACGCCATCGCACGGGCCTGCCGGAAGGCCGGAAAGCTGGCCAAGCTGAAATACGGCCAAGCGAACGGATTTACCGCGCATAGCCTGCGCCATACCTTCATTACAGACCTGATGGAAAAGACGGGCAACGATGCTGGTACGGTAATGAAATACTCAGGTCACAAGACCCTCGAATCATTCTCCATCTATCTTCATCCGACTGAGCAGGGTCGGATACTTGCTACACAAGCGATGGAAAAGGTTGGGCTCTTATTGGGCGGTTTTGAGGGACAAGAGGGACGACAGGGACAAGAGGGACTCAAGACGGAGGCCGTTAAACCGTTGCCGACTAAAGAAATAGCGGTGTAGACTGCATTTACCGAAAACATATGCCCGCTTGGCTCAGTGGTAGAGCACTCGCTTCACACGCGAGGGGTCAGAAGTTCGAATCTTCTAGCGGGCACCATATTTTTCAATAAGTTACGGGCGACGCCGAGTCGCCCGTTTTGGCCTGCACACACTTTCGCACACACTTTCAAGTCAAAATCGATCATGAATTCTCAGAAAATGATTGTTTTTGCGCGCCAGATTTTGAGGGTTGATATCGCGAGTGAACGTCAGCACCTTTTAGCCATTCGCAATACGACTGAGATCGTCAGCCCGTGAGATTCGTGGCGGCGTCTGGATTCATCAATCAAGAAGATGATGCTGAGTACTTCAGAGGAATGATTATTCAAAGTCGAAAGCTTACGCCGGTCGCTGTTCCCAACCTTGGCCTCCCAGTCGAGTGAAGGAGACTATGTTCGAATAACTCGTGTGCCGCCAAATTCCCGGAAGTCATTAAATGTCTTGTACGGCTGATATTTGTCCTGACGGTGGAAGCCAGTCAGTTTACACACCCAACAGAAGGCAGCATTGTTTGTTTCTAAGAATGACATCAACATTTCCCTCTTGGCTAAAAGGAATTGCCCTGTTGGGGGCGCAAGATTAGGTCCCAGTCTCTCAGATAGTCCAGAAGTCCAGTCATTCCACTTCGCTATTACTTCGTTTCCATCAAATACGGAGACTGACCCATTTGAAACGTCGAACCTGACCGAGTCAGCTTCGAAAAAAGGAGTCGGAAGCCAGATCCCGCTATAGACTCTCCAAAACTGCCATCTTGGAGAATCCTCTTGAACGACCCGAGCGGAAGCCGGAATTACACTCCATCCGCCGGATCTCTTAGGCTCTGATCTCAGTGAGCGAGGCCCAATCAAACCCGCAAAACGCAGGGGAGATTGGAACCTTGGCCGTATGCTGTTTTCGTCAGAATGCCATCGCGAGATTTCCTCTAAATCTGGCTGATCCGGGCTCATGGATTTCTGGAATACGCCTTGGATTTCAAGATGATATTTTACGGATGAGAGGTGCACCGGGCCGCTTGCTTGCGTGAGAAGCCATTCCATTGAGTCGTTGTGTTGGCCTTCCCAAAGACCTTCAACCATAGGCCATACTTGAGCGGGGATAATATCTAGCGCGCTCTCTGATTCATCGATCCATGGCCACCAATCAGGGCGGCTAGATGGATCAAGTTTCCAAAGCTCTAAGTCAACCGGACAAACCTTCGCAACAGCGCGAATTGCTTCGTGAAGAGCAATGCGTTCGGACGTTACCAGCCAGGCAAGGGCACGCAAGTATGCCGACCGATACAGTTCGCTCATTGGCATGTCAGCTCCGGAATATCTTTCCTCTTCATAGTCTGTGCTCAACCAAAACCGTAACGTTCTGTCTGACGGGTGAATCGACTCGTTGTTCGCCCTCAATGCGGACCATTCATAGGCCCATTGTCGTCGAAAAGAGACGAGTCTTTCCTCGAGTTCTTTCGCCCACATGTCATAAATGGGGGGAAGGTACGCTCTCACATATTCTTCGAAGACTGGATCAGGTGAGAAACTTCTGGGTGCTTCTGCGGAATGAGCGAGTGAGGGTTTGTAATCTATTTGAGCGCCAACCATTTCGGTTAAGAGCAACCAAGAGAGAAGTGATGGCTTGACAACACTCCTCTGAATGACGGAAAGGGGCGGCATCAATGACCCTCCCCCTCGCATGGAAGTTCGCACCAGTACCAGCAATCCCAAGATCGCGGTACTCTCGAACTGTTGATTTGACGTCCAACGAAGCACCGAATCAAGTACCACTTCGGAGCGCTCAGGATCGAGTATCAAGTCACTAATTGCGGAACATGCCCGCTCTCTAACTAAGACTGAAGGCCAAGTCAGTTGAGTAAGCAGCATCTCCATTGACGGTGGCGCCGCTGGCGCGTCAGCTCCTAACATGCGGGTATCAGTCATTTCGGAGCCCATTCAGGTTGCGGAAGATTTAAGGGTGAAATCAGCTCTAGTGCACAGTCAATCATCTGAGCAGTCACATTCCTAGCGATTTCATTTTGTTCCATGAAAAGTAAATACTCGATGATGCGTCGAAACATTCGCGGATAGATAACGACGCCGCGTTCTTCGCGATATTTTGGCGTCATGGTGGCTGCAAGAAACTCAAACCATCTTTCATGGTAGAGATCCTTCATATATTGCCAACGCAGGATGGCACTCTCCCTCCGCGTCATGTACTCATCCCAACCGTAACCATCAACGTGTGCTGCGCTAAGCCACTTGTATGCTGCCTCTTTCCCCAACAAGCGAAGCGCCAATTCAAATAATGCGTCAAAGCTACGTATTCCCCGCCCCGTTTCGAGGACGCTTTCGAGGGCTGAATAGACTTCCGCGTGCTTACCTTTACTAGACCAATGCATTATCCAATTCTGAACCTCATCATCTCGCAGATAACCAATGCTTGATTCCAAAGCGGACAAGTATTCACTGAAACGTTCAGGCGCATAATCTTCGACGGCAGGAGGATCTCGCTTTTCGCGATCCTGAACGCTTGATTGTGGCTCGCCATTAGGCTTCTCCTTCAAGACTTCTCGGCCCAGCAGGTCGATCAGCGAATCGAGCGCAATACCCGCATTTGCATCCCCGCTCGTTGCTCGTTCTGAAAGTATTTCCAAGCTCTTCTGATCCACGGAAGTCTTCGCAACTGCCAAATCAAAAGGCTCGCTGAGATCGGCAGCACGAAGGAAGGCTCGAAACGCATCGAGTGCGTCATAGTAATCCTCTCGATCCGTTAGCCATCTATGATAGGCCGGTATCAGGTCAGGTGCGATTTCGGCGAGTGCTACCGCCATTTGGCGAGGCACATCGCCGGTTTCATCTCCATCTGTATATTCCTTAATGTGCGCCACCGCGGGAGCTAATTGCAGCAACCACCCTCTGGCCTCTGAGATTCCTGCCTTATGGCAGGCTTTAATTGAGTCTATTATTCCGAAGAGCAAAAGATCTTTGTGATTCCCGTGTGCGATCAGGTTTTCCGCAGCACGATTCACATTTGCTCGAGCTTCAGCTTCGAGGGAATGCAATGCCGCCACCGATGCCAACAGGCCGAATCTGGAGGCCCGCGTTGGGAATTCTTCGATGGATCTGGCTAATTCTTTCGTTTGCTCCGAAATGAGCCATTGCACAGCATCTCTGTCCAACCAGCATCGACGTCGATCGACATAGTCGGTTAGCCACTTCTGCGTGTAACAATAACCGGAATTAAAAGCAGCGTTTAGATCTGTGGCTGTAACACAGACTCCATGACCGGTTTCCGTTGAGACTGCCAGAAGATCTAAGCCAATACTTCTGATTGCCTCCTCAAGAGCAGCCGAGAAGCCGATGAAATACGCGTCTCGCTCTGCCGACCATCTAAGACGCTGGACTTCGCTGACCTTGCCGTATAGCAAGGAAAGCGTTAGCGGACGTGACTCCATTAGGTGGTGTGCAGCTTCTTCTGCTATCTCGCTAAGCATTTGCAACAAGTGTGTCAACCACTCATCGACCGTCACCTCGGACAACCAAAGACGATTTTGATCTGAACACCGCCAGAGTGCATTGGCTAGAAAGCAGAAAAAGAGCGAATAGAGCAATTCCGAAACTTTTTCATCGCGTACCTCAAAGTCGATGTTCTTAAAGTCAAACAGTTCACGACTTGGAAGCTCAATACCGTTGAACTGAAACCTGGATGTATTTCGAAGAGCTGCATAGATCGCTGGAAAGGGATCTCCTAGATGCGCAGCATGAACAACTTCAGCGTCTAAGTCGAGGTTTTCTTCTAAGGCTAGAAGTATAGCCTCACGGATGATTGTGGAGTGTTCGTTCTTCGTCAGTTTGATCTTGAGTTTCAGCTTACGGGGTACAGCATGCAACAGATGCCTTAGGCGTTTGCCATCCCTGCGAATTCGCAGTTCTCTGACGAATGTTCCAAGAATGAGCCTTCCGTGACTGTTAGATCTATTCCTTACAGCATAATGAAGTATTCGGTAAGGATTGACGACATCAATCATTGCGGCGAGTCGCGAAACATCTTCCAATACTCCCTTAACCTCAAGTCGGTCCTTACCCCCGAGGTCGTTGGTACGTTCCGCGAGCTCATCAAAGCATTCCTCTGCAAAACCGAGATTGCCGCGTATGATTTCGCGTTCTGCTAATAAGACCAAAGCTTCGTCCGATATTTCCTTCTTTTCGGCTCTCAACCTCGAATGCAAATATTCATCATTCGAGGCCATCAACTGAGGATAGAGCAGTATTTGAAGAACATCGCTGTTATATTCAAAGGCAATTTGAGCATATTCTCGAAGGAGTCCAACCTTAACTGTGCGCGGAAAATTACCAGCGTGTAACGCAGCCTCGGTGCTACGACGCAGAATATAGTCGATACCGTCGTAGGACCGGCACTCCGCAATTGCTTGAACTAGCCAAGCGCGATCTGGTCCACTAATGAGGTCGGTTTCATCACCTAGATCGGATTTGATTACCCACTCGTAAGCCCACCGCCAATAATCTGGGGCTCTAGTCTGTAACCAAACGAGGGCTCTACGTTTCATTACCTCACGATAATCAGAATAGTCCGGAAGATTTTCCACGAAGACGAATAAACTGCCGTGGAATGGCTTTAAGCCAAGTTCGTCTTGACTCAACATGTGTTGCACCTGTTGGAGTGACTGCCTTACCTTTGGTCGTCCGTTGCCTTCAGGATCCAAACAATCGAAAAGGCCTTGTCTGGGCCAAGTGAATCCGCATGCCGCCATGAGATGGAGAATCTCACGACTCTCCTCTGATACAGAACGCCATAGCTCTCCGTAATAGGTCGTTATGTCAGTGTGAGAGCATGCCGGCAATCTTTGAATGTTGAAATCGTCCACCGGCAAACCTTGCTCGTGCAAGGCTCGTAACGTGTAACGCAGATGAAGTGGATGGCCACTACTTCTGCGATAAAACGCCCTCGCAGTTTCGTAGAACTGGTGTTCCGGATGTGCCAACTCGGCGCGGTGATGGCGGAGCCATTTGGAGACGGATTGTGAGGTTAATGCCGGAAGATTTATCCATGACTCCCGCGGTGCGTATTGAAGAAAGCGCGGAGGAAGCCTCTCATCAGCAACCGGCTGCGTTGCGAACAATAGACTCACACCATCAGGAACTGGCAGGAGAAAGCTTAACAGCTTATCAAGTTCTTCAATAGATCTCCGGTCTCGCCAAACGTGGTCAAGACCATCGACTATGACAATGAGTCGTCCTCCTCTGTTTGAATAATATTTGCCGGCAGCTTCGAGCCATTCTCTAAGTCTTTCCGGATGCGGGTTCTCAGATGCGACACTGTTTATGGCTTCGGGAAAGTCCCGTTGAAGATCGTGCATTAGCGACTCTGCTGCGCGATGGGAATCCTGCCGCAAGTATGCTGCCTTGTCTTTCATTGATAGAAAGTAATGATGCCGAAGGACTGGGACGCCTTGCTTTGTCAGTTCGCGATACAAGTAACTTGCGAAGGTGCTTTTTCCGAGACCTGGACTGGCGACAAGGACGGTGTACAGAGACCGATTATTAAGCAAATGCTCCAGCAGATCGTCGTACATCTGCTGGGAGGGGAGAGTGTAATCAGGCGGAATCTCAAATTGTTGTGGAAGACTCTTTAGTTCATTCCAAAGAGCAGCACTTCTGATGTGATCGAGCGTTATTCGGCCGTCTGGTGGTGGTTCATCCCTGTAAATTACCCAACGGCCAAGCTCTTCCTTTAGATTCGACCAACCACTATCCGATCCTCCTAATCTACGAAATCTCTTTCGTATGCCCTCTGCAAGATCATCCAGGCTTGGTTGGTTCAGTCGAAAGTGAAACTCGGAAAAGAATTTGCGAGCCTCACTTTCGCTAACAAGTTGATGGCCAATCTCTTGCCGAGTCGCGACATCGGATATCTCTTCGAAATCGACAATGCCTTCCGGCGACAAACAATTCAAGAGCTTAGAAGAGGGCGCCCTGTTACTTACAAGGGATGCGTCAGAAACGCGATATGATTCCTTCAAGTGTTTGAGCGAACTAAACCATTTTTCAAGGAACGATTTGGCTGGCTTCTTGGATTTGCCGACGGGTTTGTCCAATAAATCTTCCCAAGTAAGAGGATCTGTGTCGGACTCAGGATTGGTGGAGAACTTTACTTGCCTGACAACGAGATGCTCGTCGCTCTTTAAGACAACGACATCATCCAACGATCCCGTATCGTCTGCCTCGACGCGAATCCACTTGTAGTAGGTTGAATGCTCAAGCCAATCAACCATCACGTCGAGCGCGATTAGATCTTGATAGTCATCTCCAAGGCGGCGGGTGCCCGATCTTGTTATGGGACTCTTCGGCATAGCGTTAAGACAAACAAGCTACCGAGGGCGTTTCATCAAGGCGACCAGCATTAGAATTGGCCCACCTCCGGGGATGTCGGTCGAAACAAGATTGAAGAACTGTTTGTGATGCAATATTCTGCGGGAACCTATGGTCCTAAATTCATCAACGGAAGAATATCCGATCTTCGTTATCGTTTGAATCTCGATAGGCCGATCCAAGCGGAAGGCTTTACAGTTCCATCCGTACACCGGTGGGGTTCGCAAATCGCCGTACGACCAGAAACCGCGAGTAGTTAAGAACTCCTAGCGACTCGCAGCGAACGGCAGAGATGCTTGTTCCTTCTTCCGTGACTCAGACTTCGCACGCGAGCCTCCTTCGCAAGCTGATCCTAGTGCTGAACTAACGCGATTCTCTTTTCTCGGCGCCTGGCTCTTTGGTTCTCCACTAGGTTTCGGCGCGTTGCGCTCGCAAGCATGCAAGAACTCAGACAGATGTTCTGAACAGTAGAGAACGCGGGTCCCGATTCGAAAGAATCGAATGCGTCCGGCTTCACGAGCACGGAGCAGTGTGATGCGGGCAATGCCTAAACGCCTTGCTGCCTGTTTCTCAGAAAGTAGATTGGGGTAACTTTGTGTTGCTTCCATGCTCCGGCTGTATCTCAAGGGGTGTGCCACGTCGCAGCGATCATGGAAGGAATGGGAACAGACGTGAGGGGATGGGAATGAATGGCATGAAATCGGCCTCAGGCATTCCGAGATCGGGAATTCCCATGAATCAGCTCGATCACCCCTGTTGTAAAACACCACACGTAAAGTGTATGTAAAATCCAACCTCGGCCATGCCGGTCACCGACTTTCGGCTTCTTCCTTCCTGATCTTCTCCAACAATTCAACCGCATGTTCTTTTGCGTAGCGGGTTTTCATGTCGAAATAGTTGGCTAAGTCCTGGTTGGTTCTACCCTTCTCTTTCAAAGGTGTTGCCACGAGCTCTTCCCAAGCGAGAGCCCTCCCTGTTCGGGCTTCTACAAAGGTTTCGAGTAGGAGGTTGAGGCCAACCCTTTGATTGCGGAGAAGTAAGTCTTCGTGCCTAATCAGCTTAAGCAACAGGGTTTGCAACGTGTGAAGCGTTTCCGCCGTGCCTTGTCCGGGCGGCTCTTCCGAATCGTAAATCCCAGCCCCTTTCCGCCGGCGCACGCCAAGCGCCTCATCGAGCAGTTCGCGAATTACGGGCGCGTCCTTGACCGCTCCTGTAGCTTCCATGATCGCCCGCACCTGATAGACCTGATCCATCCACATGTTGAACGATGAAACATGCTTTGAGAGCGTTCTTTTCCTTCCTCGTGGTCTTACGGTCATATGCCCTCCGCCTTATCGAAATGCGTGTGCGTAGAGCAAAAATAAAGCCACAAACTCAAGAGCGTTGGGAAGTTGAGTAACTCTCCCAGTTCCCCAAGTTTCTTCGTATGATTTGCTTTATTCTAAAGCTACTGAAAAGGCGAGACTTAGAGGATCAATAAAGTTTGAAATCGCGTTCTATCTTGTCTGCCCCTCCCCAGTTTGATTCTTTATTGCCTTTCCGCCAACTTTATCTCCGCAGATCGGGAATCAAGTGGGGCCATGTTCGGGATTCAAGTGGGGCCATGTTTCTCGCGGCACCGTGACGCGATCAGGAACGAGGGAGCCGAGATATCCAGAGGAAGGTAATATACGTGAGGCGTACGATAATCGTCATTATGTAAGACTCGCAGCCGCGCATGACATCGCTCTTTGATGGCGGGCGCGATGCCTGATTACATAATGCCCGATTATCGGATGACCGTCCGAATCAGTTTCCTGGCTGTCAATGCCGCCCTAGCTAGACCCCACCGAACCCGCTTGATTGTGCTCGTAACCGGCATTAGACTCACCACGCCATGTTGGAAGTTAGCCTCACGCGTCAAGCAAGTCTGTGCGTTGCCCTGTCTGTTTTGGCGGGCTGTGCTACCTATCTGGTAGCTCAACAGCGAGGACCTAGCAGAAGAGCAAAGCCTTCTCCAGTTTTCTCCACGCAGCCGTTTGATCCGTCAGTTCCGTCTCTGCCGCCAAATTTTGCTGGGCATAATGCGTCGGAACTTTACAAGCGTATAGTCGGAAGAAATCAGGTTTCGGCGAAAGGAGAGTTTGAAACAACAGAATCTTATGATCGCCGACTGCAGGCAGAGGCTGCTAAACCGCTTCTTGGCTCACTCACTCAAAATAGCGTCTTCGCTTTTGCCATAGGTCAAAGCGAAGGAAAGCCGGGGAAGCTCGAATCAGGATATGATGCAGACCGACACGTGTTACATGTTTATGCCAAACTGAAGGTAGCTTTTGACAACTCCGAAGAGAGATCGCGGCGACCTCAGCCTCTCAAACTACCCAAAGAAGTAGGCAGGTCGCTTTCGTGGGCCGACACTGTCACTGAGCACAGCTTCTATACCGGGACAAACGCCTTTGGTGCCAAAGTAAGAGTTGAGCGTCACGTGCAGGTTTTCATGGAGATAGCTTTTGGTAATTATCTGAACTTCGCCGCCTTAACCGGCTTCAGCGATCTGAAGCTCGATGTCGCGGAAGCAATTAGAGCGAAGCGGAATTTGAAATTGTTGCTTGTCTGCCGTTTGGCTCCGCCGTATGTTATGAAGGATACGGGTTACTTCGCACCCAAGATTGATAATCCCTACGAAGAAAGCCAGTATTACTACTCGCTAAACACGGAGTTGCTTGAAATCTGGTTCTTTGATTCCGTGACGGGGCGAGTGTACGCCAAAGAGAAGCCTACGCAGCCGATACCTACCGCCAACGAAAACAGTCAGTCTTCCTCCCCGTACACCTGCCCAACCAGCCAGGTGCGAATTCTTTCAAAGCCTGAACCTCAATATACCGAAGAGGCGCGCCGAGCAAAGGTTTCAGGGACCGTCGTGCTGTCGGTGCTGCTAGGAGCCAATGGCGAAGTCACCGACATTAAGGTAAAAACCGGGCTGCCGCATGGACTCACCGAGCGCGCTATTGAAGCAGCCAAGAAAATTCTGTTTGTCCCTGCGGAAGTAAGCTGCCAGAAAGTTTCCCGTTTAACGGAGTTGGAGTACCACTTCGATCTTTACTAGGGTAATTACCCCTTGACGGTGGGCATAATTTGACAGCAAGAAGAGCGGTTATGGAATCTGTGTCCGATAAACTGGTCTTTCCTACTGATCCGATTTTGCAAGCGGTGGTCAGCTTAGTTAGCAGTCACGACGAATTCACGTGCGATGTTTCGTTCACCTTCAATGGCTTAGTTATTGAAGGGACATTAATCAGTGAGAGGCAATACCTGCTGAATTACACGAAACAAACCGAATCCGTAGATGCTTATAGAGTCGCTAACGCAGCCGCTCTGAACAAGGCTGGCCTGAATAATCGAGACGAATTGGAAGAGGCAGTGAACAGCTTTAAGAACGCTGTGAAGCAGATGCATGACAAATCAAGAAGCGTTTCAGGTACTGATTCTTCGTACATCCACTTAAGACAGGTAAAAATAGTGCAAGCCAACAGTCAAGCCAAGCCGGTTGACTTTTGGCGAGGGCGCATCAACGCCATAGATTCCATCATTCACATCGGTCAAATCAGAGCTGGCCAATGAGGCTCCAACATGAGTCGAACAACCTGGTAACGCCAAGTTGCCGCCCACCTAACTGTCGCCGCGATAATTCCTATGCCCATAGCGACGGTCGATTCAAAAAGACGGTCCATTGAGAGCCTATAGTCTTTGAACTTCCAAGTTTACTATTAAGACAAAAACGATACTTTTAAGACAAGAATACAGGGTTCCGATTCGCCTTCAAAATCGCATTTCGGATGGGTCACTATAAGTATTTTTTAGTCAACCATCGGTGGTAGGCTTTCTGGTATGGACAAACCAAGAAAGTCAAACAAGAAGCACAGAGACGAACAGCGTCGAGCAGCACCCGAAAGTTTGCGATTCCTTTTCAAGACAGAGGAGGAGGAATCCCTGGCTAATACTGAAGACGCTAGTATGCCTAGTCTTAGGACACAATGGGAGATGGCCGAAGCTGGGTTTAATGAATGGGTGTCAAAGAGTCCGATTGACCTCGCAAGAGAGATGGACAACCTTCCAGGACCTCACGAGTTACCAAAGAGTGCGCGTGAGCGTCGGGCCGCGTCGATGCTTCGTATCATCTCTAGCCGGTTGTTGGATTGATTCTCGGTTTCATATTTGAGGCACTCGCGCTTGCCGAAGTTATCAGTATGAAAGCGGCTCATCTATTAATAATGGCCGGATGGCTAGTTGTGATACTTGGCGTATGCACGACTGAAGCGGTTGCTGGGAAGTCCATAAAGCGGATATTCGTGGTCGGAGCAATAACGGCAGTCGTGGCCGGAGGGTTGTTCTTAGCACTTGATAGGTGGATGGTTTGGAAACCATCGCAACAAGATGGTGAGCGGCCTATGTTAATCCCCTAGTTCGATGCCGACTAGAGTGTAACGCGAAAGCACGACTTTCTCGTCCCAGTCGGTAGGCATGTTCGAGCGCAGACCAGAAGCATTAAGGCGAGCATGTTCCTCGTGAGTAACAAGCATGACTCTGAACAATCGAGTCAAGAGTTCGGTTACGGTGGCTTCAGTAAGAGGCTCTAATTTCATGAGGCAATTCACAATATACATCTGAGGTACGACATGCTCAACAGCGCACTCATTCAGCGGTTTGCCCAATGCGGCTTTCGAGCGTGGAATTTTTGCTTTGCGAGATATTCCGTTAAGTCCGAGCGTCTTGTTCTGCCAATACTGATGCAAAGCAGTTTTCAGGTTGCGACAGCACTCGTTTCTGGTAAAGCCGAACGCTTCCGCTTCCTTGGCTTGGTTGACCGCGAACATAATAAATTCAACGTTCGTTCTCATTACAGCACTAGATTAGGTTTCGCTATCAGGTATTCGCGACCTTTGTGTTCCAGATACCAAGTTGGTCCTGCAATTATCGGAGGCGGGACACTGACATAATCAGCCGCAATCAATTTCTCAAGATGGTATTCGACGCGAGTTAAATCTGAGCCAACTATGCCGGCAAGTTGCTCGATTTCATGAACGCTCTTGTTGGTCAAAGCTCGCAGCAAAGCAACTTCTATTTCATCGAGGTTTTCATCAATATGCGTGAGTCGATCTATTTCCTTTGAGAGTTGTGTTGTCTGAGCCTTCGCCTCACGCAGGTGGTCTTTAAGAATCGCGTTCTCCGTCTGCAGCGCGGCGTTCTCAGCATCTATCGTAGCTATCTTCTCTCGGAGGACTGTAGAAAGCGGAATTTCTCTAAGTATGTCAGCAAGCAAGCTCATTTGATCGGCCCAATTCCCAGTTCGTAGATTGATTGAATTACGACACAGATATTATGGCAGCGAACCTTACAAAGCGCGTGGTCGTCGTCTACAGTTCAGTCTTAAATGAACTTTTGAACCCCATGCCGCATAAAAATGAAACTACTTCCTTCCGCGCCAGTAACCTGGTCGGCGACTGTGATGAGCCACGGCTAGGATCCGAATTTCTTCGCCGGACACCGTGTAGACTAGCGAATACGGGAAGCGCTTCATGAGGTAGCGACGGAGGCCACGATCCCGCCAGGGTGGACCCAGTCCTGGGTGTTGCAAAAGAGTATTTACCGATTGTTCGCACTCGGCCAGCAAGGATTGCGAGAGAGTATTACCCGCGCGATCGCGATAGAACTCGGCAGCGTCCCGGAGGTCAGCTTCAGCCTCCGGGTGCAGCGAATAGTTCATTGAAACTCCGCTTTCAGCTTGGCTAAGGTCTCGGGACCGGGCAGTAAGGAAACCGCTCCACTTTCGATCTCGTTCTGGCGACGCTCGACTTCGGCAGCCCAAGCTTCCTCGACTTCAGGGTCAGCATCAAGCGTGGCTATGAGCCTCTCGACCAGTCTCGCGCGTTCGCC
>JBPCKD010000162.1:0-34444 GCA_051004635.1 Pyrinomonadaceae bacterium
CAGCCGGGTTGCCCTTCTGGATAGCGCGACGAAGGTCGCCGTCCGTGATGATGCCGGCAAGGACCCCTCCATCGCTCAGAACGTTGACAGCCCCCAGCCCGCCGCGCGTAATCGCGCTAACTACTTCAAGCCAGCAGGTGACGGGCGAAACGATGGGGTTGCGATCGCCGCTGTGCATCAGATCAGCCACCTTGAGGGATAAGCGTTTTCCCAATCGGCCCGCCGGGTGATTGAGTGCGAAGTCTTCGAGCGTCAGCCCTTTTATCTGCATAACCGTCAAGGCGAGAGCATCCCCGATGGCCAGGGCAACGGTTGTACTGGCCGTCGGTGCCAAATTAAACGGACAAGTCTCCCTATCCACAGAAGCATCCAATATCACGTCGGCATTGCTGGCGAGAGTCGAAGTAAGATTGCCGACGATGGCGATCAGCGGTACGGTTCGATGCTTGAGATAAGGCATCATCGCAATCACTTCGTCGGTCTCACCGCTGTTGCTCACCAGCAAAACCACGTCAGACTTATCCAGAATTCCTAAATCGCCGTGCAGAGCATCAGAGGCATGTAGAAAGACGGCGCGCGTACCGGTGCTGGTTAAGGTCGCGGCGATTTTGCGGGCAATGAACCCCGATTTCCCGATCCCCGTCAATACGACCTTACCACCACAGCCCACCAGCAAATCGACGGCGCGTTTGACGTGTTCCGGTTGAAGCCGGTCCGCGGTTCTGTTGATCGCGGCGGCTTCGTGCCTGAGAAGTTCCCCAAATTGAGAGATTTGTTTATCCATCTAATTTTAGTTCCAGATCAAGCTCTTCTATTCATGCTCGGCAGCTCGTAGAAGATCTCGCCTGTCGCCTCGTGCCAAGCACCATAGGCTACCAAGGCAGACTAATTCATAATGCATACTCGCATCGAGTGACAACTACCAGAACATGTGCGACCAATATTGAGCGTAGAATTTAAAGCGAAAAGGCGCAACAGTTTTTGGACTGTCGCGCCTATTCTTATGTGGTTACTGTCCTCACCCCAGCAACCACTTGGATGGAAGGATTCACCAACCATCTAGTTGGACATACTATATCGCGCAATTCTTTTAATGGCAACAGTCGAAAAGAGGATAAATAGGGGCACGTGGAAAAACCCGGCGGACGTTCTTGAAACTAGAGACTGAATCTCGCAAAACTTAGTAATTGGCTTGCCGGTCAGCAAAATGAGTGGACATTGCAACTCTCATGACCCGGACAGCGCCAGAAGCTCGAGCGAGTGGCCATCAGGATCGTCGAAATATACAGAAAACGCCTTCATCCACTCGTGGTATACAGGCTCTGAAACGGCAACGCCCTTGTCTTTCAACATTGCCGCCGCTCCGTTGATATCGGCTTGGCTAACGGTAAAGGCAAAGTGCTGTCGGGGCCAGTCTCCCTTGTCCTCCTGCAACACTACCATCCCGGCATCACCGCCGGCCCGCAGGAAGAGCCAATTCCGACGCTCGTCGCGCAGACCCTCTTCCAGTCCAAGCACATCCTTGTAAAAAGATTCAGCGCGCGACAGGTCTTTCACACGTATTGCGATTTCATAGAGACCTATTATTGGTAGCATATTCAGCGGCAGCCTTCTGGGATGCAATTGTTGGTTGCAAGTTTACTCGGCAGCGTCAGGAACGGACAACCCTCATGACCAGCGGGAGACATCATGACGGGTCATGCTTTCAGGTTCCCTGGGCTTGCTCCATCGCCACAACCTTTCCTGGCGCGAGGGCATCGGAGAACTGCTCGACCTCTCCCGCTTGCAAAAGCAATCGACTCTTGCTAAACCTCGTGACAGGAAATGTTCCCTGGAGAATGACTATGAAAAATATGCTGCGCACCTGTTGCACTTTTGCACTCGTTTTGGCCCTCTTTGTTCCCGTGGTTGCCGACATAATTCGGCTAAAGGACGGCAGCGTAATTCGCGGCCAGGTAGTTGGGTTCAAGGATCAACAGTTCACCGTATTGATAGGTGGCCGCCGCAGCCGAACAGTCATCTACGTGGAAGACGTCGAGTCGATCGAGTTTGATTCTGCAACGACAGCCGCAGCGTCCATATTAGCGAATGAAGACTCACCGGCCACAAGCCCGACAACCGGGCAAGTCTCTCAGCCTCCGAGATCTAACCCGTCGACTGACACGGGCAGGACCCCAACTCGCACAGACCCAGGTCAGCCATCCGTCCCAAGTTCTCAAACATTTTTTACAATTAAGGTTGCGGTTCGCGCCGATACTACAAATAACGGCTGGACAAACAGTGGCCTGGTGGTCCGCAAGGGCCAGCGTTTGCGAATTAGCTCCACCGGACGCGTCTCGCTTGGAGGAGGTCGTTTTTCGACTCCGGCAGGAATGGTAGGAGGAGTTGATAATGACAAATTGATGCGGACCGAAGCGACAGGGGCTTTAATCGCCGTAATCGGAGACGATAATGACGAGTTTCTCCTAATTGGAACCCGGCGAGACTTTGTGGCCCAGCGAGACGGTGTGTTGTTTCTTGGGGTAAACGAAGGCAACCTTAATGACAATACCGGAACGTTTGATGTCGTTATCGAGGCCGAGGCCGGCGCAACTGCACCACGATAACTGACAGCCACAGGGGCATATCACTCAAGCCGAGGGTGGGTCGAGGGATCCGGGGCGACGTCGGCCGGGAGGAGCTTTCGGCAAACGTCGGTCTGTCTATCGGCATCAGACCGAAGTAGTCCGCATTAATCAGACCGCATAACAGGGAAATCAATTACGACTTCCCTCTTTTACTTAGCTCGGAACAGGTGATTTAATGAAACTCTCCAGGTTAGCCCGATCTTTCTTCGCCTTAATGATTGTCACAGGCTTACTCACGGGGCTAACGCTTAGCTTTGCCCTGGGACAGTCGCGCCGCCAGCCACCCACCAGTGATCAGAAAAAAAATAAACGACCGGGTGAAACCACGCAGCCCGGCGAAAAACCGGAGGAGCCGCTCCCCCGAGACTTGATCGGTAAGCCTCTGGAGGCTGAGAAGGTCACCATCTCCACTCAAATCGTCAACGTGGACGCCGTGGTTTACCACAAGAAGAGCGGACAAATTGTCACCGGGCTGAAGAAAGAGAACTTCTCAATCTTTTCTGATGACATTCAGCAAACCATAACCAATTTCTCCACACCGGAAGCACCGATCACGGTTGCGATGGCTGTCGAGTACAGCAAGTGGTCGGAGCTTTTCGGAGCCCTCGGCACTAACGGGCAAGACCCCGGTACTTACGAAGTGATTCGTCCGGTTGCCATGTTTTTGACTCAGTTTATCAAGCCACCTGACGACTACGCGTCCGTCGTGGCTTTTGACATGCGTCCTACGCCGATAACTGATTTTACAAACGATCCTGCCAGACTGAACCAGGTCATCAATCTACTGCTGCGCAATCGCCCGGCCTTTAGAGAAACCAACCTCTTCGACGCGCTCAAATTTGTTCTTGTTGGCGGAAGGGGTGATTCCGTAGTACTTGAGGATTCCAAGACGGAGAAATCCGATTACGCGGGTCTGGTGAACGTGCAGGGGCGTCGCCGAGCCGTCATACTCGTTGCCTCCGGCATCGATACCTTTAGCAAGATTAACTACGGTGACGCGCGCAAGATTGCCCAAAATGCCGGCATTCCGATCTACATCATTGGCACGGGGAATCTTTTTTATAAGAGATTTGAAGGTCAGCTAGGCGCCACCGACTCTTTGACGGGCATGCCCGGACGTTTGACGTTTCTTCAGGCGGATAACACATTAAAAACATTTGCCAAAGAAAGCGGCGGCGCCTATTACCCGGTCACTTTTGAGGGTGAACTTCCAAAAGTCCTCGGCTCGATTAACGCACTTCTGCGCAGCCAATACAGTTTAGCGTTTAACCCCGGCGACGTGCGCGACGGAAAGCAGCACAAGCTCAAAGTCAGTGTGGACATAAACGGGGACGGTGTGAAGGATGACAAGGAATATGTCATTCAGGCTCGTTCGGTTTACAACTCCCCAAAGCCGGACGGTGCTAAGCCATAGCACAACAGCAGTGAGTTGGAAGCAAAGGGCGGCAAACCAGAGTGTTCGCTGCCTTTTTCTTATGGCCTCCTCCCGAATGAATTTCGTCGGCAAGATCTGCCCGATGCAACCCCTTATCTTCATGTCCTACGTCCGCAGCTAACAGGTGATTAGTCTTGCGTGTCCATGAGAAAGATGTTGTGGTAATCGGCGGCGGAGCGGCAGGTCTACTTTGCGCGATTGAGGCCGGCAAGCGCGGCCGCAGTGTGGTTGTGCTGGAGCATGCTGATCGTATCGGCAAGAAGATCGCGATCTCAGGGGGCGGGCGATGCAATTTCACCAACCTGAATACGACCGCCGAGAATTTCATCTCGGCCAATCCACACTTCTGTAAGTCTGCACTTGCCCGCTACACGCCCGCCGATTTCATCTCGCTCGTGGAGAAACATGGCATTGCCTATCATGAGAAGAAGCTCGGTCAACTTTTCTGCGATGATAGTTCCAGCCGCATAATTGAAATGCTGCTGACGGAATCGAGCGCTGCGGGCGTAGAGATCCATTGCCGCTCATTTGTGCAAAGCGTTAGCACGTCAGTAACGTCAGCGGCCGCCAGCGACTCATCTGCGAAGAAGGAACAATTCAAAGTTGAAACTGAAACCGAAACCTTTGTTTCGCAGTCGGTGGTGGTTGCAACAGGTGGCTTGTCGATCGCGCCTTTGGGCGCTACAGATTTCGGGTACCGACTGGCGCGACAGTTTGGTCTGAAGATTCAGGAGGCTCGGCCGGCCCTGGTCCCTTTCACGTTGTCGCAGCAAACGCAGCGCGAGTTATCAACTTTGAGCGGCGTCTCGATTGATGCCTCAGTAAGTTGTCAGGGCCAGCAGTTCCGCGAAAACATTCTCATCACTCATCGCGGGCTGAGTGGGCCGGCGATCCTGCAAATCTCGTCCTACTGGCTGCCAGGCTTGCCCGTAACTATCAATCTTCTGCCCGATCACGACGCACTCGAACTTTTGCTCGAACAGGAAAATCGAGAGGTGGAGTTGGCCAACTTTCTCAGCCAGTTTCTTCCGCGTCGCTTTGCCCACGCGTGGTGCGCGCTTAACTTTCCCAGCACCCCACGAGGGCTGCCTGCGCGCGGACCCCGCCCGTCACAGCCACTCAAACGTTACACACCGCGTCAGCTCGCCGACATTGCCCAGAAACTTAACCGGTGGGACATCGTGCCGGCCGGAACTGAAGGTTATAAAAAGGCTGAAGTTACTGCAGGAGGTGTCGCCACGAGCGAACTCTCTTCTCAAACGATGGAAGTCCAAAGCGTTGCAGGCCTTTATTTCATCGGCGAGGTCGTGGACGTTACGGGCCAACTCGGCGGGTATAACTTCCAATGGGCCTGGGCCTCGGGCTTTGCGGCCGGGCAAAGTGTTTGACCAGGAGGCAGACGGCAGGTGCAGGAGGCAGGAGGCAGGAAACGGTTTCAGGTTTTCAAAGGAGAAATGTCAAATGATATATGGAAAATTTTCGATTCGGCATTTCTCATTTCTCATTTCTCATTTGCCATTGAAAAACAAGGGACGAGTTCCCTGCCTACTGCCTCCTGCATCCCGCTCCTGCATCGCTCCTGCATCGCTCCTGCTCCTGCCTCCTGCCGTCTGCCTCCTGCCTCCTGCCTCCTGCCTCCTGCCTCCTGCCTCCTGCCTCCTGCCTCCTGCCTCCTGCTTCTGCTCTTTCACGTTCCATGCAGCCTCAAGCGAAACTCATCATTAATTGCAATCATCTCTGGCCGTCGATTGGAAAACAGACGACTCTCGCGCAAGAGCATGGGTAAGCCACCCTGCGGAGTTTTCGCTCCGAATGCCGGGCTTGAAAAGATGGCGGCTAGTTGCGGATTCAAGCGCTGCGGCAAACCGTAGCGAATAGCTTTTTGCGCCACCGGAGAGAAGCCTGCCGTTCGCCTGGGGTTTATGAGTTCAATTGAGCGGTCAAAAATATGCAGCCGCGTTGGCTGATCGCGGAGGGCGAGATCGCGATGGATCAGTAGATTACAAACTCCCTCGCTAACAGATCCGCGGTGATAGTTTGCGCGGGCAGCAACCGGACTATCCGGAACATCCGCGGCCGGGAACTTCCGTGGGCGCGCATCCCATAAATCACAGTATCGACCTATGAAACCCAGCGTTGATTCATACAAAGTTAGCAGGTGGCCCGTGATGCTGATTCGCTCCACCACTCCGGACTGTACAGAATCACCGGCAAATCGAGTTGCCGAAATTGTCGAGCGTGTCAAAAGCTCCGCGACACGTTCATTGCGGCCAAATAAAAGCAGGCCGGCTACAGTAGGTATCACTTCACCGGTGCGCTCCGACGCCAGCAGGAGGTCGCGCTCAAGGACTTGTTTGGTCGGATATCCATTCGCGCTCGCATTATCAAAAGAGTCCCCTTCGAATTCACGCAGGAAACTCCAAAGGTGGGCCTCATCTATGTCTGCGACGGTGGCGCCCGGAACCGGCATATTTTCAAACCCCATCGGCCTCGCTTCATCCAACAGAGATGAGAGTTCCTCGCGCGTGGCCTCGCGCTTTTCAGAGCCAACGCGCAGATAGAACCTTCCGTCACGCGTACGATAGGGGCGGCGTTTTCCTTCAATATCAACTGCGACGATCCGGCGGCCATTGTCAAAAGCTATGCGATCGATAAAAGGAAAGAGTGGAGGGTCGACATCCTCGCGGCAAATCCTGACCATCTCTTCCTGAACACTCTCGGGATCGTCGACGCCTTCGATGCGTAACTGGTCGTTAACACCGAAGACCATTACACCGCCGCCGGTATTAGCCAGGGCAACTATCTCCTGGGCAATTTTCTCCGGATTCGAAAGCTTTACTTTCAGCTCGAGGAATGTATCTTCGCCGCCGCGAATCAACCGCAACAGTTCAGTCCTTGAAGTTTGAGGAGCGGGAGTCGATAGAAAGTACTCTTGAAGGGAGCGCTCAGTGGAAGGTTCATGCCGCTGGTTACTGCGAAATCTTCTGCGAGCCATTTGTGTATTGCCGGGGCCGCCCTCTTTAGCGATCTGAGATCTTCGATCGCAAATCTTTTTTTGCCCGCCCGGATGTCCGAACCAGGACATCGCTGGAATAGGTTATGTAAGTTAGAGTTCCTGCCAGGATTGCCGCTCACGGATCAGCAGCCTGAAAGGCTGGTCCTCTGAACTTCCTGAGTTTATCCGACAATTCAATCACTACCTGGATCAGTGACAGCTTCGAGTATTTCCAGTTCCCTTTTCTGGAGCGATTCTCCCTGGGTCTCAATTATCATCAGATAGAATCCTACTGAAAGCCCTGCCAGAACGGCGAGTGTAACATACTCAATAAGCAAACTCTGCGCGACATAACCTGCTGCCGCCGACGCCAATGGCGGCAGGGCCAACAAGACAATCATTGGTATCAGGAGCACTCCAACAACGCCGGAAACATTCATTCGCGCCCCAAATTTCATGCGCTTCGGAAAGCGCATCGAAAACCAATTGCCGATCACTGAAGTCATCGCCGCAAAGATAACGAAGCTGAGACCTGCAAACAGCAGCGCCGCAGGAGTAACGTCCCTGAATACCAGATGATTGATTGCCAACACGCCAGCGGAGAAGATCAGCGCTACAGTGCAGATCGCTATGTTTTTTCCCAAAAGTATTCTCTTACGATCTACCGGCGAGAGCACCAGCGTGCGCATTCCAGCATGCTCAAAAGCAAACTGATTGCAGGATAGCCCCGAAAGAATCAAGAAGACATACAGGACGCCGGTGGTAGCCATAAATCCTTCGCCATACTTGAAAAACTCGGTAATAAACCTATTTCCCTCGACCCCTGTTTGATCTAGCTGTCCCCTGTTCATCAGCCTGACTATGATAAGTATTAGCGGCATGAGGCTCATCATTCGAAGCTGCGCATTGCGCATTATGTACCGCAGTTCTTTCTCAACAATCGCCGCCAGGTCCGACGAAACCAAAGGAATCTGCCAGCCCACATAGTTTTCAGTTACAGCTATTGCGGAAGCCGCCCGACGGCCACGTCTCCTGGTTCCACCTCCGAGAACTGCACGGCGCGCCAGCCAATAAGTAATGGCCACGAGAACAACTGTATATGCTGTTACAACAATCAATGCGAGTGCGTATCCTGCTGAGTGGCCTTCGCGCAATCCATGGGTCAAAGCGAAAGCCAGCGCGCCGGGGGGCGTCCAGCGCAACGCAGAAATCGATTCTGCATGACGAAGAAATAGAGGCGCGATCTGAGCGAATAGCAGACCTCCAAGACCGGCAATCGCTCCCATCAGGGCGAGTAGAGTTTCGCCGCGAGCTCGCTTTTTGCGAATCAGCGAGCCTATCGAAGTGGAGACCCATTTCGACAGCGTCAGACCGAAGGCGGCGGCAACCACTGCGATCAAAATCCCGCCAACCAGGCTCCCCTGAGCCAGTCCCGCGCCTATACCGATAGCGATAATGGCGGGAATTGCAAACACCGACTGGAGACTGGCGATGTCGCTGACGAAATCCACAGCGAATAGCTTGCGCAGACTTATCGGATAGAGCAGAAGATTTCCGGGATCAAACTGTCTGCTGCTGCCAATGCTTAACGGCAGTGTGGCCCATAGGAGGTAACACATCGCGAAGATCGAAAAGAGAATAAACTCAGGCGGTGGGATAGCTGGGGCGCGACCCTGACTCTTTTGTTGAAGCGTTTGCGCCCCCGTCAAAATAATGTCAGGCGAAGTCAGTACATAGGCCGCGACACCCAGACCCAGAGCAATCAATGAAGCCAGGGCCAACGCAGCCAGGATCGCGAGAACCGACGCAATGCGGTTTACTACAGCCTTGGAAGTACGAAGAGAATTCCGAAAAAGCGTCCACTTAAGCCAGATTAGTGTGATGAGTTGAGACAAGGCAGTCAGCAAAGGGCAAACAGCAAACAGCAAACAGCAAACAGCAAACAGCAAACAGCAAACAGCAAAATACGATTGATATCCACGATCCGTCTATGGATTCGTGCCGTTTACCCTTTCATTCTATACTCAATCCCGCGATTTTCGCTGAATGCTGTTTGCTGTTTGCTGTCTGCTGTTTGCTGTTTGCTGTTTGCTGTCTGCTGTTTGCCCTTTTCTTCCAATGCGTCTAAATGCCTACATCGGGCTTGGCTCGAACCTGGGCGATCGCGCGGGAAACCTCCTGATGGGAATCCGCGGAATGCTCGAAGCCGGACTCGCAGTCAGTCGACTCTCGCAAATCTACGAAACCGAGCCAGTAGAAACCTTCGCGCAACCGGCTTTTCTCAACATGGTTGCCGAAGTCAGAACCTCAACTGTCTCATCTTCCGAAGAAGTCATGGAGCGATTACAAGGTGTGGAGCGTGACCTTGGCCGTACACGCTCTGTGCCGATGGGTCCGCGTACCATTGATCTTGATCTATTGTTATACCAGGATGAGCAGCGCAACACGGAATTCCTTACCCTACCTCACCCACGTCTGCATGTGCGCCGTTTTGTGCTGGTCCCACTGGCCGAGCTTGCACCCTACCTCGTGCACCCAAGCTTTCACAAAACAATTACTGAGCTGCTCCAATCACTCCCAGACAAGTCTGCGGTGCGGCGCTGGATCCCTTGACTAGGGCTACGCGCTGAGACTCGACCGAAATCGCTGCCTGGCCCCTCTCGTGGGGAGATCCTCATCTCTGACTACAGGCACGATCGCCGAGTGTTGAACGACTACCCGAAGCGGATTCACTTCAGTAATTGGAAAATAAACGGGCTGAGTGTTTGGGTAGTCGCCGAACATTTAGCCCAACTGTTCTTCGCTATCACCCCATGACGTTGTGTCGGCCGCCTCGCCTTGCCCTGCCAATTCCGACCCAGGCTTTTTCCCCTTTTTTTCATTTTGCCGCTATAATGACCCCGCTTGCGAGCATCCCTTACATATCTTCGAACCTGGCCGCTAATTGGCAGCCGCGGGACCCCCGGCGGGGGGCCCTGCTGAGGTGCTGGATTGGTCGTGCCCGAGCGTGGCCAAAGAACTGAAATATGCCCTATCTCAAGCCTGAGCGTCCTGAAAAAGTTTCCGCGCCTTCGCTGAAGGCAAGCAAACAGCGCGGCGAGCGATTAGTTTGCCTGACTGCATACGACTTTCCCACTGCACGTATTGTCGACGAGGCCGGCATAGATATCATCCTGGTCGGCGACAGCCTGGGCAATGTGGTGTTGGGATATGGCAACACGGTGCCGGTAACGCTGGATGAGATCCTGATACACCTGAAAGCCGTTCGGCGGGCCGTTCAGCGTGCACTGCTGGTCGCCGATATGCCCTATGGCTCATTTCATACCGGCGCGGATGACGCGGTGAGAAATGCTTTGCGGCTGGTAAAAGAGGGCGGAGCCGAGGCGGTAAAACTGGAAGGCGGGCACAAACGGGTCCAACTGGTAAAGCGTCTCGTTGACGAAGAGATTGCCGTGATGGGCCATATCGGGCTTACCCCGCAGTCAATCAACAAACTTGGTGCTTACCGCGTACAGGGTAAGACAGCCGCAGCCGCAAGACAGTTACTGGATGACGCCCGCGCGCTTGAAGACGCGGGTGCTTTTGCGATTGTATTGGAAGTGATACCCCGCGAGATTGCAACTTTGATTACTGAGAGCATCAGCATCCCCACGATTGGTATTGGCGCCGGCGCCGGCTGTGACATTCAAGTCCTGGTGTTACACGATATGCTTGGATTGTCTTTTGGAAAGCTTGCGCGGTTCGTGCGGCCATACGCAAACCTCCATGGAGTAATGACAGAAGCCGTCACCCGTTACGCTGACGACGTGCGCAGCGGGAGCTACCCTTCAGAGGATGAGTCGTATGCTCTGCCTGCGGACGCCGCGGAGGAGCTAAAAATCACGGCTTCCGCTAAAGAGTCGCCTAATGAGTCCAAGGTCAGGAAGTCCTGAACTTTTCCCCAAATAGACTATGGAGATCATCAATCGCCGTCAGCGCATGAGTTCAGTCGCGCGCAAAATTCGCCGCGATCAGGATAGGAGCATTGGCCTGGTGCCAACGATGGGAGCGCTGCATGAAGGGCATCTCAGTCTGGTAAGAGAAGCGCGCCGGATGTGTGACGTGGTTGTGGTGTCAGTTTTTGTGAACCCTACCCAGTTTGGGCCAAGCGAAGATTATGAGCACTACCCGCGCAATCTGACTAAAGACACGGCGCTCCTAACCGATTACAACGTTGACTATATTTTTGCGCCAGCCCCCGAAGAGATCTATCCGAAAGATTTTTCCACCTATGTAAATGTTGGCGGACTTTCGAAGCTGCTCGAAGGGGAAGCGCGGCCGGGCCACTTTCGCGGCGTGGCTACCGTAGTTGCGATCCTGCTCAATACCGTGCGTCCTGACTTCGCCTTTTTTGGCCAGAAGGATGCGCAGCAGTCTCTGATTATCAAGCGGATGGTTAGAGATCTGGCTTTCGACACTGAGATTGTGATATTGCCGACGGTGCGCGAAGATTCCGGGCTCGCGATTTCGTCGCGCAATCTATACCTGGGCTCCGAAGAACGAGAGTCGGCCTCGGTAATTCATCGAGCGCTGCGGCAGGCGAAGGAAGTTTTCAAAAAGGGCGAACGCCACGCCAGCAAGCTGGCAGATATTGTGCGGACAACTATCGAGAGTGAGCCCCGCGTGCGCGTCGATTACGTGAGCGTGGTGGATGGGGAGACGCTGGAGAAGTTGGATAAACTCGATGAGCGCCCAACCCTGATCGCCGTTGCAGCCTATGTCGGGAAGACGCGCTTGATCGATAACCTAATCCTGAACAAAACGAAGAAAGACTCAAACGTCGCGAAGGCGTAAACGAATGCTGTGTGTGTTATATTTCGGACAGCCAAATAACGAATTAGAGATTTCGATGAGTACTACAAAAGAAGAAGCGATACAGTTGATTTCCAGGTTACCTGAAGAGGTCACCTGGGAAGACATCATGTACCGGCTTTACGTAAAGAGAAAGATAGAAGAAGGAATCAAAGCTGCGGAAGAGGGCCGCACTATCTCCCACGATGAAGTGAAAAAGCTCTTTGCACTTGAATGAAGATTGTATGGACTGACCCCGCCGTTGAAGACCTTCGCGAACTGCACGCCTACATAGCCAGAGACTCAGAAATGTACGCTAGTGGATTCGTGGAGCGAATCATCTTGGCGGCTGAACGACTAGCTGATAATCCTAAAATTGGGCGAGTTGTACCTGAAGCGAATAACGAAACCGTTCGAGAGATTCTTTATCAAACGTATCGCATCATCTATCGCCTCAAGCGGGATAGTATTGAAATGCTGTCAGTGATCCATGGGGCCAGGGACCTTGAAGAGCTTCAGCCTGCTCCATGGGAGGTTGGTTAATCTTTGGTCTCGCGCTAAAGAAATGGGAAAAGAAAAGGCTCACATCCAGTTCGTCCTGAACGGCGAGTCGGCGGAAGTCGCGTTCGCGCCGCACAAGACGCTGCTGGAAGTCTTGCGTGAAGATCTTGCCTTAACGGGAACGAAACATGGCTGCGAACTTGGCGAGTGTGGCACCTGCGCTATTCTGGTGAACGGGCGTGCGGTGCTCTCCTGTTTGATGTTGGGCCTGGACGCCGAAGGACAGGAAGTAAAAACAATCGAAGGAATGGCTGAAGGGGCGCAATTACATCCGCTGCAGGATACGTTTGCGGATACGGGCGCGGCTCAGTGTGGCTACTGTTCACCGGGTTTCCTGCTGGTCGCTGAAGAGCTATTGAAGAAAAACCCGAATCCTTCGCGCGAAGTAATCAAAGAAGCGTTGTCAGGGAATCTGTGCCGCTGCACCGGCTACATAAAAATTTATGAAGCAGTGGAATTGGCCGCTGCGCGCATGCGTGGCGAAGAGATGGAGTTGCCGCGCGAGAGTGTTTATGGCTTTGAGTAGAATCATGTGCGCAAAGTCCAAAGTCATATGGTTGGCGCTTAGTTCGTGCCGTTTCGTGCATGTTCGTGGATCGCTTGCCCTCAGTCAGATTAGGTACGATCCACGAAACCACACGAAACTACACGAACATAGAGCTTGTTTTGAAGTCTGATGGCTAAAAACGGAAACAAGAATGGGAAGCGGCTCAACGTAGTCGGCAAGCCTTTTCGCAAGGTCGATGCGCGCGCAAAGTGCACCGGCCAGACGAAGTTTGCAGACGACATCGTGCTGCCGCGCATGCTCTTCTGCAAAATCCTTCGCAGCCACGAACCCCATGCCATAATCAAGAGCATCGATATCTCCAAGGCTGTCGCCTTGCCTGGGGTGATTGCAGTCATCACCGGCAAGGATCTGCCGATCTCCTACGGAATTCTTCCAGTGAGCGAGGATGAACACGCGCTGTGCATCGACAAAGTGCGTTTCATCGGCGACCCCGTGGCCGCGGTGGCGGCCATCGATGAAGACGTCGCTTTCGACGCGATGAACCTCATCGAGGTGGAATATGAAAGGCTCAACACCATCTCCTCAATTGAAGAAGCGATTCTGATCGAGGAACCGCGAATACACGAGTATGGCGATGGGGGGAATATTCATAAGAAAGTCTCGCTCGAATTCGGCAATGTTGAAGACGGTTTCGCCTTAGCCGACCTGGTGCGCGAGGACATTTTCTTCTACGAGGGCAATACACATCTGCCGATGGAGCAACACGCCGCGGTCGGCAATTTCGATCCAGATAACAAACTGACGCTCTGGAGTTCGACCCAGACGCCCCACTACGTTCATCGCGCCCTGGCGAAAGTTTTACAGTTGCCCGCCAGTCACATTCGCGTAATCGCTACTCCAAACGGCGGCGGTTTTGGCGGCAAGAGCGATCCGTTCAATCACGAAGTGGTAGTCTGCAAGCTTTCAATGATGACAGGGCGTCCGGTGAAGGTAACCCTTACGCGTGAGGAAGTTTTCTATTGTCACCGCGGCCGCCATCCGGTGCTGATGCACGTCAAGACGGGAGTTAAGAAAGACGGCGCTATAACCGGAATGCATTTCCAGTCATTTCTTGATGGCGGCGCCTATGGCAGTTATGGCGTTGCCAGCACCTTCTACACCGGCGCGTTGCAGACGGTCACTTATGAAGTGCCGCGTTACAAGTTCCAGGGTCTACGCGCGTTTACAAACAAGCCTCCGTGCGGTCCGAAACGTGGACACGGAACACCGCAGCCCCGTTACGCTCTGGAAGTTCAACTCGATAAGATCGCTGAACAATTACGACTGGATCCCGCCGCGATGCGCCGTGCGAATTTGGTAAAACCCGATACCATCACAGCCAACTACCTGCGCATCGGCAGCATGGGCCTGGGCCAATGTATCGACAAAGTGGTTGAAGGCTCGGATTGGAAGAACAGATTTTCGGGATGGGACGATAACAATCGGAAGCTGCCCTATGGCAAAGGAATTGGGATCGCCTGTAGTTCGTATATCTGCGGCGCGGGGCTGCCGATTTACTGGAACAACATGCCTCAGTCAGGCGTCCAGCTTCGCCTGGATCGTCAGGGTGGTGTTTGCGTGATGTGTGGCTCAACCGACATCGGCCAGGGCTCGGACTCGATTCTCGCCTATATCGTCGCCGAGGTCCTCGGAATAGACCCTTTCGATATCCGCGTCGTTACGGCAGATACCGATTTGACGCCGGTTGATTTGGGAAGCTACTCGAGCCGCGTAACTTTGATGACTGGCAACGCCGCGATTCAAGCTGCGGAGCGTGCGCGTGAATTGTTGGTGATGGCGGTTGCTGAAAAGCTGTCTGTGCCGATCGAAAATCTTTCATTAGCCGAACGGCGGGTGTTCGATGTTGAAAATCCGGAGGTTGGCGTTTCGTTTGCCGAAGCAGTTGTTTTGGCTGAATCGAAGTTTGGGACGATTGGAACTGTCGGTTCGTATTCGCCGCCTCGTTCGCCCGGACGATACAAAGGCGCGGGGGTTGGGCCCTCGCCGGCGTACAGCTATTCCGCCGCGGTGGCTGAGGTCGACGTGGATCCGGACACGGGGATTGTGGTCGTCGAGCGAGTCTGGATTGCGCATGACATCGGCAAGTCGATCAATCCGATGCTGGTCATGGGCCAGGTAGAAGGCAGTGTGTATATGGGCCTTGGCGAGATTCTGATGGAAGAGATGGCCTATCGCGCCAACCGCAATGTGGTCCACAAGTTTCCGTCGATGCTGGAATACAAGAGCCCTACAACGATGGAGATGTGCGACGTCAAGACCTACTTGATCGAAGACCCTGATTCAAACGGCCCTTACGGCGCAAAGGAAGTCGGTCAGGGGCCGCTGTTGCCTGTTCCTCCCGCTGTTGCGAATGCGGTCTATGATGCTGTAGGCGTTCGCATCGATGAAGTGCCCATAACTCCCGAGAAAGTCCTAAAGGCTTTGCGCGAGAAAGCAAAAGGCCGCGATGGACGCTATGGGCCAACCACGGTTCCGCCGGTCGAATGGCCCGAGCCGTTGAGAGTGCTGACGCCAGCTGAAGGTGGCGATGGAAAAGAGATGCCGCGCGTCGCGGTGCATTCCTAAATGTTTGCCAGAGACTTTGCATGATAAAGAAAACGACACCCATCCAGGAAGAATTGCGTTCCCAAAGCGACTTGCGCACTATGGCGCTGCTAGCAAGCGACCGCCAGGAGGGAAAGACGCTGATGGGAGAGGTAAGAGTAAAAGTCACGCTCACCAACGCCGTTGATGAGGCGCTGGTTCGGCGAGGATTGCTGTCCGCGGATAAAGTTCGGCATTACGAAGCGGACGCACTAGTCGATTCCGGAGCCGTAAGATCAGTCCTGCCAAGTCATGTTGTCCAACAGTTGGGCCTCGCAATAGTTCGCACGACCAGAGTCACCTACGCGAACGATGGCGCGGAAGACGTTGATATTACCGAGGTGGTCGGCATTGATATCAATGGACGCCGCACCACCGAGGAAACCCTGGTGCTCGGTTCAGAAGTGCTGATCGGACAAACTGTTCTTGAAAGCCTCGACCTTCTGGTTGATTGCACTAACCACCGCGTGGTAGGCAACCCGGCGCATCCCGACCAGCCTGTGATCAAGATTAAATGGATTTGGAATATGAAGACAAGGTGTCGCTCTGGTCACTATGGACCGGACGCCCTCTCGAAGGTTGAATGAAGAACAAGAAAGATGAGAAATCTGAGCCTACGCCCGAAGAGATCGAACTTGTTGTCACGCAGGAGGATTACGAGGCAGGCTTAAAGCGCGGTTGGACGGACGATGACATGCTCAAACCCGGACGTTACAAGATGAAGCGTGGCGGGTTTCTCAAGCGGCATCCGGAATTGAAGCTTGAGGAAAAGAAGCGAGCGTAGTCAGAAGAGAATGAGCGAAGAAGAGCGCGCAGCGCGACACCCTGGGAATTGCGCCTCCGACAAAAGTGATTGTTAATTGTTACCCAGCGCGTTGCCGGGGGCTAAGTTCTTTCACGCCCCAGGTGTGACAACGAGCGGAGAAGTTCAGTTGGACAAACGAGCCGAACTACTAGCTCTTGGGAGAGTGCGACAAGCTACCCGGTGGCCTGGCTACAACTACATTGGCGATAATCGTTATCACAGAGGCGTCTACGAGTGTGAATTGGTTTCACCCTATACCAAGACTGCCGGCAATGTTGACGCCAAGATCATGGTCATGCTTCAGGACTGGGCCTCGGACGATTTCCTGAAGGGTCCATTTAGTGAAGACTCCGCAATACTGGGACACAGTCGGAGTTCAGAAACCAACCAAAACCTCATAAGGTTGTTGCAAACGAACTTTGGCCTCACACTTGGAGACGTTTACGGAACCAATCTTTTTCCGTTCGTCAAGTTAGGGCCAATGAATGCGCCGATTCCTCCGCGGGATCTGATAAGGGCCGCGCACGAGTTTGGAATGCCTCAAGTTAGAATAGTGAAGCCGCGGTTGCTGATCTGCCTTGGACTCTCAACATTCAATGCGGTTCGACGCGTATGTGGCTTGCGCTCTTGTCCAACAGTAGATTGTGCCATCCAGAATTCCTTTGATCTCGAGGACACCACTACCCGAGTCTGGTGTCAGGCACACACAGGGCGTCTTGGGCGGAACAATAGGAACAAGGGTGGTCTCGATCGCGTTGAGGCTGACTGGCACAGAATGAAAGAGAATGTTTACGGGAAGAAAGCTTTTCGGCAAAACGATCCTCAGCATGGCGTTCGAATGAAGGATCGCCGGGTCCCAAGAATAATCGGACCAACGGCGGAGGCTCAAGAAAAGCGATCACACGGGTCACGAGTGGTAAGCGCAACGCTTCCATTGCGGCAGACCCGTACCGTCTTCTTAGTTGGTGAGGATGAGATTGCGCGTTATGACCATAAGTCGAAGAACACTTGGGCGAAAATAATCGCGTATGATAAGACCGTCGCCCGCAAGGACGGGCATGATATCAGTGATGCTCGAATCGTCACTAAGGAGCTTAAGGACGGGAAGTTTGTCGACGTTCCACTTTGAAGAAGTCAGGTAGGAAGTCGAGTGACCGTGACTTCATCTCAGAATCGATCTCTCAATGATGCGATTGCCCAAATTTGATTATCGCGTGCCGCGAGAAATTGCGGAGGCGGTGAAGATTATGGCTGGCTCGGGGCCGGAGGGGCAGTTTGTGGCTGGAGGTACGGACCTCTATCCAAACATGAAGCGCCGTCAGCAGACTCCGCGCACAGTCATCTCCGTGATGCGTGTGCCGGGGTTGAATCAAATTTCAGGTGACGGAAAGTCGGGAATTCGAATCGGCGCATCCGTGACGCTCACGGATATAGTTGAACATCCGCTCATCAATCGCGACTACCCGGTTATCGCACACGCCGCGCGCACTATCTCCACGCCAATCCTGCGCAACATGGGAACGATTGGCGGCAACCTACTGCTCGACACACGTTGCAACTACTACGATCAGAATTACGAATGGCGCAAGGGTATCAACTTCTGTTTGAAGAAAGATGGTGACGTCTGTTGGGTGGCTCCCGGGAGTTCAAAGTGTTGGGCCGTCCAGTCGTCAGATCTTGTGCCGGTAATGGTGGCGATTGGCGCGAAGTTTCGTTTGGCGTCAACCCTCGGTGAACGAATGATCGACGCGGCCGGGTTCTACAACGATGATGGGATCGACTATTTGAAAAAGCGGGCGGACGAGTTGCTAGTCGACATTCATCTGCCCCCTCTCAACGGTTGGCGCGCGTCATACCAAAAGCTCCGCCGCCGTGGCGCCTTCGACTTTCCCGTTCTCGGGGTTGCAGCTTACATTCAGATGGAGCCAGACGACATCAGAACCGGGAGCAGTAGCGACCGGGTGAAGTGCGTTAAAGATGCCCGCATAGTTCTCGGCGGAATTGCTCCTTCACCTCTCAACATCGCGGAAGCGGGTTCCGCACTAATCGGACATCCACTCGATAACGATCACATTCAGGCCGCCGCTGAAGCTGCTTACATTAAAGCTCGACCCCTCGACAACACCGACTTCGTCATGAATTGGCGTAAACAGATGACCCGGCAATACACGCTTCGCGCGCTTCAAGAATTGGCTGTTCAGTATTAATCCAAGTTTTGGTCTTGAGTCTTAGTCGGCTGCTGAAAAACTAAAAACGATCCACCAAATCACACGAAGCGACACGAAAAGAGCCCTTAGTTCGAGTCATTTCGTGTACTTTCGTGGATCGTCTTATTCTCCTTAAAGGAGGCTACTCCTTTTTCAGCAGCCGGTAAGCTCTTTGGTCTTGGTAACCTGACGATAGTTACAAAATGATGACAAAGACCAGAGACCAAAGACCAAAAACCAAGGAAAACGAAGTCGCCGCAATAATCCTTGCCGCCGGGCGTTCGGAGCGCATGGGCGCCTTCAAGCCGCTCCTTCCCTTCGGCGCCAAAACCGTAATTGAAGCCTGCCTCGAATATCTGCGCGTCGGGGGAATTGAGACTGTAATAGTCGTCCTGGGCCAGGGTTCTCATGCACAAGAACTGAAACAGCACCTCAAAGATTCCCCAGCAGTCTTCGCCATCAATCCCGATCCCGCGACCGAGATGAGTGCTTCAGTTGCCCATGGCCTTCGAGAAATTCCGGAATCGACAAAGGCTGTCGTCATTACGCCGGCCGACCACCCTGCAGTGCCTGCGGAGGTAGTTCAGATATTGATCGATGAATGGAAGAAGGGCGCGATGTTGGTAATGCCGACCAATAACGGACGTGGCGGACATCCCGTGCTCGTCGACCTGGGCTTTCGTGATGAACTGCTAAGCCTCGATACCATTGGCGGTTTGAAGTCGTTCTTCGACGCCCACCAGGAGCAAGTCAGCCGCGTGGCTGTCGATTCGAACTACATTGCGCGCGACGTGGACACGTGGGATGATTACCGCGCTTTGCACCAGGAGGTCTTTGGCGTTTTACCGCCAGATTTACCTCCTCGAAAGCAGGAATAGCAGGAATAATAAGGGCCGTAATGATACCAACTAAACGGCTGGCCCAGTCATCTAACGCACTGCCCGACCTCTTGAAGGACGGCAAAGGAGAGTAAATGTTTCTGATAAACCGAAAACCTCTATTGGCCCTGTTTCTGGTGATGCTGCTGGGATCGTCGCTGGCGCTGGCCCAAAAAGGGCCGATCCAATTTTCCCTGCGCTCGATTGACGGCCAAACGATAACTTCTGACAGCCTGCGTGGTGAAGTAGTGGTGCTGGCGTTTGGGGCCTCCTGGCTTCCGCTCTCGAAAACGCAGTTGCAGGGTGTCCGGAAACTTGCTGACGAATACAGCGACCGAGGCGTTGTGGTTTATTGGGTAAGCACGGAATCGGAAGACCAGAAATCAAAGAACTTTGCGAGTGACGACCAACTCCGGGCGTTTGCTCAGAAATACGGTCTGAAAGTCACCGTGCTTCGCGATCCGGACGGAGCAGTCTCAAAGAAGTTTGGCATAGATCAGTTGCCTTCAATAGTTATTATCGATAAACAGGGCAATGCCAGCGAGCCGATCGGGGGGCTCGATCCCAACGGTAATCTCGCCGGCCAACTGGCTTCCCGCCTCGACAAAGTTCTCTAAAGTGCCTTCGCTTAAATGAAACCGTTTCAGGCCGCCTTTCGCGAGGCGGCCTTTTTCGTTTCTGACTTCTGACTTCTGACCTCTGACCTCTGGTTTGACCTTGCCCCACACGTCGGAATCTAATAACTTGCTAATTCAGTGCTTTCTCTTTCAGTCAAATGACCTTCAAGCTGATCAATCCCGTATCACTAGGCCCACCGCGAGGATTCTCGAATGGCGTGTTGACAGACGAGGGAGGCAGATTGCTGTTTGTCGCGGGCCAAATTGCCTGGGACGAAACGCAAACGATTGTCAGTGAAAACTTCGTCGAGCAATTTGATCGCGCGCTTGCGAACGTGATCGCTGTCGTTACTGAAGCGGACGGCAGACCGGACCAAATAGCCCGCCTCGTCATTTATGTGACTAATAAGCTCGAGTATCTTGAACACCAACGCAGCATCGGAAAGCGCTATCAAGCACACATGGGCAAACATTTCCCGGCCATGGTATTGGTTGAGGTGAAGAGTCTGCTCGAAGATAAGGCGAAAGTGGAAATTGAAGCGATGGCCGTTTTGAACCCTTAAACTTTTTCCAGGTTCCGTTATGCATCAAAGGTTCACGTATGCAATGGCGATGCTTTTGCTTGTTTTGCTCGGCATGGCCTGCACCATTCCTCGTCTGAAGAATCGCCTTACCTGGCAGATCATGCTGGAGATCGATGCACCGGGGGCAGATAGAGAGACGATAACTAAACGGACCATGGCAGTAATCGAGCAGCGTTTGGATGCTGCGGATGTTTACGATTTTAGGGTTGTGGCGCAGGACAATCCTCCAAATGGTCGGATTCTGGTGAGCCTTCCTGAAGTTCCCGATCGCGCTCGTGTGGTTGACCTAATCACTGCGGTAGGACAATTGGAGTTAACGGCCGTAGTCAGTCCACCAAGTCCATCGCCGGCACAGACTTACGACACTAAGGAAGCCGCCGTTGCTTCGCTTGGAGGGAAAGTACCGGAAGATCGCAGTGTGCTGCCCTACCGCGATCGAGATGAGGTACCAACGGGCGAGCAACACTCCGAAGCAAACCAACAATGGACGAAGTGGGTGATAGTAGAAAAACCGGCAATAGTAGATGGGAGTGAACTTCGCAATACTGTGGCGTCACGCGGAAGTGGGGAGAATTATGTGATTGCATTCTCACTGAAGCCGGAAGCGGCTGAAAAGTTCGGGGCCTGGACCGGAGCTCACATCAATGAATATCTCGGGGTGGTGCTTAACGGGGAGGTCAGGTCGATCGCCTATATCAAGTCACAAATATCCGATCAGGGAGAGATCAGTGGACGATTTACGAAACACTCCGCGGAGGACCTGGCGCTGGTCCTGCGGTCCGGCGCTTTACCAGCACGCGTGAAGATAGTTGAAGAGAGTGCTAACAAATAGCAACCTATTCCAGATATGAATAACCCGACTAGTTTTCTTTATGAACGGGCCGATACCGGCGTCGCAACGATTACGCTCAACCGGCCGGAGCGTCTTAACGCGTTAACTTTTGAAGTTTATCGCGAGCTTACCGACATCTTTGCAGCGTTAAGAAATGAAGCTGATGTGCGCGTGGTCGTGATCACCGGCGCAGGCCGGGCCTTCTGCTCGGGCGGCGATGTACACGACATCATCGGCGAGCTATTCGCTCGCGACATGGAAGGCTTGCTGGAGTTCACGCGAATGACTTGTGAGCTGATCCAAAACATTTGCGCGTTGCCCAAGCCGGTAATTGCCAGTCTTAACGGAACAACCGCGGGCGCTGGAGCGTGCATCGCTTTGGCGTCGGATCTACGCATCGCCAGCGAGGAAGCGAAGATCGCTTTTCTATTCGTGAAGGTTGGGCTTTCGGGAGCTGATATGGGCGCGGCGTATTTGCTTCCGCGCCTGGTGGGGCTCGCTAAAGCCACCGAATTACTTTACACCGGAGACTTCATTTCCGCTCAAGAGGCAGAACGTATTGGACTCTACAATCGCGTTGTCCCCGGTGAGCGGTTGGCGGAAACGACGTTTGAATTCGCCGAACGCCTGGCCCAGGGTCCGGCTTTCGCGCTCGCGAAAACGAAAGAGATGCTAAACCGCGAATTGAATATGAACCTCGATGCTGCGCTTGAATGCGAGGCTCAGGCCCAGGCCATCTGCATGCAGCACCCCGATTATCGCGAAGCGTATGATGCTTTCGTTGGAAAACGGACGCCGCAGTTTGAATAGGGGAAAGGGTAAGGGGTAACGGGCAAATGAGCCCGCCTTCCCTTTTACCCATTCCCCTTTTACCAGTTAGCGGTTTGAAGAACTATGACTGACAAGTTCATCGATCAACTGCCCTTCTTTACACCTGAACATCGTACGCTGGCGGCTGACATTCAGTCTTTTGTGGCACAAGAAATTGAGCCTCGCGCCGCTGAAGAAAGTGACCCCGATACACACTTACGCGAATTCGTCGCCGCTCTCGCGCAAGCAGGAGTGTTGCATTACGCAGTTGCCACCCCTGGAACAAAACTGGACGTGCGCGCACTCTGTCTGATTCGCGAGGCACTCTCCTACTCTTCCGCGCCCGCTGATCTGGCTTTCGTAATGCAAGGATTAGGAACGTATGCCATCAGCCAGGCAGCTCCGGAGCATGTGCGCGATTTCTGGGTTTCGCGCGCGGCGCAAGGAAAGGCCATCGCCGCGTTTGCCTTAACCGAACCCGAGGCCGGCTCTGATGTTGCCTCTATCAAGACCACCGCACAACGCGACGGCGACGCCTACGTGATCGACGGCAACAAACGTTTTATTTCCAACGCCGGAGTTGCGGACTTCTACACTGTTTTTGCCAGAACCGGGACGGATGCTAATGGCCGCGCTTCATTGTCGGCATTCGTCGTCGGAGCAAAGATGCCTGGCTTCAGCGTTATCAGTCGCACCGAGATGATCTCGGCGCATCCGATTGGCGAAATTGAATTCAAAGGTTGCCGGGTTCCTGCCGACAACATTGTGGGATCAGAAGGGGATGGATTTTTGCTTGCCATGCGCACCATGGACATGTTTCGCGCTAGTGTGGGCGCCGCCGCTTGCGGCATGGCACGTCGTGCTCTGGATGAAGCCGTCCGTTATGCAACCAGCCGCAAACAATTTGGGCGCTTACTAGCGGAGCATCAATTGATCCAGGACAAACTCGCCGACATGGTCACTGAACTCGACGCAGCGAGATTGCTGGTTTACCGTGCCGCCCATCTGAAAGATGTGGGGACTACTCGCGTCACGCGCGAAGCGAGCGAAGCAAAGCTTTTCGCAACCGAAGCGGCCTGCAGGATTATCGACCATGCAGTGCAAATCCACGGGGGCGCCGGACTCGTCCGCGGCAGCGTAGTTGAGCGGCTCTACAGGGATGTTCGCGCGCTCAGAATTTACGAAGGAACTTCTGAGATTCAGAAACTCATTATTGCGGGACAGCTTTTGAAAGAGTAGGTACGACAGACATTCCTGTCTGTCCGTTTGTAGTGTCGACGAGTCTCGTATTGAAAGAGTGAAGTAGATGTTCAGTGGGCAACAATCGGAGTATTTGAAAACTCGACTTCACAAAGATCAGCTATTGCTCGACGCGATCAAGGCCAACCTTCCGGAGCTGGAACGGTTACTAGTGTCTTTTCAAAGCCTATATGAGGACGGCATCTATCGCTTCTATCATCATTCGTTCAAGGTTTATCAATTACAGGATTACACGTCGAGAGCCGTTGAGATTTTCAAGGGAATTGGTCAAGCAAAGGGAAGCATGCTTTGTGAATGGTTTGAGCAGATTGTCGCCGCTGGCACTGCGGTAACATGGAACCCGGAGCATAACAAGGATTGGCCGCTTCATACGCGGCCAATCGTAGAGGCCTTCCTTCACACAAGATACTTTCTTGAAATGATGATTAAGTACGGCCGGGAACTGGACGCGACGCCGACTATGCTTCCGACTGGATGGGCAGCAGTTCTCGAGCTTTACAATCAACGCTAGTTACGCAATGAAGATCAACATCATCGGCGGCGGGCCGGCTGGGATGTACTTTGCCATCCTGATGAAGAAGTCTGACCCGGCCCATGAGATTACGGTTTACGAGCGCAATGGGCCGGACGATACGTTTGGCTGGGGCGTGGTGTTTTCCGGGAAGACGCTATCAAATCTGCGCGCTGCCGATCAAGAGTCGCACGCTGAAATCACGCGCAATTTTGAGGCGTGGGACAGTGTGGATGTTATTCGGGGCGAGGAGAAGATTTCTATCCACGGCAACAGCTTTTCCGGGATTGCCCGACTTCAGCTTCTTAAGATTCTGCAGCGCCGCTGCCAAAAGTTGGGAGTCCAACTGCTCTTTCGAACCGAGGTCGCCGACATTGATTCCCTGCTTAGCAGCTCTGATCTTTTGGTAGCCGCCGATGGTGTTAACAGCACAGCAAGAAAACAATACTCGGGTCACTTCGAGCCGAGTTTAGATGTGCGCCCCAACCGGTACATCTGGTATGGCACTAATCGATTATTTCATGGTCTAACGCTAACCTTTCGCGAAAATGAGGATGGTGTTTTCGCTGCTCACTCTTACAAATTCAACAAATCAACCAGCACATTCATTATCGAATGCGATCAGAAAACATGGGACAACGCGGGCTTCGCCACGATGAGCGACGACAAGACGAGAGGTTATCTTGAGGGAGTGGTTGAACAAGACCTGGACAGCCAGCCGTTGCTCTCAAACAATTCCAAATGGATTAATTTCCTTCTGGTGAAAAATGAAAAATGGTTCTTTGAGAATGTTGTGCTGCTCGGCGACGCTTTGCACACCGCTCACTTCTCGATTGGATCCGGCACGAAGCTCGCCCTGGAAGATGCAATCGCCCTGCATCAGTGCTTCGAAACCACTGAAAAGGTTGCGGAGGCCCTAAGCAAGTTTGAGTCAATACGCAAGCCGGTCATCGAAGACTATCAAGCGGCGGCTTTTGAAAGCATGCGGTGGTTTGAGACTGCGCGAGAGTATATGAACCTGAGTCCAGTCGAATTAGCCTACGCGTTGATGACACGCAGTGGGCGCGTGGATTATGAAGACTTGAAACGGCGCGACCCGGATTTTATTGCTCGCTACGAGGCCGCAAGAGGAGGCAGACGGCAGGAGCAGGAGGCAGGATAGCTAGCGGGTTATTGATTGCTTCCTGAAGGAAAGCGCACTGACCAAACACATCCGGAGACTCTTCCTGCCACCTGCTCCTGCCGTCTGCTCCTATCTCTTCCACTCGGGGGCCAGCAGGCGTCTGCGTCCATCGTCGACGGTCGCAATTCCGGGTTCGTCCAGATTCACACGATCCCACAGCTTGCAGGTAACGGGGCGATGCGCCTGGTCGAGTGCCTCGCAATAGTTTGTGTAGGTACAACGTCTGACTTCTTCGCCGCGTCCGAGTTTCACTTTTATGAACCAGTCGGGATCGGCCAGGGCCTGACGAGCTAAACCAACAATGTCGGCCTGACCCGCGCCCAAAATCGCCTCGGCCTGTGCGAAAGTGCTAATACCTCCGGTCGCTACGATCGGTGTTTTGAATCCCTCCTCGTTTACAGCTCGTTTGATTGCTTCTACTAAGGGTACACTGCGTCCAAAAGGTCCAGTCACATCGGAAAGTACTGTCGGCATGCATTCGTAGCCGCTCTGGCCGGTGTACGGATAAACGGCCTGGCCAACTTTCGGCTGCTGCGCATCCTCAAACTTTCCACCCTTTGAGATCGAAAGAAAGTCCATGCCCGCGCGCGCAAACTCGACGCCGAAATATTTCGCATCCTCAATATCATTGCCGCCTGCAATCACTTCGTCACCCAAGAAGCGAACGCCTACCACATAATCGTCTCCGACCGCCTTGCGGACGGCTGCATAAACTTCGAGCGGCAGGCGAATACGATTTTCGCGTGACCCTCCATAGCCATCATTGCGAGTGTTCAACGCGCTCAAGAACCCGGCCATTGTGTATGCGTGTGCGTAGTGGAGTTCGACGCCATCAAAACCCGCCTTGCGCGCACGGCTTGCAGCTTCCGCGAAAATATTCGGTAACACCTGTGGCAACTCCCGCACGTGTGGAAGTTGCATGTCAGTTACATTTTCGCGATAACCAAAACGAAGCGACTCCAACTCACGCGCGTCAAGTACGCGATCGAGCACGTCGTCCGGAGCGTCGTTGAGAGACTCCCTCACTGTGGCTTCGACTGCATCGAACCAGCCCGAGTCGGCTGTAACTTCCGCCAACCTCTCCCGGTGTCGCTGATTGACTTGCAGAAAGCGCGCGAAATACTTCTCTCTTTCCGGCCGGCGCTTCACAGAAAGGAAGTCGATAATCTGAATAAAGAGTTTCGTCTCACCGGCGCTCGCATCTCTCACCGTTTCAACCAGCTCCCTCAATCCAGGCAGGAACCGATCGTGGCCGATGCGTAGCAAGGGACCACTGGGAATATCGCGAACACCCGTCGCTTCAACGACTAAAACACCTGGCCGTCCTTCAGCAAACCGGCGGTACCAATCAAGAACCTCCTGCGTCACAAAGCCATCCTCGGTGGCGCGCCAGGGGACCATAGCCGGCACCCACGTTCGGCTCTCGGCTTCTATGGGGCCGATTTTGATTCGCTGATAAAGCATAGACTCTTCCGCTTCTTCACGTGTAGGCCAACGCGTTGCAGGAATAGTGTGCTTGATCGGGTTCTTGAATTTCCACATGATTTCGAGATCACTTTAACATGGCGCGCCTTTGTCCAGCTTCTAACAAAGCGAGCTTTGCCGCCCGATGTGCGGAAGGTCCGTGATCTTAAGAAGTTTGCCTCTTGGCTTTCAGGGCTACGCCGTGTTTTACATAGGCACCAAAGAAAAGGACGGAGCCCTAAGCTCTTAATTGCCTGACGAAAGGCCCACACATCAAGCGGCGGAGCCGCGAGAAGATCATTCCCCTTTCTTATGGTAAATTAACGTTATCTCAAACTCAGCAGGAGAGAGCCTTTGACCGACGAGCTTCTGAAGTGGCGCCTGGAGTTTCCCATTCTGGGAAATACTGTCTATTTGATTTCGCACAGTCTGGGAGCAATGCCGAGAGAGACCTTCTCGCGGCTTACCGACTATGCCGAAACCTGGGCCACCCGCGGCGTGCGGGCGTGGGCTGAAGGCTGGTGGGACATGCCTGTCACCACTGGCAATGAAGTCGCGCGTATTATTGGCGCCGAGGCCCGCAGCGTCGTCATGCATCAGAATGTTTCGATCTGCCAGTCGCTAATTCTCTCCTGCTTTGAGCCTACGCCCAAGCGAAACAAGATCGTCTACTCGGAACTAAACTTCCCCTCGGTGATGTACGTTTACGAAGCCCACGCGCGCGATGGGCGACTAAGAATCGAGACCGTCGCCTCGGACGACGGGATAACAGTGCCGCTCGAGCGTTTTCTCGACGCGATTGACGAGGAGACGTTGCTGGTTCCTTTTTCGCACGTTCTCTTCAAGAGTGGTTTTCTGCAAAATGCAAAAGCCATAACCGAGCGCGCTCATGAAGTGGGCGCCATGGTTGTGTTGGACACTTACCAGTCAGCGGGCACGGTGCCCTTCAATGTAACAGAACTCAACGTGGATTTTGCTACTGGGGGCTCAGTCAAATGGCTCTGTGGTGGCCCAGGCGCGGGCTATCTCTACGTGCGTCCCGACCTTCACCAGAAACTTCAACCAAAGACTACCGGCTGGATGGCCCATGAAGCTCCTTTTACCTTCGAGACTGAACTCAAGTACGCGCCAGACATTAGGCGCTTTCTTCATGGCTCGCCTGCGATTCCAGCGCTTTATGCCGCGCAGTCGGGGTATCGAATAATCAATGAGATTGGGGTTGATAGAATCCGCGAAAAGAGTGTACGGCAAACGACTCGCTTGATTGCGCTTGCCGAGGAAGCAGGATTCAAAGTAACAAGTCCGAAGAACGCTGTCGACCGCGGTGGCACAATTACTGTTGGCCATGACGATGCGGCTGCGATTACTAAGGAACTGATTCGTCGAGAGTTCATCGTCGACTATCGGCCCGGCGCGGGCGTGCGCATCTCACCGCATTTTTACAACACGGATGAGGAGTTGGAGCTGATCATTGGCGAGATGAAAAAGATCCGGGACACCGGAGCTTACCAGGCCGCAGAAGGAGTGGGCGCCGCATTTTGACGAAGGCAGTGGGAGTGCCATGAAGCAATTCCTTGAGTCGTCTCATTTCCTGCAAACGGTCGTCGCGGAAACAGAGAAGAATAGCGACGAAGCCAGGAGTTTAGTAGCTGGACTCAGCGAGGCGCAGTTAAATTGGGCCTCAGCTCCCGATAGGTGGAGTATCGCCCAGTGTCTTGACCATCTTGCAGCAACAAGTAGGGCCTTTGAGCCTTATCTAACGGCCGCGATCAAACAAGGCCGCGACAAGTGGGCCGTAAGTTCGCCGGTCCCTTATCGGCCCAGTTGGGTGGGGGGTTGGCTAATCAAGCAAGTTGTTCCCGAAACCACGAGGAAAGTGCCGTCGCCGAAGGTTTTCCGGCCCTCCCAGTCTCCTGCCATTGAGAACGCCCTGGAAGCGTTTTTACAGCAGCAAGCCGAGTTTCTGCGGTTCGTTAGCGAAGCTGAAGGCTTTGATTACAACAAAACAAAGTTGCGATCGCCTGTTACGCCCTTGATGCGCTACAGCGTGGCCGACGCTTTCGTCGTCACCGTGGTCCATGGATGGCGACACCTGGCACAGGCGAGGAGAATGCTTGAAACACCAGGTTTCCCGATTAATTGAACATATGCCTAACGACTACGGTAAGCACTCAACTCTGTCCTACAACAAGTATCTAAAGGTGCCCGACTTGATTGGGCTCCAGGAATGTCTTTCTGATCCTTCGCATCACGATGAATTGCTTTTCATTACGATTCACCAGGCCTACGAGCTTTGGTTTAAGCAGATTCTTCATGAGCTGGACGCGGCGATGGTGACGATGAATAAGGATCGATTGGCTGCCGCCGCTCATACGATGCGACGCGTAGTAGAGATTGAAAAACTCCTGATAACCCAGATTCACATCCTGGAAACCATGACTCCCATCAGTTTTCTCGGTTTTCGTGATCAACTCAATCCGGCTAGTGGATTTCAATCAATGCAGTTTCGAGAGATTGAGTTTGCCTCGGGGCATAAGCAGGAAAACATTCTTAATGAATTTCGCGAAGATGAATTTGCTTACTTGCGTTTGCGAAAGCGTTTTGAAGCACCCTCTTTGGGAGATGTGTTTTATGCCGCGCTGCGCAACCGCGGCCTGGATGCACCAGCTAGCGACGAGGTTATCGATGAACAGGAACGTAAAGTTCGGTACGGTAAACGCGCCCAGGCTGTGTTGGAGATCCTCACTCATTTCGAAAAGCGCTATGAAGAATTTCAGCTAGCCGAAGCGCTGCTCGAACACGATGAGTACTTCTCTTTGTGGCGCTCCCATCACATCAAAATGGTTGAGCGCATGGTGGGAACGAAGCGCGGTACTGGAGGGTCCGAGGGTGTTGGCTACTTGCGGACCACGCTCGACAAAAAGTTTTTTCCCGAACTCTGGGAGGCGCGTACCTATTTGGATACCAAACATGGCGAAGGTGGTTGCCCGTTTGCCAGGGAGTGAGCTTAGTTTTGCTCACACCGTTTCCAATCTGGACATCTCTATCCTATGGCCGACGAACGAAGACTGAACGCCCGAGTCAAGGTAAACCTTCCGGTGCGTTGGGAAAACTTTTTGATTCAGCAAGCAGCCACTGTTGCCGACCTGAGCTTGACAGGTTGCTTTGTGCTCAGCCCCGGCAAGGTTGAACTGAATGAACTTATCCGGTTGGAAATCTCATTGCCCAGCGATGAGCTGATTTATCCCTGGGCTGAAGTAATTGACCAAGCGGACGAAATTGGATTCTCAGTGCGCTTCACTGCAATGGACGACGATGAACGGGAGCGGTTGGAACAGTTTCTCAGGCAAACGCTGGCTGATCAGTAGAACTCCTGACACTTGGACAGATGACAATCGAATTTCCAGCGCGTTTCAACATGGCCGACTACTTCCTCTACCACAATGTGGAGGAGGGCCGCGAAAACAAAACCTGTCTCTACTTTGAGGATCAAACCTATACCTACGGGGACACCGCTCGAATGTCGAATCGCGCTGGTAACGCTCTGCGCGAACTCGGCGTTGATGTCGAAGAACGCGTTCTGATCATCCTGCCGGATTGTCCTCAGTTTGTATGGACGTGGTTTGGTGCGGCCCGCATCGGCGCTGTGATCACCATGGTCAATCCGCTATTGCCGGCGGAAGACTACAAATACTATCTCGATTACACACGCGCCGGAGTTGCGGTCATTCCTCGATCGTTACTGAAAGACTTTACTGAGGCGACAACCGCTGCTCGCTATCTAAGAACTGTACTCGTGGTCGACGAAAAACCAGGGGCGGCGAGTCAGCTTCCCGACCAGCAAATCGAGAAAGTAGTAAGTGGCCCGGAGCTTGATGAGCTCAAGGGAGATGTAACATGGCTCTCCTTCGACAACTTCACCCACGCCCAGCCGGATGAGTGCAGTCCCGCCGACACGCACCGGGACGACATCGCAATCTGGTTATTCACTTCCGGCTCAACCGGCCATCCGAAAGGCGCTGTGCATTTGCAACACGACCTGCCTTTCAATGCCGAAGTCTTCGCAAAACGCACGATGGGTGTTAGTGAAAACGATTTGACCGTTTCGGTGCCAAAGCTCTTCTTTGGTTACGCAACTGGAACAAATCTGTTATTTCCGTTCGCGGTGGGCGGAGCAACCGCTCTTTTTTCTGAGCGCTCGACGCCGGAGACACTTTTCGAGGTCATTGAGCGATATCGGCCGACGATACTTACAACCGTGCCGACAATGATCAACTCAATGCTCAATGCGACCGATGCCAGCCGCCGTGATTTGTCGAGTTTGCGGTTCTGTTACTCCGCCGGCGAGGCTTTGCCAGTAGAGCTTTATGAGCGGTGGAAAAAGACTTTGGGTGTGGAAATCTACGATGGGATAGGCTCGGCTGAGATGTTTCATATCTACATCTCCAATCGGCCGGGGGATGTGAAGCCCGGCTCGCTCGGCAGGGTGGTCAACGGTTACGAAGCAAAGATTGTTGATGCAGGAGGCAAGGCAGTTCCCACTTGCGAGATGGGCACGCTGAAGATTAAGGGCGATTCAGCCGCGCTCTGCTATTGGAATGCTCATGAGAAATCAAAGGAGACCTTTGTCGGAGACTGGTGCACGACCGGGGATCAATTCCACGTCGACGACGAAGGCTACTATTGGTACCACGGCCGGACTGACGACATGTTGAAAGTATCAGGTATCTTTGTCGCGCCGGCCGAAATTGAAAACTGCCTCTTGCAACATCAGGCGGTGCTTGAGTGCGCGGTGATTGGCGCCGAGACGGGCGATGGTCTAATAAAACCGAAGGCTTTTGTGGTGCTTCGTGAGGAATTTTCCGCAGGAGCCCGGGGCAGTAGTTCGACCGTAAGGGAGGGCGCAATCGGCCAATCGAGTGGCGAGCTTGCCGATGAATTGAAAGAGTTCGTTAAGTCGCACCTGGCACGCTACAAGTATCCTCGCTGGATCGAATTCGTTTCTTCATTACCAAAAAACGATCGTGGCAAAATCGATCGCAAGAAGCTAAAGCAGGCCTGACTTACCTGCGAGCGCGCAATGGCGGCGCCTGACTTATCGGCAGTGGCCACGGCACCAATTGTTTAGAGTGCTTACAATCTCAGTAAAAGATTTGCCGCTTTTGATGGCGTCCAAACTGGCTGAAGCCAGAGCAGTGGTGTCGCAGTAACCCTTGATTACGTCATCAGCTCGCGCCGACCAAACCACTTTGTTGATATAAACCTGGCGGTCTTTGGTGGCCACTCCGATCATCTTATTCAGCAAAGTTCGGGCGGTATCTGGATATCCTCGTCTCAGGGCGATGACAGCCAGCATGTGATATGAATCGGCCAGGTAGGATTTGGTTCCTTTTGTGGTGTACGCGCCGACGTAACCGTACAACGCCTGCTCAGCTTGATTGAAAGAAGACCAATCTTGAACTTTGCTTTTGCCTTCAAGTAAGAAGAATTTCTTCTGGTAATAAGTCCCGAGGAAGAACTGGGCCTGTTCAGCCTGAGCTGAAGTTGGATATCTTCTGATCAACTGGCGATATAAATCGGCGGCACGATCACTGGTGTCATCAGCGTTCTGGTAAGAAACTCCTTCCTTTAACAAGTGTGCCGCATTCTGTGATCGTGCCTTCATGCTCAATGCCGATATCGACAACGCAGTTGCACATATGATCATTACAAATCGTTTTACTTGAGGTAACAAGACTAGTTCCTTCAACATTGTGCATCCTCGGGTCGCCGTTAGAATACTGAGAAGCTAATTACTTTTTTGCATTGTCGCCCCGCGCCTTTTTACGGGGTACTGCTTTCGGTTGCGTCTTGGCATCTTGTTTGGGAGGAAGTTTCAAATAAGCATAAAGAATTGGTAGTCCGCTGACCGTCGCTATCAGTGCGGTCAAGAAAAGCACCTTAGGGTCCCAGGCGGAGTAGTTCTGATCGTTGAGAACGACTAGCTTGATGTTCGCGAACAACGCGATCAGACAAACCAGAATGCCGCTAGCAAACGTGGTGGCGGCAAAGATCGCATACTGCGTTTTGGTAATTAAGCCAGCTCGTTTCATTCTGCGCAGATCAATGCGCACAAGAGTTCCCACTACGGCGCCCAGAATCAGAAAAACAGCCAAAATTACCATATTCGGCCTGATTTGAAGATCTACACTGATTTCCTTAGAAGGAAAGGTCCGCCCATAATCGTCCTTATAGTCAAATCTCATCGTGACTTGAGATTTACCGATGCCACTGAATAACCGCGGCACCGTCATTGGTTTGGCTTTCAACTTCAGGGTTACGTCACGAGGAGTGGACCCGATATCAAGGCTCCTTGCGTCGTCTGACAGACCTTCATCCAGCTTATCTTCAAGAAGATCGTCGGAAGTAATCGAAATGTTGGTTACTGCAAGGTGGTAGGGAATTGTGTTCAGCAGTTGAAGCTGGAGTGGAGCACACTGAGAGCCGGTCCAACAATCTATTACTGCCGAGGACTTCTTTTGCACCAAAACCAAATTGGGATCGGGCGCAAGGATCGGCAACTTGAAACTGACCGTGGCGGTATCGCTCCCAGAAGTTATCGCTGCCTTTAAAGGATACCTTTCAGATTTCGCGTCCTTTGCGATACCAATCTTGCTTTGAAACTCCTGCTTTGAGGTGAGCCTGCCAACCGGCTTCTCCGGCCCGACTTTCTCTACTGTCTCCGGTGTCAAACCCGGATGATATTCCGGACGGTCTACGCTCAATTTGATTTCAGTAAGATTCTTTCCGGTCCTCTTTGTGTAACTTACTATGGTCAGAGGGATCCAGTTGGCATCAACTCCCGGCTTGGGCTGAAGTTCAAATTCCTTAAAATCAAGGCAAAGATGGAACTCCTGTTCTTTAATATAGCCAACCCCTTCTCTCTCATTACCCTTACACGGCACTTCCGCCACCCACTCGTCGTCCTGCTGTTGGTCAGGATGCATTTCAGTGCGATTCTGACTGACGCCTGTAGGAATCGGCGTCAGGATCAAACCGAGCATTAGCATCAAAAAAGCGATGTGACGGAGGTTGTTCATAGGTTCAAGCAGTTAAAGCTTTAGGCTCGAACTTAGCCTCGGACTGGTATTTCAAATCAAGAGGTTTGGCTGGATTGCGAGTGTGCCGGGAAGCAGAGGCTCGTGAGATTCAGCCCAATGAGAACGAGCGCACAATACGCCCCGTCAAACAAGGAAGTCAACAGATTCGCGAACTTCTGATTTGCTAATTTCGATTTCAACCCTGGAAGTCCAATCAGAATTGTAAACTAGTTGGAGACTCTAACCATTCCGGCGCTCAAGATTGTAATCACGAAGTCGTCGATAAAGGGTTGAGGGTGAAATGCCGAGGATCTCGGCAGTTTTGCCGCGGTGCCATCCAGTTTGTTCGAGGGCTGCGAGAATCTGTTGGCGCTCCACGTCGCGCAGGGAAGTAGGCGATGACCCAGTGCTGGAACCGAACGAGCTTGCGCCGGAATTGAAGTTAACATGCGCGCCGGACGGCGAAGGCGCGGCGGTGAACGCGGCCGCCGGCACTGCAGGCCGCACAACCTCCGGAGGCAATTCATTAACGGTAATGCGTCCGTTATTGGAAAGAATGACGGCACGCTCGAGGCAGTTCTTTAATTGACGAACATTCCCAGGCCAGCTATAGGT
>JBPCKD010000163.1:0-43370 GCA_051004635.1 Pyrinomonadaceae bacterium
AAAGTCAGGCCAAAAAGCAGCCTGACTTTCCCACATTCCCACAGCTACTACTGCTGGTTAAAGAAATGGCGAAACCGGACACTTCACTTGCTAATAAGACCGGACATTTTAATTTGCTAATAACAGAACATTCTACTTTTGCTTTTTTAAGATGCTTGAGGACAACGAACGCGAAGAGCCTTGGGAAGGATTTGAAATGTCGCGGGGAGATGGCCCGGTAGTTCACCGTCCACCTCAAACTCGATGCGCTGGTCTTTATAGAGAGGACGAGCAGTTACCTTCTTCGCCAGAGTGTGCCCGACTTCTGACATGCCGAGATGCGCGCCCAGATACAAACGTGGCGCATTAGCTAGAATTCTCGGGGCACCGAGATCTCCAATGCTAATCACATCAAAGTTGCCATCTGTAAGTTTCGCGTTGGGCGCGATCTTCATGCCACCCCCGAAGTATCGCGCATTGGCAATGCAAAGATTGGCGACCGTTAGCCGCCGAGCGGGCTTTTCATCTAACTGCACGATTACTCGAGTCGCCTGGGTTTTCACAGCCGCTTGAACCATTGCGAGACCGAAAGAGATTCTCCCGTTTAGCCACCTGGGCGCCTTTGCTGGAAGCCATTCAGGACCACCTGCCTTCACGCGGGCGATCACCTCTGCACTCATCCCAAACGAAGCGACGCCCAGAAAATAACGCGATTCATGCTCGCCATCGTCGTTCAGGAAAGTCACTCGCCCGACGTCAGTCTGCCGCGTGCGTCCATCACGAAGAATCCTGGCCGCATCGCTCGAGCGAGCGGGTATACCAATCGTTTTGCGAAAGTCGCCGCCTGTGCCGCTGGGCAAAATCCCTAATTCAGCATCCGTGCCCGATGCTAAGATCCCATTCGCCACTTCCGAAATGGTGCCATCGCCGCCGCAGGCAATAATGAGCTTGGTACCCTTGCGTGCAGCATTCGCGGCAAGCTCGATTCCCTCTCCTGGACCACTAGTAAATTTACGACTAAATGCTCCAAAGTGCGTTGCTAACTCACTGGCAATACCTGGCCACGCCTCGAGCGTTGCGCCACCGGCTGATTCGGGATTGATGATTACTAAAGGAAGAGGCATTTCTTTTAGCTTAAGATCGCCGGCAGTAAAGCGGGGGCAGGCCCCCACTTATAGGTTCTATAAGTCCTATAAAGCCTATAGGTCTCACCCACTTCCTTCTTTCCCCCACATCTGCCGATCCTGTTCACCCAACTCGGCAATCTTGCTCATGACGAAGTCAGAAATCTCTTTGTAGGTTCGCATGTGATCTCTCTTGATTAAGAATTCTGACAGATCGAGCAGCGGTCCAAAGTGTATACGAATCTTCTCCCCTCCGCGCCAATTCCCAAGTACCTGCTTCGGAAGGTCATTTCCCAGGCCTGCAATGAAAACTGGTATAACCTGCGGTGCTGAATCCTTAATCAGCTTCCCAACTCCAGGCTGCGCCCGTAAATAGGAATATGGATCGCCGCCCTTATTGCGCGTTCCCTCCGGATGAAATCCGATCACGTTACCTGCACCGCTACGGCAGAGTTCAGTCAACAAGCGAAACGAATACTTATCGAAAGCGCGTTTCTCGACCAGCGGGTTTTCGCCCGACGCGAAGAAAGGCGGATACATCGACCACCAGCCCATTAGCAGATTTACAAACAATCCCAGGGGTGAATCGTAGAAAAAACGGCCGCGTACAGGAAAGTAAAGTTGTTTACGCCATGAGGTATGGCGGAAGAGCGTCGTCGACACGACATACATGTCGAAGAACGAGCGGTGATTCGCAACCAACAGTATCGGACGGTCTCGAGAGACCGCCTCGATATTCTCCAGCCCATAAACCCGCATGAGGTTGTAAGTTGCGAGATGGATCCAGCCCGCTCCGAAAACGCTTTGGCACCACGTCCAGAAACGCTTCCACGCGCCATGATTCATACGGCGAACCAACCCAAAAGCGAAGCGCTCAAACCAGCTCAACACTTCGAACTCTTCAGGAGTTGGGTCAAACCGGGAAGTCGATGATCCGTGGATTTCGGATTTAGGAGCAGAGGCTGTTTGGAATGGTTCCGGCAACTTACGATTGCGGCTCTGCCGCCTTCCGCGCGGAAAGCCTCGGGCTTTCCGCGATGTTATTACGAGAGAGAGGCTACGCCTCAAAGGGAGGCGCAGCCTCCAGACAAATTGATGAGGGATCCGGAAAGGCATAGCCCTTCCGCACGGAGAGCGGCAAAGCCGCAAAACGTTTTCGCCCGTCGATAGCTACTTTTGGTTTCGACTTCGAACTTTGGACTTTGGACATTGGACTTGTTTTTAGTCTACCGCAAAATACTTTGCTTCCGGGTGATGGACGATGATCGCGGAAGTAGATTGCTCTGGCTCCAGCTGAAACTCTTCACTCAGTTCTACGCCGATGCGAGCGGGATCAAGTAAATCAAAAAGTTTTGCCTGGTCTTCAAGGCTCGGACAGGCCGGGTAGCCAAAGCTAAAACGCGAGCCCTGATATTGTTGGCGAAAAAGCTTCCTTACCTCCTCCGCATCCTCACCCGCGATCGCGAGCTCTTCGCGAATCCGCTTGTGCCACAACTCCGCCAGCGCCTCTGCGCTTTCCACGCCCAGGCCGTGGAAGTAAAGATAGTCGGCGTAGTTATCCGACTTAAACAACTCTTGTGCATACTCGCTGGCGCGCCGTCCCATAGTTACAAGATGGAAAGCTACCACATCCATTCGTCCCGACTCTTTCGATGCAAAGAAATCCGCTAAACAGAGGTTCTTCCCGGAAGGCTGGCGCGGGAAGGTGAAGTGCATCCGTTCGGTTTTCTCGTCCTCGTTATAGATAATCAGATCGTTGCCCGAAGATTGCGCCGGAAAATACCCATAAACAACTCGCGGTTGAAGAAGCTGCTCACCTTTGCTTCGTTCCTTCAGCTCCACATAGATGGGTCGAACCGTTTCGCGAACGAGTGATTCATACTCTTCAACGGGCCGCCGTCCCTGTTTGAATTGCCATTGACCCTTGAATAAAGCAGTTTCGTTGACGAAAGCGAACACGTCTTCGAGCGAGATATCATCGACAACGCGCGAGCCATAAAACGGGGCTTTCGGAATCGAAACCTCCTGGCTGACTTCCGAGCGAATGGTATGGGTTGTATCGCCTGCGGTCTTCGTTGCTCCGCGTGGCTTTACCCGCTTATTAATGCCGAGCTTCGCTTCTTCGCCCACACGGTCTTCCACGTCTTCGGGCTTTTCGCCGTCTTCACCAGAAGCCGCCGCCGCTTTTGCCAGGCCGCCGGTGAGCTCTCCATTGCCACCGACCAGCTTGTCCATGGTGTGCAGTCCTGCAAACGCGTCGCCGGCATAGTAAAGGCTGCCCTTATAAATTGACTTAAGATCCTCGTCGACGTAGCGGCGGGTCAATGCGGCGCCCCCAAGAATCACCGGCACCGTGATGCCGCGCTCGTTCATGAGGTCGAGGTTGTCCTTCATGATGAGCGTAGATTTTACCAGCAGCCCACTCATGCCGATGGCATCAGCCTTGTGCTCCTCCTGCGCCTGGAGGATGTTGTCGATCGGCTGCTTGATGCCGAGATTTATGACTTTATAGCCGTTGTTGGTTAGGATGATGTCGACAAGGTTTTTTCCTATATCATGCACATCGCCTTTGACGGTCGCGAGCACCAACGTCCCTTTGGCCGTGGCCCCGCCCTTTTTCTCCATAAACGGCTCGAGAAAGCGCACCGCGGCCTTCATCGCTTCGGCTGACTGCAAGACAAACGGTAACTGCATCTGGCCGCTACCAAAAAGATCGCCCACCACTTTCATTCCATCGAGCAGGATATTGTTAATAATGTCTAGAGCCGCATGCGTCTCGAGGGCCTTCGTCAGCTCGTCTTCCAGACCGATCTTTTCCCCGTCGATAATGTGATTCTTAAGGCGTTCTTCAACCGTAGCACCCTTCGACGCTTTCTTTGCGGCCTTGGCTTTGACGTTTTCGAACAACGTCGTGAAACGCGTCAGTGGATCATAGGTGCAGACGTCTCCGTCAAACTGCCGCCGGTCGTAGATCAAGTCACGCGCGACTTTCAGTTCCTCTTCACCGATTCGATTCAAAGGCTCAATCTTGCTGGCGTTGACTATCGCCGCATCGAGACCCGCTTCGACGGCGTCGTGCAGGAATACAGAATTCAGCACGACACGGGATGCGGGGTTGAGACCGAAAGAAATGTTGGAAACTCCAAGAATTGTGAAGCACCCGGGAAGTTCTTTTTTGATCCGTCGAATCCCTTCGATCGTCTCGAGCGCATTGCGCCGATCCTCCTCGATCCCGGTTGATATCGGTAACGCGAGCGAGTCGAAAAAGATGTCGCCAGCCGGAAGATTCAATTCGCCAGTTGCCTGCTCGTAGGCGCGTTTTGCGATGGCGAACTTTCCCTCAGCAGTGCGCGCCATTCCCTCTTCGTCAATCGCTCCGATGACCACACTGGCGCCATAGCGTTTCGCGAGTTCGATAACATTCGAGAAGCGCGGCACACCGTCTTCGTAGTTTGTCGAATTAAGTATGCTTTTGCCGCCCGCATGCTGCAGGCCTGCCTCCATTTTCTCCCACTCTGTAGAGTCAAACATCAGTGGCAGCTTGATGTTTGTCGCCAGACGCGAGGCGAGCTCGTGCATATCCTTTTCGCCATTGCGGCCCACGAAGTCGACGTTAACGTCCAGCACATGGGCACCCTCACGTTCCTGCTCCTTAGCCAAAGCGACAAGGCCATCCCAGTTTTCGGCATTGAGCAAGTCGCGCATCTTCTTAGATCCGCTGGCGTTTACTCGCTCGCCGACAATCAAGAACGAGGCGTCTTGCACATAAGGTTGCTGGAAATAGATTGACGACGCAGCGGGCACAAGTTTGGCGTCGCGCACTTTGGGCGTGATGCGCTGCATTGCTTCGACAACTAACTTCAAATGCGCGGGCGTGGTCCCGCAGCAACCACCCACGACGTTGACGCCGAAGTCATTGGCGAAGTGGACCACCTGGGCCGTGAAGGTTTCGGGCGTCTCGTCGTAATGCATCTTGCCATCGACGACTGATGGCAAGCCGGCGTTAGGCAGCACTGACACCGGCAGCGGCGCATTCTCGCAAAGATAACGGATGCTTTCGGTCATGTGGCGCGGACCCGTGCCGCAGTTCATGCCAATCACATCTATAGGAAACGGCGCGAGGGCAGTAAGAGCCGCGCCGATCTCAGTTCCGTTGAGCATGGTCCCGAACACTTCAATAGTCACCTGAGCTATGACGGGAACGCGGACACGATTTTTTTCAAAGTGTCCAAAGATGGCGGCAAGTGCTGCTTTCGTTTGTAGCAGATCCTGACAGGTCTCGACGATTAACAGATCCGCGCCACCATCAAGAAGCCCGCGCACCTGCTCAGCGTAGGCCGCTCTTAGATCAGCGAACGGGATATGACCAAGGGTTGGCAGTTTCCGCCCCGGACCCATTGAACCGGCCACCCAGCGCGGCTTGGCTTTGGTTGAGTAGTCGGCAGAAACGCGTTTAGCCAGACTTGCGGCGAGGACGTTCATGTCGTACGCCTTATCGGCAATGTCGTATTCGGCAAAATCCACGGGCGTGCCGTTGAACGAATTGGTCTCGATTACGTCGCAGCCGACATCCAGGAACGCTACATGAACGTTCTCCACTGCGTCTGGCCGGGTGACCAGCAAATTTTCGTTACAGCCCTCAAACCGCAGGCCTCCGAAATCCTCAAGGGTGAGGTTTTGAACTTGCAAATTGGTGCCCATCGCGCCATCAAAGACGACGATGCGTTCTTTAAGTGTGTCGAGAAAACTAGCCATAGTCTGGTAAATAGTGAATGGTAAATAGTGAATGGTCGGAATCGGTGAACGATCTATTTACTATTCACCATTTACCATTTACCGAAAGAAAGAGCCCCGCGCTTAACAACGCGGGGCTTTCCTAAAAACCCTATTCGATTAGTCTCACGGGAAAGACTCGCCGAGCTGTTTAGCCGTTTGTTTTACGTGGCCGCAAGTCGCCTTAACTCACCACGTCTGTACGCTTGTTATTGAAACATCGCGATCAGGTACTGTCAAGCACGAGTCGCCACGGTCCCATTCACCATAACTCAGCTAACTCCAACACGAATCCGTTTAGGATTGGATCCGCGGATACGGTTGCTGGGTCCTCAAGCACCTCAACTTCTTCACCGACACGATAAACGTAAACAAGCCGCTCACGTGGATCGATCAGCCAACCCAATTGCGTGCCATTGTCGAGATACTCCTCCATCTTGTCCTGTTGTGCTTTCAAAGTATTCCAACGAGATCTCAGTTCGATTACGAAATCGGGGCACAACGGCGCGAAACGTTCCTGTTCCTCTTCACTAAGGGCGTCCCACTTCGCTCGTCTTACCCACGAAGCATCAGGAGACAGTACTGCTCGATTAGGTAAGGTGAACCCTGTAGATGAATCAAACCCGATGCCGGTACCGTCTTTTTCAACCCAGACCCCCAATTGTCGACTAAGGCTGAAGTTGCGTTTGCCAGTTCTCAATCCAGCAGGCGGCATGACTATTAAGCCTCCATTTGACGTTAGCTCGAGACGCAGGTCTGGATTGTCACGGCAGACTTGCTCAAACTGTGCGGCTGTCAAGCGGAGGCTCGTAAGATCCAGGTTGAGAAACGGCGCGATTATCTCTGAGGGTGGCGGGATCGTTTGAACCATAATCACTCCCTAAGTTGTCTTGATGTTACTACCGCATAATGAATGCTGGCAATGCAACTCAGCACCGGAGTCTTTAAGGGAGTTACAACAGAACTTGCAGGGAATTCTTCAAGTCAACGGTTCCTCTATTTACCATTTACCATTTACCATTTACCATCCCTAGCCATGCGACGCGCCATCTATCCCGGCTCATTTGATCCCGTCACCAACGGCCACCTGGATATCATTGAGCGCGGGTGCAAACTCTTTGATGAAATAATCATTTCCATTCTCGTTAACCCAGACAAGCAGCCGTTCTTCTCTATCGAAGAGCGCCGCGAAATGCTTGAGGAAGTGTTGAAGAGCATTGCTCATGGAAAGTGCGTACTTCGCGTTGACGCTTTCGAGGGGTTGTTAGTCCACTACGCCGTTGCTCAGCAGGCCCACGCAATTGTGCGGGGCATTCGAGCTATTTCAGACTACGAATACGAGTTACAGATGGCTTTGATGAATCGCCGTCTGGAACCGAGCATTGAAACCGTGTTCATGATGCCGGCTGAGACCTATTCTTACGTTAGCTCGCGGCTGGTAAAAGAAGTCTTTCAGTTGGGGGGAGAACTTGATGGACTTGTCCCTCCTCTGGTCGAGGCACGCATGAAAGAGAAGTTGTAACCAACCATTGCCTCGCCGAGAGTTAGGGGTTCCGCTATCGCAGCCAATCCGGGGTCTCCGCGCGGGCAGCTCGCGTGGGGTGGTAGAACATATGACGACCAAACCCTCCCCCTCCCTATTCAAGGTCTCTCATAACGTAGCGAAGATGCAGCCATCATCGACCCTGGCCGCAATGCAAGCCGCCGATTCCTTGCGAGCTTCGGGGGTGAACGTCTTCGACTTCGGCGCGGGCGAGCCGGATTTTGATACGCCGGATAACATCAAGCGCGCAGCCGCGGAAGCCATGCGGGCCGGAAAGACGAAGTACACACCCACGGGCGGCACGCGTGACATCCAGAACGCAATCATTAATTTTTATCAACTTTAGTTTGGAGCAAACTACGAACCTGCGGAAGTCATGGCCACTTCCGGCGGAAAGCAAGCGATCTTCAACGCTGTCGTCAGTCTTATCAATCCCGGCGACGAGGTTCTGATTGCAAAGCCCTACTGGGTAACGTTCCCTGAGGTAGTAGTTTTTGCCGGCGGAAATCCGGTCTTCATCGAAACTGAAGAGACCGGTTTTTTGCTGAACGCTGAACAAGTCGAGCGGGCACTCACGCCTCGCACTAAGCTCATTGTCCTGAACTCGCCTTGCAATCCGTCAGGTCGCGTGATTCCTCCGGCGGAGTTTCAAAAAATCATGGCGCTACTCGCCGAACGCAGCGTATACGTAATCTCTGACGAATGTTATTTGCGCTTTGTTTATTCGCCGGCGAGGATATTTAGCGCAGCCAGTCTGCCGGCTGAGCTGCGCGAGCGTCTTTGTATTGCCGGGTCCTTCTCAAAGACTTACGCGATGACGGGTTGGCGGGTCGGCTATGCGCTTGCTTCTCGCGAATGGACCAGGGCAATGCTCAAGGTGCAGGGCCACTCGACGAGCAATCCCAATTCGATAGCCCAGAGCGCGGCAGTTGAGGCGCTCAGTGGACCGCAGAAGTCGGTTGCGGCAATGTTGGAAGAATATACAAGGCGGCGCGCCTGGCTGCTGAATGCGTTACTGGAGATTCCTGGCATCAATTGCAATGAACCCGAGGGCGCGTTTTATGCCTTTCCCAGCGTTCGTGAATGCCTTGGCGACACAATGACGACCTCCGCCGACTTCGCCCGGCGTTTATTGGAAGAGGAGCAAACCGTCGTTACGGATGGCGCCGGCTTCGGCGCTGAAGGTTACATCAGAATGTCGTACGCCACCTCAATGGAGCAGTTGAGAGAAGGCGTGAAGCGAATCAGGCGGTTTGTGGAGCGGCTCAATTAGGCGTTGCGACGCGGTGGAAAAGATAGGTCCTGGAGGTCCTATCGGTCCTATGTTCAGCTTCGAACAGAAAGGGCGCCGACTGTATCAATCGGCGCCCTTTGAAATTATTAAGGTAGACTCTTAATAAAGGTTGAAGTTGTATTCCAACTGGATGTACATCGAAACTGGGTGTCCATCCTTCGTCGCCGGGGAAAATTTGATCTGCCGGGCCGCGGCGATTGCGCGCTCGGTCAAACCAAATGGAAGGCCTGAGACGGCGCGGATGTTGGAGACCTGACCACCAGACGTAAATACCGCCCTTAGTACGACCGTTCCGGTTACCTGATTCTTTCGTGCTTCTTCCGTATACTGTGGCTCCGGCTTGGAAAGAACGCGAGCCTTAGAACTCACCTCTTTGCCACTAAACACTCTGTTAGGGTCTCCACCGCCTGGACCACCTGGTCCGCCACCACCATCGTTACGGTCACCGCCCCCAATGTTTCCACCACGGCCGGGGCCGATACCGCCGCCCTCACCCGGTCCGATGCCGCCACCTCTGCCCGTGCCAATGCCATTGCCCGTGCCCGGGCCTGATGATGGATCAGTACTCTTCGACTTGAAGTCGCCATAGTTAAGATTTCGCGGATCTGGCGGAACCAACAAAGGATCCGCAACCACCGTCGCGGCCACCGGTAACGAAGGATTCTTGATTGTCGGAGGCTTCGGGTCCGGCGCGACAACTTGCGGAACCGTCAGCGATGCTTGCGGGGTCTTACCAAACGACGCCGGCTTCGGATCCTCGCGGCCACCGCCGCCACCACCTGCTGCCTTCTCTGGCTTTGGCTTGCTTCCGCCACCATCGCCCTTGTTAAGTCCGGCGGTACCTTCATCGGGTGTGGGCATCTCAGTAGGAAGATCAATATACTGATCAACTACGAGTTCCTCAGTCGCTGCCCGTTCAGCATTCTGGCGCGTCTGAACCCGGTCCAACCAAATCACCAGGAATATCGCGGTGATCATTACGAACAGTGCCGCCAACACTCCGGTCGCGACATTTGGTTGCGACAGAAAACGCCAGCCAGCCTGGCCATAGCCAACTGCCATGCGCTTCGTAAAGCCAAATGGATCACGCTTAAACTCAGGCCACGTCAATTCCGATTCATGGGCCACTTCCCTCAGGGCATCGCTCAACCGGGTGACGAGGCCAGCATCATCCATAAATGTCAGATGATATTCGCCACGCGGAAAAAGAACCGCGGAACCGGCGGCAGCAAGAACCGGGGCGCTGGCTCTAACCGGCTCGTTGACGCTCGCAGGGTTAGCCACCATGCTTTCCGGTTCTGGGGCTGGCAAAGTTAACTGGGACCCATCCACCGGACAAAAACTGAATTTGTCCGCGAATTCTTCACTACATGTGGAACAAAACTTCATCGTTACTACCTCATTTTGGCTTTCGGGGAACGGTATCGAATCGGCCATTAACTCCGCGTTGCCCATCTCCCTATGATAACTGTTTGCTACTCGCTGATCGAGACTTTTTGATGGATTCGGAGCAATCCAACGATCGAGCAAATTCTTAAGCTCATCGTCAGAAACAAACTGCTCTCCAGTTCCTTCCGGCTCAATTGTGCTGCTCATTTTAAGCCTTCTCCAAAGTAACAATTTCCCGACTGCTATTCAAATATGGTTGAAGCGTGTTTCTTAACCGCTCGCGCGCCCTATGGAGCCGAGCCTTTACCGCTCCTATATCTGTACCGACGAGGCTCGCTATCTCGCTTAATGCGAGACCTTCGTATTCAAAGAGAACCAGGGTCTCCCGTTGCAGCGGCGGCAGACTGGAGACCGCTTCTTGCACTCTCAAAGATAGTTCGTCGTCCATCAACCTGCGCAAGGGCTCCCTGGTCACGGCTGTGAACTGATCCTCCGGCAAGTCGTCTATCGCCGACTCTCTACCAAACTTCCGGAGTTGCTTAAGCCAAAGATTGCGAGCCGCTGCAAAAAGGTATGTACGCAATGAGGCTCGGCTCGGAATAAAATTCTCCGGTTTCTTCATTAAACCCAAAAAGCTATCGTGGGTTATGTCTTCTGCCAACTCAAACGATCCTGAAAGCCTGTAAGCAAAGCGGAAAACCGAGTCGCGATGCCTTTCATACACTTGAAGGAAAGCTGCCGGGTCGCCAGCTCCTGCCCGTATCAGCAAAAGTTCGTCTGTGGTTCTATCTGGCAATCGGCACTCGATTCTGAAGGAATCGCTTCCTAATAGTATTACCGACAAACGGCCAAAAGATACGCTCTTCCTTCAAACTTTTTGCCTTGTTTGCGGCCCCAATTTCAAACACCGACCTGTGAAAGCGACGCTTGCCGGTAATAAATTGGTTACCTCAAACGCCTCGAGCCTGGCTAAGGACTGTTCAAACCATGGCGTTGGATGCAGTTAGAGGCCAAACGGTTTGACGGGTAAATATCGTGCATCTAAGATGTTTTGCTCCCCTGGCTCAATGATTCGATTATTTTTTAGGACGCTGGTTCGCGTTTCAAAGCTTACAACTCCCATGAATCTGGTCGTATTGAAGAGTTTCTTAAGAAAATCCGGCTTGGCCATTTGCCTGCTGGTAGCGTTTCAGTCGTTTGGTGGGGCGCAAGTGCCGTACGAGCCGGAACGTAACCGCCTGCTGAATGACCTACGCGTAGTGATTTTGCCACGCCCCGGTGAGCAGGAAGTGCTGATCAAGCTTCGAATCCATAGCGGGGCAGCCTTTGATCTGGCGGGCAAAGCGGGAAGCATGGCGCTTTTGGGAGACCTTCTATTTCCCGACCCCACCACGCGCGAGTACTTTACCGAGACGATGAAAGGGCGGCTGAATGTAACGACCGACTATGATTCGATGACGATTACCATGCAGGGCAGGGCCCGCGAGTTTGAACGGATGATTGAAATCCTTCGGACTGCGCTCGTCACTCCTCAGTTGACCCAGGAAAATGTCGCGAAGGCTCGCGAAGGACGCATTAAAGTAGTAAGGGAAACTAGTATTTCTCCTACAGTCGTAGCTGACCGCGCTATAGCCACGCGGCTTTTTGGCGACTTCCCATATGGCCGTCCTTACACTGGCACCGTGGAATCTCTCGAACGAGTCGAGCGGGTCGATCTTTTGCTCGCGCGGGACCGTTTCCTGAATCCTAACAACTCAACTGTTGTGATTATCGGTGGAGTTCAATCCAATCGAGTCATGCGGGCCTTACGGCAACTCCTTGGCGGCTGGCGCAAAAGCGAACAGCGTATTCCTCCAACTTTTCGACAGCCCCTAACGCCGGACTCCCGTGCGTTGGTAATCAACGCACCGGCCGACCAGAGTGTTGAGATTAGACTAGCGGTACGGGGATTCGCCCGTCAGGATCCTGATTCTGCGGCGGCAACACTAGTCGGCATCGTCGCTCGCCAGCGATGGGAAAAGCTTTTGCCGGAACTCTCACGAAGTCCGGTGTTTGTAAGACACGATACGTTTGCCCTGCCTGGCATGTTTGTCATGGGGTCAACTGTGGATAATCTCTTGGCCGGCAAAGCTCTGGCAACGGCGCAGGAGGTCATTAAGTCGTTAGGGAGCTCACCTGTCACCTCAGCCGAACTTGAAGAGGCCAGAAATGAGACAATGGTTCGCCTGAACAAGGAGTTGGCCAAACCTGATGGCATCGCGCAAGCCTGGCTCGATTTGGACACCTACGGACTCCCTCCGGTCGACGAGCAGCTCAAAGCCTTGAGCCTGGTGTCCCAAACCGATCTTCAGCGCGCGAGTACGCGCCTTTTTCGTGACGCTGTGCTTGCCTCGGTTGTTGCCGGCAATTCAGAACTGGTGAAAACGCAGATCGAACGTTACATAAAAGTTGAGTTGATGGGAGAACTTGAGCCCAGAACAGGATCTCGGCCCGAGAGCAAATCAGATCCAAATGCGACTAAACCTCAAACAAAGCCCGCTGCCAAACCCGAGTAAACGCAAATCATTCGCAATCTACCTGCAACCACACCAACACTAACTTTCGGTTAACTGTGTCTGACGAAGAGAGCGCAACCAATATTGAGCAAGCGCGTCGCGTGCGGGAAATGTTCGCGACCATAGCCTCTCGATATGATCTTTTAAATCACTTGTTGTCCGGCACCATCGATAAGAGGTGGAGACGCAGAGTGGCGAAAACTTTGCATTCCGCTCTCTCGACTGCGCCTGCATCCGTTCTGAGCAAGGCGCGAATCCTGGATGTGGCGTGTGGCACGGGCGATTTATCATTTACGTTGTTTGAAAACGGCGAAGCTCGAATTGTCGGCGTAGATTTTTGCCGGCCAATGCTGCAAATCGCAACCTCGAAGGCTTCCAGGCTGGGTGTTGAAGTTCCATTCATAGAAGGTGACGCGCTCTCGCTTCCCTTCCTTGATCGTTCCTTTGAGGCAGCGACAATCGCATTTGGATTGCGAAATCTGACGGGTTTAGAAGCTGGCTTCGCGGAACTCTTGCGAGTGTTGAAGCCTGGCGGAAAACTTGTTGTCCTGGAGTTCTCGAAGCCCACGACACCAGTTTTGCGTTCACTTTTTAGGATCTATTTCACGAGGGTGTTACCGCTTTTTGGCGGTTGGATAAGCGGTTCGCGGAGTGCGTACCAATATTTACCTGAATCGGTTTCACGTTTTCCGGACCAGACCGCACTCGCTTCCATCATGAAGCAAGTGGGATTTGAGGAGGTCACTTTTCAGAATCTAAGCGGAGGCATTGCGGCATTACATCTTGGTATGCGTCCGCATTAATTCAGGGGGATTGGTTGCGAACGACTGTCGCTTGCAACCATTAGAGCGCAGCCCGCAGGAATACCATGCGACCGTGCGGTTGTCGGGGCCACGCGATCATTTCGGTTTTCCTCGCGGGCTACGTTCTTGTCTGCGCTAAGGGGCGTCGCACCAAGCATTGCTATGATACTATCCTCACGAATTCCATCCTTTCTCTTTCGTAGACAGCAACTGAGTGGGTTCAGCTTTCAGGCATAAACTTTTTGGTGGGTTGCGGCGTTTCGCAATCTTTCTGCTTGTAGTCTGGACGGTAGTTTCCTTAGTGACCCTGTTAATCGAACTCGTCCCCGGCGATCCGGCGGTCTCAGTTTTAGGTGAACAGGCGACTCCCGAGCAGTTTGAACAATTCCGGCAAAAACATGGTCTCGATCGCCCTCCCTTTTTCTTTTCGTTTCCCAGAGATGCTGCGGGGGAACGCCATTTTCAATGGCATGGCGCTAATAACCGTTACGCGGAATATTGGCGAAACCTGGTGCAAGTAGATTGGACTGCGGTTAGCCATTTGAAGTGGCGTTCGATGGTGTGGATAGATATGGGCAAGTCCTTCCGAACTGACAGACCGGTCACTGATCTCATTCGCGAGCGTTACCCGGCAACCATCCAGCTGGCTCTATCGGCACTTTTTATTGCCATTGTGATCGCCATCCCACTAGGGGTCATTGCCGGAAAGAATAAGGGCACGTGGATCGATAATGTCGCTTCCGTGATTGCCTTGATTGGGATCAGTCTGCCCGGATTTGTGATTGGGCCGCTGTTGGTCTACGTGTTCGCGGTCAAACTTGGTTGGCTTGCGCCTTCCGGGCGCTTCGACTGGACCGATTTCATTTTGCCTTCATTCACATTGGGCGCTGCACTTTCAGCAATTCTGACTCGCATGGTGCGCTCATCGGTGATCGAAGAGTTGGGCGAAGACTATGTGCGAACGGCACGCGCCAAGGGACTCAGCGAGACACAGGTAGTCTACAAACATGTCTTGAAAAACGGACTCATTCCGGTTGTGACAATCCTCGGTTTGCAGCTTGGCGTTCTTCTTGCCGGTGCAATCATTACGGAAAAAATCTTCGGCTGGCCCGGATTGGGCCTCCTCCTGGTAGAAGACGGAATAGGCAAGCGCGACTACCGCGTGGTACAGGGTTGTGTTCTGGTGATTAGTATTACTTACATCATCGCCAATATGCTGACCGATATGATTTATCGCTGGCTTGATCCCCGAATACGAGTTTCATGAAAACATACTCTTGGGACTTGCGTCTTTGCCCTTAGACGCTCCTAAGGAAAAACACGACCTAAGACTAAGACTCCAAACTTTTTATGAATCGGCTGACTATCATCGGTCTTGTTATCGTGGCGATTCTCGTGATTGTCGCCATCTTCGCCCCATGGATTGCGACGCACGACGTGGGCGCCACTAATCTTTCCATTCGTTACCTTCCACCATCCACTCAATATTTCTTTGGCACCGACTCCACTGGGCGTGACATCTTCTCTCGAATTGTGTTCGGTGCTCGTATTTCGCTCGAGGTGGGCATCGTCGTGGTATCGGTATCTGCGGTTGTGGGTACTCTGTTGGGGGCACTTGCAGGTTACTACGGAGGATGGATTGACAGAATTGTGTCCGGTTATGTGTTCAATGTTTTCCTGGCTTTCCCCGGCCTCCTTTTAGCCATAGCAATGGTCGCTTTCCTAGGCGCAGGATTGAACAAGCTGATCTTTGCTCTATGCATCATAGGGTGGGTTGGGTATGCGCGTTTGATTCGAGGCCAGGTGCTGAAGGTTCGCGAATATGATTTTGTCCAGGCTGCGCGCGCGCTTGGGGCAAGTGACGCCCGCATACTCTTAATTCATATCCTGCCAAATGCCATTCAACCATTGATTGTTCAGGCAAGCCTGGGCATGGCCGGCGCGGTTCTATCTGAAGCGGCGCTGTCGTTTTTGGGACTCGGCGTACCGCCGCCGGCGCCTTCGTGGGGCGTGATGATTGAAGAGGCTCGCGACCTATCAACTCTGCAAGCCGCACCGCACGCATTGATATTTCCCGGGATCGCAATCGCGCTCACTGTACTTGCCTTTAACTTCATCGGGGACGGCTTGCGGGAATACCTGGATCCACGACAACGGTCCCGATGATTCATTGCCTGGTCCCCGTTTCCAATTTCAGAAGAAACGTTCGCTAGCGATGCAAAGAATTATTAAGAGTCTGTTGCTGGGGTTGCTGGGCGTGGTGATTGGCTTCATTGCTTATGAAGCTATCATGTTTATCCGCACATCGCGTCTGCGTTCCGAAAACCCGGTAACAACTTCGCTAATAGAAGCTCGCATAGCCGAAGCTAAGGCGCGTGGAGAACAACCAAAGCGCCTGCAAATGTGGGTTCCCCTCGATCGGGTTTCCCCAAACTTGCAGCGCGCTGTCCTGGCCGGCGAAGATACAAACTTCGCAACGCATAACGGATTTGATTACCAGGCTATTCAAAAGGCGTGGGATGAAGCCCTGCGCGAGGCGGCGCGGGAAGCCAGGAAGGAAGGTGAAAATGATGACTGGATACCCGACCTTCCTGACTTCAAACGTGGAGCATCCACAATTTCTCAGCAGTTGGCAAAGAACCTGTACCTCTCTTCGCGCCGATCTTTTTTTCGAAAAGGACAAGAGGCGATTCTGACAATCTTTCTGGAGCGGAACTTGACGAAGCGCCGAATTCTCGAAGTCTATCTAAATGTCATTGAGTGGGGTGATGGTGTTTACGGGGCCGAGGCGGCCTCACAATATTACTTTCATAAATCCGCTGTCTCCCTGAATGCTAATCAGGCCGCCTTTCTTTCAGCAATTATTCCGAATCCTAGAACAGTCTTCAATCCCCGAGTGAATCCTCGCCGTGTCGCGCGACGGCAAAGAATCATCTTGCGCGGAATGCCGTACGTTCGTTTGCCTTGAGTCTCAAAGTTTTTCTGATGTTGTAAAAAAAAGAAGGCCGCTTCCGAAGAAGCGGCCCTACCTTTAGACTTCTCATTCCGCTTAGAGGGCAAACTCGTTCGCCATTTGGAGTTCAGCTTTGCGTAGTTCAAAACGGGCTCTGCCGAAGTTACCATCAGGTCTTATTGCAAGAACCACAAAATATTCCCGGCCAAGCAGGCGCATCAGGACAATTGCATCGTCCAGAGTGATGACTAATTCGCGCAGATGACCGAGACCGGTGTCTTTTCCTGCCCGCTGAGCGTTTCTCAGCAAAGACGTAAACTCAGCGGCGGCGACGTCCAAATTCGGTTCATGGCCTTCCTGTTTCAAAGACCTTTCCACGGCAATTCCGTCGACACCCATAATGAGCGCACCGAGGCTTCCCTCGGTGTGCTCAATTATCGATTCAAGTGTTTCTCTGAACATAGCGACCTACCTTATGGACGCTGTCCGCCGAGGGCGCCGGGACGAGCGTTGGGTGAGTTTGAAGCTGGAGCGTTCGGTGTAGGCGCGCTCAGAAGTTGCGGCGTGCCTGGTGCAGTCTGCGGTGCCGATTGCTGCTGCTGCAACTGTGTCGGCGTTGGGGTATTGCTTTGCGGATTGCCCATAGGAACGGGCTGCGAGATGGTGGTTGTCCGTGGTCCACTCGTGATAGTACTCGTGGTCGGGCGACCCTGATAATCCGGTCGGTAAATGCGTGGCGTAATGAAGAAGAGAATCTCGCTGCTTTGACGGGTGGTTAGTTTCCGCTTGAAGAGATTGCCAACGATGGGGATGGAAGCAAGGCCAGGCGTTCGTTGGCGCGTCTCGCCTTCCGTGTCGGCCAGCACTCCGCCCATTACCGTTGTTCCACCGTCGGGAACCAGTACTTCAGTTTGCATACGCTGGGTGTCGATACCAGGTACGCCACCGACGGCTATCCCGGTATTAATTGTGTTGTTCTCAATAGTCACGCGAAGAATAACGGTACCAGCGTCGGTAATCTGAGGAGTGATTGAAAGACGCAACGGAACCGAAACAAAAGTGGTAGTTACAACTGCGGTCCCGCCGGCAGCCTGCGTAGTCTGAACTGGAATTTGGGAGCCGCTCTCTATCTGCGCCGGACGATTGTTTAGGGCAGTTACCCGCGGCGTAGCTACTGTTTTTGCGTCACCTCGGGATTCCGCCATCGTGATCAGCGCACTGATCTGAGCAGTACCAAAGAGACCAGTAGTTAAACCGATGACGGTGCTGGCTGCAGCTGCGCCGAGCGATCCAAGAGGTTGGGGAGTGCCAACGAGTCCGCCAAAAACGCCCTGCGGATTTTGGCCACTAATAGGAGGCGTAGCAGGTAAGGTTGAAATGTTACCCAAGCCGCCGCGGCCAAGATTTAGGACACCGGCTGAGATCTGGGCACCGAGATCACGGCTGAAGTTGCGAGTTGCGATCACAATCCGTGTTTCTATCTCGACCTGCGGTTCTGGCTGATCCAGAATCGCCGTGAGCTGGCGAATTGCTTCGATGTTTTCCTTTACGTCTGTGACGATCAGCGTGTTACTGCGTCCATCTACCTCAATTGAGCCACGTCGTGAAAGTCTGCGAGAAATGATTGGGAGTAGACCCTGGTCGCCGCTGCCTCCCGTGGCATCACCGCCCGCTCCACCGCTGAAGCTGAGGTTCGTCGAACCGCCGGAGAAGGCGCCGGTAGAACCCGCTGCTTGAGCAAGAGTTCCGGACGCACGAGCATAATTCAAACGGATAAACTCGGTAACCAGAGGCGAGGCATCAAGTCGCGAATCATTAATCACTTTTTGGGTTTCCGACTCTTTAGCAAGTACTTCGGTGGTGGCCACGCGCAGGATATTGCCATTCGACTCGATTCCTAACCGATTCGCTTTGAGGACCGCATCCAGCGCAACGTTCCAGGGAACGTCCTGAACGTTTACGGTCACTGGCACTGCCAAGACTGAAGAGTCAATCACGAAGTTCACGCCATACTGCTCAGTAATGTAGTTAAGTATGTCGCGAATGTCGGCATTGACCACGTTCAGGTTAATCGGCTCGCCAACAAAACCTGGTTGACCATACTGCCGTCCCTGTTGCGACTGCGACGTCGCGTCTGCCGCCGGCGCGATAGTTACGCTGGGTGTGGCCGTAGGCGAAGGAGACGGTTTCTGCTGAGCCGCAACCTCCCCAGACCTCGTTTCCGAACTGGTCGCACTGTTGGTTTGGATTGCATCAGAGTAATCGGTTGCAGCCAAAATGTGGGTGCAGCAGATACAAATGAATACCAGGACGAGCGCGGTCCTTTTAGTGGCATTTGTGATTCGAGACTGAGAAAGCATCTTTTCCCTCCTTAAGGGAATTTCGAGACGGTGACCGCCACGCGCTACGCTCATTGCTAATACCAAAAGCGCGCGCCGCACAAAGCGGGATCGTCCGGGGTTGATTGTCAAACAGCGTAGCTGGCTACCAATCGTCTGATAGTAATAACTACGCGTGGAAGGATTTCGAGCGGGGTGGTGCTTCAGAAACCTGTAATGTATTAAGGTTTCTCGGTGGCTGGTTTCGGTTCCGATTTCTTGTCCGATTCCCCAGCCGTGGAAGAGGCAGGAGCCGTTTTTGTCGCCGCAAGGGCGTCAATGGTGTCCAGCTGTCTGAGGGCCTTTAGTTCTACTGAACGTTCCCGTCGCCCGTCGGTAAAGACTGTCTCGCGGCGGAAAACGAGGCGATTGTCTTCGATGGCCACTAACTGGCCGTCGTAAAATCGCTCGCCGGGATAGATAACGTATGCCAACTTTATCGGCGAGGCTTCCACGATCGCTGCATAACCCCGCGGCGAACGAGAAATTCCAATCACTTGCACTTCGCTGAGAAGAAAAGCAGTCGTTGGTTTAGGAGCTGCCACTCTGGCACTCATTGCGGCCTGCTTCTGAGCTTTGTATTGCTGTATTCGTTCCTGAATCGAGGGGGGCAGAACCAAATTACTCTTCTTTGGTACGACGCGTGGCGGCACGTACTTACTAAATGGATCGCGGCCACCTCGGTTAGCGCGGCTAGCTGGCACCTCACTTTTATCCTGTGCGCTGGCGGTAGTAACCGCGCCGCTGAACGCGAAAGCTGCAGCGAGGACCAGAATCGCAAGGCTGTATCGGGCAATTTTTGTTAGATGCTTCATGGTGATTACTTTCCTGAAGAGCTTGCTCTGAGTATTTGTGACGATTTACTTGACGCCCTGTGGCACCGTGGTAGCTGGAACTTGACCCGAACCGGCCGGCTGTGGAGCGGCCGGCTTCTGCAGTTTCTCAGTAGAAACGTAATAGGCTGTTAGATCAAACGTCGCTTCCATAGTCCGGGACCCCGACATCTTTTCCAACTGATTAAGTTGGAAATTTGTGATGGAAACAATTCGCTGATAGTGAGCGAGTTGTTCAAAGAAGGCGCGGAGCGACGCAAAGGAGCTCGTCACGCCAACTTCGATTCTCTTACCGCTATAGTTCTCCTGCTGAAGGTCATCCTTGGGAACGAATTTACGCAAAATTAATCCGTTGGTGCGAGCGCGGTCCTGAATGCCCTGCAAAACCATCGTGAGCTCGCGCTGTTCCGGGAGCAACGCCTTCAACTCTTCATATTCTTCTTCCCGCGCTTTGTAGATAGCGCGGAATTCGTTCAGCCTTTGCGAGGCCATCTGGGCCTGTGCGTTCTTAGGGCGAAGCTGCGCGATTTCATCGTTGAGTTCTTTGGTTTGGGCGCGAGTGGGACGCGTGATGAAATACCAGAAGCCCGCATACATGACCCCGGCCACGACCACGAACATCATCAGTCGCAGGTACCAGGGCATTTCTTGAAGATTACCTATTTTCATCTGTTTAATTCCTTCCCTCCATTGAGCTGGCGGGTCGCTAAAGTATGGCGGGTTCGTTACTTCTTCATCGCCACCTGAGTGGGCGTTGAATTTGCTGCTGGTTTGGATTGTGCCTTCGCACCATAGCTGCATTTCAGGGTGAAGCTTACAACCTCAGGTGGAGGGGCGGTTGGGTCAGCCCCGGCGCCTTTGTCCTGGACTACTTCTCGCAGTGTCTCAATATTGAAATTTGTAAATAATCCGGACGAAAACTCCAGGCTTTGGCCAAATCGAGTCACCGAAGACTCATTGGGCGAGACTCCTTTAATCGTTAGTTCGCCGTCCTTCTGTTCCAGGCTCTTCAAATAGAGGCCTGGCACGCTGTCAAAACGCATTTTTATTTCCCGAAGCACTGCGCTGGGTCCCTGCTGTGATTCGCGCAACTTTTTAATCGCATCGATTCGGCCCTGGATATCCTGAGCCTTTTTCTCGAGTTCGGCCTGCTCATTATTTACCGCAAGCATTTGCTGATTGATGCGTCGTTGATTCTCGACCTCGTGCTGTGCAGCAGCCTGGTCCGCTTTAGAACTAACATAATCGTAACCGGCCCCGACCACTAAGAGACCAAAGACCGTGAGAGCCAGCAGAATCGTCTGCACGCGCGGGCTTGTTACCCTGGCCTCAACCATTGCTGCCCCGCTGGGCCGATCCGTAACCGATTCAAGTAAATTGATCTTGATCATGCCGCTTCAACTCCTCTCAAGGCGAGACCGACGGCAATTGCCATATCAGGAACGATCTCTTTCATGTAGTCCGGATCAAACTTTCTGCCATCAACCTGTATCTGGCGAAACGGATCAAATAACTCAACCGGTATCTCGAATCGCTTCGCGAGATATTCCGGCAGGCCTGGAAGCTTAGAACCGCCCCCGGCAACCAAAATCTTCTGGATAGCTTCCTCGCTCTCTTCCGCGGTAGCACGATAGAAATCCATTGTCTTTCTTATCTCTAAGGCGAGTATGTCAGAGACGGTTTCGATAATCGGCTGAATAGGACGGGGCTCAATGCCTTCAGGCAAAGGAAGACCACGCTTGACTGCTTCCGCCTGTTCGAACGTCAGGCCCAATTCTTTTTGCAACAAGCTTGTATATTGGCTTCCACCTACAGAAGCATCGCGCGCAAAAACTGACCGAGTGCCGTTCAGTATGTTGATGTTCATTGTCGAAGAGCCGATGTTCAGCAACGCAACAACCTCGCCGGCTTTGGGTTGATAATTGAGCTCATAGCAATTCTGCAAAGCGAACGTATCAACATCGATCACCACCGGTTGCTTGCCGGCCAGCTGAATCGCCTGTTTCATGTTTGCAATCTTGTCGCTCTTGCACGCAGCCATTAGCACATTGAGCGCGTCTGAAGAGCTACTGGTAACTTGATAGTCAAGGTTCACATCTGAGATATCAAAGGGAATGTGCTCTTCGGCGTGCCAGCTGAACGACTCCTGGAGTTCATCCTCGCTCATCTGCGGAAGGACGATATTCTTGACGATCACAGAATGACCGCTTACTCCTGCAGCAATCCTGGATGTCTTGATCTGGTGCTCGGCAAAAATGCTCGTGATGACGTTGGCGACGTTATTAAGTTCCATAATCTGCCCGTCAACGATTGTGTCGGGCTGAAGGTTCTCGAATCCCAGATTCACGAGCTGCAGGTTGCCGCCTTTCCTTTGCAGCTCAACCGCTTTAACTGAACTCGAACCGATATCGAGGCCAACGAGATTTTTTTTACCCATACTTTTTTTGAACATGATCTATTTATTCCTCGCGACAAATTGAGAGCGGGTTCGGTGCTGTTGGCGAAGGCGGGCGCGGGCTTTCATCGCTCTTGATAGCCGGCTTTTTACCGTTTTGGCGGGAGTGGATGGCTTGTCGTTTTTCAAACTATTTCCTCGGTCTGCTTTGACAGTCTTAGGAGCGTTGCGTAGCTGTGGCGGGACGCACGTTCACGTAGTTTTCTAGATGGAATCAACTAAGCATTCAGTGGGAATTGGTCGTTACCGAAATCGAAAGGCGGTGGAAATCCGGCACTGGAACGGCGGCAGGGGCCTAAGCAAGGGCAGCATCCTCACTGCCGTGGAAAGCAGACTACCGTACGGGCCTAACATTGTCAACAGCTATTTTGCGTTGTTTAACTATGAGTCTACATAGTTTAAGCGCTGCGACGGATACTTCAGATGTCTCAAACCCACCTTTTTCTGGAACAAGCTCGGTTCGTTCCAGAAACGAATGGCAAGTAAAATCTCGATGCTTGCACCACGTTTGGGCTGCGGTTAGGATGCCACGATGACACGACTTAGATGGGCTTGGCTACTGGGCCTGCTCGCGATATCCCTTGTCGCTGCCTGGCTATTGTGGGTTAGGCCCGAAAAAATAGATATGGCTATCTATGCACCCGCGACTTCGCTCCTCTATTTGGAGTCAAACCGACCTTTAGCAGTGGTCGACACGATAGTTGGTACTGATGCCTGGAGGATCGTCGATAAGGCCACTGGAACCCAGCCGGTTGCGCAACCAAAAGGTTGGTTGCAGAGCTTCATCGGCTGGACGGGCATAGGCCCGATTGAATCGGTAATCCTCGCCAGAGCCCAGCTCGCGGTTGTTGTGACTGACTTAGGCACGACCGAGGACGGAGAGACGCTTAGGGTAAAGCCGGAAGGCGCCGTCTTGATCGAAACTCACACCACGGAAAGTCGAATCCGCCCTCCTGTCGAAGAAGCTCTAAAAAAGCTGGCTGAAATAACATATGGTAAGCCCACCGCTCGACGAACAACTATCGACGGAGTTGAGTTCATCGAGTGGATCGCGCCGGAAGGTTCTCGCCAAATAGTCGCGACCATTGTTGGCAGCCTTGTAATAGTTGGGAATAGTGAACAGGCGGTTCGAAGCTGTTTAGCGGTATCCCTTCGGCGTAGTAGTAGCCTCAAGGAAGATCCTGGGTTAGAACGGATGCGTCTACAGCTGGCGGGAGACCGTGCCCTGACTTTCGGGTACGTTCCATCCGCAAACAGCCCACATTTGCTTTCTGTTGGCGTGCCGCTAGTCATGGGTCGCGCACCGGGCGATTCGGAATTTCAACGTCTCGTTACCACAAATGCCGCGAAGGTGTTTGGCAGTCTCGGGTGGAGTTCACATCCGTTCAGGAACGGAGTAGAGGACCGCTATCTGATTTCCCTTCAACCTGCCGTCATCGCTCGCCTCAAACCGAATTTCGCTCGCGCCAGAACGATCACTGAGATTCAGCGCCGCTGGCCTGACCATGTACACTCGGTTACATATTACAGGTTCGAGGATCCGGCCGCAGTCTGGCAGGATCTCAAAGCCGCCGCCTCATCACAGGTGGACGTACTCTCAGCAGTTGTTTTCTCATCGCTACTAAAGTCGGCACTTCTTTCCTACGGTATTGACGAACCCGAAGCATTTCTTTCAGCCGTGAAAGGCGAACTGCTAACTCTTCGCTTGGATCAAAATGGCGAGCGCACAATGATCATTGCTGGTGTGCGTAATCAGGAGTCATTGCGGGAGATTGTAAAAAAGAGACTTGGGCCTAACTCACGAAGTGATCGCGTAGGAGATGCTGAGATTCGTGAAGACTCCAAAGGCGAGTGGGCCGTTAGCCTTAGCAAAGATGTTGTAGTCTTGGGATCTCCATTGGACGTTCGTCGTTACTCTGAAGGCGCAGGAGTTAACAGCACGATGATGAAGGATGACGACCTGCGAAAGATAACTTTCTTTTCGCCCTTTTCTAGTTCGGCCAACATCGTTACGTACACAGACGATAGTGATCGCATCACAGTTTTTATCTCCGCGATTCTCGCGGCCAAGGGCACGCAATCCTTAGCATCAGGGCCTATCGAAGCGTTGATCGCCGAATTGCCGTATTCGGCAACCGAAACAACTCTGGGCGAACGAGGTTTCGAACGAGTCACAAAGTCTCCGCTTGGTCAGTTCAGCACACTCTTTCCCCTGCTCATCCCCGAGAAGCCCGGCCTAACGAAAAGTAACCTCCAATCCGAATAACTATCGTCTCATGATTCATGGTCCCAACTTGGAAATATTGGTTGCCACCAGCAACGCCGGAAAAATACGCGAGATCCAGCAATCGTTACGAGACCTTTCAGTAAAGCTGCGGTATCTGTGGGAATTTGATGAAATTTCAAAGGTCGAGGAGGTTGGGGAAACGTATGAAGAGAATGCGATACTTAAGGCCGTGAGTTACTCCAAACAAACGGGACTTTGTGCCTTAGCGGACGATTCCGGCCTGGAAGTAGATGCGTTAGGAGGAATGCCGGGCGTGCTATCGGCGCGCTACGGTGGTAGCCACGCATCGGACCCCGAGCGGACAAAAAAGCTCCTGACGGCCCTCGCTCAACGCCCTCGACATGAGCGCACCGCACGCTTCGCTTGCAGTCTGGCTCTCGCTGGATGGCCCCTTGGAGAATCAAAGGCCAGCAGCGACAATCCGCGCGTACTACATGTCTGCGAAGGTAAGTGCGAAGGCTTTATCGGGGAGGCGCCACGCGGAACTAATGGATTCGGTTACGATCCGGTGTTCTATCCGATTGGTTATGACCGGACCTTCGCTCAGCTGCCTTCAGCTGTTAAGAATGTGATCAGCCATCGCGCGCACGCGTTGGCAGCGATGGCAAGGTTTTTGAATCACTGTATTGGGTAGTGGACCCACTACCCGCTTGAACTTGACCGTTACTCTGAGGGCCCATAGAATGATCGTCTGCCTTTTCAGCAGTTACCAGTTCGGGGCGTAGCACAGCCTGGTAGTGCGCTCGGTTTGGGACCGAGAGGTCGGAGGTTCGAATCCTCTCGCCCCGACCATTAATTTCAACAACTTACGGCTGCCACATTGGCGGCCGTACTGCTTGTGTAACCAATTTGTAGACAAAACTGTGAGAACTCACATTTCTCTGAAGTTGTACGGCTCTAATGTAACGCATTGTCGTCTTCAGCTCCTTGTGGCCCATCAGTATCATTATCGTTAGAGCCTCGTATCCAGCCAAAGCTAAACGCGTACAGAATGTCGCTCTCAGGTCGGGCCACCATAGGCCCTCGATTTCCCGTCTTGCGATAAGGTATGCGACCCTGCGCCTCGCCAGCCTCAGCTTCATTGATAGCGACAGTGCATCAGTGCTCTGCCGGCTTAAGCGTGAGCAGGGGAGTCAGGCTGGAAGGCCTTCACCTGTTCATAGAAAAAGTGGTTGAATTGGCCGAAGAGTGTGAAAAGGCTGCGAAGTACCTGCCGAAATCGGATGACGAGACGCGAGTAAGTTAAGAAATATTTCATATCGTCGCTGATAGCGCCGGATTTTATGGGTATGCACAGCCGCTGGTAACCAATTTGATCGTGGGTGACTATGAATCGAGCCAGCCGCCTCTGAATCCGGCTCGACATAGGCCTTCAACGATATATCGACACTAATCGACACTAATTTCTCATTTGTCATTGGTCCAGGAGTTTCTCAGCGCGCCGTTTAGATAGGGCCCTTGTGCCCCCGTCGCGCCGGGCGGACAAGTCCGCTTTCTAAACGCTGCGGCGCGAGGCAGACGAGTCCGCTTTCTAAACGATCCGCGGCTGTTTTGACGCCATTTCGCATTGGTCTCAGCCTCTGATGAACTCGGTCGATGGCAAATGAAAAATGCCAAATGAGAAATGGAAAATCTGATCTTTTTTTCGATTCGAGTATTCGAGCTCTCGGAGAGACAGGAATGTCTGTCCTACCTGACTTCAAACAGCTCAATTCCCGCGAGTTTCCAGCCACCGCCCACACGCGCGAAAATCAACACGGCCGTTCCGGATTCTTCGCGACCCAATTGTTTGGTGTTGAGGCTGACGTCAGCTGCCACCAGATTCGCGTCAAGTGCTTCTGTACGCAACACGCGGGTCTGCCAGATCTCAGGTTGTGTGCCTACTACGCCGTTGATGAATCGGGCCAGTTCTCCCGGAACGATGCGCGAATCCAGCTCAGCTTTTTTCCCACTCGTGATGGTCTGGTCCAGTTGGGTTACAAATGTCCGGACCGAGGCGTCAGTCTGCAAAGTATTGGCGGCGGTTTCTGCTTTGATTCTGCCGGCGCGAGCCGCCAGCGACGAAGCATAATCCGCTTCGGCACGCACGGCGTCATTGAAACGCTTTGCAGCTTCGGCTGCTTGTCCTTTCTTCAAACTGATCTCACCGAGTCCAATATTGGCCCAAGCCAGCGTCGCAGGAGTGGGAAGCGCTTCATCGAGTGCCAGCCGGAAGAGCTTTTCGGCCTCGTCCGTTCTGTTCTGGCCCAGCAGTGCTCGAGCAAGAATGAGGCGCGCGTCCTGCAGGTGAGGAGCAATGGCAAGGACTTCTCGCGCGATCGCTTCGGCTTTGACAAAGTCCTGAGCCCCAAATTGTCGGGTCGCCTCCCCCAGGGCCTCTTGCAGATCCCGCGTCGTTGGTGAGCTGTCGTTTGAATAGTCCAACTGCGGATAGAGCTTCTCGGGATCAATTTCAACCCGAACGATTCGGGCCGGGGTTTTGAAAACAGCTTCGCCGAAATTACGTGCCGGTACGGTTACCTCGACTGAAAGCTGCTCTCCGCCAGCAGTTGTGGCTCTGACAGTTGTCGCCGCATCAGTAGATCCAAGGTTTCTCAAAGCGGAAGCCCATTCGCTACCCCGCTGTTGTGGCATGCCAACCATCAGATCAAGTTCCGTTACCTGATCCAACTGCTGCTCGAGAAGCGTCTTCAGACGGTCGCCGCCGCGCTCGACCAAGGCAGCACGAAATGCGGCAAGGTTGATCCCACTCATACTTCCCTTACCCGACTGCAACAAGCCTCGAAGCGTGCTAACAAAAGCATCGTGGCCCACATTGCGGTCGATCAGCCGCCAAACCATCGCGCCTTTGTTTGGCACTGAACTGAAGTAGGTAGCATCGAGCGGGGTCACGCGCGCTAGCGGAGCGTCGCGTTTGGCAACCGTGGTATAGGCGAGGCGTTCTCGCAAGCGTTCCTCTTCAGCCGCGTCCTTACCAAATTGCTTTTCAATGAACAAGGTCGCGATCCATCGCGCAAGACCATCTCGCAGAAGGCCACCACCCTCGCCACGCACCGCAGTTTGCCCTCCTAACCACAGTCGGGAAATAGCTTCTGCGATCAGCAGTGCGGTCGCGGAATCCACCTTCGTGCGGCGAAAGGCTCCGGGTTCAATCAGGATCGTTCCGGCATCGCTAAACCCTGCGCCTCGCCGAGTAGAAACCAGTCGAATTGGGACGTCAGGGGCGGGACCAAGCAAAAGGGCATAATAAGACCGAGCATTGGCAGCTATGGCGATGAGCGCCTCTGCTTGTTTCTTCTCTTCAGGACCAGCGCCACGCGCAATGAATGCAGTAATGTTCTTACTTTCGGCTGCACCTTCAACTTTGTCCCAGTCGCCCTGAACAAAAAAAGGCTGCGCATTCAGCGTTTGTTCGTAAACAGACGATCCAGCCGAGCCGGTTTTTTCCAGCCCTGAACTAATTACATTTGACGAACTAACAGCCAGACGAAACGGTGCGGTATCTGCACCTCGCGCAGTAAACGTGGTGTTAGGAGCCGGATACCAAAAAGCCAGTGGCAGAAATTGAGATCCTATTGGCGAGATTGCAGCCAGGCCTGTGTTGTTTTCAACCGGCAGGCTGTAACTAATGTTTATGATAAGAGACGCATTCGCGGCCACCGAACCAGGAAGTGTAACTGTTACCCTCTGGATATTGCCGTAGGATTCCGGGACTGTACGGAAGTTGGCATTTGCGCTTCCCACCGTCACCGCTTTGATGATGGCCTTTGAGTTGATGCGAAAAGTAAAAGACAACCCCGCACCACGACCTACATTCGTGGCACTGAGAATTGCCACGGCACTCAACGCGCGCTCGGACGGCTGAACGTTTGCGTTGATGTCGAAGTTCGTGATTTGCCATGCCGCCCTTGCTTCTTCCTGGGCCGGCACGGTAGACGAGAAAAGAAAAAGCGCGAGTATCGTAAAGCTAACTGCAAGCATTCTATTCATGTCTGCCCGAAATATTTCCGTTTGACGGTCTCTAATTAGATCCAAGTATTTATCCACAGATTACGCAGATTAGACAGATTTTCAAGAGCACTGCATCAAAACCAGTTCAGCGGCCTACGCTCTGTTATGTTCTCTTCCTGGTCTTTGTAATCTGGGTACTCTGTGGATAGCTGGGCCTTGAGTTCTCGCTCATGGCGCAACGCTGGTCACGAGATTATGAATATTGCGCAAAATTAACAGCAGCGGTTCCATGCGTGCAAGAGGCAACGCATTTGGCCCATCTGACGGCGCCCGCTCCGGACATTCATGAACTTCCATGAAGACCGCATCAACGCCGCATGCAACTCCCGCGCGCGCGAGCGGTTCGATGTATTCCGATTGGCCCCCGGTTGCATGTCCGAGACCTCCCGGAAGTTGGAGCGAATGGGTTACGTCAAACACTACCGGCACGCCAAACTCATGCATAATTGGAAACGATCGCATGTCCACCACCAGGTTATTGTAACCAAAACTAACGCCGCGCTCCGTGAGCATCAGTTTCTCGCAGCCGACTGCGCGCGCCTTCTCCACGATATTGCGAGCATCATGTGGCGCAAGAAACTGCCCCTTCTTGATGTTCACTGCGCGACCGGATCTCGCCGCCTCCAGCACCAAATCAGTTTGCCGCGAAAGGAACGCCGGTATCTGCAGGACGTCCGCAACTTCAGCTACCGGTCCTACCTGGGCAACATCGTGAACGTCAGTCAGGACGGGCACGCCGAACTCTGCCTTCACCTCGCGCAAAACATCAAGACCTGCTTCCATCCCCAATCCCCGAAAACTCCTCACCGATGAGCGGTTGGCCTTATCGAATGATGATTTGTATACGAAGTCGAGCCCGGCCTCGCGTGCACGCAACGAACATTCCCGCGCCATCATCAACGCATGTTCCCGAGATTCGATAACGCAAGGGCCGGCGATGATCGTTAATCGGCCATCACCAAAAGTTGTGTTACCGACGTGAAAAGGTTTTAGCTGAAGGGCTGCCATGAAGCTTTGCTGTTCTATCACACCCGCGGCTGCGGGGTTTCCCAGTCTAAAAAGGGTTTAATTTTTTTAGCTTGCGCGCGCCCCTACTAAAAAAATTCCCTTCCGATTTCTTCTTGGGCGGTGGCTTTTTGGCTTGCTTTGGAGTAGGCACCGGGGACGGCGAGGGAGATGGAGATGGCACGACCGTCGGACTCGGGCTTGGACCTGTTATGGCGTTGGGTCCGGCCGACCCTGCATTGCGAGAGCGAACAACCAGGCCTGCTCCAGTTAAAAGCATAGCCGCGACAATAGCCGCGATTACGACGAGTTGTTTCTTTGACTTGTACCCAATCAGCGGCACAGAAACTTTAGGGAAAGAACGACGTTCCGTCAGCGGGACTACAGCCGCGCCTGGACCACTTCCGTCCGGTAAATGTACCCCACGGGGCGGGTTGACCACGGTTATTTCGTTAACGTCTATGTTGGAAGCCCGGCTTTGATTTTCTCGCAAACGGGAGATGTCTATCACCAGCCGCCCGGACGGTGATTCAGTTCCCACGCTTCGGAGCGCTTCCAGGTTTGGCCCGCTCGTGACCGCCGCATGTTCAAGTCCCAGGCGTGCTGCCGTGCTCAGCAACTCGGCTCGAAACTCGGCTGCATTCCCTGGTCGATCCTGCGGACGCTTTTCAAGCGTATGAAGCACGACTTGCTCCAACTCCGGCGGAATCGCGGCAACGAAGTCACGCGGATTGCGCGGAATCTCCCCCGTGTGCTTCATCGCGATCGCCAATGGCGATGAACCACTGAAAGGAACCGTGCCCGTGAGCATTTCATAAAGAATGACGCCGAGACTATAAACGTCTGCCGCCGGGGTAAGCTCGGCGCCATCGCATTGCTCAGGAGACATGTAACGCGGCGTTCCGATCATCGCACCAACTGCAGTAAGCGTCTTCGGTTCATCTTCGTCCAGAGAATCAGCAGCTAGTTTTGCGATACCAAAATCCAGCACCTTGACAACGGCCGGCACTTCCGCACGCTGCACGATGAATATGTTTGCGGGTTTCAGATCGCGGTGGATTATTCCTGCCTCATGTGCCGCCGCCACGGCCGCGGAAATCTGCAGCATCAGCGCAACTGATCTGGCGGCGTCAAGCGGAGCCTCTTTTGCGAGCACGTCACGAAGAGTTCGACCCTCGAGCAACTCCATCACCAGATATACATAACCGTCTTGAGATGTACCAAAGTCAGTAACCGTGACGGCGTTCATGTGTTGCAGGCGACCACATGCTTTCGCTTCGCGGCGAAATCTTGTTCGGGCCGCTTCGTCTTCGACAAAGCGTGGATTGAGAACTTTCACAGCCACCGGTCGATCAATGAGCAAGTGGCGCGCGCGATACACTGTTCCCATTCCCCCAATACCCAGGCGATCCTCGAGCAGATACTTCTCATCCAGCGTATGTCCCACAAGTGGGTCGACAGGCGCCGCGGCGGCTACCGTTGAGTCAGCCTGCAGAGGTGTCTGGTCCTCCGGACAAACCTCAAAATCGGCCGAGTAGTGTCTTCCACATGTAGGGCAATGAAGCATATTGAATCTGAGTTCTGAGAGAGCGCGAGTATTATTACCTAAACAGAAGCGCGAGCGATAGCGAGGGTGCCAGACTAGATAGGACGATAGGACCCGTCGGTCCTATCGACTTGCTGGAGTTATGGATAGAACAAGGATGGTCCCGGAGTCTTAATCAGCACTGGTGATACTGGCGCGTTCAGGAATCAGAAGCTCAGTCTCACCGTTTTTGTCCATCGAGGTTTCATTCTGCAGGCGGTTTTCATGTGCGGCACGGACAAACGAGGTAAACAACGGATGCGCACTCAGTGGCTTCGATTTGTACTCCGGGTGAAACTGACAACCTAAAAACCACGGATGTTCGTTTCGCGGGAGTTCGACTATTTCAACAAACTTACCATCGGGAGAGACCCCGCTGAATATCAAACCTGCTCGCTCCAGAGTCTGGCGAAATTCTGGATTAAACTCGTAACGATGCCGATGGCGCTCGCGGATCTCTTCCGCTCCGTAAGTCTCTTGGGCCAGAGAACCCGATAGAAGATTGCAAGGCCAGGCGCCCAGCCGCATTGTTCCGCCAAGCTCTTCAACATTTACCAGGTCGCGCAACTTAAAGATCACCGGATAAGGACTCTCCGCATCAAACTCAGTCGAATCAGCATCTTTCAGCCCACAAACATTTCGCGCGTATTCGATGCAAGCTGTCTGCATTCCCAGGCAGATGCCAAAGTAGGGCGTTCCACTCTTGCGGGCGTAGGTTATAGCGCGGATCATTCCCGCTATCCCACGTTTACCAAATCCGCCCGGGACCAAAATCGCATCAAAGTCGCGCAGCCGGGATTCATAATCGTCATCCATTAGCTCTTCTGATTCGATCCACTTCACACCCACACGAAGGTTGTTGGCCACCCCACCGTGCGTCAGCGCTTCTCGCAATGATTTGTAAGAATCTTCCAGCTCAACATATTTCCCAACAATTGCAATCGAGGTTTCGCCGCCTGAGGGTTTGCGAACAGTTCCTACCAGATCGCGCCATTCGGAAAGATCCGACTGGGAGGCGCGCGCCCCGAAACCAAGCTGCGTAACAATCAATTCATCGAGACCCTGCTCGTGAAACGCGAGTGGCACTTCGTAGATTGTGTCAACGTCCTGCGCGCTGATGACCGCCGATTCCTTCACGTTGCAGAAAAGGGCAATTTTTGAGCGCAGGTCGTAAGAGAGTGGCCTTTCGGAACGACAGAGCAGCATGTCGGGAGCAATGCCAATCTCGCGGAGATCGCGAACGGAATGTTGCGTCGGCTTAGTCTTGAGCTCTCCAGCGGCGGCAATAAAGGGGACTAGAGTGACATGAATGAAGAGTGTATTGCCGGCGCCTTCTTCGTTGCCCATTTGCCGAATTGCTTCCAGGAATGGTAGCGATTCAATGTCACCCACGGTGCCACCAATCTCCACGATGATGACGTCTGGATTCTCTTTTCCGGCGACCGCTCGGACCGCATCCTTTATTTCGTTTGTGACGTGCGGAATCACCTGGATGGTTTTGCCCAGGTAGTCGCCGCGCCGCTCCTTTTCAATTACTGAAAGATAGATCCGTCCAGTGGTCCAATTGTTTGCGTGTGAGAGATGGGCGTGAGTAAACCTCTCATAGTGGCCGAGATCGAGATCGGTTTCCGCGCCATCGTCTGTGACAAAGACTTCTCCATGTTGAAAGGGAGACATTGTGCCGGGATCGACATTGATGTAGGGGTCGAGCTTTATCAGCGACACACTGAGACCGCGAGCCTCGAGGAGACAGCCAATAGAAGAGGCCGCCAAACCTTTTCCCAAGCTCGAAACTACCCCGCCGGTAACAAAGATGTATTTAGTCATTGCGGTTCCTCAAATCGTGTCAGTACTTGTTTAGATTTTGGACTCTGATCTTTTGTTCTTTGGTTTTTGGTCTTTGTATTCTTCTTCTGCTTACTGCTTACTGTCTTCTGCCTCCCCCGGCTCAGGTCCATCACCTTTTCCCTGCTCCGCGTCGAAGCGTCCCTCTTTAAAATCCTCCTGCGCCTGGACGGCCTTTGCTGTGGCGGGATCCAGAATCTTTTGCAGTCCTACAAGGCCGGCGCTCATCAAACTCGGTGCCTCATGCGCACGCTTCTCAAACTCCTCTACGGTCACATCGTAAGGCTTGCTGAGCTGCCATACGGCGAACACTGCGCAGAGAACAATGAAACCAATTACTGCTAATCCAATCCAGTCGCCCATAAGTTCAAGTGGTTAGGAGTTCAACTAGTTCAGAGCTCAAGGAGTTCAGAGTCCAGCCTTTAGGCTGCTCTTTTCAGAACCTCGCAAGCTAAAGCTTGTACTCTAAACTGCTAGCCTCTTCCTCAACAATCAAGCGCACCCGCTCCAGGTCTTCGAAGGTGTCGACGCCGACAGAAGCTGTGCTTGCTTTGATCGCTTTGATCTTCACACCATGTTCCAGCGCCCGCAATTGCTCGAGCGACTCCAATCGCTCCAGCTCCGATTGCGGCCATCTCGCAAACGCAAGCAGCACGTCCCGACGATAAACGTAAAGCCCAGTGTGTTTGCGAAAGCTGCCCAGCAAGGTCGGTTCTTTATGAAGCGCGGCTTCAAGACTACCATGCCGTCGCACCGCATCACGCGGATAAGGCACAGGCGAACGAGAGAAATAAACTGCCCGTCGGTTTCCATCAACTACGATCTTCACTACATCAGGATTCAAGACATCGGCAGCGGACTCGATCGGTTCCCATGTAGTAACGATCCCGGTTTCCTCAGTTCCCCTTTCCCCTTTTCCCCTTGCCCAGTTCCCCTGCTCCGCCGCTCCCCTTTCACGCATCGCATTTACCGCCCGCTCAATAGTCAGCGGTGACACCAACGGTTCATCACCCTGGACATTAACGACGATGTCGAAATCTGTTAAAGCAGCAGCAACTTCGGCAACGCGATCCGTGCCGCTGGCATGATCACGACTCGTCATCACCACTTCGTAACCTGCTGAATTCACTGCCTCGAATATCCGCTCATCGTCAGTCGCCACGATTGCGCGACCGACATTCCGGGCAACGAGGGCACGCTCAACAACCCAACAAATCATCGGTTTTCCGGCGATTTTGAGTAAAGCCTTCCCGGGCAGACGAATAGAATCGTAACGGGCGGGGATTACTGCAACTGCTTGTGTTTTGGGATTATCTGGAGGATTTATGCCCGTGTGATTCACGGGATAACAGATTAACTTGCGCGCAACGGAGTGTCAACGAGGATGGGGCGTGTAGGCTTAAAACAGTTTGAATTCCGCCAAAACAATCTGGAGTACACATTTCTGAGCCAGCTTGCTTATCAGAACCGGGAGCGGTAGCGACCGGGTCTGTTTCCATTTCAGATCCAAGCTTGGTATCCGAGACCCGGTCGCTACTGCTCCCGGTTCTGATAAAGTTCTACTTCTGCCCGCGAGGTGGCGAGCCGGAATTCCCGGCGATGTAACTCCCGCGCGCGTGAACCACCAAATTAGCAGAACGCGTTCGCACGTTGATATCGCGCTTCTCGCCGGGATGAACCTGACCTTTCGGATAGTAACCGAGGCTATACTGCCGACCGAGTTCCTGAGTGATTGCTCCAAATGCCTGGGGAACATCAGTGAGACTCTCAGCATTGTAGAGACGACCACCAGTTTTATCTGACAGCGATTGCAGGTAGCTTCCACCAGCGCCATATTCCCTGGTCAGCCTCGCTCGTACGCGTTCTCTGGCTTTAGGGTCCACGATCTGACTGAGACGTTCGGGAAGTTGCGGAAGAGTGTTGTAACGAACGGTATAGATAACAACGCTTGACTCTTCAGCGTCTCGAATATTCTTTTTATAAGAAGCCTGTTTGCTGCCACTATCAACGCCATCGGTCAAAAGCACGATCGCTTTGCGGCCCTGGATACCGGCCAGACGCTGATTCAGGACGAAACCAACCGTGTCGTATAAAACTGTGCCGTCGTTTACTGCATCGAGACGAACCCGCATCTTTCGCAGTTCGCTGAGGGTTACGGCCTCTGTCAGAACGTTAACCTTCCCGTCGAATGAAACCAGCAAAACACGGTCATTTGGGCGCAAACTGGAGATGAACGTATTGGCGGCGCCGCGGATCGCCTGTAGCCGTGACTGCGTTGAGCCGCTTACATCCAGCAGCAGTGCGACGGTAAAAGGCTGTTCTACCGGGGCAAAATAGGCAACCTCCTGTTCGACTCCATTTTCATAAATCCGGAAATCATCCTTATTCAGGTGTCCGATGTAGCGGCCACTACGATCCATGACCTCAGCGGGTACGGTTATCAAACTAGTACTCACGCGTACAACATCGTTTTCATCAACTTCAGGTTCATCTTCCTTAATCGATTTGCGACTCTCACTCGAGGCAAGAGCGCTTACAGCGTTCTTGACCGGGCGAAGTGTCGGGGGAGCTGGAAGCCCGAATGGATCAGGCTGTGTCGCTGCCGCCAGAGATTGTCCCCGGACCGCGTAAGCGCCAATGCAGATCACACAAAATACAGATAAGGAAACTACAAATTTTTTCATAGAACAATGCCTCTGCACCGACACAGCCCGATACGGGAATAAGCCGGAAACGAATATAAAACCTATGACCAAAATGCCTTCAACTTAAAAAACCACTAAAGGCGAGCACATCCCAGCTTTCAAGGCGTTTGAATAAAAAACTGGCTTTTTTTCCGAGCGACCGGTGCGCAGAGTTCCTCGATTAATCCGGCCAAAGCGAGGAACAGTGGAGGGCCCTGATAGGACTACTCATGCGGCAAAATGGAAAAGCAGGGCACAACGCTATGCCGTCCCGCCCCACCTTAGCGCACCTACCCAATTACGGGGCGCCGCATGGTCGATGGCACTTCTTATGCCGCCACAGTATCGGGTCTTGCAGCCGTCTATGCTGATTGACACGGTCAAACACGCGGGCTACCATGCGACGCTCCACTCAGAAATCTTCAGAACGACTAGCGTGCAGGTCATCTGAACAACCGGCGCGTTTTACTATTCGCGATTCACGATTTACGTTTACTAACTTATGGGTTTCGCAACTACAGCAATTCACAGCGGACAGGAACCGGATCAGGCAACTGGCTCCGTGACAGTTCCTATCTATCAGACCTCAACTTACGCCCAGGACGGTCTCGGGAAAAACAAAGGCTACGAATATGCGCGCACTCAGAACCCTACCCGCAGCGCGCTCGAGCAAAATCTTGCCGCGCTTGAAGGGGCGCGTTTTGGATTCGCTTTCGCATCGGGCATGGCGGCCATTGATGCCACCCTCAGGCTGGTCAAAGCCGGCGAGCATGTAGTGGTTTCCGATAACACCTACGGCGGCACGTCGAGGCTCTTCACGCGGGTGCTGGCAAACTACAATTTGGAATTCGATTTCGTCGACACCTCAGACGCTCTAAACGTCGAGGCGGCAATCAAACCCAATACCAAAATGGTTTTTCTCGAAACACCAACGAACCCGGTAATGATCGTTACCGATCTCCGCGAGGTTTCGGAAGTGGCGCATCGGGCCGGCGCGCGCGTGGTGTGTGACAACACTTTCATGTCACCCTACCTGCAACGCCCACTCGAGTTTGGGGTAGACATAGTGGTCCATTCGACCACCAAGTATTTAAACGGCCATTCCGACGGGATAGGCGGGGTTGTTGTGCTGAATAACGAAGAAGACGCGGCGTGGATCGGCTTTATTCAAAACAGCGCCGGGGCCATTCTTTCGCCCTTCGATTCGTGGCTCGTGATGCGAGGCACAAAGACGCTCGCTCTGCGGATGGAACAACACGATAAGTCGGGCCGTGCGGTCGCTGCGTTTCTGGAAGAGCATCCGAAAGTAAAGAAGGTTTATTATCCAGGTTCTGCTTCTCATCCGCAGCACGCCCTGGCTAAACGTCAGCAAAGTGGGTTTGGCGGAATGGTCGCATTCGATGTCGGCTCGCTGGAAGCAGCGCGCGCCGTACTGGAGTCAGTTAAGCTATGCACACTTGCGGAAAGCCTGGGTGGGGTGGAAACTCTTATTTCGCATCCAGCAACCATGACTCATGCCTCAGTTGACGCTGAGAAACGGGAGCGGCTGGGTATTAGTGAGGGCCTCGTAAGAGTCTCGGTTGGACTCGAAGATACGGACGACATAATCGCCGATCTGGATCAAGCTTTGAGCAGCATTTGAGTCCGTGGCAGTTCGGGTTCGAGTTTTTGTAAAGCAGACTGTTAGTTTGCTTAAGACTTAATAAAAGCGTGGCGTCCTAATTTCAGTTTTTCTCTGTGCGTCCTCAGTGTTCTCTGTGTCTCTGTGGTGAGAGTCGGCAACAAAGATTCCACCACAGAGACACAGAGAACACTGAGGACGCACAGAGATTAGTTCAAAGTGGGACACCCAATAAAAGCTACTTCTACAAAATGCGTTACAACAAAACAGGAGTGACAGCGTAACTCAGACGGGTTAGAATTCAATAGAGTTTCGCCTTTTCCTGAATAGCCTCCACTGTCCTTATGAATGTTGAACTGCATGCAAAATCGGATGTAGGCCGTGTCCGCCGCGGAAACGAAGACAATTTCCTCGTCCTCGAGCTATCCAAACAACAAACCTGGACGGGCACCGACGGCTCTGCCGCTCTAAAGGAGTTGGCAACTTTTGAACTTGGCCAGAAGGGTCTGGTACTTGTCGTTTCTGATGGCATGGGTGGCGCACTGGCAGGTGACGTCGCCAGCCGCATGGCGGTTGATTCAGTGCGCGACATGATCCTGGGAGCCGGCTCCGAGGACGGATGCGATCAGGATACTCCGCTCGTCGATTGTTTGAAGACCGCCACCGTCTACGCCAATCGGGCCATTCATCAGAAGAGCCAGGAGGATTCCCGTTGCGCCGGCATGGGCGCAACTTTTACGGGCGCCGCAGTCCACGGAGACCTTTTGGATCTGGTCCAGGTGGGCGACAGCCGCGGCTACATTATCCGCAAAGATCAGATTAGACTGGCGACTAAGGATCAATCATTAGTACAACAGCTTGTCGACGTGGGCCAAATCAGTGAGGCCGAGGCCGAAACTCACATGTTTCGGAATGTGATTCTGCAAGCCCTTGGCGCCCAGGGCGACGTCACGCCCGTCACGGGCAGGATACGTCTCCGCAAGGGCGACATTCTCTTACTTTGCAGCGATGGATTGTCCGGAAAGTTGCGCGCTGAGGATATTCAAAATATTGTGGCCAGCAATCCCGACCTGACTAAAGCCTGTGACGAGCTGGTTGCCGAAGCTAACAACCGCGGCGGCGAGGATAATATTACCGTTATTCTGGCTCGCTTCAATGGTAACGAATTGAAAGAACCTGCCAGCGACCGAATCACTATCGAACTTCCGCCAATTGAAGAAGAAGACAAAACCCTCGATGACACTTACGATCCGGATACCGAACCCCACTAACGCCTTAATAATTCTACACAGATGGACATGCACGGAGCTCTATGCAGGCGTGAATTCCATGATGTAGGATTACGGCGATTTCCATATGTCATTTGACATTTCTCATTTGTCATTTCGTTCTTAGCCTTGAGTTTTTAACGAAAAATGAAAATTGATAAATGAGAAATGAAAAATCTAATCCGCTTCTACATGCGTTCATCCGTGCCCGCATTATCAGGCAGCTCCTTCGCCCGCCAATCTACACCTTCATCAATTCGGCGTACATAAATTGACGAGCCTTCAATACTCTCCACTCGCACACGCTCGCCAGCTTCAAGGGGCGACTCACCTTCAGCCGGATAAGCAGTCCAGGTAGAGCCGAAAACTTTAACGGCGCCCTCTTGCATCGCACCGCGGCTGGAAGAAACGACTGTTCCGACCTTGCCTGGCAGCGAATCAACGCCGGTACGCAGCGAGTCGCCGGTTTTTTCCCGGGAGAAATAGTTGTCGAAGATGGTGCGCGAAGCAGCAGTTAGTCCGACTGAAACCAACGCGAAGATAAGAAACTGTATGCCCAGATTGCTGATGCCCACGATTCCGGCAAGCGCCGCGGCCAGGGCGCCGATACCAAACCATAGCAGGACAAAACCTGACGTGAAGACTTCGGCCACAATCAGGACCGCGCCAAGTATGAACCACAAGATCCAATAAAGATTTTCCATCGCCTGCTAGCCTTTGAACAGGTTCTTCAACACGAACCAGATGTTTGCGGGTCTTTCCGCCAACCGCCTCATAAAGTAAGGATACCAGTGTTTTCCGTAGGGTACATACACTCTCATGTTGTAGCCATCCTTCGCTAGCTGGCGCTGAAGATCGCGGCGCACGCCGTAGAGCATCTGAAACTCGAAAGCCTCTTTGCCGATTCCTTCACGTTTGGCAAATTCGACGGCGGCGTCAATCATCTTCGGATCGTGCGTGGCGATGCCGTGATAAATGCCACTCGAAAGCAGCAGTTGCATTACGCGAATGTAGTTTTCATCTACATCCTTCTTGTCGGGAAACGCGACCTCGGGCGGTTCGTTGTAGGCCCCTTTGCAGATACGGATTCGGGCCGGCAGTCTCACCAGCTCCTGCGCGTCGTCATATGTGCGGCGTAGATACGACTGCAACACGATTCCAACGTCGTTCAGACCAAATTCAGCACGCAGTCGTTTAAAGATATCGACCGTTACCTGAGTAACGCCTGACGCTTCCATGTCCACGCGAACGAAATTCCCCCGCCGGGCAGCGTCCGCGACAACGACCCGGGCATTCTTATAAGCCAGCTCGGGATCGAGTTCCAATCCAAACTGCGTGAGCTTGATAGAAACGTTTGACTTAATTCCCGTCTCATCAATCCGCGCGAGAATCTCAAGATACTCTTTGACCTCGGCGTCGGCTTCAGCCGGGCTGTCAACCGATTCCTGCAGATGATCGAAAGAAGCGGTGCAACCTTCCGCATTCAACTCTCGAATCGCGGCCACTGCCTCGTCGATTGTTTCACCTGCAACAAAGCGCGTGGTAAGTTTCTTAAAAAGCCGAAAATGGGCGGCAAATTCTTTCAGTCCCTCGTGTCGAGAAAGATAGATTAAGGCGCCTCTGGTAAGCATATTGCGAACTTCAGTGTTCTTTTCGGAAATGGCTGTAGCCCCAGCTATAGCTAGCGGGCGATTAGACCGCCGTCCACCCGTTATTGCTGTGGTATCCTAAGCGCGCATTTCGCGATACCGCTTCCATCAAGACCAGTTATCCAGAACTACAGCTACGCTGAAGGACCCCGAACCAATGCGCCTGAAGCTGGTATTTGTTTCCTCGGTAGTCGCCGCCATAGTCGGGGCAGGTTGCGCCATAGCGATTATTCTTTACGTGTTTTCGTCGCTCAACCCGATAGCGGCGCCGGGACTGCTGGTGCTGGCAACATTTCTGCTTCCGGCGGGAGCCATACTGCTCGCAACCATCTTCGTTTATCGCCACACCGCCCGACGCCGCAAGTTACAGGCAACGCTCACTGTGATCATCTCTTTGATTTTGACTATCGCGTTTTTCCTGGTCGGGTCGATCGTTACTGCGCCTATTAACCACATTGGGCCGCCGCCAGATACGCTGCGGGACACCCCCTAGATTAGAAAACTTTCGGCTTCCCTTTTATCTTCCTCCGGATTTTTATCTTCGTTTAGACGGCGGACTTGTCCGCCGCCGCACTTAGAAAAGCCATGATTGAGTCGTTTTCACGGACAAGTGCGCTTTCTAAACAGACCACCGGCCGCTAAGTGCGGCGTCTTTGCGTTCTTTGCAGTTAAGCTCATGCCAGGTAATCAGCTGTTGCTTTGGAGTCGATTAAGCCCGATCTGTTGCTGTATGGGACGCAAGGCCTCTATTACAAAACGAACGTGCTCTTCCAGGTCAACCCCCAATTCCTCAATTCCCTGCCGAATGTCGTCCCTATTAACCGAGCGTGCGAATGCTTTGTCCTTGAGCCTTTTCTTTACGGACGTAACTTCGAGATCATCGAGACTCTTTGTCGGACGGACCAGGGCGCAAGCCACCAGAAAACCGCAAAGCTCGTCCGTCGCGAAAAGCGCACGGGCCATGGCGGTATCGCGGGGCACCCCAGTGTAAGTTGCATGCCCCATTATTGCGCGAATGAACCGCTCCGAATAGCCGCGCCCGCAAAGTATGTTAGCGCCGGTAAACGGGTGCTGCTCGGCTGACGGAAACCTTTCGTAATCGAAATCATGAAGAAGTCCAACTAGTCCCCATTCATCCTCGTCATCGTCCTCACCAGCTACGCCGTATCGCTTAGCGCAGGCGCGCATCGCAGCTTCTACGGCCAAAGCATGTTTGCGCAGACTCTCGCCCTTAGTGTACTCGCACAACAATTCCCAGGCGTCGTTTCGATCAGGCATGGTGGTCGGGTGGGTCAGGAACAGACTAGACCGTTTGTACTATTTTTGTTGCAAGCAAAACTAGCACGAGTGAAGTGTGCAAACAAGGCGAGTTGTCCGATGAGTTCGCGATGCTTATTGCGGGAATCGTTGGTAAGCGTCAACCCCTTGGAGTGCGCCGGCCCGGCGGCGCTTTGGCCTGCGGCGGCCTGGCGCCGCTTTTTGAGACGTATTCAAATAAATAGGGCGTGACCGCTCGCATCGGACCAAAGCGCCGCCCGGCCAGCGTACTCCAAGGAGTTAACGCCAAGCTAATGCCTGTGGAAAGCGTAACCTCACCCACCGCTGGGTGCCCGATATCCCGGGCGGGCGCGGACGGCTGCGCCTTTTCGTGTGCTTGTCACTTTGATTTTTCGGTATTGCCCATCCCGCGCTTTATTGGTTGGATAGTATCCAATTGCGTACTGTGTTCTTAACTCCGCAGCAATCTGTGCAAATGCATCGGGCAGCGAAACGAGCGTGTCAGCCCTGAGCAGACGTCCGCCTGACTTGTTCGCCAGATCATTCAGATACATATCAGCAGTTCGATAAAGCTGATCGAGCATTGTGCTTATGGTGTCGTCGGGACGATTACTGCCGCGGCGCGAGGGGTCGGGATTACGCCGGATATCACCGGGATCGGTTGGCATTCGTCGAGGGTCGTCGTCGGGATACTGCCCGCGCCCGTCCCGCGAATCGCGCCTCTCGCGCTCTCTCCGCAAGATCTCAGAAGCCGACGGTAGACCGAATGGCCCAGTCCTGCTGCTCTGCCCGGAGGTAGGCACTGAATCGGGCTCGTCGCTCGGAAATGTCGGAGCGGTAGTTCCCGGTGCAGGCGCCCGCTGAATAACGCCGATCGTAGGAAGTTGAGGGGTTATTTCGTTCGCTTGTTCGCGGGCGATGCGCTCTGTTTCCTGGCGAGTTTCATAACGTATCGGATAAACAATTACACCTTCTTCGTCCAACCACTTGAGCGTGCTATCGAAGGATGCCTGATCACTACGCCAATCAACTCCGTCACTAAAAAGAACGATCGCCTTGCGACCCTGAATTGTTCTAATCGAAGAGAGGGCCAGCTCAAATGCGTCGTAGAGCTTTGTTCCCCTTCCCGGCTCGGTCTTGTTAATCGCATTTCTCAGCGTCGCTCTATCGTTGGTGAACTCATTAAGATCGCGCACTTGATCGTCGAAAGAAATTACCTTCAGGCGATCGCCAGACTTTAACTGTTCCACAAAAGCAATCGCCGCGCGCCGGATCACACCCAATTTTTCGCGCGTGCTGGCGCTGGTGTCCAATAGCAGGACCACATGAAAGGGCGCATTCACGGTGGCGAAGAACGAGACCTGCTGTTTCACGCCATCCTCCAGGACGTTAAACTCATTCTGCTGAAGATCCGGAAGATAATTGCCATCGATACTGGTAGCGATAACGGGGACCGTGACGAGGTTTGTATCGATCTTGAGAGTCTCGACTTCTTGTGGCTCACCCTGCAGAGATGGTTCTGGCGATGCTTCTGGCGAAGCCGGGGGCGTGGGTTCTTGCCGGGGAGTTCTTTTGCTGGGAAGACGCTGCTGCGATCGTGACGGCGTTTGCGGCAGCGAGCCCACCGCACCGGCTAAGCAAATCGAGCAGATCAGGCAAATTCGAAGTACTTCAGCCTTCACGAGTTCTCCAGTTCGATTGAAATGCAGGCTAGCGGAAAAGACTCCAGGAACGTATTGCTACGATGAGTGTCGCCAGAATAACCGTTGCCATCACCCGAAGCAACGTCGGGACTAGTTAATAAAGACAACGGTATCGGAAGGGTCGACGGCGGCTCTGCCGCAGTAATGGCTTCAGTTACAGAACCGAGCGCGGACCGGGGTCCCCGGCGGGGCAGCCCCGCTGGGGTGGAGGATGCGCCGGTGCTACAATCAACTTTGGTAATAACCATAGACAATCGGAGGATTCACGGAAAATATTTGGGTTTTGCCAGAGGGTAGCGGAAGGGCTTATGCGATTTATTCTAAGATCCGCGGGCTACCGCGCGCAGGTCTGGAA
>JBPCKD010000164.1:0-8597 GCA_051004635.1 Pyrinomonadaceae bacterium
ACAGTTTCACTCGATGAGCGATCCCGTGAGCGGCACGAATTTCAATGTTGGCGTTGTCCGAGGCGGCACCCGAAGCAACGTGGTCGCGGCGGAGGCGGAGATCGAAATCGACGTCAGATTCAGTCGCCTGAAAGAAGCTCAGCGGGTCGATGAACTGATGAGCAGCTTGCGATCATTTGACGAGCGCGTACACCTCACGGTTAACGGAGGCATCAACCGCGGCCCTCTTGAGCGGACCGATGGCGTAGTGAAACTTTACCAGCACGCGCGGGAGATAGCTGCTTGTCTTGGCTTTGAACTCGGGGAGCAATCGGTCGGCGGAGCATCGGACGGCAACTTTGTCGCGGCGCTTGATGTACCGGTCCTCGACGGGCTAGGAATAGACGGCGGCGGTGCACACGCCGCAAACGAGCACATATTGATATCCGATGTTGCGCGGCGCGGCGCTCTAGTGGCGGGGCTCATAGCCACGCTTTAGAGAGAGGATGAAAGCTCCGAGGTCAAAGAATCGCAGAACAGTTTAGAACCGGCCCTGCTGATGAAACCAATGAGGACGAAATCTCGACCTGATATTCGAGCGCTTACCCGACTCGTGCCTTCCAGCGGCAATCTTGTGCAAGGCCAGTCGGAACTCGCTGTTGATCCCGCTTTGGCTGAGGCAGCTAGTCGTGTCATTGCGGCCAGCCGGAACCACTACGGCCCGGCAGAAGGTCTCATTGAGCTTCGTCGCGCGGTGGCGGAAAAGATTTCTGCATTTAACGGAATCATGATCGATCCGGAAGGCGATCCGCTGCAGCTGCTAATCACTCCCGGCGCCACCGGAGCGCTGATAGCCATCGCTCAAACCTACCTTAGAGACGCTTTGATCTCCTTTGTATTGCGGACGAGGTCTATGAACATTACGTCGTTGGAGGTCAGCCGCACATTTCTATTGCGACGTTGCCAGGCATGTGGGAGCGAACGATCACGGTCAACTCCTTCTCCAAATCATGGAATATCTCTGGCTGGCGACTCGGCTACGTTTACGGCGACGCGCGTCTCGTGTCTCCTCTCAACAAGGCCAATAACGTTTTTTACGTATGCTCGCCGACTCCGCTGCAGCGTGCGCTGTCCGAAGTGTTGATGATTGATCCGCTCTGCTACACCCACTTACGCGAGAGTTTTGCTGTCAAGAGGAGATTCGCCGCTCAGGCGCTTGAACAAGCTGGATTCGAGATTTACGACTCAGGCTCCGCATTCTATCTATGGACACGGATTCCCGAGGGATTTGAAGATGCTATGCAGCTCAATGAGATGTTAATCGACCGAGCAGGAGTCGCAGGCGTGCCGGGGAGCGCGTTTGCTGATAGCGATGACTGGAACAACTATATGCGACTGTGCATTGCGCGTGAAGATGGAGTGTTGCAAGGCGCGCTCGACAGACTGCAAAGCACCCTCATGTAAAGGTGTCAGGCTTGGAACGAAGCAGGAGGTCCACCTCGGAGATGATTACTGCAAAGTATCACGCGATAACGAACATGGAAGGGGCGAGCTCGTTCAACGATGCGCAAGAGCAGTTCGCGTCTGTGCTAATGGCTGCCGTTAGTTGGACTCTAAGATATGATTACTGACGATTAATCATCAAGAATTACGTTCACCGATTACTTTTCCTTTAGGAGGAGAAATGCATAAATTGAGATTCAAGCTTCGCAATTTGTTTCTTTACGTCGGGCTTCCTTTACCATTTTTGTTGGCCGCGCATGGTGCGCTCGGTCAGAGCGCTGATATCAATGACACGCGGCTGCTGGCGCAGCCGGCGATCAGCAGGACGCACATCGCATTCATTTACGCCGGCGATTTGTGGACCGCTGACCTTGCCGGCAGAAATGTGCGCCGGCTGACCGCAGATGAGGGAGTGCAGTCGAATCCTGCTTTTTCGCCCGACGGGTCGCTCATCGCTTTCACCGCTCAGTACGACGGAAATCTTGACGCTTACGTTGTGCCGGTCAGCGGCGGTGTGCCCACGCGCCTGACTTGGCATCCCGGTCCGGATGTCGTTCAGAAATTTACGCCTGATGGATCTGCCGTGCTGTTTACCTCGCCGCGAGCTGTGTTCACCGGCCGCTACACACAGCTCTTTACCGTCGCCGTGAAGGGCGGAGTCGAAGCACCACTCAAGCTGCCCAACGCTTCCAGTGCGACATATTCGCCGGACGGATTGAGGCTGGCTTACAACCCGATCTACGAGGCGTTCAATGAGTGGAAGCATTATCGCGGCGGGACCCACTCAACGATCTGGTTCTTTAACCTCGGTGATAACTCGAGCGAAAAACTTCCCCAGCCTGAAAACCGCGCCAACGACGCCGGCCCGATGTGGGTTGGCGACACGATCTACTTTCGCTCAGATCGAAATGGGGAGTTTAATCTTTTTTCTTACAATCTTAAATCGAAGGCCGTCAAACAGCTTACCGATCACAAAGACTTTCCCGTCCTGTCAGCTTCGGCGAGCGATAACTCTATCATTTACGAGCAAGCCGGTTATCTGCACACTTATGAGCTGAAGTCGGGTCGCTCCGAGAAGTTGACGGTGGGCGTGGCGGCTGATCTAGTGGAGACGCGGCCGCGGTTCGTAAAAGGCGCGCGCTACGTTCGCCGTGCTTCCTTCTCCCCAACGGGAGCGCGGGCCGCATTCGAATTCCGAGGCGAGATCGTTACCGTTCCGGCCGAGAAAGGTGACGCACGAAACCTCACGAACACAGTTGGCGTTCACGAGCGCTCTCCTGCATGGTCTCCAGATGGCAAATCTATTGCCTACTTTTCAGATGAACCGGGAGAATACGAGCTACAGATTCGCAGTCAGGATGGAAAAGGTGACGTGCGCAGGATCAAAGTCGCCGGCGCCGGGTTCTATGAAGATCCGGTCTGGTCGCCTGACAGCCAGAAGATTTCTTTCACGGACAATTCATGGAGTCTGTACTGGCTCGATTTCAAAACCGGCGCGACGAAAAAGATCGGATCAGAGTATCTGTATGGACCAACGCGCGCCAAGACGATTCACCACGTATGGTCGCCTGATTCCAAGTGGCTTGCCTATACGCTCAACACCAAAGCGTATATTCAGACTGTCTATGCCTATTCAATCGAGCAAGACAAATCGTTTCCGATCACCGACGGGTTAAGCGAAGTGACGGAGCCGGTTTTTGATGAAAGCGGCAAGTATCTTTACTTTTTTGGCTCGACCGATGCCGGTCCTGTAAAAGATTGGTTCGCAATGTCTAATGCCGACATGCGGCTAACCAAGTCGCTTTACCTGGCAGTGCTGCGGAAGAACCTGCCAAACCCGCTGGCCAAGGAAAGCGACGAAGAGAAGGGCATTCAAAAAGAAGAAAAGCCCAAAGAGCCGCCCGCGCCGAAGACGCCGGAACCTTTTTCAATAGATTTCCAGGGAATCAACAACCGCGTTCTGTCGATTGCGCTGCCGCCTCGAAATTATCGCAACCTGCAAGCGGGCACGGCTGGTCAGTTCTACTATATCGAAGGCGATGACAATCCGATCCCGGACGGGCCTGAGCGAGCCGTGCTCCATCAATACGATTTGAACAAACGGAAGGATGAAGTCTTCATGCCGGGAGTGTCTGACTATCTTCTCTCGGGCGACAAGAAGAAGGTTCTTTTGAGAAGCCGGGAGGCATGGTCAGTCGTCGCGGTCACTCCGAAGCCACTGCCGGGCACTGGCAAGATAAACGTGGACGAGATTGAAGTGCGTATCGACCCGCGGGCCGAATGGAGCCAGATCTTCAACGAAGCATGGCGCATCAACCGCGACTATTTCTATGCGCCCAACATGCACGGCGTCGATTGGAATGCAATGCGAGGCAAATACGCGCAGTTCCTGTCCCATGTTACGACCCGCGGCGATCTAAACCGGGTGTTGCAATGGCTGGGCAGCGAGTTGGCCGTCGGCCATCATCGAGTGGGCGGCGGCGATTCGCGATACCAACCAACGAGCGTGCCGGGTGGACTGCTGGGCGCGGATTACTCGGTGGAAAACGCCCGTTACCGCTTCAAGAAAGTCTACGGCGGATTGAATTGGAACCCCGAGCTGCGCTCGCCGCTTACTGAACCGGGAGTGGACGTGAAAGCCGGTGAGTATCTGATCGCGGTACGGGGTCAGGATCTGCGGCCACCTACAAACCTGTACAGCTTGTTTGAGAATACCTCGGGCAAGATCATCGAGATCACCGTGAGTCCCAATCCTGAAGGCGCCGGCGCGCGCACTTTGCAGGTCGTGCCGATTGCCAACGAGGGCGCATTGCGCAATCGCGATTGGATTGAAAGCAATCTGCGCAAAGTCGACGAAGCGACGGGAGGCCGCGTCGCTTATGTCTACGTTCCCAACACGAGCACCGCGGGCCACGCTTACTTTAAGCGCTATTTCTATCCCCAATCGTATAAGGAAGCGATCATCGTTGACGAACGATTCAATGGCGGCGGGCAGCTTGCCGACTATCCCATCGACATTCTGCGCCGGCCCCTTGGCGCGTACTGGGCCATGCGTTACGGAGCTGATCTAAAAACTCCCACCGCATCGATCCAGGGTCCGAAGGTAATGTTAATTGATGAGACGGCGGGCTCGGGCGGCGACTTTCTGCCGTGGATGTGGCGCAAGTTTCAAATCGGCAAACTTATCGGCAAACGCACGTGGGGCGGATTAGTCGGCACCCTCGGCTTTCCGGTATTGATGGATGGCGGTGTTGTTACAGCGCCCAATCTGGCGATCTGGACCGAAGATGGCTGGGTGGTTGAGAACGTGGGCGTGCCGCCGGACATCGAAGTCGAACAAACACCGGCCGATGTAATCAACGGGCGCGACCCGCAACTCGAGCGAGCAATTCAGTGGGTGATGGAAGAGCTGAAAAAGAATCCAACGCAACAACCGAAACGCCCGCCATTTCCGATAAGGAACAAATGATCTGATGACCAAAGATAAGGATCTAAGGAGCTTTGCCGTCCGTTGCGTGACGGGCACATAGAGTTTTAAGAACTCTTAAGGAGGGCACTACGTCGTCTTATTATAGTTAGCCAGTACCCAAAGATCGTTGTTGGTCATCCGCCGTCACGGTTCTCGGATACAGTAGATGCCGTACGGTATGCAACTTGGAATCGGCTCGAGTCCGACCTGGCTCGGCCGGGCAAAGCAAACGAAAGGATCGCCATGCTGCCACCGACCCAAGAAGCCCATGACTTACCGCCGATCGGGCGCCGATACGAGGTCGCCGGCCGGCGGTTGTATCTCCACCGCTCCGGCACGGGGCGGCCGGTCGTCGTGTTCCTCCCCGGGGGCGGCATGTTTGGTCTTGGCTACCTCAACATCCACACCCTGGTGGCGGAGCTCACGACCAGCGTGGTCTACGACCGGGCCGGCACCGGCTGGAGCGACCAGATCCCGCTGCCCCGCAGCGCGGCCGAGATAGCGGAGGAGCTCCGGAGTCTGCTGCGGACAGCGGATCTCGCGGGTCCCTACCTCTTCGTCGCGCACTCCCTGGGCGGACTCTACGCCCGGCGGTTCGCCCAGCTCTTCCCCGCCGATGTCGCCGGTCTCCTCCTCCTCGATCCTGCCCACGAGGACTACCCGGCCAACGAACCCGAGGTCGCTCGCCGGGCCGCGGAGGAGTGGAAGAAACAGCCGATGCCCGAGCTCGGGCCCGAGCAGATCGAAGGTTACCGGCCGATCCTGAAGGAGATGTACGCGGAGTGGCCGCCGGAGGTCCGGGAGCCGCTGATCGAGCGCCATCTGAAGCCGACTCAGGTTCGGACCGGACTGCTGGAAACCAGCAACGTCGACGAGCTCTACAACGAAACGCGGCGCGGCGGCCCGATCCCGGCGGTCCCGGTGATCGTGTACACCGCGATGGGGATCGACGCGAGCCAGACGGTCTTCTCGACCGAGGAGGTCGTTCGCGGGCAGAACGCGGCTAAGCTGGCGACGAACACGGCGTTCGCCCGATCGGTGCCGGGCGGCGAGAACCGGGTGCTTGAGGACGCGTCGCACTTGACGATCCACACCCGGCGGCCGGACGCGGTGATTGAGGGGGTGCGCGATCTGCTCGGGCGGATAGGCCCCTGAACCGGACGACCGTGATTGCCGAAATCCGGGCAACTGGTTCCCCGAACGACAGAATTCTGGTGGTCTATGGCATAGGACACGCTAAGTTACTTAATCAATTTGCCAGAGAATCAGGTTTCTACAATGTCGAAAGTCCTTTGAAGTATTTAGAGAACAAAAGTAGCTTTCGAGGTCTGGAGCGCATGGCGGGGCTGTCGCGCTCAGCACGGAATCTTAATCATCATCAACGGAGGCCATCTTCATGGAGAACAAACTGCAAAGGGACGTGCGGTTCTTGAAGGCTTATTCCATTCTCATCACCCTGCTTCTAGGAGTGATTGCTTTCTCGTCTATTAGCCAGGCAAATCAGAAGAACAAGTTTGAAGAGATAGATGTCGAGCGCATCAACATCGTCGAGAAAGACGGCAAGTTAAAGATGGTCATTTCCAACGGCGAACGCCAGCACCCCGGCATCGTTGATGGGAAGATGCTGTCGAGGAAGAGGCCGCCGGGAATGCTTTTCTTTAATGAGAAGGGTGATGAGTGCGGTGGTTTGAGTTTTGATGGCAATCAAAAAGACGGCCAGGGAAATGCGAGCGCACTGCTGGCTTTCGATAGGTTCCGACAAGATCAGACCGTCGCCATCCAGTACGGGGAAAACAACGGGCAGTATTACGCCGGCCTGCGAGTTTGGGATAGGCCGGAGACTTCGCTGGGGCCGGTGATTGAAAAGCTTGCCGAAATAGAGAAAATGAAAGAGGGGACGGAAAAAACTGCGGCCATGCAAAAGCTGCGAGAAATGGCGGGCGGCGCCGCGGAACGCGTCATGGTTGGGAGAGATCGCGAGCAGGCGGCGGTGGTGCGGCTCTCCGACGCGAAAGGCAAACCTCGGATCAAGCTTTCGGTTGACGTGGCTGGCTTGCCCAAGCTCGAGTTCTTAGACGAGACCGGTAAGGTAACGTTCAGCTTGCCGCAGGATGGTAGGGCCGACAAGAAGTAAGCAGAAGAGGCGGCAGCCAACGCGCTTGACTCACGGTGATCACCTTATTTAAACGCTCCGCAGACCAACGAGCCACACAGGAAATGATTCAGGAGTTTATCGTGAACAAAACGATAGCGGTCTTCATCTGTTTGCTGCTCAATGCAAACATTGCCAACGCCAACCAAACTACGCTGCTGACTGAACCTGTACTCGCGGCTCTGTCTCAGGAAGTTTCAGGCGAAACGGCCAAGAGCAATCTCGAGTATATCGCTCGTTACCATCGCATGCGCGGCTCACGCGGATTCCGCGCGGCTGCAGAGCACATCGTCGCACAGCTCCGGACCTACGGACTTTCGGACGCCCGTATCGAACAGTTTCCCACCGATGGCAAGATTTTCTACGGTACCCAAAAATCTCGTCCGGCCTGGGACGCCGAATTCGCAGAGTTGTGGGAGCTGCGCGAAACGGCCGCGGGCTGGCGAGCTCATACTCGTTTGGCTAGTTGGGACGCAATGCCGGTGACTTTGGCCCAGGATAGCGAAAGCGGCGAGGCGACGGCGGAACTCGTGGATGTTGGAAGTGGGACGTCAGAACTCGACTACGCAGGGAAAGACGTGCGGGGAAAGATCGTGCTGGCAGCGGCGCAGCCTGGTTCGGTGGCAGTTCTAGCCGTTGAACGCTTCGGAGCCGCAGGCATTGTCAGCTACGCACAGAACCAACGCACTGCCTGGTGGGGCGAAAATGAAAACCTTGTGCGTTGGGGACACCTCGACACGTTCGCGCGAAAACCTACGTTTGCTTTCATGATCTCTCTCAAGCAGGCACGCGCCTTTCAGCAAAGGCTGGGGGGCGGAGAGAAGATTCGACTTCATGCGACCGTGCGAGCCGGAAAGCATCCAGGCTTTTATGATGTCGTCATGGCTACCATCCCCGGCGCCGACCCACGCCTGCGCGGAGAAGAGATCGTTTTCAGTTGCCACCTGGACCACCAACGGCCCGGCGCGAACGATAACGCGAGCGGAAGCGTCGCCATCCTCGAAGTGGCGCGGACATTCAGCAAGCTGATCCGCGAGGGTAAGATCGCTCGACCTGCACGCACCATCCGCTTCATTTGGCCTCCAGAGATCGAAGGAACCATAGCACTGCTGAACGCGCGCCCAGAGCTTGCGTCACGTATCAAGGCCGTCATTCACATGGATATGGTCGGAGGCGGCCCAGAGACGAAGGCTATCTTTCATGTAACCCGCGGCCCGGCGAGTCTGCCATCGTTCGTCAACGATGTGGCCGAACACTTCGGTGAGTTCGTCAATCAGCAGTCGTCGCAGTTTGCTAAAGGCGCGAGCGTCGCCTATCCAATGTTTGCGCCCGAAGGTGGCAAAGAAGCCTTACAAGCTGAGATGGCGGAGTTCTCGATGGGCAGTGATCATCAAGTCTACAGCGATAGCTCGTTCGGCATCCCGGCTATTTACCTGAACGACTGGCCCGACCGTTACATCCACACCAACTTCGACACGCCCGCCAACGTTGATC
>JBPCKD010000165.1:0-80527 GCA_051004635.1 Pyrinomonadaceae bacterium
GACATTCCTACAATGTGCTGGGAGAAGGTTTTCCATACGCCACCTTCCGCTGACTTATCAGGACCGGGAGCCGTAGCGACCGGGTCTCAATCATCATAGCCTCGGTCGTGAGGTTGACCCAGTCGCTACCACCACCCCACACGGGCTGCCCGCGCGGGGACCCCGGTCCGCTCCCGGTTCTGATTACTGAGCGCAAGGTTAGAGCTGGCCACCCACGGACAGGAAGGAATGCCTGTCCTACTTACAACAAACTGCGCAGTCCTTCTTCGATTCCGATCTGTGGTCTCCAGTCCAACTCCTCGCGGATATGAGTCAAATCGGAGACATAATTAACAGGCACGGGATGCGGCAAGGTGTCGTCATTCACGATGGCAGGTTCCAGCTCAATCAATCCGGCGATAGTGCCAACTATCTCCGACAGCGTTGCCGAGTTTTCAGTTCCGCCACCTAGATTATACAGGCCAAACGCCTGCGTCGATTCTATGAAAGCCTGGCACGCCCTGGAGAAGTCGTCCACATGGAGTATGTCGCGAACAGGGTGACCACCCAAAGGAAGCCGAATGGGCCAGCCGCGCTTTACGGATTCAACATAGTGGGTCACAAAGCCGGATTCATTGCCATCCGAAGGCCGTGCATAAACAGTCGACATTCTGAAGATGCACGCGCGAACGTTTCGCTGCCGAGCGTAGAATTCGACGTAGCGCTCGCCCAGGAACTTCGACCATTCCAGAGCAGTCTGTCCACAGTACTCGGTTGGACAAGTCTCCGGAACTGCCTCCGCATACGACGTCGCATGCGCGCCATAGATATCTTTGGTGGACGCATAAATGAAAGCGGCTCCGGGTCGAATGTTTTTGATTACGTTGGCAGTGCCTTCCACGTTTAAGCGAAAGGAAAGTTCGGCGGCGTCAGGGTCCTTATCGAGATAGCCTGCAAGGTGGATGACCGCATCGTAATCAGCTACCAGTTGAACGTCTGAGCTATCCAGAATGTCATGACCGGAACGCCGGGAAAAATCATCGGCATTGAAAAAACGGCATACATGGGTTCCGAGATAACCGCTGCCGCCGGTAACAAGAATCCTCATGAATCTAAAACCAGAATAGCTCCAATAGGTCCAATAGGTCCTATTCGTCAACGACTTTCGACATTGCGCTTTGGACTTTGCCTTTCGCCATGGCCGTCAATTTCATGAGCGACTCTGCGTGACCTATGGCGATAAGAACGTCGCCGCTTTCGATGATTGCTTCGCCGCCCGGATTGAAAAGTATCTGGCCCTGGCTACGTCGAATGCTGACCACAACGATGTCCAGCTCCGAACGGATGTTCGTCTCGCTTAGTCTCCGGCCAACCAGGTCGGATGAAGGGCCGACTTCAAGTTGCTCGAATGCCAATTCAAGCTTGTTGGCGGTGATTGAACCGAGGAAGTCGTGAACGGCCGGCTTCGTTAACGCCATCGCCATGCGGTGACCGCCGATAATCGCTGGAGCAACCACCCGGTTAGCGCCAGCTCGAATTAGTTTGGATTCAGCCTGTTCTTCGGCTGCGCGCGCGACGATATGTAATTGCGGATTCAAGTCGCGAGCGGTAAGCACCACATAGACATTATCAGCATCGTCAGCCAGGCACGCGGCAAGTCCCCGGGCATGTTCGACGCCGGCTTCCCGCAAACTTTCCTCAAGCGTCGCGTCCCGAACCAGCACGATCACGCCTAGGTCGAGCAGCTCAGCAACTTTCTGCTGATCTTTTTCGATAACGATGAAAGTTTCTGCGCCGCCCAGCAGTCCCCGGATCAGATGGGAGCCGACGCGTCCCGCGCCGCAAATGATGAAGTGGTTTCGCAGTTTGCTCATTTTTCGTGACTGGCGCCGTTGCCCAAATGTCGCGACCAGCTCAGATTGCACTATTGCCTGTACTGTCGATGACAGCGCGTAGAGCACCACGCCGACGGCCACAAGCATGAAAGCCGTAGAAAAAATACGGCCATTCCGGGTGGCGGGAGTCAGGTCGCCATAACCGACCGTGGTGACTGTTTGCGCCGCCACGTAAAGGCTATCAAGTATCGACCATCCTTCTATTAGATAAAAGCCTACTGTACCCAGTCCAATCGCAATCGTCACGGCAAGAATGGCGAATAGGATTCGACGATTATTACCGGGCAGGGAACGCTTGCCGGTTAGGAATAGACTCATATTTCAGACATCGCATCTAAGAGAGCGAACCAGGATTAATGCCCAGGATTGGACGTTAACCAAACCAAAACAAGCTGTCAATTAAGTGGACACGTTCCTTTCAAAGAGGTTAGCATTTGACTCGCGAGGATGGACGACCGACCAAAACTGCGACGTCGGACCCCTAAAGTCTATCGTCTATCTTTTATGCCCGTAAGATACCCACCCGAAGGAAAGCTCCCAACCGGAATGCGGCCCAGGAAAGACTCAAGGCCAAATAAGCGCATCGTTGCCTACGCCGAGCCAGACGTAAGTTTTTGGCGGCGGCTTTCTCGCCGGCTCTTGAGCCCGCCAGCACTAATTGCATTCGCTGTTCTTGCGGTCCTGATAATTGTTCCCCTGGTCTACTACTGGACGGTTTTCTCAGGCCGCATTGACAACCTCTTGAAAGGCGAGGTTTATACGCGTTCTGCCGGAATTTATGCTGCCCCTAAACAGCTTCGCGTCGGCCAGTCACTTACCCAGGAGCGTCTCATCGAGTTTCTCCAACATGCCGGCTACGTCGAAAAGTCACAACAAGCAGACAAAGGCCGGGGTCGCTACTATTTGAGCGGAGGCATTGTCGACATCGAGCCGAGCAACAATACAATCGTCGATGGCCAGCAACAATTTCGAAGGGTGCGAGTTCACTTTTCGCGAAACGGGAAAGCGATAAGCTCGATTACGGAACTGGATCATAATACTACACTCGAAAGGGCATGGCTGGAGCCGGAGCTAATCTCTTCAGTGACCGGACGCGATCGCTCGAAACGCAAGGTGATTGGATTCAATGATGTTCCGTCTCACCTGGTGAAGGCAATTACAGTTACTGAGGATCGCTCTTTTTTCGAGCACTACGGGGTAAATCTGCGCGGCATATTGCGGGCGTTGGTGCGCCGATACGACACTGATCCAAACTCGCCCATTGCCCGTCAAGGCGGATCGAGTATTACGCAGCAGTTGGTCAAGAATGTCTTGCTGTCACCCGAGCAGGCACGGGCGCGATCTGGATTTGAAGCCTGGCGACGCAAGACCGCCGAGGCCTATATGTCGGTGATTCTCGAAACCAGGCTATCGAAGGAACAAATCTTCGCGCTTTACTGCAATCAGGCTTACCTGGGCCAGCAAGCGGGCTTTTCCATCCACGGTTTTGGAGAGGCCGCGGATGCCTACTTCAACAAGGATATTACTAATCTCACCCTCCCTGAAGCGGCGTTTCTGGCTGGAATAATTCGTAGCCCTAATCGCTACAACCCGTTTCACGACATAAACACTGCAACCTCCCGCCGCAATCAGGTTTTAGATAGCATGGCCGAAACCGGTGCGATTTCCGCAGAAGAAGTAAACAAGGCCAAGCAGAGTCCGTTGCAGGTGACAGCGACCAAGGGCCGGATCGATGTTTCCGATGCGCCCTATTTTTCTGATTTTGTTCAGGGTCAGTTGGGCGACATGATCGCTGGTTCCGGCGTTGAGGAACATCTCCGAATCTATACAACCATTGACCTCGATTTGCAGCGGGCAGCTTACGCGGCCCTGACGAAACAGCTTACCGCCCTCGATAAAATTCAAGCCAAGCGGTTCGCCCCGGGCACGCTTCAGGCAGCGCTGGTTGCAATGAACGCCAAAACAGGTGAGATCGTGGCCATGGTGGGTGGGCGGGACTATTCCAAGAGCCAACTGAATCGAGCGTCCAACGCCTATCGCCAACCCGGTTCGGTATTCAAGCCGTTTGTGTATGCCACTGCACTCAACACCGCATACGACCCGGTACCACGTGTCATTACACCCGCTACCACATACGTTGACGAGCCTAAGACGTTCACCTTCGACAATCAGGAATACTCGCCGGGAAACTTTGGCGACACCTATAGCAACGCTCCCGTTACTTTGCGAGATGCTCTGGTCCATAGCTTAAATGTGGTGACCGTCGATGTAGCCATGGAAGTCACGATTGGGCGCGTGATGAATCTCGCCGCGAAAGCGGGACTGCCGAAACCGGCGAGAGCGTACCCCGCAATGGCCCTGGGCACGAATGAAGCAACGCCCCTGCAAGTGGCTTCCGCATACACAGCTTTCGCCACGCTTGGTACGCGAACCAGTCCTGTAGCAATCAATCGGATCACCACCGGCAATGGAGTGACCATTGCGGCGCCGACCCCTCAGAAGAGTGAAGTGATTCGGCCCGACGTTGCTTACGTGATGACTTCGTTTATGAAAGATGTGGTCAATCGAGGCACGGCTGCCAAAGTAAGGGCGCGAGGTTTCAAAGGAAACGTAGCAGGTAAGACCGGCACCTCTCGCGACGGCTGGTTTGCCGGTTATACGCCGAATCTCGTTTGCGTAGTATGGGTAGGATTTGACGATGGCTCACAACTCGGACTGACCGGGGCAAATTCAGCGCTGCCAATATGGACTGACTTCATGAGCGTGGCGTTGGGCGAACATCCCGAATGGCAAGGAGACTGGGAGATGCCCGCCGGAATCGAACAGGTGGCAATAAACCCGAAGACCGGTGGTCCCGCTTCGCCTGACGATCCGGATAAGCGAATCGAACTGTTCATTAATGGCACATCGCCCCAGGACACATCGATTGTGGAACCTGAGGCTGAAGCTACCCCTGAAACGGAGGAGTTACAGCCGCTAACAGGAGATGAAAGCTTACCGCCAGCACCGCCGGATCCGGCGCCTGGGGCCTCACCGAAAGTCAGGCAGCCGAGATATGAAACTCGCAGCACTGAAACTGGACGCTTGGAAGGGACTATTACCCTGGACATAGATCCGACGACAGGATTGATCGCAGTCGAGTCTTGTCCGGTGATTCGTACCAGAACCTACGTGCTAGGGACAGAGCCAAAAGGGTTCTGCGCACCCCAATATCATCAGCGTTCCTCGGCTACTCCTCAACCGGCGCGCAAAGGCCTCACGATTCCGTGACGTGCTCTCATCTGTGGGAGAGCGTTGGTAATGCGGCTCTCAGTGTTTCAATCGCCAGCGCGGCGGCGTGTTGTTTTCTTGAGGGCAGGCCACCCAGTGCTTCAAGCAAATCCTTTCGCGTGAGCTGCGCTGCTTCCTCGATCGTCTTTCCGACAATCATCTCAGTCAAAACTGAACCGCAGACAAGCGTCGGCGGACAACCGTAGGCAAGGAAACGCGCTGCTTCAATCCGTTCGTTGTCTACGCGCAGCGACAAGCGCATTCGATCGCCGCACGCGGGATTCGATTCTTCACCAATCGCATTGGCGTTCGAGAGTTCGCCGGCGTTGCGAGGGTCGGCAATGTGATCGTTGAAAGTGGAAGAGTAAGGCACGCTTTTATTACTGAGAGATCTCAGATCTGAGATTTGAGATCGGAATTTATAAGGGTAGGACGTGGAGCTCCGAACTCCGAAGTTTGTTGAGCGGCGAAAGCTGTCGCAGCTTCTCAACTACTCGCGGCAAGACTTCAAGAACGTAGTCGACGTCCTGGTCCGTATTATCCTTGCCGAAGCTGAATCGTATTGAGCCGCGGGCGAGTTCATCATTGCGTCCCAGGGCCCGAATCACCGGCGACGGTTCAAGCGTGCCGGAAGAGCAGGCTGAGCCGGTAGAGACCGCGATAGATTGAAGGTCAAGGCTAATCAACAACCCTTCACCTTCAATGAAGCGGAACGAAATATTCGACAGATGTGGCAACCGCCGAATGCGGTCGCCATTGAAGACGATATCCGGAATTGCCGCAGACACACCAGCTTCAAATCTATCGCGAATTCTCCGGTCATGTTCGGACCGTTGGTCCATCTCTGCGCGCGCAAGTTTAGCGGCCGCGCCCAGGGCGACAATGCCGGGCACGCCTTCGGTGCCCGCCCTTCTCTCGCGTTCCTGATGGCCGCCCACGTTTTGACTGGTCAGCCGAACGCCGCGCCGCACATAGAGCGCTCCACAGCCCTTAGGTGCATAGAACTTATGGCCCGATAGCGACAACAGGTCGCATCCCAGCGTCTCCACGTTCAACGAAATTCTGCCGGCGGCCTGTACGGCGTCAGTATGCAGCCAAAGGTTCAGGCGTCCAGCCGCACGCTCCTCGCGTACGAACGCGCCGATTTCTTCGATTGGCTGAATTGTGCCAATCTCGTTATTGGCCAGCATGACGGAAATCAACACGGTATCGAGGCGTAACGCAGCCCGGACGTCTTCCGCTCGCACAATGCCTTCCTCGTGAGCCGGCAGCCTTGTGATTTCCCACCCACGCTGCTCCAGTGCTTCGCAAATTCCACGAACAGAAGAATGCTCGATAGCCGAAGTAATAATGTGGCCTTTATCCGAAGAACCCGCAGTGATCACTCCGCGAATGGCGAGGTTGTTAGCTTCAGTTCCTCCTGAAACAAACACAATTTCATTGGCCCGCGCCTGAAGTAGTGCCGCCACTTCGCGCCGCGCGCGGTCTACAGCCGCGCGAGCCTCCTGACCGAAGAAATGAACGCTCGATGCATTGCCAAACTTCTCCGTTAGGTATGGCAACATAGCTTCTACAACTCGCGGGTCAGCGGGTGTCGTGGCACTATGATCCAGATAGACTCTGTGGATATCGCTCATGTTATTGGCCCCGGGTTTGGCGTAGCCCCCGCCAACCACTCAGCCGAAACGAGCATCTGAGGGCCAAGTTTCGTTGTGCATGATGGCTCGCTAAACCGCGGCACTCCCCAATTCTTACGTATTCTGAGTCTAGGGCGCACAAACCGGGACGGTCAAGCGAAACGCTCGCAAAGCATATTGTTGGTGCACGCGTTCCGGTGATAGCATCCTAAGTCACGAGGTTGGCTCTCCCGAGACACTACGGCGGCTCAGCTGCCGTAAACCCTGGAAGGAACAGCAAATGAAATATTTGAAGATTGTCCTGGTCGTTTTGGTTGCGGTGGCGATGAACCCGTCCGCGATATCGGTAGCAGCAAAACCTTATTCAATGGTAGCCCAGGGCCAGTCAACTGCTTTGGAGCGTGGCTATCGCACGGGCTATTCAGATGGCTATAGCGCCGGCAGCAGAGATGTTTCCGATCGGGCTTCGCGTGATTATAAAAGCAAGGAAGAGTATCAGCGCGGCGATCGCTCTTTTAACGAAGCCTGGGGAACGGCTGAAGACTATCGCGATGGTTATCAGCAAGGCTTCGAGAGTGGATATGCGGCCGGATACGATCGTCGTCCTTTCAACTCTTCCATCCCTACAGGGCTAAGCCGGCGTGACAAAACAACCGACATCGGGCCCACGATGGATAACAACAACACCTCACCCGCTAGTCAGCGAAATGACCCGCAAAACAATTCTGGTGTATCAGGGACCTCAGTCGGAGGACCTCTAACCATTCCGCGCGATTCGATTCTCCTGATTGAGTTGGAATCAAGTCTTTCTACCGACGCCAGCCAGCCGGGCGATCGCTTTCAGGCGCGTGTAGTAGACCCGCGCGAATTTGCCGGAGCGATCATTGAGGGACGCGTGACGCGCGTCAAGCGCGCCGGCAAGGTGAAGGGAGCCGCGGAACTGCAACTTTCCTTCGAGACGATCCGCATGGATGGCCACACGAGCGGCTTCAGGGCCGACGTGGTTGCGTTAGTGGATAGGGGAAATAGAGATGAATCAGGCACGGTCGATTCTGAAGGCGGAGTCAGGGGCAAAGACTCCACCAAGGATAACGTCTCGAGGATCGGCGCCAGCACCGGGATCGGTGCAGTCATCGGCGCGATTGTTGGCGGGGGAAAAGGAGCGGCCATAGGCGCCGCTATCGGAGGCACTGTCGGTACTGCCAGCGTACTTCGCTCTAGTGGAAAAGACCTCCGCCTCGAACGTGGTCAACAATTAAGAATTCGAACTGCAGCCGAGACGCGTATTCAGTGAAACTCTTCAAGTGAAAAACCGACCGGGAGATACGGCGACGCGGCGACACGGTGATAAAGCGCCTGCGCCCCGTGTCTCCGCCTCAGCGCGTCCCCGTGTCCCGCTTATCACGCTTCTCACAGACTTTGGCACAGAGGACTACTTTGTCGCGGCTGTGAAAGGGGTGATCCTTGCCTCAAATCCAAATGCCCGCATCATTGACATAACCCATGACATCGCGCCTCAGGATATCGAAGCCGGTGCATTTACCTTACTCGCTGCCTGCCCGGCGTTTCCCGCCGGCGCCATTCACGTGGCGGTTGTCGATCCCGGGGTCGGATCGTCGCGCCGGCCGATATTGATAGAGGCAAGTGAACAGTTCTTTGTTGGACCAGACAATGGAATCTTCAGTTACATCTGTGAGCAGTCGTCCCGGCCCGATATCGTGCATCTCACGAATAGCAAATACTTTCGTCACCCGGTGAGCCCTTCATTCAACGGCCGAGACATATTCGCACCCGTAGCAGCTGCACTCTCAATTGGAATCAAACCCAGCGAGCTGGGAGAGAAGATCACAGACCATGTAAAACTGAAGCCGCTAAAAGCTGGAACTTCGCAGAGCGGCGAAATCATCGGGCGAATTATCCACATCGATCGCTTCGGAAACTGCGTGACAAACATCACTCAAGCTGAACTCACGTTGGAAATGATCGCCGCCGGTGCAAAGCTTCGGCTCAACCGCAAGGTTGTGAAGTCTTTTCGCAGTTACTTTGCCGAAGAGACAGGAAGCAAGGATAAGGTTTTTGCGATTTGGGGCAGCGCGGGGTTTTTGGAGATAGCGGCAGCTCAGGAGTCGGCTGCAAAGATCTTGGAAGCGCACCGTGGTGATCGGGTGATTGTTTTGGCGCGTGCCCATTGAATGGCTAATTCTAGTTAGTGCCCAAATCCAAGCTGCGAACCAAAGCTGATCGCTTGTCACTCGCTGGTCTGTTTGTTATCTTCGGTCCACACTAAAATTCATGACTAACAAAGCAAATGCGCCGGCCGCTACTTCCTCATCAGGACTCAGAGGAGTCTTCGCCGCAAGCTCAACTATCTCCGATGTAAACGGGGAAAAAGGCGAACTCATTTACCAGGGCTACAACATCCACGATCTGGCAAAGCACTCTACCTTCGAGGAAGTTATCTTTCTTCTTTGGAACAAGCGCCTTCCTACTTCGTCTGAACTTTCCCAACTGGTGCAATCGTTAAGGGCTTCTTACGAGGTACCCGCGGAGCTCATTGCCTTAATGAAACAGTTTCCGCGCGAAGCCGATCCGATTGATGTTCTCAGGACGGCGATATCGGCCCTCGAGTTTTACGATCCAAACGCGCGCGACGTTTCTCGAGAGACAAGCGTTAAGACTGCCATCAGGCTTACCGCACAGTTTCCAACAATCGTCGCGGCCTCGGATCGCATTCGCCGCGGAATCGATCCTGTACCGCCAGCGGGTTCTTTGAATATCGCCGCCAACTTTCTTTACATGCTCCGAGGCGAGAAGCCTTCGGAACGCGATGCGCGCATATTCGATGTTTGTCTGGTTCTTCACGCCGATCACGAACTGAATGCGTCAACGTTTACTGCCCGGGTCGTGGCTGGAACTCTGGCAGACATGTACGCCGCGGTGACCGCGGCCATTGGTGCGTTGTCCGGTCCACTTCACGGTGGCGCAAACACAAATGTGATGAAGACGCTGCTGGAAATCGGTGAAGTCGAAAACGTGGAGCCCTACGTCAAGAAGGCGTTAGCGGAGAAGCGAAAAATAATGGGCTTTGGCCACGCGGTTTACAAGACTGAAGACCCGCGTGCAACGCATTTGCGAGAGTTCTCGAAACAGGCAGGGGAAGCGGCCGGAGATTCCAAGTGGTATGACATGTCGCGCAAGGTTGAAGAAATAATCATGCGCGAGAAGGGTCTTTATCCTAACGTCGATTTCTTCTCCGCCTCCACCTACTACATGATGGGAATTCCGCTCGACCTCTACACGCCAATCTTTGCTATTAGCCGCATATCCGGCTGGACCGGCCATATCCTCGAACAGTACGCCGACAACAAACTCATCCGGCCTCGCGCGGAATACATCGGCCAGCGCGATCTAGCTTACGTCCCAATTGAACAGCGATAGCGGTAGCCTCGATGTCAGAACCACCTGCGTCAGCGGGTGGGTGAGTGGTGGCTTCGAGAGTTGAGTGAGATTAGCCACCCGCTCGCGCAGGCGGTTCTGACAAGAATAATTGACACGTTAAGGCAGCAGGGATAATCTGCCTCCGCGCGCTTGCTTCATCTATCCAGGATCTGCACAGGGCCTCGACTGTCAGAACGCGCTAACTCAAGAAACCCAAACTCACGTTTGGCTATGAATTTCCAAACGATCCACGAACTCACACGAACTCACACGAACTTACAAATCTTGTTCGTGTAATTTCGTGTAAGTTCGTGGATCGTTTCTGCGAATGAATGAGCTAAAGCGGCCTCTTGAGTTTAAGTGGCAATGATCCGCAACCCCCGTGGTTCTGCCATGGCTCACTGCGCAACTGCAGCGGTCTTTTCTTTCTCCGGAGTCTCCGACATGTAGTAACCCTTTCGCGAGCTTACTTCCAGTTTGCGTAGCTTGCCTTTCGCGTCAGGCGCTTTCACACGAACTTCCAGATTGTGCAGGCGTCCGTCGTCTTTCTCTCCTTCAGCGAGGGCGAACCCGAGGCTGTAGCGCGCTGTTAAGTTGCCGATGATCCTGCTGAGGCCGGTGGCGAAGTCTTTGACCCGGCTGACCTTCACCGCTTCGCCGCCTGGGTTATGAGAGCGCGTCCGTGGGTGCCGCCACTTTGTCTCAGCCTTAGCAACATCGCTCACGCCAAAGGTGACGACTTCAACGCTGCCGTGAAACTCGTTGAGCCCCGCAAACGTTGGCGACTTTGCTAAAGGACCCGGATGGTATGGGTCAGGCCATAACCGCGGAAGCAACAACTGACGATCAATAACCGCCCTCGCATCGGCCACCGCCGGATCCACGTCAATGAATTGCGGCGTTCGGTTCTCGTCCATTCGGTCTGTTCTTGAACTCAATTCTTGCGCTTTGGCTTCGACTCGATTCCCAACTCGGGAATTCCAAACTGTCCCTCGAGCTGCGACAATTTTTCGAGATCCACGTTGCCAATGATATTGACCACAGTAATTTCCTTGGCATCCGAGGCAAGCACCGCGAGTCCGCTGATCTGACTGGCGTTTGACATCAGATAGACTTCAACGCTGCCATCCTTTTTGCTGTTTACGTTGACGATTCTGTTCCAGGCGCTGTTGCGCAGTTGCGACCGAATCGACTCAAGGTCGGCCGCGGAATATTCGCCTTCCTTCTCAAACTCGAAGCTCTTCACGTAGATCCCCTTGAGACCGCTAACAATCTCCTTGACCTTTTTTTCATCGGGTTCCTTGCCAAGGAATCTCGTCGCGAGCCCTATCAGACGCTCGTCGATGTTGACGTCAACCGTCTGACTTGCTTTCGCCGTCAGGGCGTCAAGCTGGTTAGTCTGAATCCTGGGATTTTGTGCCAGGGCGGTTGAAGCAGCACCGAGCACGATGAGACTCGCAAGCGCAATGGTTTTCAGTGACTTCTGGAAAAGTGATTTCATAAGATCTCCAATCATCCTATCTTGTGTTGGTTGTGAACCAGGTTTTGGGAATTTATCTCTTGCGCCTTCTTCTGCGCGAAATTCAATTTCGAGCTGGCAACGCGCAGGGCAAGCATCAACTGTTCTTTTGCCGCCTCCGCCTCTTTGCGTTCCGCTGCTGTAAGTCCGGGAGTGTTCAGCGTCGGCCGTCGGCTTTTGGCCGGCTCACGAGAAAGCGCGCCGGAGTTAACACGATAATGAATCCGTTTCTCACTTCGGCCGGTGGGCGGCGAGACAGGCGTTGGATTGCTCTCTGGCTTTGGGGCGAATACTTGACTATCGCCACCGGTGGTTACAGGTTTCCTTTCACCTTTAGCGACTTCGCCGGTCTGCGTCCTTTGCAATCCGAACCAGAGTCCAACTCCGAGCAGCATAATTGCTATGGTCGCGGCTATGGCTAATAGACGGGGAAGGGAAGAGCGCTTGCGATCCGGCGCCAGCCCGGCCGGTATATTCAAGGGCTGCGGTTGATAGCGTAACCTGCCAAGCACCTGCTCCAGTTGCTGAATCTCAGGATCCGGTTCCCCGGTTCGGTCCCACAAGTAATCGTCGTTCATATTCTTCATAAGCCCTCTCCAAAGCCGAGCTTTCCACGCAAGAGTTTCATTCCACGATGTAGATTGACCCGGACTGAGGCCGATGTCAGGCCCGTGCGCATCGCGATTTCAGGCCCGGTCATTCCTTCGACCAGCCGCAGCACCAGGGTCTCGCGGTAGGCGTCGGGAAGTGAGCGAATAATCTCGAGAATCTCCGCCGCCTTTGGTCCACTCGAATCACTGCTCCGCAGGTCGTCAGTGACTTCAACTGTCTCGCGCGATCTTCGGTGAAAATCCATTGCTCGATTGCGAGCGATCATTGCTATCCACGGCCCAAAAGATCCGGTATCGCGCAAGGTATGCAGCTTCTTGAGCGCGTGGAGGAAAATCTCCTGAACCATATCCTCAACTTCGCCCCGCGGCATTCGCGCCAGCAGAATTCCGTGTACCAGCGGCGCATAAAGATGGTAAAGGCGCCCATACTTGTCTCGGTCACCGTCAAGTACTGCTTTGACAAGCAATGCTTCAGGAGTTTCAGAAGTGACCCCGACGCTTTGCTGATCGGTGGAAGGTCTTCCCTGACCGGTCATGAGCAGCATGTCCGCTGTTGCTTCGAGTTCATACATTGAGCTGTCTCATCCGGAGTTTCCTGCGATTTACCTGGATTCTGTCTGACACCGGTTAAGACGGGAACGGAGGGGAGAGTGTTAACACAGGGACGCTTCGATCTGTTTACAAAGCGGACTAGTCCGCCTCCCTTGGGAGGTGGTCGCACAAGTGCGCTACCTAAACAAATGCTCTAATAAATCTACAGTCTATCTTGCACTGGCCGTGGAAGAGGGTTCTCCTGTGAAGTCAATCTTTTCATCTCTTCAGTTACCGACACCAGCTTTGTCCTCCAAATAAAGATCGTCGAGACAATAAGCGTTATGGTGCATGCGATTCCGCCCTCGATGCCGAAAGCTCCCCCCGTTAACCAGGCGGGGCCTAAGTCAGTGCCGTGCAGTAACGGATGCTGGACGAGCGTTTTTCCACTGACTGGCAGGCCGAAAAGTGATCCCAGCGCCCAGTTCCAGGCCCAGTGGATTCCCAGAGGAAACCACAAGCTGCGCGTACGGAGATAGGCGACGCCGAACCACACTCCCGCAATGACAAGATTTAGCAGGGGAAGACCCATACTGAAATTCGGATTCAGGAAGTGTAGCCCGGCGAAAGCGAAAGAAGTGATTAGAACCCCAAGTCCAGCCATACCAGCACGAGACATCGTTTGCAAGAGATAGCCTCTGGCGAATGCTTCTTCAGCAAGTGCCGCAACGATGAATAGCCCGGCCGAGAGAAACAGCGCCCTCCCTACCTGGAGAAATTCGCCCGGCGCGAATGTTTTGAAGCTCAGCCCACCGCCAGCCGTTGCGATAACACTTGCCAGAGCTAATGAAGCAATCCCGATAGCTGAACCGAGAATAAGATCGCGCAACCAGCCCTCATGGAGCGACAGGCCGATTGCGCGCCATGGCAAACCTTCGAGCCAGCGCGTACAAATAAATGCTGCCACCAGGGCCGCCGCCAGAAAAGTCAGCCGAAAAAGTAGGTCCTCAAGGTAGCTGCCAAGACGCGGACTTGGCACCACCTGGAGCGCTACTGCATACCCGATCCTCGCTGCCATGGCGATGAGAAACATCATAGTCACAAAGAGGAGCGCGAAAATGAGCATTCGCCAACCGCTGCGCAGTCGACCCGTGGGATTGGTAAAGACTTGTTGAATGTCCATTAGGTTAGAAGCTGGAGAGTCGCAGCAAAGACATTACGAGCGCGGGCATTCTAGACCAGCGGACCGAAATATCAATAGAGCGATGACCTATGGGTGCGATACGTCCTATAGCTCCTATTAGACTTCTGGTAAACTTTCGCTCACTTCTTCATGAGAAATCAGCACCAAAACCCCCCTGGCAATACCCCGTCTAAATTGACTCGGCGTCGCCGGACAGCCATTTGGATTCTGGGGCTGGTTGTTTTCCTGCTTCTATCAGTAATCGTCGCTCAGCAGTTATGGCTCTGGACCATCGTTCCAACCGATTCAGCATCAGACACGCTGCTTCTCTACGCACTGTCTACGCTTAACTTCGTCGCCTTCGTAATTTTCTCCTTTATTTTCGTACGGAATCTGCTGAAGCTGCGTCGTGAGAGACGCGAACGCCAACTCGGATCGAAGATAAAGACCAGGCTGCTGGTCTATTTCATCGCCATCAGTTTCCTGCCAATTATCGCGATGGCCACGTTTTCTTATCTGTTTCTGAATCGATCGCTGGAAAAGTGGTTTGGTCGCTTGCCAGAGGGGGTTGTTAATGAAGTCCACCGCGAGGCTGTTGAGGCCCAGACCCGCAACTTGCACGAAACTGCGGCCTTGCTTGCCGCAGTTCTACATCCTCTGTCAGACACGGAAAGACAGCAGACTCTGGATCGAGTTGTCGCCAGCGGAAAAGTGTCCGCCGCTCAGATCGTCGACTCAAGCGGGCGAATTGTGGTTCAAAGCCTGGGCCCGATGACATCTTCGGAGGTTTCAGAAGTAAAGGTTCTTCTTGAGAAGGCTCGCTTGCTTCAGGGACCCGATGAGAGTCTCGCAGACGGCAATGATTTCGAAGTGGTGGTGGTGCCCCTGTCTGTGGTTCCGCCAGACGTTCAAACTTCAGGCGCCGAGAAGCCAGCTCAGCAGTTAGTAGTGGTGCCATTGCGTCGGGCAAGCAGCGACTTGACCGACACGATTGGAGGCCCCGAAGGTGAGTATCGGAAGCTTGTGGAGAGGCAGCGCAGGGTCCGTTTACTCGGATTATCAACTCTCGGACTGATGACACTGATGCTGCTGTTCGTTTCGAGTTGGGTGGCAATATATCTGGCGCGAGGAATCGCTACGCCAATCAAGGCACTTGCCGAAGCTTCGAAAGAAATTGCTCGCGGAAACTTGTCTCATCGCGTCACTACGATTGCGGAAGATGAGCTTGCGCTGTTGGCGGACTCATTCAACCAAATGACTACCCAACTGGAAGATAATCGCAGCAGCATCGAAGCCGGGTCGGCTGCGCTTCGGGAAAAAAATCTGACGCTGGAGGAACGGCGAGATTACATTGAAACCGTACTCGAGTCTCTTTCGACCGGAGTTGTGTCCCTTGATGAGAACGATTGCGTCACGACCATTAATGCCGCAGCCTCACGGATGTTGAGGTTGAAGACCACTCCGACTGGAGAACAAAAACTCGAAAGCCTGATCGGGGCCGAAGATTGGATGGTCATGAATCGCCTCCTCCGTCGCGCGCGACGTACTGGACAGTCGGCAGAGCAGGCCCAACTGGCAGGAATGAATGCGGGTATCAATGCCGGAATTAATGACGGCGCCGCTGATGGTACGGGCCTTCCCGTGGCTTTGACGGCTACCGCCCTGCGATCGTCCTCCGCTCAGAAGCGCGGCGTGGTACTTGTCCTGGAAGATCTATCGGAATTGCTGTCGGCCCAAAGAGCCGCGGCCTGGAGCGAAGTTGCCAGGCGCATGGCCCACGAAATCAAGAACCCGTTGACGCCTATTCAACTTTCAGCTGAACGAATCGCTAAGAGCTACCGGCGGGCAGTTTCCAGTCAGGAATCCGGATCCAATGGACATAACCGGACGCACGAGAGAACCAGCGAGGAAATCCATGTGACCGCGGTCATTGATGAGTGCACGGAAACCATCGCCCGCGAGGTTGCCGGGCTCAAAGCTATGGTTGACGAGTTTTCGCGGTTTGCGCGTTTACCTTTGGCGCGGCCGGAAGTCGCAGATTTGAACGAAGTGATTCGCCACGCTGTTGCTCTCTACGATGGCCGGCTCGATGGCGTGCAGATTGAGACTGAGCTGGATCCAAATCTGGCCGGGGCCATGTTGGATACGGAACAGTTGCGCCGTGTATTTGTAAACCTGATCGACAATGCGAGTAACGCGCTCGCAAACCTCGAGGGCGAGCGAACGATCCATGTCTCAACTAGTTTTGATCCGGGCCGAGGTCTGCTGATCGCGGAAGTTTCTGATAACGGACGTGGAATTCGACCCGCTGATTTCAAACGACTGTTTCAGCCGTATTTTTCTACCGGCGGCAGCGGCACGGGTCTGGGCCTGGCAATTGTTCAGCGGATAATTCTGGAGCACGGCGGATGTATCCGGGCCGAGGGCAATCATCCTCGCGGCGCGAGATTCGTTATTGAACTGCCGGCTGTCAATGCTTAGTCGGCAGGAGGCAGGAGGCAGGAGCAGGAGGCAGGGGCAGGCGGCAGGAGCAGACGGCAGGAGCAGACGGCAGGAGCAGGCGGCAGGAGCAGTTGGCAAGTAAGCGATCTTGATAAAGCGTATGGCTGTAACTCGACCAACGATTTTCTTGCAAACGTGCTCCTGCCTCCTGCTCCTGCCGTCTGGCGACTGATTATGGATTCCATACTCATAGTTGATGACGAACCCGGCATCCGCGACACGTTGCGCGGGGTGATGGAGGACGAAGGTTTCAGCGCCGAGGCCGTCGCGACAGGTGAGGAATGTCTTGAGGCGGTTGAGCGACGCGCCTACGGCTGCATCCTGTTGGATGTGTGGCTGCCCGGCATAGATGGTCTTGAGACGCTGCGGCGACTGCGCGATGCGGGGTCGGAAGCTGCCGTTGTGATCATATCCGGTCACGGCAACGTTGAAACCGCAGTGCGCGCGACCAAACTCGGCGCTTTCGATTTCATCGAGAAACCTCTTTCAATCGAGAAAACACTGCTGACAGTTCGCAACGCTCTGAGACAACAGCGACTCGAGTTAATCAACGCTGAAATGTCGGCAGAGCTTGCGAAGGAGTACACGATGGTTGGTGAATCCGTAGCAATGCGTGCGCTTCGGAAACAAATCTCCGTCGTTGCCCCAACAGACGGACGCGTTCTCATTTTTGGCGAGTCGGGTACGGGCAAGGAATTTGTTGCCCACGCAATCCATTCCAAATCCCGGCGAGCGGGCGCACCCTTCGTTGAAGTTAATTCGGCGGCCATACCGGAAGAGCTGATCGAATCAGAACTATTTGGACACGTTAAGGGGTCTTTTACAGGCGCAACCGCCGCCAAGAAAGGCAAGTTTGAGCTGGCGGATGGGGCCACGCTTTTCCTGGATGAGATTGGCGATATGAGCTCTAACGTGCAGGCAAAAGTTTTGCGCGTGCTTGAGGAACAAAGGTTTGAGCCGGTGGGTAGCGTCAATTCAGTGAAGGTTGACGTCCGGGTGATCGCGGCCACCAACAAACGACTGGACGTAGAGATGGAGCAGGGAAAGTTTAGAGCTGATCTCTTTTACCGGCTTAATGTTATTCCATTCGAGTTGCCGCCGCTGCGAGATCGTCTCGAAGATGTACCTTTGCTCGTCGCCCACTTCAATCAGCACTTTTCCCGAGCTTACGGAAAGCTACCCAAAGAATTCGCCGCTGAAGCAATCGAAGAGCTGCAGAACTATTCCTGGCCGGGCAACGTTCGAGAGTTGAGGAACACGATCGAGCGGGTTGTGATCATGAATCCAGGCATTAAAGTGACGGCAGGCGATTTGCCGCCGCACGGGAAGGACGAGGCTCCAGCGGCGTCGTTCAGATTCCCATCCTTTAAGGAAGCGACCGATGCTTACCACCGCGAGTTTATCCAAAGAAAACTCGACGAAGCTGAGGGAAACGTCTCGCGGGCGGCCGAACTGATGGGTGTTGACCGCAGCCACTTGTACCGTCGGATGCGCGCGCTGGGTATTCCGGGTCGCAGCGAACGCGCTGGGGTTTCCTAGCTTGCCGACACTTTTTGCGCCGACCTGCGGCACATCGTTTCCGTGTGATAAGATTCCAGCGGAGTAAAAATGAGCACCAAGGTAAAAGCCACCATAGAGGACCTCTATCAAGTGCCAGGCAAGGCCGAGATTGTCGATGGAGAAATAGTTCATATGTCTCCTACTGGAGCAGAACCTAACTACGCGGCCAGCGAAATCTTCGTTAGTCTGCGGGAACACTGTCGTAAGACGAAGGTAGGTTTTGCCATCAATGACAATGCGGCTTTCAAAGTTGATCTGCCAAACCGTGGGTCATTCAGTCCGGATGTGGCTTATCACACTGGCGAATGGCCGGGAATGAAGTTTTTTGACGGCGCTCCTGTTTTTGCCGTTGAAGTCAGAAGCGAGGGCGATTATGGGCCCAGAGCTGAAGTTAACATGGCTCGCAAGCGAGCAGATTATTTTGTGGCCGGGACCATGGTGGTTTGGGATGTAGATTTGCTGAGCGTCGATGTGGTTAGGGTTTACCGTGCCAGTGAGCCGAACAAGCCAACCATTTATCGGCGTGGGGACATCGCAGAAGCCGAACCCGCGGTGCCGGCCTGGTCAATTCGGGTTGACGATCTTTTTATATAGGTTTTCTTAGGCTCTTCTTCGACTTTGGGAAGACGAACCTGTTTGAGGAATTAAATGGACTTTACGACAAAAGAACTTTTGAAGCGTTACGCAAAGCTGGCCATAGGTCAGCCGTTTTCGCCGGTTTTGCTGAACATACTGGTGACCTCGGTCTGCGACATGCGTTGTACGCACTGCTTTTTCACCGAGGAGCTCGACGATCGGCCACGCAAGAAGCTGCAGATGAAGACGCACGAGATTGAAAAGATCTCGGAGACGCTCGGTGGCAGTCTCGGCGTATTGATTCTTGCTGGTGGCGAGCCCTTTACCCGTAAAGACCTGCCGGAAATCGCTCAGGCCTTTTACAAGAACAACAAGCTCGAATCGATTTACATCATGTCGAATGGACAGATTCAGAAACGAATCTTTCCCGACGTTACCCGCATCCTTGAAGAGTGTCCGGATCTGAATGTAACAGTCGCGCTTGGGATAGATGGTCTCAAGGGGCCGCACGAGAAGATTCGCCAAAAACCGGGTTCCTGGGACATAGCAATCGACACTGCCCGTCAGCTTCAAACCATCAAGAAGGAGTACCCGAAACTCGACGTCCAGACGTGTACCTGTTTCATGAACTCGAATCAGGACACGATTTTTGAGTGGTACGACTTCCTGAAGTATGACCTGCGGCCGGATAAGGTGAACTTCAATTACATTCGTCCGCCATCAGCCGATCCGGTGGAACTCGAAATCGATCACTCGCGGTATACCAAGCTGGCGAACATGATCGACGACGACTCGCGCCACGCGGCAATCAAGAATAACTATGGCGGTAAGCAGGGCTTCTTCAAGGCAGCGATCGATATTTACATGCACGGGCTGATCGCCAAGACGCAGGAAACTCAAAAGGCCCAGATGAAGTGTTACGCGGGAACTGCCGGAGGCGTGATCTACGATGAAGGCACAGTTTCCTCCTGCGAAAATCTCGCTCCGATTGGGAACCTCAGGGATTTCGATTGGAACTTCCAGAAGCTTTGGCTGTCGCCCTCGATGAAGGAACGGAGAAAGAAAGCCCTCGATGGATGTTTTTGTACGCATGAATCCAACAGCTACTATCCGTCGCTGCCTTTCAATCCGGGCCACTTGATCCAGATCAAGAAGCTGGAAAGAGAAATGAAGAAAGCACGGAAGAGGATGGACCATCTCCAACCTGAGCCGGAAGGAATGACCGTTAGAGCGTAACCCGCCGGTCTGAGATCTGAGATCTCAAATTTGAGATCTGAAATTATCTGAAATCTAACATCTCAATGAACTAATGTCCCAACGCATCCCCAAAATTCTGATTCTTTCATCCGACACCGGCGGCGGCCATCGCTCGGCGGCGGCGGCGATCGTTGCGGGAGTGCAGAAGTTTTTCGATGGCGAATCGTATGCGGTGCGCGTCGTCAAGGCCGTTGAAGAGTCACACTCGATTACGGCGAAAATGGTGGGTATCTACAATTGGGTGCTCAGAAACAAACAACATTGGATGAAGTATGTTTACTGGGCCATGAACAGGTTCAGGCCCGAAACCAGGGAGTTCTTCCATAAGCGATGCGTTGGCTACGTGACCGACATCTTTGAACGCTGGTGCCCGCATATAGTTGTGAGTGTTCATCCCTTAACCCAACATATCTTCGGTCGGGTGCTGAAGGAATTGAAACTCGCCGACCGCATCCCCCTCGTGTCGGTAGTTACGGATCCGTATTACGGATTCTGGAGGGGATGGGCGTGTGACGACGTGACGCTTTACCTCGTGGCCACAGAGGAGGCTCGGCGGCAGTTGATGGATTATGGTATCGCGCCCGAGCGAATCAAAATTTCCGGGATGCCGGTTCATCCGAAGTTTGCTTATCCGGGTGAAGAGAGCGCACAGGCGGCGCGACGCGCGCTGGGTTTGGATCCGGAAAAATTCACCGTGTTCGTCAATGCGGGCTGGGAAGGCGGCGGAAATATTCCACAGATTTTCCGCGAGCTGGTGCGTGGGGAATTAGAGGTGCAGGCTATTTTTCTGGCTGGCCGTAATGAGGAATTGAGAGCCGACGCCGAATCGCTGGCGACGAGCGCTTCGTTCCCGATCAAAGTCATAGGCTATTCGGAACATGTTGAGCAGTTGATGAGTGCGGCGAATGTGATGATCTCCAAGCTTGGCGGATTGACCACGTTCGAAGCCTTCGCCTGCCGCTTGCCGATCATTGCCGACGCGATTACTGCACCCATGCCGCAGGAGGCTGGGGCAGCGAGTCTATTGGTCAAACGCGGCGCCGGAGTGCTATTGCAACGCGCCAGTGACATTGTTCCGGTGATCCGGCGCATGGTCGAAGACACGGCTCATTACTCCGCCATGCGAGCCGCAACCATTGGTTTAGCAATCCCTAACGCCACCCGGCAGATTGTTGAAGAGATTACCGCGCTCATTCCAGCTACAACGGAAGGCAAGGAAACGGTTGTTTTGGCCGAGGCTTTGTCCGCTTGATCGAATCATTTCGCCCACAGAATCAAGAAGTTCCGAGTTCACCTTTCGGTTGCCGCTTGCCAGCCCAAGCAAGTAAAGCTTGAACTCTAAACTTCTGGCTCGACCTTGGATGCAGGGTGTCGCAGGTGCTCGCCCGTTGACTGTTAGAAGTTTTCAGAGTTTAATTTCCCGGCAAACACATAAAGCCCCAGATTCAAGTTTGAGTTTCGCGGATGAAGATCTGAAATTTGAGATCTCAGATCTCAGATCTGAGTTTTGAGATCCCGTTCAAAGTTTTGCCCGCTTGCGTCTTCGCAGCGGGCTTTTTAGGAATCGAATAGTTTTTAGGAGACGAATCAGACAGTGAGCCTATTGCTTGAAGGTAAGCGTGCGTTCATAACCGGAGGCACACGCGGCATTGGCGCCGCACTCTGCGAAGTCTTTGCGCGTGAAGGCGCGGACGTGGTTTTCAACTTTAACAGTCGCGATGATCTCGCCGAAGGGATTCGAGCAAAGATTGAGGCCCATGGTAGACGTGCGCTCAGTTTCAAAGTTTCCGTTACTGACCGGCTCGGGTTAAAACGGATCACACGTGAAATCGTGGAGATGTGGGGCGGGATCGACATTCTCGTCAACAATGCGGCCATCAACCGCGGCGATAATTTTGCGACTACAACCGATCGGGCGTGGGACGAGGTGATCAATACAAACGTGGGCAGCCTCTTCGCTGTGACCAAGCCTATTTACAAACAGATGATTCGCCAGCGGAAGGGAAGCATACTCAACATTACTTCAATCGGTGCATTGAGGGCGTTGCCGACTGCGGTTCATTATGCAACGTCAAAGGCGGCGATGATTGGTTTCACCAAGTGTCTCTCGCGCGAGGCAGGCACCTTCGGCGTCAAGGTCAATGCGATTGCGGCAGGAATGTTTGATACTGAGCTGGCGCAAGCGTTACCCGATCGCCTGCTACAAATGCATCACCTCTGGGCCTCAGCCGGCCGCCTGGGCCGTCCCGAAGAACTGGCGGAGTATGCTGCCTTCATGGTCAGCGATCGCAATAGCTTTATGAACGGCGAAGTTGTGATCGTCGATGGCGGCGCGATTACGTAAGAGCGGGGGCGAGCCCGCCTTCCCGACCTGGAGCTGTATTATCTTGAGAGTTAGGTCGAACCTTAAAGGCTTTCAATCGCGACTGAGTAATGCGTTGCAGAAAGATTCGCAGGTTAGGAAGCGTGGTCGCCCCCGCTCTTGTTTCCAATCAGCTCCTCAAGCTTCTTCTCGAGTTCCCTAATTCTTTTCTGCATGTCGCCCAATCGTCGAAACGCGGCAGTTGAACGCAACCAATCACGGTTATCAAAAGCTGGAATACCTGAAATCACTTTTCCTGCGGGCACATCGTGGCTGGTGGCGCTCTTGGCGGTGAGCACTACGTCGTCGCCGATAGTTAGATGGCCCGCAACGCCTGCTTGTCCAGCCAGTATTACGCGATTGCCAATATGGGAACTTCCCGCTAAGCCAACCTGAGCACAGAGCAGTGTGTCTTCACCGACTGTACAGGAGTGGCCAATCTGCACGAGGTTGTCTATCTTCGTGCCTCGGCCAATCCTGGATTCTCCGACCGAGGCTCGGTCTATGGTTGTCCCAGCTCCGATTTCAACGTCATCTTCAATTACCACTCGGCCAGTTTGAGGGATCTTGAGCCAGTGGCGCTCCTCGTCTTTGGCGTAACCAAAACCATCACAACCGACGACCACGTTGTTGTGGATAACCACTCGCTCACCGAGTTGAGAGCGTTCGCGAATAACCGCGCCCGAGTGAATGATGGAATCTCTTCCCACGGTGACACCTTCGTAAATCGTTACGTTGGGATGAATCCGCACACCCTCTGCAATCTCGCTGGATGGACCAACCACAGCGCAGGCGCCAATCCAGACATCGGCCGCGATCTTTGCCGATGGGTCGATGACGGCAGATTCGTGAATGAAGGCTGCGTGCTTCGTTTCCGGATGAAACACTCGAAGCGCGCGAGTGTAAGCGAGATAAGGATCCTTAGCTCGCAAAACTGGCAGCTCACGATCAATCCGTGCGTCTTCCGAAAGGTAAATTGCCGAGGCTTGAGTGGAGTTTACCTTGGGCGTGTAACGCGGATTCGCCAGGAAAGTAATCTGGCCCGCGCGTGCCTCATCGAGTCCCGCGGCGCCGGTTATTTCGAGATCAGTCGAAGGTCCATCAACGCGCGCTGAGGTTAAGGAGGCGAGTTCTGAAAGTTTCATGAGGGAAGTTTAACGTAAATGTAACCGAAGCCGTCAGGTTCTTGCTCGGCGGCCCCTGTTTGGAGAGCGGTGACCTGTCACCGCTTTGGCCCGCGGCGACACGCCACCCCTGCGCGGCTGCCGCGCCGGGGGCCCCGGTTGACGCCGCTTCGTTGCACCGAATTTCAACCTGCGACGGCTGCGACAGGTCGCAGGCGACCAAAGCGGTGACAAGTCACCCGCACTCCAAAAAAGGCGCCGCAAACTGACGGTTCGTGCGACAAAGGCGTGTGCAAGTTTACATTATCGATACAGGATCAATCTCGACGTTTATTGACCGCAGACTGAGGTTGCGCCCGTCAAGGGCTTTCAGCGCATCGTCAATTATCTTGCGCAGTTGGTGGCGATTGCGGCACTTGATTAGCAACTGCACGCGATATTCGCCCTTTAATCTCGCGAGTGGCGCCGGTGCCGGTCCCAAAATGCGGGCTGAGCGCTCCGGATTGGCGCGATCCAACTCTTTTCGTAGTTCGACTGCCTCAGATCTTACGCGAACAATATCAGGACCATGGACCATGAGCGACGCCAGCGCCACAAACGGTGGATAGGTGTGATTCTGACGATGGCGAATCTCTTCCTGATAGAACCCCGCATAGTCCTGGGCGCTGGCGTGCCTCAAGGCGTAATGATAGGGATGGTAGGTCTGGATCAAAACTTTACCTGCGAGATCGCCGCGCCCCGCCCGTCCGGCCACCTGGGTTAACAGCTGGAAGGTCCTTTCGGCGGCGCGGAAATCAGGCAACGCCAAACCCGCATCTACTGAAACAACACCGACCAGCGTGACATTGGGAAAGTCGTGTCCCTTGGCCAATATCTGCGTCCCGACCAACATATCGATCTTGCCGTCGCCAAAATCAATCAAAGATCTTTCAAAGGCGCCGCGCCGTGAAGTTGTATCCCGATCAACTCGCGCTATGCGGAGCGTGGGGAAAAGCTTTCCGAGCATCGTTTCGATTTGCTCAGTTCCTTCGCCCACGTAGTAAATATATTTACCTTCGCAGTTTGGGCACTTTTGAGGGGCAGCCTCACGATGATCGCAATAGTGGCAGATAATTACCGCTTCGCTTCGATGGTAGGTCAAGGTCACATCGCAATTAGGACATTGAATACTTTCTCCGCAGGACCGGCAGAGGACAAAACTGGAATAGCCCCGCCGGTTTAATAGAATGATCGATTGCTCCCTTTTCTGGTGCGTCTCTTCAATTGCTCTGAGCAGCTGATCGGAAAAGACCTTTGGCTTCCGGTGCCGGGAAAACACCTCACGCATGTCGATGATCTCGGCGACCGCCATCGGCCTGTTGCCGAGGCGCCCCGGAAGTTCGAGATAACGATACTTGCCGGTGCTTGCGTTATGAAACGTTTCGAGCGAGGGCGTTGCGGATCCCAGGATCACCACCGCCGATTCTTTTTGGGCGCGCACGATTGCGGTGTCACGCGCGTTGTAGTGTGGCGAATCCTGCTGCCGGTAGGTAGATTCGTGCTCTTCGTCTACGATAACGAGTCCAAGATCCTTTATGGGCGCGAACACGGCCGAGCGAGTGCCAATAACGATTCGCGCTTCGCCGTTTCTCACGCGAGTCCATTCGTCAAAACGCTCGCCTCGTGACAATGACGAATGGAAAATCGCCACTTTGTCGCCAAAATGCATGCGCAGACGTCGAGAGAAGACTGGCGTCAGCGCAATTTCCGGTACCAACATCAACGCCGAACGGCCCAGGCCCAGAGCTACGCGCATTGCGCGAATGTAAACTTCTGTTTTCCCGCTTCCCGTGACGCCATGCAGCAGGAAGGGAGCGTAGGCATGGGCCCGCAACGGCTGATCGAGCTCCGCCAGGACGTTGACCTGCGCCTCCGTCAATTGGTAGTCTTCCGTTAGCTCAAACCTGGCATCGCTCAGCGGATCGCGGCGAAGTCTCTCCTCGAAGACTTCGACAATGTTTCGTTTCTGCAAAGTGGCAACAGAAGAACCACTCACGTCAGCAGCGGCCAGTAATTCGGAAAGAGCGAGAGACTCCTGCCCTTCGAGCGCTTCAATAACTCGCAGCTGAGCCGCAGTGAGCTTACGCCCCTCGCTGACTAGTGGACTAAGTGGCGGCCTAACTAACGGATCGTCGATAGGTTGGACCAGGCGGACTCGTCGTTGATACTTCGCTCTGACGAACTCGCTTCCCGGTCGTTGCAGTATCTCGATCAGGCCGTCTCGTTCCAGTTCCCGCGCCAGCTTCGTCGTCTGCGAACTACCAAACTGAGTTGAGACGGCGGCGACCCCAATCTCGTCGGACTCACTCAGCAACTCCAGGAACCGCTGTCGGATGGCTTCAGCCTTGACCAAGCGTGAGTCGCTCAGCTCGGCCCTTCCTTTCGGAGTGATCGAGAGGAAACGCTCAATCGTGGGACTGATACCAGGCGGAAGTGCTGCCTTAATCACTTCGCCCAACGGAGCCAGGTAGTATTCGGAAACCCAGCGCGTGAGTTCGAGAAGCTCCGGTGTTACCAAAGGAACGACGTCGAGTAGCTCTTTTGCGTCCTTGATATCTGAATCCTGGAGACTCGTTCCGGGCTGCAAACCTTCGCGCACCGCGACGACATAGCCAGTGACGAATTTTCGACCAAAAGGAACAACAATTCGACACCCAGGCTGGGCGAGCTGACTGATTGCAAGTGGAAGTCGGTAAGTAAACGTCGATAAGACGTGGACAGGGACAGCCACCTCGGCGTAGACAGGCTCGGCTCCGTCCGTGGGATCAGGGCTGATCTGTTTCGTGTTTGGTGAATCTTCGTGGAAAGATTCCGAGCGGTGTTGCACGCGTCAGAAGGTAGCGCGAAAATTGGAATTTGCAAAAGTCGAAAGGCCCGGAGCGGCCGGGTTAGCTTTCTCGCCGCGGCGTCGTCTCGAGATAGTCGCGCACCTTCTTAAGATCCTGCCATGTTTCCTGTTTCTTGGACGGGTCGCGTAACAAGTAGGCCGGGTGGAAAGTGGGCATTACCTTCACGCCGTGATAGTCCTGAAACTGGCCCCGCACTCTGGTTATGCCTTGCTTAATATCCAGAAGATTCCGCATCGCAGTATTCCCGAGTACGACAATCACCTCTGGCTCCACGGTTGCGATTTCCCGAAGCAGGAAGGGCTTGCACATCGATGCTTCTTCGGAGGTTGGCGGTCGATTGCCGGGAGGCCGACACCGATTGACATTACCAATCAAAACGTCTTCACGTTTGAACCCAATAGCCTCGATAATTTTTGTCAGAAGCTGGCCCGCGCGTCCTACGAAAGGGCGCGCCTGCTCATCCTCATCAGCCCCGGGCGCTTCACCTACAAACATCAAGCGAGCACGGCGATTGCCCTCAGTATGGACGATGTTTGTTCGACCTTGATGAAGCGGGCATCGCGTGCAGTCTCCAATGTCAGACCATATCTGCTCGAAACTTTCGGATGACTTTTCGATGGTTGGTTGAGGAGCGGCTATGTCTCCGAATAAGGTGTCCTGCGGCAGTGACGCGGCGGCAGACTTTCGCGTTATGTCTGAGACACTTGCAATCCTGGTCGCCGTGGCGCCGGTTGTCAGTCCCTGTCCACGAAGGCCGTATGAGTCGGAAAAGACTTGCGCGTCAAATTCTTTCGGTTCAATGACAACAGCTTTCTTCGTTGAGCTTGAAACCTGGGTTCCGGTCTCGACATTCGTCACGCCTAGTTCGTGTAGGTAAGCAAGCTGTTCTCGAGTGTCTTTTAGAATTGAGACAAGCTCAGTAATGAGGGGTTCAGAAGGCATTTAGTGTTGGCGATGCTGACCGAAGAACTCCGTGTAATCGATTGAATTGGATAACTAAGCTTTTCGCGGTCGACTGAGACCGGGCCTCACTGATGCAGGGGCATTCTCTCGAGCACGAAGCCTGACAACTTCATCCAGAATAATATTCGCAACATTGGTTTTCGGCATTATCGGAACATGAATCGGCGCTTTACGGTCGCGGCTGATGATTGTGACTTCATTCGTTGCGGTGTCAAAACCAACCCCGGCGCGAGTGACGTCGTTTGCAACAATCGCGTCGAGATTCTTCCCCTGCAGCTTGTGGCGCGCATTGGCCATAAGGTTTTCAGTTTCTGCGGCAAATCCGATAACCAGTAAACCTTCGTGCTTCGCGACTGATACTTCGTGGAGTATGTCGGGCGTACGTTCAAGCTCCAGCGTGAACGAAGACTCAGCCTTTTTGATCTTTTGTGGGGAACTCTTCACCGGTCGATAATCAGCCACGGCTGCAGTTGCTATGAAAACAGAAGCACCTGCAAGTTCCTTCCGGACTGCCGCCTGCATCGCCTCGGCTGAGTAGGCCCTAACTACAGAAACATTTTCTGGCGGAGGCGAAGTAGTCGCGCCGGCAATAAGCGTGACGCGAGCACCCCGCCGTTTGCCGGCTTCGGCAATTGCGAATCCCATCCGGCCAGAAGAATTGTTAGAGAGAAAACGAACTGGATCTATCGCCTCACGAGTTGCTCCAACCGTAATGAGAAGGTGTTCGCCGGACAGATCCTGAGTAACTTCCTTTCCGGAGTTTCGCAAAATATCCAGAGCAGCAGCCACAATCCTCTCCGGCTCGCTTAGCCGCCCTGGGCCGACGGTACCGCATGCCATCTCGCCTTCATCAGGGTCAACCACATAGACGCCATCTGAACGAAGCTGCCTCACGTTTCGCTGGGTAGCCGGATGATGCCACATTGAAGTGTTCATTGCCGGCGCAATCATGACCGGCGCGGTGGAGGCGAGGTAGGTTGAAGTAATAAAGTCATCGGCGACACCATTTGCAAATTTTGCGATGACGTTGGCTGTAGCGGGAGCGACAACGAATAGATCTACTGTTTGTGAAAATGTAATGTGGGCAATGGGATCCGGATTGTCCGGCGCGTAATCGTCTACAACAACATGCGAACCCGATAGAGCTTTAAACGTAAGGGGCTGTATAAACTCGCAGGCTCGCTTCGTCATCGCGACCCTGACGGTACATCCCGCACGCTGCAATCCCCGAAGCACTTCAGCGGCCTTGTACGCCGCAATGCCCCCACTGATTCCCAGCGCGACTTTTTTTCCGGTAAAAGAGTCTTCGAAGGAGTCTTGCGCCATAACGACTTACCTAAAAATTTAGATCAATGTAACATTGCTGAAACGACGACGCAACGGAACCGTTATCGCCGCTTGGTACAATTCGGCGTGTTTGGCCAAAGAGAATTCCGGCTACTTTGCTAGAAGATCTAGAAGATCTAGAAGATCAAGAAGGCTCGATCATGGTTAGCTCACGATTAGTTCGCAGCTCTTTCCTGGCGTTCCTGTTCATTGCAGGTTTCGCAGCGGTTAATGGCGTTAATGCTCAAACGGTAGACGAGATTGACCAATTTGGACCCGTTGTTCGAGCGTATCTGGGCTACCTGCGAAATGAGCAGAGCGTGGTAGATGATCGCGTCAGTCGACGTGAAGTAAACGTTGCCTATTACCGCAGGAATTCAAACCGAATCCGAGCTCTACGACAAATAGCAATGCGGATTGCACAGGAGACGCAAAACGATTATCTGCCTGAGCTCGAAGCCGTTGCTGCCGACGAACTGGGCCACTTGTTCGAACGTCCGCCGCGCTCCGGCACACTGAAGATCGGTGAGGTTTTACAGGCAAAATTCAGATATCTCGGAGCTGTTCGGAGCGGCGAGCCGTTCTACATTTTTGCGCGCCTTGACCCATACGAACAAGCTGAGTTGATCGAACAGCTAAATGGCAGTTCTGTTAATGCTGCGAATCCATCTGCTGCCGGTCCAATCTCAAGAGGTCCGGCCCTGACCCGTGTACGCCGAGTGAACACCCCTTGAAAACTGCCGAAACGATGAGAGTTTCCCTCTTGACAAGCTTCTTCCAGCAATACACTCGCAGAACGCAGCATCCCACCCGGCCGGGCTGTATCAGCGGCGGAAGCGGGGACTTTGGATACTTATCGTCCAATAAAGTCGGAAAAAGTCTGGACTGAAGGGGCTCCGTAGTGTTATCTTCTCCGCGAACACGAAAAAGTAGGATTTTGTGGCAAAGCTGGCCAAATGGCTGTTGACAGAGCAGCTTCATTCGTGTAAAACAGCCGAGAGTTATTCGCCTTTGTAGACGGCGTTTTGGTCTATAGACGTTCACAATAAAACCTTGCAAGGGTTAGAGAGGTGGAAGTGGTTATAGCCTTACGCCTCTAATGAAATCTTGGCCGTCGCGGCACGCAATCAAGAAATTGTTTCAAAATACGGGAGGAAAGTTAATGATCAGCAAAACTTGGAGCCGCAAACCTATAGCGGCCTGTGTGGCAGTTGCCGTTTTGAGTGTTTACTCAATGATAGTGTTGGCGTCGCCCGCAGCAAAGGCCCCGTCGGGAGAGTTGTCGGTCTTGGGCCATGTTACGATAAACGGTGAGACCGTAGTTTCCGGTACGGTGTTTTCAGACAGCTTGATCGCTACGGCCGAGAAGAGCAGCGCCACTGTGAATCTTAGCAAGTTGGGCCGAGTTGAGTTGGCTCCGAACTCTGGCTTGAAATTGAGTTTCACAGAAAAGACGGTAATGGGATTGCTCGAAAGCGGCAGCGCTAATGTCTCAACGCTGGCTGGAAATTCGGTTAACTTCACAACCACCGATGGAATGGTAGTGGTCGATGGTAGCCAGACAACTTCCTTTACTGTGAAGGTTGTCAACGGGGTTACCTCGCTGACGACGCATTCCGGAGTGGCGGAGTTACGCACCGGTGGCTCGGTCAAGCATGTAGCTGCTGGTGAGAGCGCTACAGCAGGCACACCGCAAGGTGGTTCCGGCGATGACGATGATGACCTGTCTAGTGGAGAGACTTTTGCTCTGGTGGCGTTGGGTGCCGGCGCTATCATAGCCATCCTCTGGGCCACAATGCATGGCAATGACGTTAACTTCGGCGGCAATGCGGTCGTAATCAGCCCGGCGAAGTAATCCTCGATTGCCGCGTTCAGAAAAATACTTGTAGCGCCGTTTTAGAGCGTTGCGGTCAATCAATTATGCAAAACCTTGCGGGTCACGCGATGAGATGTCGCGATTGACCCGCAAGGTTTTGCGTGTGTATCAGTCAGTACCCTCCCTGTTCCTGAAGGTTAAGTCTAAATGCATGTTGCAGTAATTGGCACCGGTTATGTCGGCTTGGTTACGGGTGCGTGTTTTGCGGAATTCGGCGTCGACGTTACTTGTGTCGATATTGATGCCGAGAAAATCGCACGCCTTTCATCGGGAGAGATGCCGATTTATGAACCGGGTCTCGAGCAATTAGTAACCAAGAATATGCAGTCGGGACGCCTGCAATTTACGACAGACATTAAACAAGCTGTGGAACAAGCACTGGTCATTTTCCTGGCAGTAGGCACACCGCCGAAAAGCGATGGGTCACCTGATCTAAGCTTCGTAGAAGCCGCGGCCGACTCGGTTGCCAGACATATGAACGGTTATAAGGTCATTGTTACCAAATCGACCGTACCGATAGGAACTGGTGAACATCTTCGCAGGCGAATACGCGAGCAGAACCCACGGTTGAATTTCGGAATAGTGTCTAACCCGGAATTCCTGCGTGAGGGCGCGGCTATCAATGATTTCATGCGACCAGATCGAGTCGTGATTGGAAGCCGCGACGAGGAAGCAATTGCTATCATGCGGGACCTTTACCGCCCTCTTTATCTAATTGAGGCTCCCTTTGTCTTAACCTCCCTCGAAGCGGCAGAATTGACAAAGTACGCAGCTAACGCTTTTCTAGCTACCAAGATATCCTTCATCAATGAAATCGCGAGTTTGTGCGAAAGCATTGGCTGTGACGTGCATGACGTTGCCAAAGCGATTGGCATGGACCGCCGTATCGGCAACAAGTTTCTTCATCCAGGACCAGGCTTCGGTGGTTCTTGTTTTCCCAAAGACACCCAGGCGCTTGCTTCCGTAGCACGTGAGTTTGGCCGGGAGTCCTTGATAGTGAATGCTGTAATAGAAGTAAACCGCCGTCAGCGCGAGGCAATGCTGCCGAAGATTGAAAAGCTTGTTGGTAGTCTTGAAGGAACGACTATCGCTGTCCTGGGACTCGCATTTAAGCCCGAAACCAACGACATGCGCGAGGCTCCATCGATCGAGATTATCGCGGGCTTGTTAAGGAGTGGCGCCATGGTGCGCGCCTACGACCCGGTAGCGATGCTCGAAGCTGCCGAAATCCTGCCCGAAGTAAATTACGCGGACGATGAGTATGCGGCGGTAACCAATGCCGACGCGCTCGTTTTTGTAACCGAGTGGAACCAATTTCGAGCGCTTGACATGCGCCGTATTCGGGATCTCATGAGGTCGCCCAGAATTGCTGATTTACGAAACATCTACGAGCCTGAAGACATGCGCGAACTTGGCTTCGAGTATGTTGGAGTGGGTAGATAAGTGAACCCAATCCTGGATCTCAGCTCGACAATCGCAATCACATATTGACAGCGGATTCCCTCGACTTATGGCCTTAACAGGAAGAGCACTTGTAACTGGCGGAGCGGGCTTTATCGGTTCACACATTGCTTCGGCGCTCGCTGCGTGTGGTGCAAAACTGAGGATCATTGACGACTTATCAACGGGTTACCGCGAGAATCTGGAGGCAATAGACGGAGACGTTGACTTCGTTCATGGAAGCCTCGCTGACGAAAAGTCACTTCGGACAGCCCTTGAAGATGTCGAGCTTGTTTTTCACGAGGCAGCGCTTCCGTCGGTCCCGCGTTCGGTTGAGAATCCCCGCCAGACTCACATCGCTAGTGTCGAGTCTACTTTCTCCCTTCTATTAGCTGCTAAGGAAAAGAAGGTTAGGCGCGTCATTTACGCAGCTTCGAGTTCGGCGTACGGCGATCAGCCGTCGCTTCCAAAGCTCGAGGACATGCTGCCTGAGCCGCTGTCGCCATATGCAGTGGCAAAGCTGGTCGGCGAGTATTACTCCCAGGTGTTCACGCGAGTCTATGGTTTGGAGACACTATCACTGAGATATTTCAATGTGTTCGGGCCGCGCCAGGATCCAAGTTCTCAATATTCCGGCGTGATTTCCCGCTTTATCAGCGCGCTGCTCAAAGACGAGAGTCCCGTGATCTACGGCGACGGTGAACAGTCTCGTGATTTCACTTATGTGGCAGACGTGGTGAACGCTAACCTCAAGGCAGCCGAGACCGTGAAGGGTATAGGCCAAGTTATTAATGTTGCAAATGGTGAAAGAATCACCTTGAATCAGCTTCTGGCGCAACTCAAGGATCTCACCGGCAAGCCTGATGCTGTTGCGGATTACAGAGAGCCGCGGGCAGGCGACGTAAGACACAGCCTTGCTGACATCTCACGTGCGCGCGACCTCCTGGGATTTGAACCGCAGGTGGACTTACGAACTGGCCTGCAGCAGACCATCGATTGGTGGAAACAGAGCAGGTTTGCAAGAACTTAATAGCGCAAGCTTCGGCTGAGCCCTTACCCGCTCGAACCAACAGCATTCGTTCCAGCTAATTCCCGCAAACTGTCCAGATAGGGCGCTCGAGCGACACCCTTATCGGTAATGATTGCTGTGATCAGATCGGCAGGTGTTACATCAAACGCCGGATTGTGTACGTCCACGCCCTCCGGACCCAGTTGAGTGGCGCCAATGTGGGTTATTTCTCGGCCATCACGTTCCTCAATCGGGATCTCTTCCCCGGTTTTTAAGGACAGATCGAGCGTCGAGATGGGCGCAGCAACATAAAAGGGTATCTCGTGCTTCCTGGCAAGAACAGCCACCATGTAGGTCCCAATCTTGTTTGCTGCGTCTCCGTTCGCAGCAATTCGGTCTGCTCCTACCACAACCGCGTTAACCTTGCCGCTTTTCATTACATGTCCAGCCATATTGTCGGTGATTACAGTTACCGGAATATTGTCTTTAGCCAGTTCCCAGGCGGTTAACCTGAGTCCCTGTAGAAATGGCCTGGTTTCATCCGCAATTACAGCGATCCGCTTACCAGCGTCTATCGCGCCGCGGATTACGCCTAACGCCGTGCCATAGTCGCCAGCAGTCGCCAGTGCGCCGGCGTTGCAGTGTGTAAGCACCGTATCGCCATCTGAAAGTAACTCGGCTCCAAAACGTCCGAGCGCCCGATTCGCTTCGATGTCTTCGCGAAAGATTGCCTGCGCCTCTTCAATTAAGCTCGCTTTAATCTTGTCTGTTTCCTGAGTTGTGCTCTTTTCGCGCCGAAACCTTTCACGCATTCGTTCGATTGCCCAGAAGAGATTTACTGCTGTTGGTCTCGTCTGCGACATGACCTTGCACATGTAGTCAAAATCATCTTCGAGATCGGCGACCGACATGCCAACTGATTGGCTGGCGCCGAGCGCCAAACCCATCGCAGCAGAAACTCCGATAGCCGGCGCTCCTCGAACAACCATTTTCTTGATAGCCTCGGCGACCTCATCATACGATCGCAGCATGAGGTATTTCTCTTCTGATGGAAGCAGTCGCTGGTCTAACATGCTAATGCCTTCATCGGTCCATTCAATGGTCTTAATCATTTGTTAAGCAGTTTCTCCAGGTTGGAATTCGATGAATCTTACTGGAGGACAATTGGCGAAGCAACGCACCAAATGATCCCACCACGACATTCTGTGGGAGACGAGAGTTGGAGTTTGACACTGCCCGCAAACGCGTGATAGTGTCCGCGGATTGATAACTGTCAGAAACTGTTCTTTATATTTGAAAGCATCTGGGTGCCCCAGTAGATGGGGAGAATAGGGAAGCGGGTGAGAAACCCGCGCGGTCGCGCCACTGTGATGAGACTTCTAGTTTCTTCTCCAATAGAGGAGTTACTAGTTCTCTAAGCCAGGAGACCTGCCCGGAGGCTTTGCAGCTTGAGAACGCTTCGCGGAAAGGCGTTCAGGCCGCACCGGTTCTTAATTTTATTTAAGTCCCGTCGACCGCCTGTTTTCTTTTCGTGAGGAACCAGGAGATCGGCGGGACTTTTGCTTTTACAGAACGTTACAGACTTAAAACTAATACGATTCAGCTGGCCGCTCGTGATCCTTTTCACGCTTTTCACAATTGTTGCGTGCGCGGGTCGTCCGCCGCTACCCAGGTCAGAAACCGCGTCGGAAGTAATGGAGACGAGGCAGGTGGTTGACGAGTCGGGCCGAAAGGTCACGATCCCGCTAAAGATCGAACGCATTGTTTCGTTGGCCCCAAACCTAACTGAGATTGTCTATGCAGTGGGGGCGGGTGACCGACTGGTTGGGAATACCGAGTACTGTGATTACCCCGCCGAAGCGAAGAGCGTCGCGAAGATTGGCGACACGATGCATCCAAGCGTGGAGCGCATCATCGCACTCAAGCCGCAGATAGTCCTGGTCTCGACCGCATCGCAGCTCGAAGCATTCACAAAGCAACTCGACCAGCAGCGCATTGCCGTTTACGTCACCAATCCGCGCAGCCTCGATGAGATCTTTCATTCAATTAGAGTTTTAGGTGACTTGTTTGGTTACTCCGAACAGTCGGCGCTGGTCGCGACGGATTTGCGTAAGCGCGCCGAGGCAGTTGAAGCAAAGATAAGCAGGACTAAACCAGTTAGCGTCTTTTATCAGGTTGCGGGTGAGCCCCTCTACACCATTGGACGCGACGCGTATCTAACTGACCTGGTGCGGCGAGCAGGCGGGGTTTCAGTGACGGCTGATGTGCCCGGGGCGTTTCCACGATTCAGCGACGAAGCCGCGCTGGCCGCGCGACCGGAGGCAATTATCCTGCCGACGGGGGGATCAATGGGGGCTGCCAATTCCACCGTTGCAGGGCCGCTCCGGAACTCTCCCGCCGCGCTGAAAGATCGCGTTTACAAGATCAACGACGATCATTTGTCGCGGCCGGGACCGCGACTCGTTGATGGTCTCGAGGAAATGGCGGGTGCATTACACCCCGAGGCATTCAAGTAGATCAGAGTTCATAAGCAAGCCTGTTGCGATGAACGAAGACAATCTGAAGATTGAAATCCGAACTGCTTGAGTTCAGGCCAGGAGTTTAGAGTCCAAGCTTTAGCTTGGGGCAGTGAACGAAGACAATCTGAAGATTGAAACTCTGAACTGCTTGAGTTCAGGCCAGGAGTCTAGAGTCCAAGTTTTAGCTTGCGGCAGTGAACGAAGGCACTCTGAAGATTGAACTCTGAACTGCTTGAGACGCGATGATGAGTACTCTCGAACCATCTATGACAGGGCATGCGACCCTTAGCAAAGCTCTTAGCGTTTGCGGTTTCCTGCTGCTCCTACTGTTGGGCGTTCTCGTTATCGCCTCCGTGGTGGGAAGTCAGCGCTTACCTCTGGCCTCGTCGCTCTGCGCTCTGACTGGCAGATCCAATTGCGGCCTGTCATCCGAGCAGGAAGCCATTCTGTTTGACATTCGCTTACCACGGATCCTACTCGCTGGAGCTGTGGGCATCTGCTTGGCAACGGCGGGCGCGGGTTATCAAGCTCTCCTTCGCAACCCGCTCGCCGAACCTTATCTACTCGGCGTCTCCAATGGAGCTGCGGTGGGAACCATGGTAGCGCTCGTGTTTTTGGGAACACATGAATGGAGCCGTCCGATAATGGCATTCGCAGGTGCGCTAGCCGCAACGTTTGTCGTTTATCGTTTGGCGTGTGGACGGGCGGGCGCAACTCCGGAGCGACTGATCCTTGCGGGCGTCATTGTCACGACTTTTCTTTCTTCCGCGATCGTTTTCATAACGACCTTGATGGACGCTACTCGCATTCGCTCGTTTACGTTCTGGTTGCTGGGCGATCTTTCGGGCACGACGTCGAGTTTGCTCCTGGTAACTTTTGTTGCTGCCGGCATCGGCGTCGCTGTTCTGGCGCTCAATGCGCGTTCTCTGAACTTGATGATGCTTGGCGAGCGTGACGCTTTCGATCTCGGTGTAGAGGTAGGACGCGTGCGGATAACAGTGTTCGTTGCTGCCAGTCTCCTGGTCGGCGCGTCCGTGGCATCAAGCGGATCTGTTGGATACGTTGGGCTCGTAGTGCCGCATCTGGTTCGTCTTTCTTTTGGCAGCGATAACCGCGTGGTGATTGCGGCATCAGCTTTGGCAGGCGCTGCGTTTGTCATCCTGGCTGACACAGTCGCGAGGACAATTATCGCTCCGCGAGAACTGCCGGTCGGAGCAATTACGGCGCTAATCGGCGCGCCGTTGTTTGTTTACCTGCTGAAACGACGGTAGCAGTCAGAACCACTTGCGCGAGCGGGTGGGTGATTGAGGCGTCGAGGAATAAACGATAACCACCCGCTAACGCAGGTGGTTCTGATAAGCAAATGCTCGAAGCACACGACATTACGGTTAACTATGGCACGCGGCTGGCGGTTTCCGATGTGTCGCTCAAGCTGGAACCGCGTCAGGTGACGGCCATTATCGGGCCAAACGGCGCGGGAAAGTCCACCATGCTGCGCACTCTAAACGGCGGTCTGGAATCTGCTAAGGGCAAAATTCTTCTGGACGGACGGCCGCTCAATTCTTATTCGCGACGTGCGATAGCAAAGCGCATCGCGGTAGTTGCACAGGAAGCGGATCTTCGTTTTCCGGTGACGGTCTTCGAATTTGTTTTGGGCGGTAGATACGCCTGGGCCAGCACTGCCGGCTGGGGTTGGGAAACATCGCGCGACGTTGAAATAGCGCAGGAAGTGCTTCGTGAGACTCAACTCGTGGAGCTTAGGGGACGGCTCATGAATGAGCTATCCGGCGGTGAGCGACAGCGGGCTGTGCTTGCGCGAGCATTGGCAACAGAAGCTGGCATTCTGTTGCTTGACGAACCAACAGCGAATCTCGATCTGGCGCACCAGGCAACGATCCTTGCGCTGGTGAGAAAACGTTGCGATAGCCGCGGAACATCCGCGCTGGTTGTTACACACGATATTAATCTTGCGGCGGAGTTTTCAAATCACATCTTACTGATGAAAGACGGAAGGAGCGTCGCATTTGGTGAGCCAGACGAAGTGTTGACGCCGGACCTTCTCAAGGAACTGTTTGCGGTAAGGGTTTTAGTCGATGCACATCCTATAACGGGAGTGCCTCGAATCACGCCGGTGCATGAATCGCTCCGGTAATCCGTTAACCATGAGCGGCTGATGAGGGAAGGCGGTGAAAGTCCGCCACTGCCCACGCAACTGTAAGCGGTCACAATGCTCTTCGTAATACCACTGGATGGGCCAAACCTGTCTGGGAAGGTACGAGCAAAGGCGATTCTTCAGGGAAGAATCAGACCCGCGAGTCAGGAAACCTTTAAGCCGCGTCAATTCAGCTCGCACTGCGTCGGGCAGGAGAAGCTAATATGATTATCAGAAATTTTCGCGACCAGATTTACCGGAATAGACACAAGTCCTCGCGCTTTGCAGCGAGGGTAATTGCTGCCGGCGTCCTTTTATTTTCCATTTCAACCCTGGCGTTTGCGCAAAGCTCGGCATCTATCCAGGGAACGATCGCCGACGAGCAGGGTGGCAAGATCGCCGGCGCTGATGTGCGCTTACGCTCACGGGCGGGTGCTCAGCTCTTTACCGTAAGCGACAAAACCGGCGCGTTTGAATTCGCCCTGGCGCAACCAGGCGAGTATCTAATCGAAATTAAGGCCAAAGGTTTTTCCGACTTTGCTTCAGCCGGGATTCGTTTAGAAAAGAGCGAAGCCAAAAAGGTTGAGTTCGTTTTAAGAATCGCCGCCCTTGACGAAAGCGTCGTGATAACGGCAACGGGGACGCCCCAACGGGCCGACGAAGTGTCGAAAGCGGTTACAGTTCTCAAGGATCAGGAAATTGAGTTCAAGCGGCCGATTTCTTTAGCTGAAGCGCTTCGAGGAACGCCCGGGCTGCGCGTCCAGCAAACGGGCTCGTTCGGCACGATTACTTCGCTGCGCTTCCGAGGTCAACGTAATTCCGACACAGCGATACTCCTCGACGGTTTGCGCATCCGAGATGCGGCGGACCTCAACGGCTCCGCGCTTAGTTTCATTACTGACTTAACTACGAACGATCTAGATCGCGTTGAAATATTGCGCGGCTCCGGTTCCTCCATCTACGGCACAAATGCAATCGGCGGAGTCATCAACCTTGTGCCCAGGGCCGGCGCCGGCGAACCACGTTTCGAAGCAGGCTTCGAAGGCGGGAACCTGGGTTTGTTTCGCGAGCGGCTGCAGGGCTCGGGCGGAATTGGCCGGCGAGCCGGATTCAGTTTTGGATTGACACGGCTGGATGTGCGTCGCGGTATCGATGGAGACGACCAATACGGCAACACTGCGGGGACCGGCCGTGTTCAATTACAGGTAACGCCTTCGATCGATGTTGCGGCAAACTTTTACGGGACGACTTCCAGCGCGAGGACGAATGACTCTCCACAACCGCTAGCCGCAGCGCTAAGCTCCGCGGAAAGGTTTCCCCGCGCTATTGAAGGCGTAACTTTTCGTCCAGACTTCAACAATCCGGATCAGGGGCGGCGCAATTCTATTCTGGGTGGATCGTTTAGATTCACACATCGTGTTAACGAAACCCTGTCGTATTCCCTCGCCTACCAGAAAAGTTCGACGCGCCGGCGAAACTACAATGGACCGAAAGCCGATCCCCGCTATGCTTCACTCTCACCTTTTGGCGAATTTGAATTCACCAGCATAAACAATGGTGGAATCGACACGCTGGATGCGCGCGCGAATATTCGACTCGGCAACTCAAATCTGGTCACGACTGGTTTTGAATTTGAGAATGAGACGCTCTTTCAGCGGTTTACATCGGCCTTCGGTGCGCCTGCGGGAACAAAGGATCGGCAGCGCACCTTCGCCTTGTTTGCCCAGGACCAGATTCTCTTGCTTGACGGCCAACTGCAGATTTCAATTGGCGCGCGCAAGCAGTTTTACAGGATTCGGGCCGCAGATCGTCCCGGCTTACTCAGCGGTAAAGCTGCGGAAGGCTCCCTGACCGGTGATGGCGCTGTCGCGTATTTCATTCGTTCGTCTGGAACTAAACTACGAGCTCATGCCGGCAATGGCTTTCGCGCGGCGTCGCTGTTCGAACGTTTCGGGGACGGCTTTTTGCTGAACAATCCGACAAGGTTCGGTGACCCAACTCTGCGTGCCGAACAATCGATCGGCGTCGACGCCGGATTCGATCAACGGGCGGCGAATGACAAACTGCTCTTTGGGGTGACCTATTTCTACACCCATCTGCAACGGGTGATTGATTTCAAGAGTTTTCGTAGCTTCTTCGATCCCACCGCGGACCCTGATCCGCTGGACCTGAACAGGACCGGAGGCTATGTGAATTTTCCTGGCGGCACCTCGCAGGGTCTGGAGACATTTGTCGAAGCCGCTCCTTCCGGCGGGACTTCGATTCGTGCGTCATACACATATACCGAAGCGAATCGGTTAGTTCCTTCTGGGGTACGTAAACCACAGTTCATCACCCCAAAACATTTGTTCGGCTTTTCGCTTAATCAGCGCTATCGATCGATTCTCGCGAGCCTTAGTCTGAATCGCACGGGTCGTTACATCGCACCCGTGTTTCCTGCTGAACTCACCTTTGATGGTTACACAAAAGTGGACCTGTTCATCAGCTACGAGAAATCGCTCAGCGATCGAGTGTTAATGACCTTGTTCGGCGGAGCGGACAATATCTTTAACCAGAAGTATTTTGAGAATGGGTTCCGCGTGCCTGGCGCGGTTGGGAGAGGCGGGATCAACTTTCGATTCTGATTAGTGACTCTTTGGGCAGTGCATGTAAAGCAAACTGTTAGTTTGCTGGAGGCGCGTTAGATGCAAGGAGCGTCTCTAATAAACGTTGCGTGGTTACGAAGCTTGAAAGATGATCGTGTTTACTGCGAGCTATCACCGCCGTCGAGGTTACTGTTGCGAAAGCGGATGCCGACAATGTCCGTATGAACACTAGATCCGTGAGCAGACAATCAGGTTGCAAGGTTCAAAGCTCTTGGGCGCCATTGCGCTACTTATTGGAACTTGTCCTCACAACCTGAAACTTGTAACACGCCCAAAACAAATATCGGCGCTGCTAGGGGTTCTTGGTCATGAGTCCACCGACGAGGAAGAGGGCGCCAAGAATCAGATGTATCCCGTGATCAACCTTTCCCAGCATCAGCGGCCCAATATTCAGGTCTCCCATTCCGAGGCCCACGATTCCGAGGAGTAGATAGAGCAGGCCGAAGACAGTGCAAAAGGTCTTTGCGCCACCGAGTGTACCCGCAAAGCCGAAGTAGAGTGCAAGAACTCCCGACACAAGGAAGAGCAGATTGTGTGCGGCATATGCCGGCCCCACGTGTGCTCCGAGTGGGTCCAACACGTGAGTGAAACCCAGTATGCCAACCAACAACAATACGACTCCCATAATCTTAGCAACGGTTTTTGCCATGACTTTTTTCCTCCTCTGGAAAAAGGCTGACGACCGAGAGGGGACGCGACCTGGAGTTGTGAAACCTTAGGATCAAACTCGACGGCACACCGGAGCACGTCGGACATCAAGTTTGGTCAGACTTCGTCATGAGCCCGCCGATTAGAAAGACCAAGCCCAGTCCAATGTGTAGCATGTGATCACTCTTGCCCAATTCCAGCATGGCAGGAATCACTTTCAGAATGTAGGGGTCGTCTGGACCTGGGACGCCAGCAGAAAGGTGGCCCTGATGACCTCCCGCCAAAAAGCCAAGCACGCCAAGCCCTGCATAAACTACTCCAAAGATAATGTCGAAGAGTCGCGCTCCTCGCAGAGTGCCCGCAAAACCGAAATAGAGGGCGATAGCTCCCGAAACGATATGCACTCCAGCGTTGTGAAAGGCGGTTAAGTGGAGACCCATTAGATCGTTACTGACAAAACCGACGATCCCCGCCAGGATGAACACGACACCCATAATCTTAGCAACGGTTTTTGCCATGATTACACTTTCATCTCCTCTGAAGGTTAATTACCAGGCGGACGCAGCGCGAGAGAACAGACGCCCGCATTAAAAGGCCAGGGCAACGGTCCGAGTGAACAGGATGTATACCAACTGTTCATACAGTTTGCAAAGGTTTTTTGACGGCTACCCCAATAGGTCCGAAAAGTTCTAATGGACCCATAAGCTCTCTCCTCTCACAAGGCTTGCTCAAATGTTATACTGAAAGCCTATTTCCCCTGAAAAAGATGTGCTCGTAGAAGTTAGGAGTAGTAGCAATGTGGAGTCTCCAGATGCAAAAACGCGCCGCGAGTAAAGTAGTTTGCGTGTCCCTCATCGTTCTTTTAGTAACTGTGGTTGCGAATGCTTATACCGTGATCATGCACGGTGGGCGACGCGTGGAAATTCCTGCGCGGTTTGTCGTAACGCCGGCTACGTTGACTTACGAAGTTACAGAGGGAATCCAGATTACTATCCCTATGGCCGTTATCGATATTCCCGCGACTGAGAAAGCTAATCACGAACTGCCGGGAAGTTTGCTGAGACGCGCGAAATGGGGAACGGCTGACTCGTCGGCCCCGAAGGATCTTATGGAGAAGCAAAAGGCGGCTCCCGGTGGTCGGCGCACGATAACAAATCGTGATTTGGAGACGTCAATGCGCCGCCGACGCGAGAACGAGGCGGCGTACGAGAGCAGAAGAAAGCAACTTGGCCTGCCATCATTGGAGGAGTCGCGAAAGCAAGCGGCGGCCGAATTTGATTTGGTTACAACAGAGCTGGCGCAGAAGCGCATTGCTGAAAGGCAATCTGAAGACTTCTGGCGGGCGCGAGCTGCTGCGTTAAGGACCGAAATTGCAGCCTTGGATGCCGAACTCAATTACATTCGAGTCAGGCTTGATGAAGTTCCCTTTGGTGCGCCACTCGGTGTTTCGGGCGGATCATTTACATCTGTTGGCAGCATCGTGGGATTCGGTAACGTCCGTGGGCGCGGGAATTTCGGTGGGCGACCGTTTGGGCACTTTGGTGGCGGACGTTCGTTCCACGGCCACATGACGCACGGTCCAAACGTGTATATCGCGCCACGTGGCCCACAGATAAGAGCCCGGGTGGGTTTCGGCGGAGGCGCGACGCGCGGACAGGTTCGAGTTAATCCCAGAACCTTCCGTCATGGGGGACACGTTGGAATCGGTGGGCCGTTTGGGGTCTTTCCAAACGTTACGGTTTTGGGTTCCTCGCTTCAGGGTTATGATTTCACTTATGAACGCAGTGAACTGATTACTCGTTTCAATGAATTGGCTGCCGCTCGCGCCGGGCTGAGCGCCAGGTGGAGAGAACTCGAAGAGGAGGCGAGGCGCGCAGGTGTGGCGCCGGGGTGGCTCAGACCGTGAGGCGGGGGCAGGAGGCAGGGGCAGGAGGCAGGGGCAGGAGGCAGACGGCAGGAGGCAGACGGCAGAGGCAGACGGCAGGAGGCAGACGGCAGGAGGCAGGGGCAGGAGGCAGACGGCAGGAGGCAGGGGCAGAAAGCAGCAGGCAAAGACCAACAACCAAAGACCCACTGACAACAGACAACCAACCATTGACAACAAATGACTAATGCCTGGGAAACAATCATTGGCTTGGAAATTCATGCTCAACTGAGCACTGAATCAAAGATCTTTTGCGGATGTTCGACGCGCTTTGGCGACCAGCCTAACTCGAATACCTGCCCCGTATGTCTTGGCTTGCCTGGCGCACTGCCGGTTTTGAATCGCCGCGTAATAGAGCTTGGGGCCCGGGCCGCGTTGTCTCTTGGTCTGCATATTAACAACAAGTCGATCTTTGCTCGCAAAAATTATTTCTACCCCGATCTTCCGAAGGGTTATCAGATTTCACAGTTTGACCAGCCATTCTCAGCCAACGGCCAGCTTGAAATAATGACTGCCGAGCGCGATGACGCTGGTCATCCGGTGGAGTGGCGCCCTAAACAAATAACAATTACCAGGCTGCACCTGGAGGAAGACGCCGGCAAGAACGTGCATGAAGGCTTGCCGGACATTGAGCGTTATTCTTACATCGATCTCAATCGCGCGGGTACACCCCTCGCCGAGATCGTCACGGAGCCAGACTTTCGTTCATCGTGGGAAGCATATGATTACGTTAATCACGTGCGCCGCGCTTTGCAGTGGGTTGGAGCTTCCGAAGCAGACATGGAGAAGGGGAATCTGCGTTGTGAAGCCAATGTCTCAGTACGACGGATGGGCGAACAGAAATATGGAACCAAGGTTGAGTTGAAAAACCTGAACTCGGTGCGATTCATGCAGCGCGGAATTGAATTTGAAGTCAACCGGCAAATTAACGTGCTTGAGTCAGGCGGGCGACTGCAACAGGAGACGAGGCTCTGGGACGAGCGCGCCGGTGAAACGCGAGTGATGCGTTCAAAGGAGGAAGCGCACGACTATCGTTATTTCCCTGAGCCAGATCTGCCGCCGCTAATAGTCTCCGATGAGCTGGTTGAGCGAGTGCGGGGCGCGATGCCGGAACTGCCTGAGGCTCGCCGCCGCCGATTCATGGAGCAGTATGACCTTTCGTTTAGCGATGCTTCGCAACTGACTTCAGAGATCTCGCTGGCCGATTATTATGAGAAGGCTGCCGAAGCGTCTGGGAACCCACGCTCAGCAGCAAACTGGATGCGCTCAGAACTCTTGCGCGAACTGGAGAACGCAGGGGTGACGGCCGGCTCTTCTCCAGTCTCAGCAGCAGACTTAGGCGCTCTGGTGCGATTGATCGATCAGGAAAAGATCAGCGGCAAGCAGGGCAAGGATGTCCTGGTCGAGATGTTTCAGACCGGCAGAAGCGCGGCGGCGATTATTGAGGAGCAGGGTTTAGTTCAGCTTAGCGACTCAGGGGAGATCGACAAGCTCATAGATCAAGTCCTCGCTGCTAATTCGCCGCAACTCGAGAGCTACCGGGCAGGCAAAGAAGGTCTGTTTGGTTTCTTCGTGGGCCAGATTATGAAGGCGTCGAAAGGCAAAGCAAACCCGAAAGTTGTGAACGAGCGATTGAAGGCGAAGTTGAACGGCTAGCTTTCGAACTCTTGGAGAAACCGACGGTGCTCGCGCGAGCTCGAACTACCTTGAAATCATGAACCTAAACGGTAAAGTTGCAATCGTAACCGGCGCCACGAAGGGAATCGGGCGCGGCATTGCCGAAGCACTTGTGCGCGAGGGTGTGAATGTTTGCATCAGCTCGCGCAGCAGAAATGAAATAGACAAAACCGTTGAAGAACTACTTGCGCTGGGCAAAGCACAGGTCACGGGATTAGTGGCCGACGTGTGTAACTATGCACAAGTGAAATCTCTGTTTGAATTAACCGAAATACAATTCGGTGGTATCGATATTCTGGTGAACAATGCCGGGATTGGGATGTTCCAAACAGTTGAAGAAACAACGCCGGAGGATTTCCGCGCGATTTTGGAGACAAACCTCTTTGGCGTTTTCTATTGCTGCCATGAAGTTATCCCACAGATGAAGAAGCGAGGCGGCGGTTACATCATCAACATTTCCTCACTGGCCGGCGCCAACCCACATCCACGAATGGCTGCTTATAATGCGTCGAAGTTTGGTCTTAATGGATTTAGCGAAGCCTTGATGCAGGAAGTGCGGTACGACGGCATCAAGGTGAGCTATATCATGCCGGGTTCAGTTAACACCGAATTCGGCGGCGAGCGGGGTCCCCAGCCGGGCAGCCCGGCTGGGGTGGAAGGTACGCCGGGCGAGGACCGAAGCTGGCAACTTCAACCAGAAGACATTGCTCGCGTTGTTATTGACCTCCTTCACCACGACGACCGCAGCCTTGCCAGCCGGGTTGAAATTAGACCAAGCAAACCTCCTAAGAAATAAATGCGAGCCGTGGTCCAGCGCGTAACGCGCGCCAGCGTCACAGTCGAGAGCTCAACCACTGGCTCGATCCAACAAGGTCTCGTCGTTTTGTTGGGCGTCGGGCGTGATGACTCCAGAGTTGATGCGGAGTACCTGGCGGCGAAGATCACGGCCTTGCGCATCTTCGACGACGAACAGGGGAAAATGAATCTATCTCTCAAAGATGTTGGCGGCGGGATGCTTGTGATTTCGCAGTTTACTCTCTACGGCGATGTGCGACGCGGACTACGGCCTTCGTGGATCGATGCGGCTGCGCCGGATAGAGCCGAGCCACTGTATGAGTTTTTCATTGCTCAGGTACGTAGGTTGGTAAGTGAAGTGGCGACCGGGAAATTCGGAGCCGAGATGCAGGTTGAATTGGTTAACGATGGGCCGGTTACTCTAGTGCTGGACAGCGGGAAGGCGTCCTAGTTTTGCGGTGGTGTCGTAAGTGAGAAGAATAGGAATGATCCACTAAATCAAACTAAGCAACACTAACGTTTCTTCGTGAAATTTCGTGTAACTTCGTGGATCGTCCCTACCCACTGACGAGCGAAAGCCTGCCGAATTCTTAAGAGCTTTGAAGTGGAGCGCAGGTTCTGTCAAATCATGTTGTCGGTGGTCTTTGAACTTTCGTCCAACTCGTAACGATCACGATCACGTCGTTCAATCTTGTCGATAAACTCAAGTTCCTCATTATCCTCAAAATTCACCCCAACCGCGTTCGCGTTTTCCTCGACTAGTGATTGATCAGGAGTAGGATTGTCGCCGCCGACGGCCTCTGAACCGCTCTCGTTTACGTCTTCCCACGAAGCATCCAAATCGCCACCCGCATCTTTTGGAGAAGCAGCGGTGTTGTTCCGCAGCCGGTGCGCGAGCTGATCGGGATCTTTGGGTGCCCGAGCAATCTCCTCCTCCATAAACTTCTCGATCTCGGGATCAGGAATGAAGTCAGGATTATTGCTTAAATACTCGAATTCATCGGCCGGTTTGTTTGGCATGTATTTTCTCCTCGACCCAAATTCTGATAATGCGCGAGTCGCAACTCAGCTTTGACTTAAAAGCGGAGCGGCTCTCGACCTTCAATCTTGGAAACAAGCTATGGGGGATGGAAGAACTATAACAAAACACGCCAAGACTGACCAACAGTAAGCGCTGGATGGACAACTCAAGGCGCGAACACTTGCAGTTGGGAAGGTGGGCAAGCGGACGCGCCCCCGCTCCAGCGTAGCGTCTTGTCTCTCGCTATGGAAATCCTTGCAGTGCTATGAAGACTCTTCTAACCTAAGCTTGAAAAGAGCTAAAGTCGATGACGCAACGCCGGAGCGGGGGTGCGCTACGCTTACCCACCTTCCCAACCTGCAAATTGTTTCTTCTTGATCGGATTTCTCACATCGCCTCTACCATTCCGCTGTTCAAGCGATCGCGATGCGGTACCGTCGAAGCTGCCGCACGCGTACCCGCATTTATGACCCTGCTTGACGACAAACCAGCGTGGACTTACACTGGATTTGTTACAAAAACCCTAAACTTTCTGCGTGATTCTCGCGACGGCAAGTGACGTTGGCTGATCACGAACAGGCCCCAGTTTCTATGCCACAAGGTCCCTTTAATTCCGTCCAAACATTCAACGCACCTTCCGGCCAGTCCGGCCGATACTATTCGCTGCCGCAGCTCGAAAAAGAAGGCCTGGGTCCTATCTCAAAGCTCCCGGTTAGTATCCGGGTTGTTTTGGAATCGGTGCTGCGAAACTGCGACGGCAAGAAGATCACGGAAGACGATGTTCGATCATTGGCAAACTGGCAGCCGAAGGGCGAGCGAACAGAAGAGGTCCCTTTTGTGGTCGCCCGCGTCTTGCTTCAGGACTTCACCGGCGTGCCGTTGCTTGTCGATCTGGCAGCAATGCGATCGGCAGTTGCCCGCTTGGGGAAAAACACCGGCGTCATTGAGCCACTCGTTCCCGTCGATCTCGTAATAGATCACTCAGTCCAGGTTGATTTCTCAAGCACGAAAGACGCGTTTGAGAAAAACATGGCCATGGAGTTCAAACGTAACAACTCGCGTTACCAGTTTCTGAAATGGGGAACCCAGGCCTTCGATGGCTTTGCGGTGATCCCGCCGGGGATTGGCATTTGCCACCAGGTCAACCTTGAGTTTTTGGGAAAGAGCGTTTGGGAAAGAAACGGGGTTTACTATCCCGACACGCTCGTGGGTACTGATTCACACACCACTATGATCAACGGTTTGGGAATCGTGGGTTGGGGCGTTGGTGGAATTGAAGCCGAAGCTGCCATGTTAGGCCAGCCGGTTTACTTTCTTACGCCTGACGTTGTTGGCGTACACATGAGCGGAAGCTTACGCGAGGGCGTTACGGCCACTGACCTTGTGCTGCGGGTGACGGAGATGTTGCGCAAGGCTAAGGTCGTCGGCAAGTTTGTCGAGTTTCATGGTCAGGGCGCTGTTAGTCTTTCGGTAACTGATCGGGCAACCATCGCGAACATGGCTCCGGAATATGGAGCGACGATGGGCTTCTTTCCTGTGGATGAAGAGACTTGTCTGTACCTGAAAGCGACGGGTCGTACGGATGAGCAGGTGGAAACGGTGCGGAACTACTACCAGGCGCAGGGAATGTTTGGTATTCCGAAAGAGGGTGAGTGCCAGTACAGTGTGCTGCTTGACCTGGATCTTGCTTCGATTTCTCCGAGTGTTGCCGGTCCCAAGCGACCACAGGATCGGATCGAACTCTCTAACTTGAAAAACCAGTTTTGCGAACTCTTGCAAAGACCTGTCAGCGAGGGCGGCTACGGAAAGATTGGCGCCGAAGTTACCGCCCGGTATTTCGCACGTATCGGCACCATTGACATCGCAAAAACGCAAATAGGAGGCGGCGGAGAGCAACGGCCTGAAGCTGTTCCCGTTGCGTCGGGCGGCGTCGTTACGCCCCAGAACACCAGCGTTTGGAGTGAGACGGAAATGGTCAATAACCGTCCCACTCCGGATCGGCTTGAGGAAATCTCTCCCGAAGAGTTTCCGCACGCGGAAGTTGACTTGGGACATGGCGACGTTCTGATCGCGGCGATTACCTCCTGCACTAACACCTCCAATCCCAGCGTGATGCTCGCCGCCGGTTTGCTTGCGAAAAAAGCAGTGGAGCGCGGCCTAACGGTTCATTCCTCAGTGAAAAACTCGCTGGCGCCTGGTTCGCGAGTGGTGACTGATTATCTTCAAAAGACCGGGTTGCAGGAGTATCTGGACCAACTCGGCTTCAACCTGGTGGGCTACGGATGCACCACCTGCATAGGCAACTCAGGTCCGCTCGATCCGAATATCGAAAATGTTCTATCTGATCACGATCTAATTGCGGCGAGCGTTTTATCCGGCAATCGAAACTTTGAAGCGCGCGTCCATCAAAGCATAAAGGCAAACTTCCTTATGAGTCCGCCCCTGGTCGTGGCTTTCGCGCTCGCGGGGCGGGTTGACATCGATCTTACTCAAGACTCGCTTGGCAAAGGCAGCAACGGGGAAGATGTTTACCTGCGCGAGATCTGGCCGAGCGTGCAGGAGATTAACGAGCTGATGCGCACGGCCCTTGATCCGGAAACCTATAGACGACTTTATCGTGACTTCGAAAAACAGAATCCGTTATGGAACGACATTCCGACATCGACTGGGAATGTTTATGAATGGGATTCTGAGTCAACTTACATTCAAGAACCACCTTACTTCAAAGGCTTTAGTAACGAGGTCGAAGCGTGGCGTGATGTTTATGGTGCGCGTTCGCTCGCCATCTTCGGCGATTCAGTGACGACCGATCACGTCAGCCCTGCCGGGGCGATCAAAGCCAACTCTCCGGCGGGCCTTTATCTGCAATCAAAAGGCATAAGCATCGAAGACTTCAACAGCTACGGATCGCGCCGCGGCAATCATCAGGTGATGGTTCGGGGAACGTTTGCAAATGTACGAATCAAAAACTTGATGTGCCCCGGGGTTGAGGGAGGCGTAACCGTCCATCAGCCGGATGGCGAGCGTATGAGCATTTACGACGGTGCGATGAAGTATCAGGAGGAAGGTGTGCCGCTCGTAGTGATCGCCGGACAGGAGTATGGGACCGGAAGCTCGCGTGATTGGGCGGCGAAAGGCACGCGTTTGTTGGGCGTGAAGGCGGTGATTGCCCAGAGCTTCGAAAGAATTCACCGCAGCAATCTCGTAGGCATGGGTGTTTTGCCCTGTCAGTTTAAGGAAGGAACCAACGCAGCCGTGTTGGGACTCGATGGGACGGAGTCGTTCGATGTAATTGGATTGGAAGATGGAGTAAGACCACTAAAGGATCTAAAATTGGTAATCCATCGAGCCAAGGGCGAGACGGAAGAGGTTTCCGTTATCCTTCGTATTGATACACCAATTGAAGTCGATTACTACCAGCACGGGGGAATTCTTCCTTACGTGCTAAGGCAGTTGCTGGCAGGCACAACCGATTTCTAATGGTCGGTTCGTAGTCAAATATTTACGGTTCGTTTAGAGGCGGGCATTGCCCGCCGGTGCAAGGTTGAGAGGGCGGGCAGTGCCCGCCTCCAAACGATTCGTCGGAAATGAGAATAGGAGATAAGAAAATGTCATCCGCACAACCCGCAGCAAGCTCCCCCCGCAAATACCAGCTCATGATCGATGGCCAATGGATCGATGCTGAGTCTGGCAAAACATTCACGACGCCTAATCCGTCTACAGGCGAAACACTCGCCGAAGTGGCGGAAGCCGACAAGGCGGACATCGACAAAGCCGTGGCCGCGGCCCGCCGTGCTTTCGAAGGCAAATGGTCAAAGATTAGCGCGCGCGATCGCGGACGTATGCTTTACAAGCTGTCGCAGTTAATTGAAGAACACGCGCCCGAGTTAGCAGCGCTCGAGACTGCCGACAATGGCAAGCCGATTAAGGAATCCACTTACGTTGATCTCCCGCAGGTGGCGGAAAACTTTGAGTACTTCGCGGGTTGGGCCACGAAGATCGAAGGTGAGACCATTCCCGTTCCCGGCGAAATGTTCAATTACACGTTGCGTGAGCCGGTCGGGGTCTGCGGACAAATCATACCGTGGAATTTTCCGCTCTTGATGGCCGCGTGGAAACTCGCTCCGGCCCTCGCAGCCGGTAACACGGTCGTTCTCAAACCGGCCGAGCAAACACCGGTGAATGCAATGGAGCTGGGAAAGTTGATCCAGGAAGCCGGCTTCCCGGACGGCGTAGTCAATATCGTCCCTGGCTACGGTGAAACAGCCGGCGCCGCGCTGGCGGCACATCCGGGGATTGATAAAGTCGCGTTTACGGGTTCGACCGAGGTTGGCAAGTTGGTTGCCAAAGCGGCCGCCGATAACCTGACGAAGGTTTCGCTTGAGCTTGGCGGCAAGGCGCCAAACATAGTGTTTGCCGATGCCGACATTGAGCAAGCGGTTAGCGGCGCGATGATGGGCATCTTCTTCAACCAGGGCCAGGTGTGTTGTGCAGGATCGCGCCTCTTTGTCGAAGAGAAGGTCAAGGACCAGTTTATCGATCGACTGAAAGAGAAGTCCGCGAACATTGTGGTGGGCGATCCGATGAACAAAGCCACGCATATGGGCCCACAGGTATCTGAGGAGCAACTAAACCGAATCCAGGGTTACTGTGACGTAGCCCAACAGGAAGGCGCGACAGTGGTTGCTGGCGGAGTGTCGCCGAAGCTTGAAGGAGCTTTTCAGAAGGGTTACTTCTTCCAGCCGACCATCTTCTCGGACGTGAAGAACCAGATGCGCGTCGCGCAGGAAGAGATTTTTGGGCCAGTCGTTTCGGTAATCACGTTCAAGGACGAAGACGACTTGATCAAGCAGGCCAATGACACCATCTACGGTCTCTCCGCAGGCATCTGGACGCGCGATATAACGCGTGCCCATCGCTTCGCGAAAGAAATCCATGCGGGCGTTATTTGGATCAATACCTATAACATGTTCAATGCCGCGTCTCCCTTTGGCGGTTTCAAACAATCAGGCTATGGCAGGGAGATGGGCAAACATGCCCTCGATATGTACACGCACGTGAAGAGCGTTTGGGTTGACTTGTCAGGCAAGCCGATTGGTTGGTTTGGGGCGTAAGAGTTAAGACCGATATTCCTGGGTCCTAAGGATGCGAGGGGGTGGTGCTGCGATCGGCGTTAGGCGCTGTGGATGACAGTGGCGGTAACCATATTAAATAGTTCCTGAGGGTCGTTGGGTAACTCATCCTCCTCCAACGAAGAGTCGGCTAAGTAGACGATGACAGGCTTGCCAGCCCCCCAAAACGCTCCCAATTCGGCACCGCACCAACTTGATGTGAGAAGTTATGAGCATGGTGGTTGGGCATCACGCAGCGACGTCGATGTATGAGGAATAACTACTCGGCTCCGGGAGTTCGTAGCCTTCTTCCCGTAACCCCTCAAGGTGAAACTGAATCGCTTCCTGAATGTTCCGCTCAACTTCTTCTTTGGTTTTTCCGGTTGAGCCACAGCCTGGTACATCAGGCGAGAATGCCGAATAGCCCGTTTCTGTTTCTTCAACGATGATGAGATATTTCTTCATGGCTTTAGCCCTGCCTGCTTCAAGATGTTATTTAAGGTACCTGCGGCAACATCGTCACCAGGTTTGCCGGGAATCGTTACCAGACCCGGCTTTGTCTGATGTTTGTATTGATGATGGCTACCCTTAGTTCTTACCCAATACCATCCATCTTGCTCAAGCAACTTAACGATGTCTCGCACCTTCACGCAGCAACAGTAATTCTAGTTTTGAAAACGGTCAATATCTCACCTGCCACTGGATTTTGAGGCCGAGTGAGTATAGCATCGCTGCGACAGCCCCTCGGATTGATACGTTTGAGACGAATCGCCGTCTAATTGGACTAATGCGGAAAACCTGTCCCAGCATTCTCGGCATCTCTTAAGTGCCGCAATGTTCTCCGCCAGCAAAGTTCTTGATGCGGCGCTCTCCCAGAAAATTCAAATTGAAAAGGAGATGCGTATGCATTTAGTAAAGAGAATCGGATCGGCATCGTTAATACTTGCGGCGGTGTTTCTGCTTACGGCCTGTCCCAGTCAAACAACAATTTCAAAAATAAACGCCGACCCCGGTCGCTATCGAAACAAAGAGGTGGCGATAGTCGGTACTGTGAGGGATAGCTACGGGGTTCTGGGCAATGGCGCTTATGAGATCGATGATGGAACCGGAAGGCTGTGGGTCGTAACCCGGCGCGGTGTTCCTTCGCGGGGAGCACGCGTTGGCGCCAAAGGCCGTGTCCACACTGGCTTCAACTTCGGTGGTCGAAACTTCGGCACTGTATTGGAAGAATCTGATCGAGCCTCAAAGGACAAGTAGGAACCAGTTTCAGCTCAGTCCGGGTATGGACGACAAAACAAACGCGCAGACGCTCGGCAAGCATGAGATCGTAGAAAACCTTGACCGAGAGTTTGCGCGTTTGCATGTGCGTTCGTGCGAGGTGATAGCGAACACTCCGAGCGATGTTCTGTACTCGGTCACAACTTCAACAGGAGCTGGTTCATTACCCTCGGTTGGTGAAAACATACTGAGGTGTGCAGCGGCAGTTGAGCAGACGTTTGGCGGCATAACTTCGAACCTTTGGGACGATCCGTTTGAATGGACTTTGCCGGAATACTTGTCAACGCCGGCGAAAGTTATCGAGCATCTGGTCGAAGTTGAGGAAACTCGGAACCGAGCCTTCAGCAGTTTTGCTGATGACTCCTGTCTGTTGAAACACGTCGCGACGCCCTCAGGTGAAACACAGCCGTTGTTAAAACTGCTCCTGGAAACTCTGGTTCGCGCGGCTGGATATCAGGGGCAGGCGGTAGTCACACTCAAGTTTCTTTCCGGTATTAGCACGCTCGGGTTTATTATCTAGTCCAAGTCTTTTAGTCGATGCGCGTGAGCAGGTAGCGGGTGTGGGTCTGTTGGCCGCGAAACGAGGTATTTCGGAATGTATTGCCCACAGTGTGGACAGGAACAAGTTTCCGATGCAACGAGATACTGCTCGAGGTGCGGCTTTCTTCTAGAGGGTGTGGCAATGGTGCTGGCATCGGGCGGCCAGGTCCCCATGCATTATGTTCAGCCTGGTAGCCAGAAGCTTTCCCCTCGAAGCAAGGGTGTACGGCAGGGCGCCATGCTGATGTTGCTTACGCTATTCGTGGTGCCCGTCATCTCGATCATTAGCGTCTTCGTTACAGGCGGCGAGGAAGTAATTATTCCTCTGACTGCAATATTCTTTTTCATAGGCGGACTGCTGCGCATGCTTTACGCCCTGCTGATGGAAGAAGCTTATCCACCGCAGAATGTAAACCATGTTGCTGGTTACGCGCCGACCGGGATTCCTCAGGTCGACACCTCTGCACGCAATGTTGCATTGCCTCCGGCGTCCGTTAATCCTGCCGGCAGTTGGAGGCCACGCCCGAACACGGCTGAGATCTACCAGCCACCCAGCATCACCGAAAACACGACGCGCCTGCTGGACAGGGAAGACTCCAAGAACAGGTAGCCCTGGCGCTGGGCGTCCTACGTTTAGTCACTACACTAATCACCGACCAATCCGAGTTCTGTTCTGAGGTCTAGAGCTTTCGCTATGTAAGAACGATCCACGAAGTCACACGAAATTTCACTAACATAGCTTAGTGTTGTTTAGTGTGATTTCGTGGATCGTTCACTTGTCTTTCAATTCAAGACACCCGGGATGTTGCCCTCTTCCAAAGTTCATTCATACCCATTCGGGCTTGCTGGGCGGCTTGGTGAGCGTATTAGACGCGAAGGCCCCATCACATTCTGCGAATGGATGAGGATGGCGCTCTATGACGAGCGTGAGGGTTATTACTGCCGGTCCGATTGGCGAAAATGGGGTAGGGAAGGAGACTACCGAACCAGCCCTGAGCGCAGCTCGTTATTCGCGGGCACCTTCGCCCGCTACTTTGCCCGACTATATGAGCAGCTTGGTTCCCCACGTGAGTGGACAATCGTAGAAGTAGGCGCCGGGGACGGACGCTTCGCCAGCGGTGTTCTTGAAACTCTTCAAGAGTGGTTTCCTTCCGTCCTTTCAGCAACTCGCTATGTCGTCGACGAAGCCGGTTCACATTCCCGTTCACTTGCGAAGGAACGCCTGGAGCCGTTTGCCGGCTTTCAGGGACGCGTTGAGTTTGCAAGGCTCGCTGACGTCGAAGTAGATCCGGGTATCGTTTTCTCAAACGAACTGCTTGATGCTTTTCCCGTTCATCGCGTAATCAAGCAGGAGGGTGAGCTGCGCGAGTTTTACGTTGGTGTGAATGAGGGTGGGAGTTTTGAATGGCTGATCGGCAATCCATCGAAAGAACGTCTTGAGCAATATTTCGCCGGTTTTGGCACTCAACTCAGCGAAGGTCAGATTGTCGAGGTGAATCCGGGGATAGAGGAATGGCTGGAGTTGGTCTCCCGGAAGATCCGGACTGGCTACTTAGTGACAGTGGATTACGGCGCCGAAGCTTTTGATCTCTACAATGCGACTGAACGTCGCGATGGAACGCTGCGAGCATTCCACCGGCATCGGTTGGTCGCGGATCTTTTGGCGAATCCCGGTGACTGTGACATAACGAGCACTATCAATTGGACGCTTGTTAAAACGTTGGGGACAAGAAATGGCTTCGACGTGGTGGCATTCGACCGGCAGGACAGGTTCCTGCTAGACGCGGGCCTGCTCGAAGAAATGGAGTTGCGCGTAAAGGAAACCCGACGAGAAACTGACAAGTTGCGCCTGCGCACGCTGGCCCGTGAAATGATACTCCCCGGCGGCATGGCAGAGAGTTTTCAGGTGCTGGTTCAGAAGAAGAGTGACTGACACTGAAACCAAGGTTCGAACTTGTCCCGGGGCCTGGTCGATAGCCCAAGGTCGAGCCCGCCCGCAGACTCTTCACCCTGATGAAAACCTCTCCAACGCAGCCGCAACTCCACCGCAGCATCCATCAACTCAAGCTCTATCCCGCTCCGGGAACAAAGATCAGTTGACGCGCCGGTACGTCGTTCTGTTGCTCGGGTTGGCAAGCTCGATGGTGCTGATACCGCGGCCTTCACGGACGACGTTGAAGGACCCCCAGTCGAAAGTGAGAACACCGTTAGCGTACCTACCGGTGTAGAGGGCGTTCGTATTCAGCGAACGCGCGGTCGCCCCGCCGTCAGACATAATGGTCAGTTCCGACTCGCCGTCGTTCGTCGAGCCCCGGAACGTACCGACTGCCCAGCTGGGCACTCTCCCGCCCTGGTTGGGATAGTTGCCCTCGCCGGGATAGTTGCCCTGGCCGGGATAGTTGCCTTGGCCATAGTCTCCCTGATTGCCGGAGGAACCCACGCGCCGGTACGAGGTTCTGTTGCGCGGGTTGCCAATCTCGACGGTGCTGATGCCGCGGCCGTCCCGGACGATGTTGAACGACCCCCAGTCGAAATAGAGAACACCGTTAGCGTACCTGCCGGGGTAGAGTTCGTTCGAGTTGAGCGAACGCGCTGTTGCCACGCCGTTTGACGCAATGGTTAGTTCTGACTGGCCGCTGTTGGTCGAGCCGCGGAAGGTGCCTACAGACCAGTCTGGCACGGTTCCACCCTGCTCCGGATAGTTGCCGGGATCATAATCTCCCTGATTGCCGCCGTAGTAAGACGAGTCCACTGGCGGAAGGTTGAAGGCGTCTGCCAGCAGGTTTAGGTCTCTGCGCATCCTGCTCCATTGGCGGTCCAGACGGCCGCCAACCTCGCGGTTGCTCAGCGCTGTGTTCACCGTCCTCGCCTCTCTGAGAACGCGTCGCATTTCAGTTCTGGCCTGCCACCAATCGTTATTTCGGTTGAAGTTGGAGCGCAATGTGCTCACCGCGCTGGCCAGATTGTTTACGCGCTGATTGTATTCGTCCTCGCGTCGCTGCCCGTCGAGCGGACTGCGATCGAGCCAGCGGTCAAAATCGCGGCGAAACTCCTGGGCGCTCCGCTCCACATTCCTGATTAACCTTTCGACCTGAGCTTTTGTATAAGTCCGCCCGTAGTTCCCCTGCGATTGGGCGCTGCTGCTGCTGAGGCCGCTCAGTGTAACGAGCGCGAGGCAGAGGGTCATTACCGACAATCTAAAAAGCTCTCTAACCGCAGCAAGCCTGCCAATACTAGTCATTGTTCTGTCCTCCTTTTGAACCGGTGCAGTCCTTTCGCGTGTCGCGAAACCGAACAGCCTGCCTCGGAAATGTCCGCCTCAACACCATTGGATGTGCGGAAATCTAGGCTTCCTGTTCGTCCCGTCAAGCACCATTAAGCATTGAAAGCCTTCCTTGCAAGACTAGTTCCGGGACGTATAATACCCCCGTCGTCTATCCTGGACTCTGATGGTCGCGATAAAGTCTTAAGAGTGCCACGGGCGTCTCGCCGGTGGATCACGGGCCAGTGCGCGTGCCACAATCAACCTGAACCAGGACCCTTTGCTGTGAACGCTTCGACGCTGTGATGTGCGCATTTTCCCGGGCGGCGCGGCCGCTCTTTTGCGACAGTTATCTGGAATGTTTTGGATTTGGAGGTCAGAGAATGTCACTAAGTAAAGCATTGCTGCCGGAATTCGATCATGAGATGGCAAACACGCGCAAGACGCTCGAGCGCGTTCCTGATGACAAGTTTGATTGGAAGCCTCACCAAAAGTCGTCTGCAATGGGAGCGCTTGCAGGTCACCTGGCAAATTTGCCGAGTTGGGGAAGTTTGACTCTGAGCTCGGACTCCTTCGACATGGCCCCTGAGGGCCAGCCGGTTAAGACTCCGGCGCTCAGTTCCGGGAAAGATGTGTTGGCGACGTTTGACGAGAACGTTGCCGCGACTCGCGCGGCGATTGAGGCAGCGAGCGACGAAGAGTTGTTCAAGCCCTGGACGTTAATGTCCAACGGCAACACCATCTTGACACTGCCGAAGATCGGAGTGCTGCGAAGCTTCGTGATGAACCACCTCATTCATCATCGCGCTCAGCTTGGCGTGTACCTGCGATTGAACGACATCCCGGTGCCTTCAATCTATGGGCCTTCGGCCGACGAAAACCCGTTTTGAGCGAAGAAGCGCATCGACGGTGGTCGATCCTATGGCCGGCTGGCTTATGTAGGATTTGTCGGATGTCCCCGGAAAATTAAGTTTGGCGAAACCAGGCAGTTAAGTCTTTTGTTTCAGAATTCACTTAGCCACAATCCTCATAATTGAGTTGTGCGCTGGGGCAGCCAAATTGAGATGTGGAGATGTAAGCTGAGAAATTAAATTGTACTCATCCATGTTGAAGGAATTAGACAAGGGCAGAAGGTTTATTGCGGCTCGCAATCATTATGGGCGCTCAGTAGCCATTCAAGGGCTTGAAGTTGATGTCAATGGAAGCCCGATTCCTGCCTTGCCGAAACCGTGGTGCTGGGCAGCTCCTTCATGTTTTGCGGTTGAGAGTGATCTCGCCCAGAATATTTGAACTCCATTAATCTTCCACGCAACATAGTTCTTACGATTGGGATCTATCCGACGGTGGGAGGTCGGGGCGACGAAAGCAGCTGCCGGATAGAAAGACCACATTCTATCTCGCTAGGTACAATTACCCTGACTACTAATCACGGTCCACATCACAAGAGCTTGGGCAATTCGCGAGCTGAAAAATGCCAACTCAGGAGTCCCGTGGTGACACTCTTCCCGTCGTAAGTGTCCTTCACCTCGGTGGCGGAGAGGGGGCGCCCGTACAACCTAATTTCGTCCACGAGCCCGTTAAAAAACTGCTCTGCGCCATCCGGGGCGTACGCGACGTACGCGCCAATGCCGACCGCGTTAAGGACTCCAGGATCACTCGCCACCCCCTGTGTCGTTAACACACCGTTAAGGTAGACCTTCACGTTGTAGCTGGAGTCGTACGTCATCGCCACGTGATACCACTGGTTCGCGCTGACGGACGACACGGGTTGTATAACGAAGTCCGAGAACTCACAGTAGAGCGTTCCATCATCAATGAAGAACGTAGGCGTGCGGCTGATTGGAGCCGTCATAGCTCACCGTGATCACCTGTCGCCCGGTGTGCCGGGCCATGAACCAGAGGGTGACCGTGCCGCCGCTCAGTGAATAGACCTGATTGGCAGTGGTCGCGTAACCGCTTACGCCATCGAAGTCGTAGGCGGGACCAATCTTGCCGGCCGGCGCGATCCCGGCGGCGCCGTAGAACGTCAAGTGATTACCACCAACGCTGTCTGCGACGACGACATCACCGGTCAGCTTTAAAACGGGTTCTGTTGTCATCGTGGCCGATGAGAGTGGGGTTAAAAGGGATGCAGAAAGCACGAATGCTAGTAGACAGAAACGTCGCAGCCTGCCGCTGATTTTTCCTGGCATGGGGGAACTCCTTATGTAGAAACTCTCGCTGGGGAAGGGCAACAAGTTGCACTGGATTGATCTGGAGAGGAGGCTCGAACTATTCCTGCTTCGAGCCTCGTTCTCTTAGGGGCGCTTACGGGTTAGTTACGTCCACGATGAAAGACAGATAGTATTCGCCGCGATCTTCGTAAGTCGTCTGTCCCTTCGCGGTGACGACCCGGACGAGTTGCGCCCGATTCTTCTGCTCCGACGCGCCCGTCGCGGCGTTGGTGTAGTAGACGGACGGCTCCATCCGCCACTGGTTGCACTTGCCGTTCGGGGCGTTCGTGCACGTCCATGTCACGTTGTCGGTGCCATATGTGTTCGGGTTCATCCGCAGCGCGTATTTCTGCCCGCCGTAGCTTATGGCGCCGACCGAGAGTTCGCACTGGTACTGCTGTCCGACGAAGGTCATCGAGCGGAGGTTGAGTCCATACTGAGAGCATTTCGAGATGAAGCGCGCCCTGACATATGCGTACTCGAACGGCGGCGGGAGGTTGTTGGGGTTAGTGCCGGGCACAGGATCGCGCAAGTCAATGAGTACTGTTCGTTGGGGAGACGAGGTGAAATTAACCATGTCCAACTCCCAGTCGCCGATTCCCTGAATGATGGATTCTAAGGCGCTTGAGTTTTTGTAAGAGCCGAGCAAGTCGCTCTGGATGCGGTAAGTAGGGGATGTGTCGGGACCTAATCCTTGGATGGTCGAAGTGACCGGGGTGTCAGTCACCCTGCCGCCGAACGCGGCGCCGTCAAGTGTCAGGGCGGTGAGCATGGCAATGGCGACAGTCACTTTACGGATGGGGGATTTAAGCATGGGGGAATCTTCTCCTTACTCTGTAATTGTTGTTGAGTTCGCGCCTAACACATGTAGGCACGGCGATTGGGGTTTATCCGGGAGCGGTGTGCCGCGACATGGACGTTTCTCTCTTTTAGCGCGAGAGTATATCCGTTAAACTCCGTCGAGCGGGCGCAGTATCATTTGAAAGCCTACCGCCATCGGTGCTTGTCTCCAAAAGAGAGGCGCAATCTACACCAGACGGCGGATCTTGCAACTCAAAATTCCCTTATCTTTTCCTTATAGTCACTTATGTCTTCCGGAAAGAAACACTTATACGAATTCGGCGACTTCTTTTTAGACTCCTATAGGCGGGTGTTACTTCGCGGCGGGCAGCCCGTGCCCCTCACGCCCAAAGTCTTTGACACCCTTTTGATTCTTGTTGAAGAGCGTGATCGCCCAATCCCAAACGAGGAACTCATTAAGAGGGTGTGGCCCGACACCGCCGCGAGCAAGAACAATCTCGATCAGAATGTCTTCCTCCTGCGCAAAGCGCTCGGCGACAGCGCCTCAGAGTGGCAGTATATCGAGACAGTCTCCAAAATCGGCTACCGGTTCGTTGCCGAAGTGAGTGAGACGGCGGGCGGAAGTCCGGAACTGACGCCTGAAAGTGATGTCAAGTTAAACAGTCTCACTGTTGAAGAAAGATTGGTCGCGCTAGAGAAGGCTGAACAGGTAAGCGCCGAGGGCGAGACGCCGGGCGCAGACGGCAGCGAGTGGGCAGTAAGCAAAGGACGGTCTTTCGGCGAGAAGATAAAGGCGCACAAGATTCAGGCTTTTCTGTTTGTGGCCGCTTTAACTATCGCTTTGGCGGGTAGTCTCTACGGTCTGAGCAAGTTAGTTAGCAGCTTTAAACGCCAGCCCCGGGCGATGAAAATAGCCCGAATTACCGGCACTGAACAATCCGTCAGTGCGGCCATCTCATCGGACGGCAAGTACGTCGCGCACGTCATCGCCTACACAAATCAGCAGAGGCTGGAACTCCGGCAGCTCGCTACGAACAGTAATGTGGTGCTGGTTCCCCCGGCCGCTGCAGGCTACTTCGGCCTGACCTTCTCCCGCGACGGCAACCACGTTTATTTCATCAGGCAGAGTAAAGATGAACCTACCAATACCTTGTACCGCATCCCCACTCTTGGAGGTGATGCGAAGAGAATTTCGGCGGCGGTTGACAGCCCTGTCAGTTTCTCTCCCGACGGCAGGCATTTCGCTTTCATACGAAATCTCCGCCAAGAGCAGACATCGCTGAAGGGAACACTCAGGGAAAGCGCGCTGATTGTGGCGGACGCGGAAACAGCCGAGGAGAGAGTCGTCAGAAAGCGCATCGCGCCCGATTTCTTCTCCGATGCCGGGCCGTCGTGGTCGCCGGATGGGAAAGTCATCGCCTGCCCGGCGGGCGGAGGATCATCTGGCCGCGATACCCGCATGACAGTCGTTGGAGTTGACGCAGCGGATGGGACGGAGAGACCGATTACGACCAGAGATTGGTTTGCGGTCAGGCAGTTGGAGTGGCTCCCCGACGGTGGGGGACTAATATCAGTCGCCGAAGAGTTAGCGGGATGGGCTCAAGTGTGGCACCTCACGTACCCTGGGGGTGAGGCACGGAAGATTACTAACGATCTGGATAACTACAGCGGCGTCAGCCTGGCGGCGGATTCCGACGCTCTCATCACAATTCGGACCGAAGCGCGTTTTAACCTCTGGGTCGCGCCGGGTGAAGACTTCAAGCAAGTCAAACAAATCACCTTCGGCGGAGATCACGTCTATCGGCGCCTCGCGTGGGCGCCTGACGGCAGAATCGTTTTCCCCTCGACCGCAATGGGCTCGCGGGAGATCTGGATCATGGGGGCGGACGGGACGGGGCATAAACAACTGACTTTCGATAAAGGCAGCAACCTCTTACCTTCTGTTTCGCCCGATGGCCGCTATATCGTCTTTGCCTCCGACCGCGGGGGCAATCATAACGTCTGGAGGATAGACATTGACGGCGCCAACCCCAAACAGTTGACAGACGGCGAGCAGGACTTCGGCCCGCGTGTCTCCCCAGACGGGCGGTGGGTGCTCTACACCTCAGCCGCCTCGGGCAAGGAGACTATGTGGAGGGTGCCGATTGACGGTGGCGAGATTGAGCAAGTGATTGATCAGCCGGTGGTCGGTCCCGATGTGTCACCGGACGGGAAGTTGATTGCTAGTTGGTATAAACCATCCCCTGATTCTCCGAGGAAGATAGCCATCTTCCCGTGGGCAGGAGGAGAACCGATAAAGGTCTTCGATGCTTTGCCTCCGCAAGTCCACCCTGTGCGCTGGAATTCAGACGGGCGTAGTCTAATCTACATCGTGACACGCAACAGCGTCTCGAACCTTTGGATGCAGCCGGTTGACGGCAGCACCCCGCAGCAACTTACAGATTTTAAGTCGGAGGTCATTGAGGGGTTCGATGTGTCGCGGGAAGGCAAACTCGTCTGCTCACGCGGCTATACCGCCCGTGATGTTGTCCTAATCAGCGATTTCAGATGAAGACTCATAAATAGGAGAGTGTGCTTAACCCTATTCATAGAGCCCAAAGAATCCTTAAGAGTGATGTTAGGGAAGCTAATATATGAGGCTGCTACTTTAACTGTTACCCTTGACCGTCTTTGCGCGGCTTTTAAATGCGAGCCAAACGACATCTTGAAATATGAGCCGGACAATAGCGAGTAGCATTAACTTTGCTGCAAACCTAAAAACTCACGCAAGGCTTTTATTTCGTCTGCTACGTTTTTCATCTCGCTAATGCCACGTTGCTTTTCGAGGTAATCTTTAGCTTCTGATTCCGTGAAAGCAAACTCTCGCAATAATTCGTCTTTAAAAATTAGCAAACCAAGCGCGGGGAGAATCTTGCTGATTCCTCTGTCATAATCAGGACGAAGGCGAAGTTCATCCACAAGTCAAAATTCTCGAATGCCGAAGGCGAATCTTCTTTAGCGTAAGTTTCAAGCGGAATGCACACGCGCCAGCGTGTTTCGGCTTTCGGGTTCTTCTCTGTCTGCCGCTTGTGGCTGTGTGTTGAATAAACGCAGAAGGCGCATTCAATCGCGCGTAGTTTCTCGCAAAGCGCGGCGAGTTCTATTTGCTCATCAACGTCAAAGACAAGCATCGAAAGCGCGCGGACGTTTCCCTTTAGCCTTCGCGCGGGTTCAAAGCGTGCGGGCGCAAACGCGCTGCCGTCTGTTCGGCGTCAATTAGTTTTTCTGTCGCCCGGGCGTTCTAATAGTCGCCCATCACGACCCGTACCAACTTGGGTTTTTAGCTCGCTCGCTCAGGGCTTTCGACATGCTAGTCTTGATAAAGATCCTTGAGAGAGTGTGGCAAGTCTTAGAATGAGAAGGAAGGCAACGTGACTAAGAGTCCTACAGAATCGTGTATGTATTACGCTTGAACCAAGACGAAACAGCGCATAACTCAATTACCCCGGCGCACAACTTAATTACCCCGGCGCACAACTGAATTTTCCAGGGACAGCGGCCCTGTTCTTAGAACAGCTCAAACTTGATAGTGAGGTATTTCTTCGGATTCTGGCGGAAGTCGTAGATTAATTTCACTCCCTCAGACGAGAGCTGGTTGACGTTGGAATAGAGTGCTTCGTCTGTCAGGAGTTTGCCGACCGTGCCTTCTCCGCGCTGTGCCGCGGAAACCATATTGTCGATTCGCTCCGCGGTGGTATTGAAGCGAGCAATGGCCGCGCGAGCATCGTTATATATTTGCTCGTCTTTGATCAGCTTACCCAGAGTGCCGCGGCCCTCATTGATCTCGGCGATCATTGAATTGATCGACTCCACTGAGCGGTCCAGCCGGTCGGCCGTGCGGTTGATTCGATCGTAAAGCTCATCACTTGTCAGGAGCTTGCCGGCGGAGCCACGTCCGGCTCGTAAGTCCACGGCAATTGCTCGCAGCTGCACTGCTATCTCGTTGGCGTTATTGTAGAGGGCAGGATCATTAACAAACCTCCCCGCCGATCCATTCCCGGATCGTATCAGCCGCATTACTTCATCGGCCTCGCGGACAGTAGCATTGAGGTTGTTGTAAAGCGCTTCGTCGCTAAACAGCCGGCCTACCGTGCCCTTGCCTTCCTGTACATCTTTGACGATGCCACTGAGCTGCTCGGAGAGCTTGCTCAGACGTTGGGCCACTTCAGTGCCTGAGGTAGCAAAATCGTTTACTGTGTTCGCGCTGGATGAACGCAGGGTGTCGTAGTCTTTCACGGGTTGGCCCAGCGCGGTGCCCGGGCCAATGTTGATTAACATCTCATTACCGAGCAGACTTGGTGATCCTTGTTGCGCAGTTGAATCGGTACGGATCCGTTCGTTGGCTGGGCGCCCATCGATAACAGAGTCGAGGACCATCAACGCTTCCACCCGAGGTGCGTTTGGCTCAGTCGAAGGTGGCAGCAAGGCAATCTTGTCAACTTTTCCCACTCGCACACCCGCCAGTCGCACTTCGGAACCTTCCCTCAGGCCATTTGCTTCAGCAAAGCGCGCCTTCAAATGAAGCTTTTTCGCAAAAGGGTTTAAGTCGCCAGAGGCGTTGAGGATCAGAAAAATCAAGATCACTATCGAGACCAGCACGAAGATGCCGACCCGCAACTGATTTAAGCTTACTGTCTTTGTTGATCTTGGCATGGCGGTCAGTTAAGGATGCATACGGAAGGACGCAGCATGAAACCAGGAAAGACGCATCGGCCGTATGCGCACTTGTGGTTTCTCATTCATCCTTCATCCCCTCATCCTTTATCCTTTCATTAGTGTCCGCGCAGAAATTTTTGAATGTATGCGTCGTCGGCCTTTCGCAGAGCTTCGTCAGTCCCGCTAAAAATGATGTTGCCTTCACGAATCATCATCACCTTACTGTTGATGAGACAGAGTCGTTCACCTTCCCGCTCAAACACCACTTGTCCTTCTTCATTTACCACTGCGTACTCGCCGCAGAGATATTCGACGTTATTCATCTCGTGAGTGACGAAAATAGAAGACACATCTTCGAGATCCCGCAGCTTCATGGCGAGTTCACAAATAGTGCGCGCCGTTGGCGGGTCGAGGCCCGCCGTTGGCTCGTCGAAGAGTAGGATCTTGGGATCGCCAATCAGTGCCCGAGCAATGCCCACTCGTCGTCTCATACCGCCCGAAAGCTCAGAGGGCATCTTGTCGATCGCATCTTCGAGATTGACGAAGCGAAGCATTCGTCGAACCTCTGGTTCAACCTGGTCCCCGGGCACGCCCTGTTCATGCAAACGGTAAGCAACATTGTCGTAGACCGAAAGGGAGTCGAAAAGTGCTCCTTCCTGAAATACCATTCCGATATTTTTGCGCACCGACATCATTTGCACTTCGCTATATTCCGTGATGTCTTCACCGTCAACAAAGATACGCCCGGAATCCGGCTTCAACAGGCCCAGTACCAGCTTAATAATCGTGGACTTACCGCCTCCCGAACCGCCTAAGATAATCTTCGTCTCGCCCTTCATTACCTTAAAGCTGAGCTTGTTCAGAATAATACGCTCGTCAAAGAACAGCACCACGTCACGAAACTCAATGGCCGGAACTACGCGCTCCTGGTTATCGACTTCAGCGAAAGTCGACTCAGCCGCATTTTGGCTAACCTCACCTGGCGGCGGGTACAGACTTGATTGGGTGGGTGAAATCGACATGACCTATCAATAACTAATTCATCTGCTGCCCTAGTAGGTATTGCAGCGCTCTGGCGAGGAAGAAGTCGGAAATGATGACAACAATCGACGCGGTTACCACAGCTCGCGTCGTAGATCTGCCAACACCCACCGTCCCACCTTCAGTGTTCAGGCCTTTATAACACGCAACCGCGCCGATTATCAGAGCAAAGCAGGTTGGCTTGATTACACCGCCAATAATATCATCCGTCGAAATTCCATCACGAACAGAAGTTAAGAATTCACTGACCGAAAGTCCGTAGATGCTGGTCGCGGCAAACGCTCCGCCTCCAATACCTACACAATCCGCAATCACGGTGAGTAGCGGAAGCGCGATAAGCAGAGCCAGCATCCGAGGCGCTACAAGTTTTCGGATAGGATCGGTGCCCAGCGCCCGCATGGCGTCGATCTGCTGGGAGACAGTCATCGACCCAAGCTCCGCCGCAATAGCCGAACCGACGCGACCCGCTACCATTAGAGCCGTGAGCACAGGCCCCAGCTCACGCACCAGCGAAACCGCCACCAGACGGCCGGTTTGGCCTTGCTGGCCCCAGAAGGCCAGCGTGGGAAAAGTTTGGATTGTGAGCACGCCGCCCGTAAAAAATCCGGTCAACATGATGATGGTCAGCGAACCGACGCCGATGGCATCCAGCTGCGCAACTGTTTCGGAGAAATAGCGCTTGCCTTTGACAAGACCACCAAATGCGCGCGCCGCCATCAAGGTGGTTTCTTGCAGCTCGAAGATTGAGCGCGTAACGATGTTCATTTAGGGGCTAATTAAGGAACCAGCCATCCTCAGGTCCCTATTATCCCAGGACACTGCGGGGTAGGCCGTTGCGACGACCGAAGAACTGCAATCAGCAGTCATTTCTTGCAAAGCTAGACGCTAAACAAGATTATGGCCGCATCTGAAAGAGCGGCTTATCATGCGCAAAATATGCACAATGCGTCAAGCTTGAAGGATCAGGGAGTCAAGCGGTGATGAGGGTGGGGACGCGAGACCATCATAAGAGCGGTTCAAAAACTGACTAACCTCGGACTGCGCGCTCATTGCTGATCATTGCTAATCGAGGGGTCGAGCCCTTCGCTGGGCATCGCGTCGAGGGAAGAGTGGTCCCATGCCATTACGCTGATTTTGTAGACCACGTTGCTCCTCGCGACGTCTTAGTCTCTCCTCCGGACCATTAAGCGGCCGCTCACGTCTCAAATGATTAGCCTGCTGGCGCAAGGCTCGCAAGAGGACTCTCTGTTCCGAAGTCAACACGCGCCGGATTCTGACTTCCGTCAAAATTCTCATTCGCATTGCTGCGGCCTGCGCAGCCGCTGCTTCACGCATTCGTTGTTCTACTGCCGCTTCATCCGGATTGTCAGAATCCAACACTGCTTCGAGCGCTCGATTCGTCTCGCGAACGCGTGCATTGATCGCCGCCCGTTCAGTCTGGCTTTGTTCGCGAATCGTTCGTATTTGTTCGCGTTGTTCGGGCGTCAGATTTAGTTGGCGAACAGGGTCGCCGGCGAGGCGGCGCTGCTGAGGAGCTCCGGACGCTGGCTCCTGCTGCTGAACTGTTTGGCTAAAAACAGAAGGCGCTGCGATAAAGAAAACAAGCCCCGCGAGTGACGTTAAGATTTGTCCGTTGTGCTTCATAAGAACCTCATGCAGAACTCATTTGTCTCAGACTGACTAGCGTGACTGCGCGGCTATTGATTAATCCGGTCATCCAACAGATCAAGCTCACCGTCTGCCGTGTTATCTATCAGCCTCAAATCGGCTGCCAACTGTTGGCGCTCAACTTTTGATAGCGGCCGTCGCGCATTCTGCTGCGGAACATTCGCGGCGATTTCACTGCCGCGGTTCGCAGCCCTTCTACCAGAACCTTGCTCAGCAGTGCGCTTCACCATAACTGTGGACTTTGACGGCGGCGCAGAAGAATTCGTGATCCGCTGAACCTCGTCCTGAACACGCCGCTCGACGAGCGCATTGAGCTCCTGTTCCGAATATGTCTTGCCGGTTGGACTAGCAGCAACGGGCGGCGGCGGAGCATCTCGGAACCGGGCCGCAGCCAGGACTGCGAACAAACAAAACAGAAGCGAGGCGAAAACAACGGCGCCTTTCATCCATAGTGGCGAAAGATTGAAAAACTCTCGTAGAGCCGTTAGAGCTGTTGGTCCGGGCCTATCAGCTCTGACTACCGCCGAAGCCTCAACCGCAGGCGAGGTGAAGCCGCCCAGAGCTTCATCGCGCCAGGCGCCAACCGATTCACGAATGTTGGTGAATTCCCGGAGCTCTGCATTACATGACCGACACTCCTGCGTGTGGCTACGAAAAACTGTTCGCTCGCCAGGATCCAATTCGCCATAGAGAAAAGCGATCAGATCGTTTTCTCGTCCACATCCTGAGACACGCGCTTCTTCTTTCATCTCCCTCACTCCCTGCTATCAAGCTGGATAATCGCCAAACTTCTGTAGTCGCATCTGCAATTGTCTCAACGCCGTGTAAAGGCGGCTCTTTACCGTACTCAGCGGTAAGTCAAGCGCCTCCGAGATCTCTTTGAACGTGAGCTCCTCAAACTCTTTCATAACAATAACCTGTCGTAAGTCGACCGGGAGACTATTCACTGCCCGTCTGACTGCGGCAGTTCTTTGTCTGCCTTCCACAACTCGCGCGGGCGAGTATTTAACCGGCGAAGAAAAGTTTGAAGCATTCCTTTCCTCTTCCGTCTCAATCGCACTCTCATTTCTTACCCTCGCCCGGCGCTGGCGCGTAATGCACTGATTCACGGCTATCCGATGTAGCCATGAGGAAACTTTGGCCTCCCCACGAAAAGCTCGCAGGTTCCGAAACGCGGCCAGGAAGGTTTCCTGTGTTGCGTCTCTTGCATCCTCCTCACGACCGAGCATGCCAAATGAAAGCGCGAATATTCGTCGCTCCCAGCGCAGAACTATCTCGCCGAAAGCTTCCGCGTCGCCCGTCAACGCACGTTCTACGATCTGCTCGTCGCTCGTAGCCGTTCCCATCCTGTCTAATCGTGCAGACTCGTCGTCTGCGTTCGGATTCCTGGCGCGCGCCCTGGTCAGAGCATTGCGCCTTAAAGCTTTAGACGTGGTTTATGCAACTTAAGTCTATCAAAAAGCGGACATATGCCCCTTTTGGCAACCATCGTAGCTTATCAGCAAAAATAGAAGGCGGTTGCCAACATAGTTTAACAACCACGTTGACACACCTAAGTTTACTCGACATAATGAGGTGCGGCCATTCGGCTGGCTACCCGCTTTCACGGCCTTCCAAGAGGAAAGCCTCCGTTACCCTGGACTGAATCCCAATCACAGTGCTCATAAAGACAAGGCGAATTCGCCTGCTATATATCGTTCTCGGGGTCTTGCTATTAGTAGGCCTCCTGCCGTTGGCCTTCGCCGGTACGTTGCTTTCCGGACGGACTGCCGAGGAGTTGCGGTCAGTTGAAGGGCGATATCAAGCTCAGTTGGTTCAGGACAAAGCGAGGCAAATCGAACTTTACGGGCAACGTTATCGCGATGTTGTTACGGGACTCGCACGTGCTTTTGAAATCGCTGGCGGAATCAGCAGAATGAATGATGCCGGTTACGATGCCCGCCTGCAAAAGACGCTGGAAGAGGATCCCAACCTAATCGCCCTGGCAATCTGGCCGGTAAGCGGCGAACTACATCGGGCATTCCAGCTGGACGTGATACAACGCGAAGAGGTTGATCAGCGTGTGAGCGAGGTCCTGGCGAAAATGAGTGGTCGCGGAATCGTTGTCAGCCGGCCACAGATCATTCGATCAGGACAAGAAATGGCTCTGACCGTCGCCGCTCCGGTGATGGGTGGTGAAACCGGCCATGAGGTGGTGGCTGCTGTTGTCGCGATAATTTCCTTTCAGGAAGTTTTCAAAGCGGTGCACCAGGCTACCTCAAGGAGCGAGCGCGAGTTATTGGACGCCGGACTTCCGGTTGTGTTTGTAGTAGACCAAAACGGCAGGGCCGTGGCACACCCCGAAGCCAGTGTGGCGTTCTCCGAGAAGGCCATGACCGATCTCAAGGTGGTGCAAGCTTGGCAAGAGTCAGGCGCGAAGGTCCAGTCTGCGCTTGAGCCCTTCACCTTGGTCCGCGATGGCCGATCTGTAGAGATGCTCGGTTCATACGCCACCGCTGAATTGGATAAGAACTGCCGGTTGGGTGTTATCGCCATTCAGGACGCGGCCGCGGCGCTTGGTTCGGTTTCTGACATGCGGCGACAAACTATCCTGATAAGCTTCGTCGCGGGAATGTTGACTATCATAATCGGCTTCTTCTTTGCGAAGAAGTTGACTCAGCCCGTGCAAGAGCTGGCCCTGGGGGCCCACCGTATTGCATCAGGTGATTTCTCACAGCGCATAAAGGTTCGTAGCAGAACCGAGTTGGGCCAACTGGGAGACTCGTTTAATCTGATGACGGATCAGCTTGAGCATTACATCAAAGACCTGCAGCGTTCGGCTAGTGAAAATCGTGAATTGTTTCTCGGCACCGTAAAGAGCCTCGCAGCAGCGATCGACGGCAAGGATCCATACACGCGTGGTCATTCCGAGCGAGTGTCGAGAATATCGGTGGCTATAGCCCAGCGTTTGGGAATTCCCGACGATGAATGCGAGAAGATTAGAATTAGCGCACTGCTTCACGACGTTGGCAAGATTTCGATCGACGATAACATCCTGAAGAAACCTGCGGCGCTGACGGACGACGAATATACGATAATGAAGACGCACCCCCAGAAGGGTTACAAGATCATGTCGCAGATTGCGGCAATGAAAGAGTTCCTGCCGGGGATGTATATGCATCACGAGATGGTCAATGGCCAGGGCTACCCGCAGGGTTTGAAGGGCGATGAAATCCCATTGATGGGGAAGATTGTTGCCGTGGCTGACACTTTCGATGCCATGACTACGGATCGCCCTTACCAACAGGCAATGAAGTTTGAAGACGCCGTTGAGCGCATACAAAGCTTTGTGGGAACGCGTTACGACGCGGAGGTGGTATTAGCTTTTGCGCAAGCTTGTAAAGAGGGCCAGATTCGCCCCGGCTCGGTCAAACTCAAGAAACGCTCTGCGCCCGAATCCAGCATGCCATTGCAGTCGTTTCAAACAACTCCTGATCCCGAGCCCGTCAGAGCTGCTTAATCCTTCGCACCTGCGTTCGTCAAGAACAACCTCGCGCTTGCAGCCGTGTCCTTTTTGTTAGGACGCGGCTGTTGCGCTTATAATCATCATTTCTACCAACAGCACTGATACTTGACGGACCAATCCTATGGGGCTTTTCTGGAAACGTAAAAGTGGCGATCAGTTTGTATCGCTGAAACTAAACGAACCCTCGCCGGCGAAAACGACTAATGACCCGGCGGCGAAGGCGCCGCCGAAAGCACTTGACCGCGAGGCTGCGCCCGAGCCAGTTAACAATATTCCCGAAGAACGATCTGCGATCTCCTTTCCATCAGCGGCGGCGGGCACGGCACTCGATCCTGTTCCGACCGCAGGTGGGCCAACTCCCATCCCGAGTGAAGCTGTCACCCAGAAGACCTTAGTGGCTGAGTCTCGCCCGCAACCAGCTGCACGTGAGATCGAAGCCGCGAGAGCTGAAAACCCACAGAAAAGGCCGTCGCCTTCGGTTACATCGCGCTCGCCTTTCCAAACATCAGTTCTGGGCCTGAATCTTTCGATGGAAGAGCTTCAGGCCCAGGAAGCTGCGCTTGAGCAGGAATTCTCGGCGCGCTTTCGCCGAGCGGTGTCGGCCACGCGCGAGTCACTATCAGGACGACTCGACACCGTTTTTCAGGGTCTCAAACAAATCGATGAGAATTTGCTCGACGAGCTCGAGGAAGCGTTGATTGCGGCCGATATCGGCGTCGCTACTACGCAGCAAATCCTGGAGACGGTGCGGCGCGGCGTAGCCCGCAAACAGATTAGTGATCTGGACGCGCTAAAGCAGGCGATAAAAAATGAACTATTAAAGATTCTGAAGCAGTCTGAGAACCAGGGCGTTGCCTCTGAAACCAGCATCGCTGCCAACGTTTCGCCTTACGTGATGATGATCGTCGGCGTAAACGGCGTGGGTAAGACAACCACGATCGGCAAACTGGCCCAGCGAATTAAGGCGGAAGGTAACGACGTGCTCATTTGCGCGGCTGATACATTTCGCGCGGCCGCTTCTGATCAGCTTGCTATCTGGGCCGAACGCACGGGCGTTCCTCTGATTCAGCAAAAGCAGGGAACCGACCCGGCGGCTGTGCTTTTCGATTCACTAAAGGCGTCGAAGGCGCGCGGTTCGGACGTTCTTATTGTAGATACGGCAGGTCGGCTGCATAACAAATCAAACTTGATGGCCGAACTGGAGAAAATGAAACGGGTGGCGGCGCGGGAAGTCGAAGGTGCGCCACATGAAACGTTGTTGGTCGTAGATGCGGTTACGGGACAGAACGGGCTAGAGCAGGCGCGCCAGTTTCTCAAAGTCGCCGGCGTTACCGGCATCGTTCTGACCAAGCTTGATGGAACTGCTAAGGGTGGAATCGCGGTGGCCATCGCCAATGAACTAAGTCTGCCGATACGCTACGTTGGAATTGGAGAGAAGGTCGACGATCTCATGGTCTTTGATCCGGAACTGTACGTGAACGGCTTGTTTGAATAACTCTTCGAGGAACTGTTTTAGTAAACCTCATGCCCCGGACCACCACCGCAGTTGAAGGCGCCGTAAGCGATTGGACCGAGACGGATCGCCGTCTGATGGTTCGCGCTTTGGGGTTAGCCGCAGAGGGAGTTGGCCAAGCGAGTCCTGGTCCTTTGGTGGGCTGCGTAATCGCTGGTGCTGATGGAGAAGTTGTCGGCGAAGGATTTTACGTTTACGAGAAAATGAAGCACGCAGAGACTTATGCGCTCGAACACGCGGGGCTGCGCGCGAAGGGGGCAACAGCCTGCGTCTCGCTTGAGCCCCATGCGCACCATGGCCGCACTCCGCCCTGCACCGACGCCTTGATTAAGGCGGGCATTAGGCGCGTAGTGGTTCCAGTCGAAGATCCTAATCCAAAGGTATCAGGAAAAGGCCTGGAGCATTTGCAATCCGCCGGCGTAGAAGTCTCCATAGGTTTGCTCTCGCGCGAGGCAGAGCAGCTTAATGAAAAGTATTTCCATTTCATGCACACCGGTCGGCCGTTTGTTCATTTGAAACTGGCGGCCTCGCTGGACGGAAAGATCGCGACGCGAACGGGCGACTCGCGTTGGATTACCGGAGCCGAGTCGAGAATGCGCGTTCATGAACTGCGACATGAGTATGATGCGATTCTGATCGGGGCCGGCACCGCGCTGACAGACGATCCCTTATTAACCGACCGCTCGGGCAAGAAACGGAGAAGACCGCTGGTTCGGGTTGTGCTTGACGAGACTTTGAGAATCTCACCGGAATCTCGGCTGGTCGCCTCAGCAAAGGAGGCTCCGGTTCTGATCTTTGCGGGTAATTCCGGAGCAGTGATTCAGGGCAATGATCTGGAGTCGCGCAGAGTGGAGGTGGTGCGCGATCCGGCGAATGGTCGAGACTTTCGGGGCGTTTTGGAAGAACTCGGACGGCGATCACTGCAAAGCGTGCTGGTTGAAGGTGGAGCAAGCGTCGCCGGCAAACTGTTGGATGCGGGTTTGGTGAACAAGATCTCGTTCTTCATCGCGCCGATAATTATTGGAGGCCGTGAAGCGCCCAGTGCAATCGGTGGCCAGGGCGCCGAGACGTTGGCCGAGGCGATGAAGCTTGAGGATGTTGAGATCACACAGAGAGGCCGCGACATTGAGGTGACCGGATACCCGAGCGCAAGGGATGAAGGATGAAGGATGAAGGATGAAGAGAAAGGATGCGGAGACACGTGGACGCGGTGACACGGAGACAGCGACCCCGCGTCACCGGGTCTCCGCATCTCCGAGTCAGCCGTTTCATCCTTCCAAGCGGCTCGGACAAAACTTCCTCACTGACCAAAGAATCATTCAGCGAATTGTTGAGGCGTTGGCGCCAAGGGCTGACGAGACTATTGTCGAGATCGGTCCGGGAAAAGGAGCACTCACCAAGTCTCTCCTGGAGAAGGCTGGTTATCTGGTGGCGATCGAGTTTGATCGTAACCTGATACCTTTGCTTGAACAATCATTCGGTTCGAAAAAGAATTTCACACTGGTTCAGAACGACGCCCTGGTCACAGATGTTTGCGATGTGATTCGGCCGGCCACTGAGGCTCGAGTCGTCGCCAATCTTCCCTACAATATCGCTACTGCAATTCTCCAAAAACTGATCGAGCAGCGTCATTGCCTATCGGAGATGGTGTTGATGTTGCAGAAAGAAGTTGTAGAGCGTATCACTGCGGGCCCGGGCTCCGGCGAGCGTGGGTATCTTTCCGTGTTTGTAGAAGCGTATTGCCAGACGGAAAAGCTGTTTGACGTTGCGCCCAGTTCATTTCGTCCGGCCCCGAAGGTGTGGAGCAGCGTGCTGAGGCTAGTCTCGCGGCCCCAGCTGACGGTGAATGTGGATGAGCAAAAACTGTTGTGGCAGGTGGTGAGTGCGGGGTTCTCCCAACGGCGCAAGACTATTCTGAACAATATGCGCAACGCGCCCTCGCCCCTGCAGGAGATCGTTAAGAGTCATGGAGGGGCAAGCATCGTGCTTTGTCAGGCTGATGTCGATCTGCAACGACGTGCTGAAACACTGACGCTGGATGAATGGGCTCGCATCGCGCGTAAGCTACAATAGCCCTTTCCTTCAATGCCATGTTACGGAGTACTGGCTAGATCGACAGGCTTGACTGCGAAACGTAGCTCATATTCCATGAGCCGCACTTGCGGAACCTGTGTGGCTGCATAGCGCAGCTTTTCAGAGATGTCTGCTGCGAGGACAACTCCAAAAACCTTGTGCTCCCCAGACAAGTGTCGGCCAACCCAACCCATGTAACGGAGAATTTGTCCAAGGGCTGCGTCAGCACCGCGCCCAAGCTTTAACTCAAACACGTAGAAGTCGCCGGCTGGGCATGTAGCGAGGATGTCGATTGGCCCAACGTCCGTCTGAAAACTCGACACCATCTCTTCCATCTTCGCTCGTGTAGACAGTGAGTGGCGCACCAAAGTCGCCAATGCTCGGTAAGTTCCGGGCGAGGTAATCCCGCAGGTGACTTTCGAGGGCGAATGCGGATTGCTGCTCGTCGAATGTTGCTTGAGAGGCGTCGGGCTGAGCGATCGCCTCTTGGGCCACGCGCACCACGAGCGCACCATCACCGTACACGGCGATTTCCCAAAGTCCATGACGGTCAGGATCGTACGGTGCAACTCTTCCTCTGCCTGTGTTGTAAAGGAAGTCATATTGGCCGGTGCACAGACGTGGCTTCTTGTTTTCGGGGTAGTGAATTCGAGAAGGATGATTGACAGAGCAAATGATGATCTGACAGGTCAGCGTGGAGGAATTAACGTCCGGATACTCGGACCAGACAAACTGCTTGATCTCCGAATAGCTTACTTCACGCCCGAAACGCTGTATCGCATTTCTCACAAGTTGCCAGATTGGTGGGCGCATATTTCCTTAGCCCTAACTTGTAACCCTACGGTCTCCGCTTAAACCTTGGGCGCTCTTCCTTCCATAATGCTCCGGGTAAATAGACGACGGGTATTATGCTGCCGCAGCTTGCTACCTCTCGCTTGATGCGCTTGGCGTTTCGGATCTCGGCGATGCGGAGGTCGTATTCGGTTTGCAGGTTCAGCCAGGAACGAGCATCTCCGCCAAAGTAGCGAGTCAGCCTCATGGCCGTATCCGCGGTGACGGCCCGTCGCTCGCGCACGATTTCATTGATGCGCGGCGCTGGGACGTTCAAAAACTTTGCCAGAGCGGTCGCAGTTATGCCGAGGGGTATTAGATAGTCCTCGCGAAGTATTTCGCCGGGATGTACCGCCCGCATGCCATTCTTAAACATAACACTCACCGATTTGATTGCATCCGAGTTCGCCAATACTCAGGTTCCCGGTGGAGATGTGCGATTGCAATGATAACAATCTCAAGCTCAGAGGCCTCGTAAATGATGCCAAAGGGAAAACGTCGCATTTGACAGCGCCGGATGGCGCCCCCGAGCGGATGCCATGTTTGTGGGAACTCCTTGATTCGCCGAACTGTCTCCCACGCTTCGTCACGGAACTCTTCACCGAGCCGTACGCGCTGTGCATTGTAGTAACGGACTGCTTCTTTGAGTTCACGGCGCGCGGGCAGCAAGAATCGGGTTTTCAAGGTTGCCTGCCCAACTCAGCGAAGACTTCGTCGGCGTCAACCGAGCCCAGCTCTCCGGAACGATAGGCGGCGAGCCGGCTTTCAGCTTCCTTGAGCCACAGAGCATCGAGCGCAGGGTCAGGCTTATCCAGACTAATGATAAGCCCTTCCACCAGAGCGGCGCGATCAATCGCAGGTAGCTCCAGCGCCTGGCGCAAGAGGGTTTCTGTTGAAACTGACATTGGCTTATATCTCCTTGCCCAATGATATCTCTAGCAACGGGTTTTGCTGAAATGATTATTCGAGAGTATGACGAGCAATTCTGAGCAACAAAAATGATACTGAATCCTTCACTCAACGTGCCGACTCTTCACGATGACCCTAATTCCATCCCGTGGCCGCAGAGACATCGCCGGCAGCAAGCTAACTGGATGCTCCGGTAAGAGTGAGAATCTGAATCGCTGACCCATGGTCGCCAGTAACAGTACGACTTCCATCATTGCAAAATAGTTTCCGATGCAGGCGCGCGGGCCACCGCCGAAAGGGAAGTAGGCATACTTTGGCAAGGCATTGGCAAACTCGTCAGTCCAGCGTTCCGGATTAAAGCTATTCGGTTGATCGAAGAATCGCGGATCGCGTTGGACCGCCCACTGAAACATGAACACCTGCGTTTTGGCAGGCATTCTAAAACCGCCAACCTCACATTCCTCAATCGACTCTCGCCCCAATGCGTATGCAGGTGGGTAAAGCCGCATTGACTCCTTTGCGATCATCCCGGTGAACTTTAGTCGCGATAGATCGGCCGCAGTCGGAAGTTTGCCGGCGAGCACATCGTCCAACTCCGCATGAAACTTTTGTTCAGCAGCGGGGTTTTGCGCCAGTAGGTACCAGGCCCAGGAAAGTGTCAAGGCAGTCGTTTCATGACCGGCAAGGAATAGCGTCATCACTTCGTCGCGCAGTTGGCGGTTAGTCATCTGGCTGCCATCATCTTCGTCATGGGCCGCCAGCAGCATCGAAAGCAAATCACCCTGATCTGATCCACTTGCCCGGCGCTCTGAGATAATTCGGTAGACTATTTCATCGATTTCTTTGGCACATTCATTAAACCGTCGATGCGTTTTTGTGGGCAGCCGATTGTCCAGGATCCATTTCAAAGTGGCCTGCGAAGAAAAGGGTTTCACGATCTGCGAGAGGGCCCGTTCCACTTTGGCGGCATCACCGGAAACGTCAGCATTAAAAAGAGTCCTGACCACAATCTCAAGCGTCAGACGCATCATGTCCTGATGGATATCGCGAGTCTCGCCGTCAGCCCACGAAGAAATCAGGCGCTCCGTATACTCGACCATAACATCACCGTAGCCGCTAATCCGTTGACGATGAAATGCAGGTTGCGCCAGACGCCTTTGGCGGCGCCAGAACTCTCCTTCACTCGTGAGTAAACCGTTGCCCACCAGCCGTTGAAAGAACGGCGAGCGCACGGAACGCGATTTGATGAAATTCTTTGCGTTTGTTGAGAGCACATACTCGATGTCGTCAGGGTGGTAAAGAAAGTAAGCCGTAAGATAAAGAAAACGCATGCGCACTACGTCGCCACGATTACGGCCGCGCTCGATGAATCCAAGTGTGTCGCGATTAAACTCGCGCATCACTCCCTGGATGAGGCGACCCTTAATCGCCGGTGGCAGCGACGGCCTCGCCCGAGCTGGTTTCGTCAGAAGATCCTCGGCTCTGTTCATAATCTGAAAAACTATAGGACTTTTGAGACCTATAGACCTATGAAACCGACATGACAGATTCACTTTAGAAAATCTGTATAGATCCCTGGGTGGCTATCGGGAATCACGATCGCTCCGACGGCTTTTTCATAAAACTCAACTGGCCCAGCGTGACCGATGATTCCATAAACATAGCCCATCCCTTGCAGGCCCCAAAGGCTTGCAAGCAGCAGCGCCTTCCCAATGCCACGACTCTGCATGCTGTCAACAACACCCGTTGGTCCAAAGAAGCTTCTGCGCGTGCATTCATAACTTGCGAAGCCAACGATTTCCTGATCGGCGATTGCGATATAGACAGAAACGGGCTTGTTTGCAAATCCAACAGAGATCTCATCAGCCCAGGCCGCGGAAAACTCACGTTCGACAAACTCTAACGCTTGAGTGATCTCAAATGGCTGTGCACGACGAACAATAATATCAACGTTGTTCATCTCCAGCATCACTGGTTCCAGCGGCGGCAACTTCAAGAGATTTACCAACAAGTCAGGCATGACTTTATCCCCATCAAGAGGTGAAACATACGAATAGTGGGCAACCAAAAACTGAGTTAGTTCGCTTCCGATGATCCTAACATAGGCATCGCTTCGTCCGCTCTTAACCGAAGCACTGGAGCGGCCCCACAACAAAAAGGAGGCGCCGAATGGCACCTCCTTCCAGAGCTGTCGCCGAGCGGTTAAGCTTACGCGTTGTCGTCTGGTGGAATCACCAGTTGTTGACCCACCTGAATCTTGTCGGGATCGTTAAGTTTATTGCGGTTCGCGTAGAAGATGCGCATGTACTCATTCGCGTCTCCATAGAACTGCTTACTAATCTTCGATAGCGTGTCACCCGATTTGATCGTATAGGTTTCGCCGCCTCCCTGACTTCCGCCAGCGCCCGCCGCTGCACCCATAGCCCTGCTTGAGTCAACGTTAATCTCGGCCGTGACGTCGTCAGTATTCGGATTGACCAGCTTGATTTGATCCCAGAACTTGCTCTTGGCCTCTTCGGATGGAGCGCTCCCCTTTATGTAGAGCTTATTGTCCTGGATATGAAGGTTATGGAACTGAATATGCTGCTGGTCGGCGAGATTCAGTACCGATTGATATTTCTGCTTCAGCTCGTTGAAGCGTTGCCCAGCCCCCTGTTGCTGCTCCGACTCGGAAGCACCGCGTCCAAACATCTTGTCGAACAATCCCATAATTTGCTTTTCCCCTTTCGTGAAATGATTACTCCGTATCTTTTTAGAACTCTCGATGGAGTTCCAGGGCTAGATAAGCAACGGCTGTACCGGATGGGGGCTGCCAGACATTCGCGCAAAGTGACTAGGGAAACGCGCGATGAGAGTGGATTGATAAACTCTGAGTTGGATGTTCTTTGGATTAAGGGTGGAAACCATACAGCGCATGACTCGATAGTCGTCCGAACCGACCGGCATAGGTCCTATAGCCCCTCCTATTGCCCCTCACTCATCTCATGTACTGCTTCGACCAGCGCAATCACATTCTCGACTGGGGTCTCCGGCAGTATACCGTGACCGAGATTGAAGATGTGGCCGGCCCTTCCGCCGGCCTGTTCAAGAATCTTTCCGGCTTGTGTTCGAAGGTGGTGTTGGTTTGCAAACAGAGTGACAGGATCGAGATTGCCCATTACACCAACATCGTGCCCAACACGTTTCCATCCTTCATCCAGCGGCACACGCCAGTCGAGTCCAATCACATCACCGCCGGCCTCGCTCATCAACTCGAGTAGAGCGGCTGTGCCCGTTCCAAAGTGGATGACAGGCGTTCCTGGGCTGACGCCTCCGATGACGTTTCGCGTATGCGGCAACACGTATTGGCGATAGTCATCGGGACTAAGAGCTCCGACCCAGGAATCAAATAACTGCACTGCCTGCGCGCCCGAGGCAATCTGCGCGTTCAGGTATTTGACCAGGGCGCGTGAAATCAAAGACATCATTGCGTGCCAGGCGCCGCTGTCGTTGTACATCAGTGTCTTTGTGTGGACGTAGTTTTTGGACGCGCCGCCTTCGACAATATACGAAGCAACCGTAAACGGCGCGCCGGAGAATCCTATCAACGGCAGATCGCCCCGGAGCGCGCGCCGGGTTTGCCTGATAGCCTCGAAGACAAACTCCAGCGAGCCAACCTCTTCGACCTCGCGGAGTCGCTTGATGTCTGGTGCCGAGCGGACAGGATTATGAATAACCGGCCCTTCGCCTTTACCAAATTCAAGTTCCAATCCCATCGGCTCAATGATCAGCAGTATGTCGGCAAAGATTATTGCCGCATCAACTCCGAGGCGGTCCGCCGCAGTGACGGTGACCTCCGCCGCCAGAGACGGCGTTTTGCACAGTTCCAGAAAGCTCATGCGCGATCTGACTTCGCGATACTCCGGCATGTAACGACCGGCTTGACGCATCAACCAGATCGGTGTGAATGGAACGGATTCACGTCTGCACGCGCGCAGGAAAGGGCTGTTGCGTAGCTCTTCCGTGATGTCTGAACCGGCTCGACTCAAATCACTGTCCTCGGCAATCCATGTTGAAAATTTTTGCAACTCTCCGGCGGCTGCGGCGTAAACGGCATTGTCTACTGTGCGGCAATTCGAATTCAGACTACAACAAACCGGTTAAGAGCCGATAGCGACCCCAACAGAAGAAGAGTCTCCCAGGCGAGGTTGACAGGCGATTTTTGAGAAATCTGCTGTTTGTTTCGTGCTCTCACGAAACAACCTTTTATCGTCCCGCTCCGGTCTAACCGACTTCGCGGGTTTGATTAAAAGGCAATTTTTCCGCCCCAGGTTTCGTCTAATACAAAGCGATAGGTTAACAGTAGGACTCCTGATGGTGTCTTATCAGTGTGAACACCTGATTGCGATTTTTCGAGAACCAGTAGAATAATAGAAAATAATAGAAAATGGCTTATCAGAAGCCTCGCGGTGCTTGTCGCGTTGCCTCTATTCTCGGCGCTCGCGCTGGCGCAGGCGAATAGTTCCGACGGAATGGCCGGACTGTTTTCATCAAAATGTCTTACCTGTTCCGCAAGAGCTTTGGCGGGTAGCGGTACGTACGTTTAGAGGCGGGCATCGCCCGCCGGCTCAATGTGGGACTTAAACAAGCTTTTAAAACCCATCTTGAACCGGCGGGCGATGCCCGCCCCTCAACTCTCGCTACCTAAGAAGCAGTCGCTTTGGCTTTCCCAGCAACCCGTTTCGGAAGCGGCAAATCCTTGGAGTGCGGATGTCTCTTCT
>JBPCKD010000166.1:0-13462 GCA_051004635.1 Pyrinomonadaceae bacterium
ACCCGGTCTCCATCCTTGATTGCCCCGATACGGCGGATGTCCAGCCGCATGGAAGCGTAGAACTTGAGCGCCCGGCCTCCGGTCGTAGTTTCGGGACTACCAAACATCACGCCAATCTTTTCGCGAATCTGGTTGATGAAGATGAAGCAGGTACCCGACTGTGCAACGATCGCCGTGAGTTTGCGAAGCGCTTGCGACATCAAACGCGCCTGCAATCCCGGCAACGAATCGCCCATCTCGCCATCGAGCTCCGCGCGCGGAACCAGCGCGGCAACCGAGTCAACCACGATAACGTCAACTCCGTTTGAGCGCACCAGTGCTTCCGCAATCTCCAATGCCTGTTCACCGGAATCCGGCTGTGAGATCAAAAGCTGATCGATGTCCACTCCCAGCTTACCAGCATAGTCGGCATCCATCGCGTGTTCGGCATCGATGTAAGCAGCCACTCCGCCCGCCTTTTGCGCTTCGGCCACGATGTGGAGAGCAAGAGTTGTTTTGCCCGAACTCTCCGGCCCGTAGATTTCAATAATTCGTCCGCGCGGAACGCCGCCAACTCCAACTGCGGAGTCGAGGCTTATAGACGTCGTAGAGATTGCCGGAATATCCGAGATCTCGCGCTCGCCCAAACGCATAATCGATCCCTTGCCAAATCTCTTTTCAATACTTGCTAGAGCCGCATCAATCGCCTTGCCGCGGTCTACACTTATTCGATCTTCAGCCATGACATACATCTCTTTCTTCCGCTCCTTTTCTCACGAGTCCGCGGCCAGAGCATTCTCTTCACCGCCTGAATTGCGCCGAGCATATCACATGCAACGCGAGAATGGAACAGTGTTTCATACCTGCAACAGATTATTTTAGGAGGGTGGAGTTGTTAAGACCCGAGCCTGCTGGCCCGTCAATAGCAGCCCTCTCTGCGCTGATCACTCCAACGGGCGATCTTCGGTGCCTACTAATTTTTCAATTTTATGACCAGTGCGTCGCTCAACCTGTTCACTGAGCGAAGGAACTCCGCCAGAGGCTTCATCCATTGAGATACGTTCGACGCGCCACATAGGGAAAAACAGGTCGCCAAACCCAATGAAAGGCTCCTGGTGAACTATTGCGCTCAACCAAGCGTCGAATGCATTCAAATCGAGACCGCGCAAGAATACGCCCGCCTGACTAATCTCGTCGAGTAAGCCCCAGCATTTTTCCCGAGGAGTGTGGAGCACAAGAACAATCGCCGCCCCTCGCTGGATTCCCGAGGCAGTCTTATCAGTTTCCTGCAAAGCACTTCCCCTCACCAGGGCTCAAACCTCGCATAGCTGTCTGATTCCCTTTCCCAGATTAGAACTCTTCGACTGACCCGGGCAACGTTCGAGCCGCGAGGCATCACCACCAGCAAATGCCAGGGTTTTTGCAACGCTGATTTGTCCCGGCAATGGCCTATCGTTTCTTTTCGGCCTCGAGCAGCAGGTGGGCCACGTTATCCTGCTTGTTCTTAGAAGCCCAGGCTGCCGCGGTCATCCCGTCTTCGTCCTTCAGGCCCGGGTTCGCGCCTTTTTCCAGGAGCAAACGTGCAGCTTGCTCATGCCCATAAACGCCCGCCCACATCAATGGCGTTCCCCCGAGCTTGTTTTTAGCATTTGGGTTTGCACCGTTGGCGAGGAGCGTTTCAAGGATCGTCAGGTTACCGCGTGGCGCGGCGAGGTGTAGGGCCGTGTCCCCGTCAGCATCCTGAAGATTGACGTCCGCTTTCCGCGCGAGCAACTTCTCGACCACGTCTGCACGGTCTCGCCCTACATAACTCATCAAAACTGTTATGCCGGTTGAGCCCTGTGCATTCAAGTCAAGATCCTGCCGGGCCAATAATAAATCTGCCACCTCATCCTGCTTGTTTTGGAGAGCGCGCAGGATCGCGTTAAACCCAGCGTTATCTCTCTCGTTAACGCTCGCGCCACCCTTCAAAAGCGTCTTGACCATTTCCATCTCGCCATGCGTGGCTGCAGAAACGAGTGCCGTGGCTCCACTCTCTTCGTCCTTTGCATTCGGGTTGATTCCGGCGGCGATAAAGGCATTCACGGCGATCCGGTCGTTCGCTGCCGCGGCCGACAGAAACGACTTCTCGTCGTAGTTGTAGCCGCGCAGTTTTAAGAATTGCTTAGCTGCGCCCGGCGTTGGCTTCTCGTTCCCAGCGGACGCGCAGCCGAAAAAAGTAATTGCCAGGCAGACGAGAAGAATTCGTTTAAGAGTCTTCGTCATGAAAGCCCATTCATGATTTCGATCTACGGACTACTAGTGACCTAATTTAGAGGATAAGTAAACGATCCCCTAGCACCCCAGCGGGGCTGCCCCGCCGGGGACCCCGCACTAAATCACACGAAGCTACACTAACTCTTCTTCGTGGAAGTTCGTGTGACTTCGTGGATCGTCTACACCGACTGACGGCGCCACTCATCTTTTGCACGGAGCAACAACCGCTCGATTGATCCTCACCGGCTTGTTGGGTTTGTCGCGGTCCGCCTCAGCATTATTGATTGTGTCCGCCACTTCGATTCCTCTTATGACTCTACCAAATGCTGAAAACTTTCCATCCAGGTGATGACCGTCGCCAACCAGAATGAAGAAATGTGTGCTGGCACTGTTGGCTTCTTCGGGCCGGGCCATCGAGACGATGCCCCGCTCATGCTTAATCAAGCCCGGCTCGTCCGGCAGCTTGCGCGCCATCCTCTTGGACAGCTCCACTCCCCACTTTTCGCTGGTAGAAAGATTGCCCGCTTGAATCACGAAGCCTTTGACGACCCGGCTGAACGTGGTTGTATCCAGAGCGCCTGTCGCAGCCAGATTGAGAAAGCTGCGCGCATTCTCCGGCGCTGCATCGGGTAGCATTTCAATCTCAATCGCGCCGGTTTCGGTTTCAATCGTCACACATTGGCCGGCCATTTTCTCAGTAGATGCGCCATCAAACGGCTCGGGCTTAGAAGCAACGACTTCCGCAGGCCTGGCATTCGCTTTTTTCGCAGTATCCCTTGGCGCGTCAGACTTGCCTGGTTCCTGCGCGCCGGCGGAAACAACAATTGTGATGAGGCCAATCAGTGTAAACACGAAACGCAGAACGCATCGTCGTGCTAACCGAGAATTATTGGTAGAGCGTCTTTGATGACGAATTGTAGTTTTCATCGACCGATGCCTTATCAGAACCGGGAGCGGACCGGGGCCCCCAACCGGGCAGCCCGGCTGGGGTGGTGGTAGCGACGGGGTTTTAGGTATTGAGTTATGGTCTTCGCACATTGCTTTGCCCCCATCATTCACCCCGTCGCTACCGCTCCCGGTTCTGATAATCTCAAACCATTCGCGCAGCAGACAACCACTGTCCGCCGTCGATAACCAGCACCGCGCCATTGATGAAACTCGCCGCGTCTGAGCAGAGAAAGACCGCCGCCGTTTCGATGTCGCTGATACGACCGAAGCGGCCAAGCGGAATATTCTTTCGCAGCTTGTCTTTAACGGGCTCCGGAACCAGGCGCTTCATGCCTTCAGTGTCTTCAATCGGACCGGGTGCAATCCCGTTAACGCGAATGCCGTAACGCCCCCACTCAACCGCCAGGTTCCGCGTTAGCGCGTCAACGCCGGCCTTCGCGGCTGAAACGTGAAGCTGCATCGGTGTCCCCAGGTAATGAAGCGTCGCGCTGATGTTGAGAATCTGACCGCGATGCTCTTTGAGTTGAGCGAAGGCCGCCCGGCAGACGTTGAAGGTTCCTTTAAGATCGATGTCCACGACGGTTCCAAATCCATTTGGCGATAGTGCCTCCGCAGGTGAAAGAAAATTTCCCGCCGCGCCGTTTACGACGATGTCGATCTTGCCAAAATGATCGATGGTCGCGGCAATCGCCTTCTCCACTTCCTCCGGAATACGCACGTCCGCCGCGACAGCAAACGCTTTACCACCATTCTCGTTGATTGCCGCCGCGGCGGGTTCAAGGTGTTCCAGTTTGCGACTAACCAGCGCAACGCTTGCGCCAGCTTCAGCTAACGCGCGGGCCACGCCGCCGGTGATGCCGGTGCCACCACCGGTTACGAATGCGACATGACCGCTCAACAATCTATCGACAAAAATCTTATCTGACATGTTTGTAACTCAACCTGTTAGTTTGCGGACTCCACATCGAATGCCTTCAACTCCATGGAGTGCGGCGGCCTGGCGCCGCTTTGACCAGCGGCGGCTTTAGCCGTCGCGTGTTTAGGCAACAGTCAACTCTTAAAAAGCGTGCCATCTCGCGTTGGACCAAAGCGGCGCCGGGCCGCCGCACTCCAAGGAGTTGACTCTACCGAACGCAAGCTAACAGCTTGCTTTACATTCATCCGCCCGCAATAAAAGGTCTCGACTGGACAATATAAATCTGGCCCTTCATGTAGGCCCACTCGATGTCCTGATCGCGACTACCAAACACACGTCTGATCGCACTGGCCGCGCTTACCAGTCTTCGAATCACGTCGTCGGTTAGTACCACTCGCTCACCAGTTATCGCAACCTCTTTGACGCCGCCCCTCTCGTCAAAGGTAAGCAGACTGTCTTCATCCGAGCGCGTCAACACTTGAACGGCGTTAGCGCGTTGTCGAAAAATAATCTGTTCGGCGACTCTCTTTCCCTCGACAACCTTGATGCCCAAACCTCGCTTGGCGCTAATGTAAATTGCTCCCTGGTTCTCCTTATCAAAAGGATCTGCGGTAATCATTACGCCGGAACTTTCCGAGTTAATGCCTTCCTGAATCAGCACGGCCATGAAGATTTTAGAGTGATCTATGACCGCCCGTTCGCGAGCTTCGTAAGCCTCAAAATTCCACAGTGAGGCCCAGACGGTTTTGACAGCCTCAATAAGTTGCGGCGCCTCTCGGACATTGGGGACGGTATTGTACAAACCTGCGCCGCTAAACTTCGGCAGATCCTCCGAATTGGAAGAACTGCGAACGAACAGACCTTTGCCTGCAAACTGCTGCTTGACCCGTCGCAGAATCTGCGTTTGCAAGTTCCCTTCAAACTTTCCCTGCTGAATTCGCCCGCGCAGACTCGTGAGTTGCGCCCGCCGATAAGCCGGATCGTGGACAAACTTCTGGTCGTTTAGGAGCGTATAGATTGCATCGTCCAGCTTGTTCGCCTTCAGGAATTGATCGTAGTAGTAAAAAGGAACCGTAAAGCCATTAGGGACCACGATGCCCGGAAGCCGCGCGTTCATCACCTCACCAAGATTCGCGGACTTGCCCCCAAACGCGATCGCCGATCTCGCCCGCTGTTGCCTAAGACCAAGCAGACGCACCTCCGATAGATCGAAGCGCGGTTTCATCACGTCAAGACGCTGCTTCAGTCTCCGTTCATACTCGCGCAACTGGTTCACGTCAGCGCGCTTTATTGAATAACCATCGCGCTTCGTCTCAAACTCTACCCACCATCCGTCATACTGCTTCAAGAGCTCGTGGGCGTTCTTGATGTATGCGTTGGGAACTCCCCAGCCCTTTGCCAACAGATTAATGTGGGAAAGCGGAGTCGACGGTTTCGAGGTAATCACACCCGCAACTGGTGGCAACTGAATCGGCACTTCGTCGAGCACCAGTATTTCGTTAAATCCTATTTCGACGTGTTCGCCGAGTTTGGGAATAACATGAATCCGGCCGATTCCCTTCGCAAGGTTTAGCGCCTGGTATTCCTGTTCCTTGGCGATATCACTTTGCGAAACGCGTTGCAGTCCCGCTATCTGCCTGGCTTCTTCCTCCTGCCGGATCGAGTTGGGTTTGTAGGCAACTGCAGCAAAGAAACTGCCATTGATCACATCCGAAGCGACCTTGATTTGGTCCGCGGTGATCAGGTCGCCCTCCCATGATTCAAACGTCCAGCGTCTGAGCGGAGTTTGATAAGCGATTGTGCCAAGGATGAAGCGGCGATTGGGCTTTAGATAATTGTTCTCAAAAAACTCGCGGCCGCGCTCGAGCGATAGATATGTTCCATTCACAAAATCCTTGTGGAACGCATAACGCTTCGTGTTGACGTAATAAATCTTGTTCTTGTCTTTGCGGTCTATAACGAAGAGCAAGTGTGGCAGTGCGTAGGGAGTGTCGGGATCATAGGTGACGGCCAGCGAGTCGAATTCGGCGCGCGACTTAATTGCATCGACGGAGCGAGGTGATCCAGCTTGCCCCGCGGCAGTGAAAAAACCGCTACCCACGAGGGACAGCAGGAGAACTAAAACTAACGCTTGCCTCTTTCTGAACTGCATTCTGTTAACTCCCAACGCTTCCTTCCGCAACTGTGAAGATAGGACAGTAAACGATCCACCAACTCACACCAAACGACACGAAACTCTTTTCGTGAATTTTCGTGTTAGTTCGTGGACCGTATCTGAACCTTCGACCCAAACATTCATCAACGAGGCTCCTCGGACCACACCACGCTATTGGCTTTACTAATTCTCTCGTGTGTCGAGAGCTTTGCTTTTGCGCGTCAGCAATTCCAGCAAATCGTCTATGTGACGCTGCCGCGTAAGAAAGCTGTTGATATTGACCCGCAACACGCGCCGTCCCTTGACCACGGTGGTCGTGATCCAAGCTTCGCCGCTTCTTTCAATCTCTTGTTGCAGCCGTTGTTGCAAATTGTCTTGTTCGACGCCGCTGGCCTCAGCGACGTTTGCCGGTAAGTATTTGAAACAGCAAACAGCCGTCTCCGTTTCACCGACCCTTTTGAAGTCGCTTAGCTGATCAATGCAATTGGCGAGATACTCGGTCAGCTCTATTTGGTGCTCGATTACTTCCGCGTAGCCTGCCCGGCCCATAAACTTCATCGCCATCCAAAGCTTCAGCGAATTGAAGCGGCGCGTTCCCATTTGGCCGTAACGGAAGAAGTCAAACTCGACGTCGGCGCCGCCTCGATCCTCGTTCAAATACTCCGGAGTGATATCAAAAGCATCGCGCAAGACGCGACCGCCGCCGCGCACCAGGACAGCACCACAGGCAAACGGCACAAACATCCATTTGTGCGGATCAAACGTGATTGAGTCGGCTAGTTCGATGCCTTCTAGTTTATGTCGATGCTTTTCTGAAAATGCCAGCGCGCCGCCGTAAGCAGCGTCCACGTGATACCAGCAATTGTTTTCACGGGCTATCGATTTCAATTCTCGAAGCGGATCGACGACTCCAGTGGACGTTGCTCCGGCAAGCCCGATTATGCAGCAGGGCGTACAACCGGCATCGCGATCAGCTTCGATCTGTTTTCGCAACGCGTGCGGGCGGATATGAAACCGATCGTCGGTTTCAATCTTGCGCAAACTCGTGCGACCAAGCCCCAGAACGTCAATGCTTCTTTCAATTGAAAAATGACACTGCTCCGAAGCGTAAACGATGAGGTCGCCGGGCGCCGATCTCAGCCCATGCTGGACAGCCGTCTTGTGCGCGCGATCGCGAGCGCATTTGAGTGCAATCAGATTTGCTTCGGTGCCGCCACTGGCGAGCGTGCCGAAGCTTTCCGGGCCGTAGCCAATTAGTTCGCAAAGCCATCGCAGCACCCGCGCCTCGATCATTGCCGATGTTGGGCCATTGCGCCAGGCGCCGGCATTCTGATTCAGCGATGAAGCGAGCGCGTCAGCCCACACACCAATCGGCAAGGGTGTCGGATTAAACTGTCCGAAATAACGCGGGCTGGGAACCTGCATTGCGTGTGTAATCACATCCTGCCGGTATTGTGCCAGAATCTCGTCGGCCCCAATTCCTTTCTCAGGGAACGGCTCATCAAAGATCTTTTCCAAATCTTTAGGCGTGGCTTCAGAAGTAACTTTTCTCGAATCGAGACTAGCGGCGTATTCGGCGACGATGTAGGTGACCGCTCTTCCGATACGCTCGTGTTGCTCAGCTGGATCATCAATCATAGTGATTATCGCGTAATCGATTCGGCGTGCGGGTTCCAAGAATCTCACGCAAACCGGCAAAGGCGCAAAGCCGCGAAGCGAATTAGGGCGGACAAATCGGTAGCCCATGAATCGGCGAAGATGAGTGCAAGAAGATAGATACTCAATACAGAACCGAGCGCGGTAGCGCCAGATGCAGGAGTCAACTTGAGTATTAAACAGATTTGCAGAGGACGTAAGTGTCGACCGGAAGCTGCAGTCAACCTGGAAATCAGCTGCGACCTCCAGGAAATAACCAAGCGTTTGCATGGGTCATCCTATTCAGTATGGTCATTAGAGAAGTTGACTCTGGCATCCGGCGCTGCCGCGCTCGGTTCTGGAATGACCTCCGGTGATCTCCGATTTGCGCTCAGCGCCGCTTTGCGTGAAACTTCAGAAAATGAAGTCAACCAAATCTTCAGTAACAGAATTCAGAGAAGCCCTGGAAACCGGGGCCCCAACCTATCGAATTACCCTCACTGCGAACGAGCTTGATGGATTATCAAAATACTACGAACTGCTACACGCCTGGAACTCTCGCCTACATCTTGTGGCTCCCTCTTCGCCGAGGGTGTTTGCTACCAGACATGTCCTGGAATCATTGTTACTACTTGACTACCTGCCAGAAGGCGCGCGCGTCGCCGACATCGGTTCCGGCGCCGGATTCCCAATTATCCCGTGTCTGATTACGCGCCCCGACATTCACGCGGTTCTGATCGAGGCTTCCAAAAAGAAGGCGATCTTCCTCCGCGAAGCATTGATTGAAACCGCAACTTCCAATCGGACCCTTGTGATTGCAGAGCGATTTGAAAACATCGACCCGCCTGATGTGGGCTTTGTAACTTCTCGCGCTCTGGAACGCTTCGAGCAAATGCTTCCGCACCTGCTCTCGTGGGCCCCCGCTGCAACCAAACTCTTGCTTTTTGGAGGCGAAGGATTAGGAAGGCAGATCGAAGAATCGGGCTTTGCGGTCGCGAAAAATCTTATACCCAGGTCTCAAAGGCGATTTCTCTTTGTGATCAGCAAACCTTGAAACCGTCTCACTCGTTGCTGGAAACCGGGAGGACTAACCATTTAAAAGCTTCAGAGAAGAGATGAGTGCCACCGATATCTCGCAGCGAGGTGTCGTCATCAACCGCCAGGAGTTGGCTTTGCCCCAAGCTAACTCTTCGGGCTTTCGATTTCAAATCTTTACTTCTGCTTCGGAGCTAGTGCAAGAGTAACTAGAGCCGAAAGTTCAGAGAGTTCAGCCCGGGGAATGCCGCCGCCCGCCTGGGGTAGTAGCCTTTAGGCTGGTGCTTCGCCACGCAAGCTCAAGTATGGAAAACAAAAGGTGCGACGCTCATCATTGAAGCGTCGCACCTTGTGTTTTCCAACCCTCGAACCCAACTACTTACTCCACCCGCTAACGCAGCTGGTTCTGACAATAACCTAAGCCAGCGGATTACGGCACTACTTCCAGTGCAATCAATTGCTGGCCGGAGATCACAAATTCCGCGGGCGGCAACTCCATCTCATAGACAGCGGACAGTACGGTAGGCGTATAGCCGCCCGAGTTTCTGTCACTATTAAGCGTGGCGACTACAGAGGGAGGCAGATTCGGCATCTCGCTCGTGCCGATTACCGCACCGGGCGTAATGCGAAAGAGCTTCACGTAAAGTCGATCGCTCTTCTTCACTTTGTTTATGGCCTGGACCAACTGCCCCAAATCCTGCGGGACAAAAGCCCGGGCAGCAGAACCTTCCTGAAGTGCGCCTCCATCACCGACGAACACGAGTAACTGACCCGGCGTCGCGTCCTCGGGAATCTGCACTGGAATCCGCTGAACAAATTGCTTACCTGATTCTGTCCTGACGTAGGCGTGAATCTCTATTTTTTCGCCGCGCCGCGCTTCAGTCTTGCTTAGGGCGATTCGTTCCAGCGTCCCGGCGTATTTGGTATCGGTTGAAGAAATCTCCAGCGTCACGCCCTCAATTTGAACGTCATCAAAACCGCTGCTAAGGAGCGAGCTGATTGGCCCAGCAACTGAACCGGCCGCCATAATCGGCGAGTTTCCGGCGGAGAACCGCCGATCCAATTCTATTGGTTCCTGCCCCTTAACATTGATGGCGCCCTTGATGGTGATTGTAGACTCGCCCAGGGCCCGCTCGCTGGAAGTAATCGTATTGAAGACCGTGATATTCAAAAGCAGTGGCGTTAAGAAAGAATCGTTCGCGATTTCGTATGAATAGGTGTCGCTGCGGTCCCGGCTGGTGTGCAGGTTAATCTTCACGGGAATCATTTTCGGCGCCTGACCCAATTGGCCAAAAACGCCGGCGGCGCGGTCCTGAGAAATGGAACCCATCATCGCGCCCGGAACGGACAACTTGAAAGAATTGTTGACGTTCGAAACCACTGTGACAACTGCGGTCTCGCTCATCGGCATATCCGAAGCGCCCAAACTCAAAAACGGATGGCCAAACGCATAAATCTGATTGCCGTCGCGCAGAGTTACCGTGCCGGAAGCCGCAATCGAATAGTCGCCGCGAACCAACTGAACACTAACTGAGGTGCCGGGTGTCAGCGTCTTCTCCGTCGCTTTCGCAAGCGGTGTAATAGCTGCCGAGCCTCCCGCACCAGAAACTGGAAGGAGGCCGTTAGCCGCTAGCTGAGGCGAAAACATAGCGAGCGATTCCTGACTGATTCCTCCGAAGACGACCGGAGTCGCAATCGGAGTCATCTGCTGCCCCATGAGAGGCAGGAGACGCGAGCCGTCACCAACTGACGCAATCAGGGCAGTCGAACCGACCGCAGGCCGGGGTAAGGTTGGTTTCCATTCCGACGAAGACAACTGGGCCAACTGAGCAAATGAGACAGCTTTTGGTTGTTTTGGTAACCTCGTCTCGGTTGAGCCCTTCTCAAAGATGTCAATCATCTGCTTAATGGGCGTGATGCCGGCGATTGGTTCTCTGGAAAACGGAAAACTGAATGCAATCGCACCGACCAGCCGGTTATCGATGTAGACTGGCGAACCGGACATGCCAGCAAACACTCCGGTCTTTTCAACATTAGCACCGCTCAATCGGGCTATGATCGTTGACTGACGAGGGCCGGGGAAGCCTGGTAACACGCCGAGAATCTCCACGTTAAACTCCTGCGGCTCTGTTCCCGAGAAAACCGTCCGCGACGTACCCTTCATGCCTGGACGCAAGTCCTCGAGCGCAAAAAGACGAGGATCCTTTGCGTTTGCATCAATGACGGGCTTCTGAGCGCTGACCAGCCCGTTGAGAGCCAGGACGACAATCGCAATCAAGAAGAGTTTCGCGGTTCGTTTCATTAAGGATTACCTCTAAGCGGTTTACTGCTGGCTGCCTGAGAGCAGTCAGTGGACTATAGCTTTCGCCCAGAAGCGGGTCAAGGTGCTTATGCGATGTGTGACCATATATCTTCGGCCCGATGATTCAAGCATCTTGCTAGCGCTGACGTGTGTGGCTCACGTCAACTTCGCTCGGTTTCGGCAACTTTTCTGCAAGTGCTGTTGCATTGCCAGTCAAGTCCTTTAGATAAGGGCCGCGGATTGAGACATTTTTTGGAAAAGCCATTGATTCTCTCGAACATCGGGTTTAATCTCACTCCGCTTCGATTCCTTACTTGCTAGCACGCTGGCTTCTCGCGCGCTCCCTCGCCAGACACACTAGTGCAAGATCGCCAGGAGTCTCAACTTTGCGGGCGACTAAAGGAGCAATTCAAACTGAAGGAAACTCTTTAGAACACCGACAGCATTGTTTGCAGCAGATTCAGTGCAAGACCGGCGACTGAATCACTGATCGCGTGCGGGTTCTGTACACCCGGCCCGGTTTCAATGTCTCCCGGCATTATTGCCGTCGATTCATCCGGGGGTGGTGGTGGTGGCTGAGTGAAACCGCCGGTTTGAATGTCTCCTGCAAATGTGGTCGTCGTGAGCACGAATGTGAACACGCCAGCCAGGCAGAGTTGCTGAAGTTTTTTCATGGTTGTCTCCTGAAAGGAAAGTTATTCGTCCGGCATCTTCGAAGTATTGCAAGAGAACAGCCGAGTGGCAGAAGCGCAAATCGACCTCGCATATTGTTACTGGCGTGAAGGTGCATTCGATGAAGGAAGGGTAATACTAAGGGAGGCATTGAGCCGCCTCACTGAGAGCGATATCGAGTTAAGGGCGCTGGCTTTACTTCGGAGCGCTATTATCGAAGAGACTGCCAATCGGCACTACGATGCCTTGAGAATTCATACCGAGGCCGCCCCACTATTTCAGCATATTGAGAATCATTCACTCCGAGGGAGTTTCCATAATAGCTTCGCGAATGTCTTAAAGAATTTGGGTGCGGCAGAAAACCGCGAAGATTACATTGACCGTGCCCTGATTGAATACGCAGCCGCAAGTTATCACTTCGAGCAGGCGGGCCATATACGTTACCAAGCCTGCGTCGAAAACAACCTGGCTATGCTTTTCAGGAAAGCACATAGGTTTGCCGACGCACACGAGCATCTTGACCGCGCTCAGGTGCTCTTCACCAGGCTGAAAGATAGCGTCCACCTCGCGCAAGTAGACGAAACACGCGCGCGTGTTCTGCTCGCGGAGGGGCGATTGGTGGATGCAGAGAAAGTTTCCCGCCGGGCGGGTCTCGCCTGAATACCGCTCTCGTTTCGGTCAACCGTAGCGATCAAGGGCAAGTTCGTCGAAGGAACACTGGAAACTGTAAGCGAAAAAGCTAGGCAGCGGCCCGCTCCCACTTGCCGGCCCGCTTCGCCCCTTCACTGGCCATTCGTCACCTGAAGGTGGTCTCCTCACATGTTGCAGGAACTATAGCGCTCCGAAAAGTAGTTCAACGCTTATTTCGCGAAAACGTTCCTCTTGCTCCGAACTTTCTCGCATGTTAAGTTGCGCCCGACTTCGGCTCAGGTTTTTGACCAGTCCCGGGACGATTCCGGGGATCACGCACGGTTCTGAAGATCCACCCGCTCACGCAGGTGGTTCTGACTTTCTTCCATGGATTCAATCGCAGGTTTCATTCTGGCCGGCGGCGAGTCTCGCCGAATGGGAACTCACAAGGCGGGGCTAACGCTCGATGGTCAGAGTTTCGTCGACCGCATCGCCGGGGAACTTTCGGAAGTCACTCCTTCGGTGACCATCGTTGGCAGCAATGCTGCCGCGCTCCAACTAAAACATTGCTGCAACCCGGCCCTGGTCCCTGATGTTTATCCGCAGTGGGGTGCGCTTGGCGGTGTGCACTCGGCGCTGGCCACCTGTTCCGCAAAATCCGCACAATGGGCCCTGATCGTCGCGTGCGATTTTCCCTTCGTCACAGGAGAGCTTTTTGTTCGATTGGTGGACTTCCGGGAAGGCTTTGAGGCGGTGGCGCCCATTCAGAGCGACTCGGTTCCTCAGCCCCTTTGCGCGCTTTATCGCGTCGAGCCGTGCCTGGCCCGTGCTGAGGAGTTGATCAATAGTGGCGAGCGAAAACCCATCGCTCTGCTACAATCTGTGAACACGCGCTGGGTCTTGTTTAGTGAGCTTGCGGATTTGGAACACGCAA
>JBPCKD010000167.1:0-11630 GCA_051004635.1 Pyrinomonadaceae bacterium
CGGTCGCATTTTTTTGCTATCGCTGCCAGGTTAATGCGGCAAATTTTAATTGATTATGCCAGGACGAAACATCGAGCCAAACGCGGCGGCGCGGAGGATAAGGTGCCGCTGGAAAACGCTTTGACGGCCTACGTGGTGGTACGAATAGAGCGGGAAGGACTGTCCCTTTGAGATCATCTCGTAATCAGGAATAGTATCCGACATCAGCGCGGAAAACGGTTTGGTGACACCGATGCCCATTGCGGCGATTACCTTGAATCGTGAATCGTGAATCGTGAATCGTGAATCGTGAATCGTGAATCGTAAATCGTGAATCGTAAATCGTGAATCCTAAATAGAAGTTCAGAGTCCACGCTTTAGCTTGCTAGTGTCAAGACAGCAACCTCAAGGTCGGACTCTGAACTACGGGCGCCACGCGAAATCAACTAATTACGATGTCAAAACGGAGCACGCTCGAGCAGCTTCAGCCAAGTGACAACTACTTCACGACCGACGCAGATTAATGTCGACTTTTCAATAATCAAACGCTTTTCATTTAAGGAATCAAAGAACCTTGAACTACGGGCGGAGTTTTTCAATTTATTCAACCATGTCAACTTCGCTAACCCAATCAGCAATCTCAACGCTGTTGTGTCATCCGGAGGCTCTCTTGATCCGAATACCGGGCAAATCATTAACCCGGGCGATTTTGGGCGCATCACCTCAACCAGCAACAATCCGCGGTTAATTCAGTTTGCGGTGAAGTTTAGTTTTTAGAGGACTGCCGGAGAATAAAGATCGAGGTCTGATCTCGGCAGCTAGGCAAGCTCCAGCCAAAGCACGTTTGACCTATCTAACAAACGACAGTTCACGACCTGAATTCAAGGTCCGAATCGCTGCCGGTATTCAATGGAAACGAGGAACGACTTTACCATCTCAGCGTCAATGTAGTTGCCGTACTGATCCAGCTTGCTCAGCCAGAAGGTGAATCCTCCGAAATCAAAGTCCGGTGGGTCGTTGGATTGCGACGCAGGTAACCAAAGTACTGCATCAGCACAAACGCGCGGTTGAATTCCTGCTGGGCAAAAGTTGAATTCTCAGCTATTCGTCGTAATGCTCTGGCGCGTGCGTCGGAATCGCTGCTAGTCGCTGCTGCTCCGAATTCGCTTATCGCTTCGGCACGATCTGCCGAAGAGGGAACGACACCGGCGTTTGCAAACAGGGTATCGACAAACTGTGTTGGCGTCAGCGAAGTCGGAAATGCCGTTGTGAACCGCGAGCGCTGCACGAATTGGGCAAAGAAGTTTTGCTTGTTACTCTCCAAGATCTGTTCCCAACCAGTTTGATTTACAATCACACCCTGACTGAGCGACAACGTGTCGGGCAGAAACTCATTAAATCTTATCGGCACTGGCGTGTTAGGCAGGTCGCCGAATGAGGCTTTGTAAGTGCGATAGACGAGGTAGCCGGTTTCCTGAAACTCGATCGAGAGGAAGAAGGCAGCGGAGGTATCAATCCGCTTTACGTCAATGCAATGCCGATCAAAGCCGCACGAGGCAATGTTATTGGTCCAAAATGCCAGCCCACCTATGTCCGGCTCGCGATTCAGGAAATCGAGATAGTGTTGGCGGACGAAGAACTGCGCGTCGTCTATTGGATTGGGGGTCGAGCTGGTGCCGAGGTCGTACAACTCCGCGCTGTTGAGAACGTCGTATTGAGTTGAGCTTAAGTAGTTGTTGACGCCCCCTGCGACGAGAACCTTGCCGTTAGTCAGAAGAGTTGCTGCATGACCTACGCGAGAATTGTTGAGGTTGGCGCTGAGGCTCCACGTCCCGCTTACCGTGTCGTAAAGCTCCGAGGTGTTAGAGGTATTAAGGCCACCGCCCCAGCCGGCGGCGACCAGGACTTTGCCATTGGGTAGCAACGTGGCCGTGTTTTGAGCGCGATATGAGATGAGATTGCCAGTGTTGCTCCATGTTCCAGTAACCAGGTCATACAACTCTGCGCTGTTGGTAGCGCCTCCCGCGACCAAGACCTTGCCGTTGGGCAGCAGCGTCGCTAAAGGGAAATAGTAGTAGACGTTGAGGCTGCCGGTAACGCTCCACAACCCCGTGGCCGGATCATACAGTTCCGCACTGTTCAGAATGACGAGATCGAAAAAACAATCAAATTGCGGACCGCAATTATTGCCCCCCGCGACCAAGACCTTACCGTTTTGGAGCAGTGTCGCTGTGTGATCACTGCGGGCCTCGTTGAAATTACCAGCGCTACTCCATACTCCCGTGGCCGGGTCGTACAACTCCGCGCTTTTGGAATCGCCGAGATTATCGAAGCCGCCCGCAACCAAGACCTTGCCGCTGCGCAGTAGCGTCGCAGTGTGACTATAGCGGGCAGTGTGGAGGTTGCCGGTGAAGCTCCACGTCCCTGTGTCCTCGTCGTAAAGCTCTGCGCTATTCAGGGCGCTGTTGGTAGCGCCTCCCGCGACCAAGACCTTGCCGTTGGGCAGCAGCGTGGTGGTGTGTCCACCACGGGCGATGTTCAGACGACCGGTATTACTCCACACCCCCGTGCCTGGATCGTATAGCTCGGCACTGTAACGATCGTATAGCTCGGCGCTGTAACCGCCCACGACGAGAACCTTGCCATTGCGCAGCAGCGTCGCGGTGTGACCAGAGCGGGCGGTGTTGAGATTGCCGGTGTGGCTCCAACTTGGAGCAACCGTCTGTGCGGTGCCGACTCTTGCTGCTCCTGGCATCAAGGTAACGCCAATCATTAAACCAACCAATGCCAGGATTAGACCAACCTGATGTGAAACGTGCTGTCTTTGGTTTTTCATACGAGCCTCTTCTGTCTTGTGAGATTCAGCATCAATCACAATTAGTCCGGGTCACGGCTGGCCGAAGCGTTGGCGATACTCGGTGAGTGTCGTTTCGATAATTGTGGATGCTTTGCATTTTTTTCTTTTGCGGTGAGCAAGTGCCAATCACCTTGTTGCCCACGCTGTCGCACAGTCCTATAATGCGCGGCATCAGGGCTTTGACAGGTCCTCTAGTGATCAGCACCTTACTCACCTGTCGGCGGACCATACTCGAGAGGCGGTATGAAGTCTCGAAGCTGACCTTAAATAGTTCCTAAATACTTCCGAAACAGGGTATGAGCACACAGGAGAAGCAACATCTATACGAGTTCGGCCCTTTCCATCTAGACACGGAAGAGGGCCAGCTTCTGCGCGACGGAGAGCCTGTACCCTTAACTTACAAAGCCTTCGAGATGCTTCGGGTATTGGTGGAGAACCACGGGCACGTGGTGGCCAAGGATGATTTCCTCTAGAAGATCTGGCCCGACACCTTCATCGAAGAAGGCATCCTCACCGTCAACGTCGCCAACCTGAGGAAGGCGCTAGGTGAAGATCGCGATGCACACCGTTATATCGAGACGGTTCCCAGGCGGGGCTACCGATTCGTCGCAACCGTGAAGAAGGTGCGAGATGAGAGGGTTGACCATAAGGAAGAGCCCTCGGGAATTCGAATCATCACCGAAGAGAAGCAACAAAAGACCCGGGGATCAGTCGAGACGTTAGAGCCGCCGGGAAAAGTCGAGGATCACATCGCCTCCACGTCGCCCGATCACCGCTTCACCCTCTCGCCTTCCAAAGCACTGATCGCTATGGTGATGCTGGTCGGTATGGCGATCGCGGTCTTCTCTTATCTAATTTCCCGCAAGCCGAAAGAGGCTGCTGCATCCCCGAGTGTCAGATCAATCGCGGTGCTCCCTTTCAAAGGTCTGGAAAATGATGGCAGTGACGAGTATCTCGGGCTGGGAATCGCTGATACGTTAATTACTAAGCTCAGTAACGTGCGGCAGATCGTCGTCAGGCCGACAAGTGCAGTCCGCAAGTACAACACGGACGAGCAAGATCCGGTCGCAATAGGTCGAGAGCAGGGCGTGGATGCTGTGCTGCAGGGGAGTATTCGGAGGGCAGATGAGCAGATACGAGTAACGGTGCAACTGGTGAGGGTCAGCGACGGCCGACCGCTGTGGGCGGGTAAGTTCGATGAGAAGTTCACAGAGATATTTACTGTCGAAGATTTAATCTCGGAGCGTGTGGCCGAAGCGCTGGCGCTCAACCTGACTGGCGCGGAGAAAAAGCAATTAGCTAAACGCTACACCGAAAACACCGAGGCCTATCAGCTTTACCTGAAGGGCAGTTACTTCCGACGTAAATACACCAAAGAAGGATTTGAGAAAAGTATTCAATACTTCGAGCAAGCGCTCAATAAAGATCCAGCTTACGCACCCGCCTACGCCGGCTTGGCACAGACCTACAACCGACTTGGTGTAACTGGACTGTGGCCCGCAAACGAGGCCTGTCAAAAACAGGAGTGGGCGGCGCTGAAGGCCTTGGAGATTGACGACACACTCGCAGAAGCTCATGTCACTCTGGGAGGGGCCAAACTGTCTAATTGGGATTGGTCGGCTGCCGAGAGGGAATTCAGACGTGGTATCGAGCTCGATCCAAATTCTGTAGATGCTCACCACGATTACTCTTACTTTCTGAGCGCTATGGAGCGACACGATGAGGCTCTCAGAGAAGTGAAGCGAGCGCAGGAGCTTGAGCCGAACTCCGCACAGAAACTGGGGTCTGTGGCAAAGATTCTCTTATCTGCACGCCAATATGACCAAGCTATCGAACAATACTTGAAGGCGATTGAAATGGATTCGAATTTCGCGCCATTTCACGCAAATCTCGGGGTCGCTTATTTGGCGAAAGGTATGAGTAAAGAGGCCCTCGCAGAGCTTCAAAAGGCGAGGGCCCTGGAAGACGCTCCGGAAAGACGCGGAAGATTTGCGTTGCTCGCCTATGCCTATGCGATAACTGGAAAGAAAGCCGAAGCGGTGAAGATGCTCAACGAGTTAAAGGAGCTATCGAAGGAACGCTACATCTCACCTTACAACTTTGCAATAATTTATGTGGGCCTTGGTGAAAAGGATCGAGCCTTGGATTGGCTGGAGAAAGCTTATCAAGAAAAGTCAGAGGCTTTGGTCTATCTCAAAGTTAGCGAAACCTTCGACAGCCTTCGCTCAGACTCGCGCTTTAGAGATCTGCTGCGGCGCATGAATCTCGCACCGTGAACCGGGTTGCACGTCGGAGGAAAAAGTCGACGCCTGCCCCCCAGCAAAGCCGCGCTTCTTTTTTTCCTTCAGTTGAAAGCCAATGATCATCGCAAAAGCAACCACCTTGATTGCCTTGTTCTTGCTGCCTGCCCTCGCACTTGCGCAAACACAAACCACAGGCCGCATTGCCGGAACGGTGAAGGACCAGAACGGAGCAATCATTGCGGGCGCAGAAGTAACAGTAATCAGTACGGCAACAGGCGATGAGCGGAAAGTCACAACTGATGAGGCAGGCCACTACGCGGTGTCGCTCTTGCCATCCGGCACTTACCAGGTGAGCATTACTGCCAGCGGCTTCAAGAAAACCCTGTTTGATAAGGTTAAGGTGGCTATCACTGAGACCATGGTGGTTAATGCCGATCTGGCAGTCGGAGCAGCGATGGAAGAGTCGGTCACAATCCACTCTTTAAGTTCATTCATTCAAACCGATGGGCCGCAGCTTGGCCGCGTGGTCGACTCGCGCGCGGTGTCGGAACTGCCGTTGGCGACGCGCAACTTCACCCAAATCCTGGGACTGTCGCCAGGCACAGCCGTCGATCTGCCTGACAACACTGCCGTAGGCCGCAACTCCCAAAACGTGTCGGTCAACGGCGCGCGCACGACACAGAACAATTTCCAGATCAACGGAGTATTCGCTCTCAACGTCAACACCAACGCTACCGCTCTTCTCGCCGTGCCAGCGCCGGAGACGATCCAGGAATTTAAGGTGCAGACTTCGCTTTACGACGCCACGTTTGGTCGCTCGGGGGGCGGCAATATCCAGGTAGTCACCAAGAGCGGCAGCAACGGTTTTCATGGCGGCATCTACGAATACTTCCGTAATGACGCGCTTAACGCAAATAATCCATTCTTGAAAGCTGCAGGCGTGAGGCGGCCAGTGCTGCAGCGTGGTGTTTTTGGTGGTCTGCTTGGTGGTCCCCTCCAGAGGGACAGAGCCTTCTTTTTCATCTCCTATCAAGGCACTCGCGAGCGAAACGGCGCGTCGCCCAACAGCCTTTCGGCGAGCGTCCTGGTCGCGCTAGGTCTGACAACCGACCGTTCAGAACAGACACTGCTCAGAACATTCAGGCCACTGCTTCCTGGCAGGCTGCCTGCAACCTCGATTCACCCGATAGCACTGAGTCTCTTGAACGTGCAACTGCCGAACGGTCAGTACCTGATCCCGACGCCCCAGGCGAATGGACGATACTCCGGCTCAGCCCCCTCGCGCTTCCGAGAAGACCAGTTCAACACAAACATTGACTATCGTATCAACGAGCAGAACTGGCTCGCGATGAAATTCTTCTTCTCAAACGCGCCTTCGACCCTCGCGCTGCCCGCAACGGGTGGTAACGTTCCAGGTTTCAGCGCCGATGAAGAGCAAAACAACCGGATCATCTCTTTTCAGGACGTTCACAGCTTCAGCCCGCGGGTCATCAACGAGGCGCGAATCGGCTACAACTTCATTCGCAATGATAACTTTCCACAAGCGCCGGTGAAAGACTCCGATGTCGGAATCCGCCGGGCCAACGCCAACGCTTTTCCGGGGCTACCGCTGATTCGTATCGCGCCCAACGCCGGGGGGGTGAGCATTGGTACCGGAGCCCTGTCAGACGCGAATGTCACCGTAGCTTCAACGACCGCGGCTGATACTGTTTCGATCACGTGGAATAAGCACAGCACTCGCATGGGCGCCGAGATCGTCTACCACCAAAACAACCTTACCAATAATCAAAACAGTCGAGGCGGGATCGATTTCAATAGCTTCAATGATTTCCTGACCGGGACCACTCTCAGTTCAGTCCTCGGCACCGGCATCAGCGAGCGCAACTTGCGCGCGACCGATTACAACTTCTTCGTACAGGATGACTGGAAAGTCTCGCCCAAACTGACGCTTAACGTCGGGTTACGCTATGAGTTGAACCTTCCGCCTTATGACACGCGCGGGCGTCTCTCGACCTTCGACCCGGCGCTCTACAAACCGCGCCTGGAAGTCGACAGCAATGGTGATCCTATTGGCCCGCCCATCGGCGGATTCATCCAGGCGGGCAACGTGATTGAGCGATATAATTTGCCTGACCTACCGAAGGTTGATAAGCGCGTCCTCACAAGCATAGACCCGGACAACTTTGCACCGCGCCTGGGCTTTGCCTACTCACCGCTTGCCTCGGGCCGCCTGGTAGTGCGAGGCGGCTATGGCATCTTCTATTCGCGCGCATCGAATCTTTACCTCTTCTCCACGGTCCAATTGGCGCCATACTACGTCACTGGCAGGAAGAATCGCCCGCCGTTCGTGGACCCCTTCTTTGCGGCGCCGTCGCCAAATCAATTCCCAACCTTCCTGCCGGGCGTCGCGCTGGCGAACCAGGTTTTCGATCGCAACATCCGCACGCCATACGTGCAGCAATACAACACCAGTTTGCAATACGCCGTGGGCACAGATCTGCTGCTTGAGGTCGCTTACGTCGGCACGCATGGGCTCAACCTGTTCCGCGTCGTCGGCTTCAACCAGGCACGACTCGTGAACGCCGAGCATCCGATCACCAATGAGGTGACTGGACAGGTGATCACGACCAACACGCCAACCAACGCGCCACTCCGAGCTCCATTTCAGGGTGTCTCGACCAATGCGCCTTCCGGCCAAAACCAGAGCACCGCGCAATCCAGCTATAATTCGCTACAAATGAGTTTGACCGGGCAATTTTCGCGAGGGTTACAGTTTCTCGTCTCATACACTTATGCCAAGTCGATTGACAACACCTCAAGCGGGAGTGGCAGCGGGGTCGCCAACGAAGTGGCCTTCATCGCCGGCAACCAGCTAGATAACCGCGCCAACCGTGGCGTGTCGAACTTCGATCGCACGCATCGCTTCGTCTTGAGCTATCTGTGGGATCTGCCGCAGCCAGCCTTCGCCGCAAGGTCAACCGTCGGCCGGTGGCTGCTCTCCAATTGGCAAGTGGCAGGCATCATCGTGGCAATGTCTGGTCTGCCGATTGACATAGTAGATACGAGCGCGGGCTCATTCTACGGTTTATCAGGTGGGAACAATCCGCTCGCGCGGCCGAGTTGGGCAGCGGGCGCCACTCGCTCGGCAGCAAATAGCAACATTCCGGCAGGTTACTTCTTCAACCCGTTTGCGTTCGCGCGCCCCGTTGTTCTGGCAGGTCAGCTGATTCCAAGTTCAAACGGAACAGCCGCAGCCAGCGCGACGGGGACCGACTTTGGCAACGTTGGTCGCAACGTTTTGCGCGGGCCACGACAAACCAACATTGACTTTTCGATAATCAAACGATTTCCGTTCAGGGAATCAAAGAACATTGAGTTACGAGCAGAGTTTTTCAATCTATTCAATCATGTCAACTTCGCTAACCCGATCAGCAATCTCAATGCTGTCTTGTCGTCTGGCGGCAGCATTGACCCGAATACCGGGCATATCATCAACCCGGGTGACTTTGGGCGCATCACCTCAACCAGCAACAATCCCCGATTAATTCAGCTTGCAGCGAAGTTTAGTTTTTGAGAAACATCGAGAACAAAACAACCGGGATTTTATGACTTACGCCTAACGCTGGCGTTTCAGCTGCGGCGCGCGATCAGCATCCAAGCTGAAGGAAAGAAGTTACTTGAGAAACATGCTATCGCGCCGTCAGCTGCAAGGCTTTGTTATATTGCGCGGTCGAAACTTGACACTTGCCCCTGGCCAACGACAACAAGCAGGTCGCGTTTGAAGTCCCACATTCCGTTATCCATCTGTTGATTCGCGTCCTCGACGCGTTTCAGCGACCGGGCAAGAGTAATGGCGAGACACCCCCTTGGCTGGAGTGGAGAAAAGAATGGGTGAAATGAATTCTTGTGCAAAGCCCGTCGTCCCGCATTAACTTCAACGCTCCGCCCTGCTCTGGCGAACATATTGCGTTGTGCCTATAACGACCCCGGGGATCTGTTCACAAATGTCGGGCTTCAACCAACTGCATGGCCCTCAATGCCTTGTGTAATTGCTGTACGTCCCTCCATATGTTTGTTTCTCACATCTGTCTGTAACCTGGTAGTCCCCACTCGCTGTCTGACCATCGGGCGAGATCTCCAGGCGCACTTTGTAGTCACGACACCCATTTTCCTGATTCCTGTATTCCCAACTTAGAACGTTGCCGAAACGACGTCCGTTTTGAAATATCCAACCGTTCTCATCACCCTTTATTACTCCTCCCGCTTCCTCGACGATACGAATCGTTGAATTGCCTGTCCCGCCGCGAGTGTTGACCCAGGAGCCTGACCAACGCCCCGTCGCTGATGGCGCGATCCTAGGTTCGGGCACGTTTGCCGTTTCGTTTGAGCGACGGAAATAGAAATCACCCGTCAAAGATGATGATTCCCAAGGAGTTTGTTTGCCTGCGGTGGTGTTGCGAACAGAAATGCGGACACGTTTGAAAACTTCTTCAATACTTAAGCCCGGTATCAGCATGTTCTTAAGTAGTTCCTGGGTGTAGAGTCCATTCCGAGCATTGCCATCGCTGGCAACAGAGCCAGGCGCAGTAGCATATGCAATCAACGTCCCGCTGGGTGCATCCATTTGGGCTAGTCCGTTTGAGGCAGAACGAAAACTCCTACTAAAGGGATTGTTGCGGCATGCATCAAGGATTACTACGTTCAAACCATTGCCCGCCTCGTCCATCATTCCGAGCATGAGGTTGGTGTCGACTCCCTGGTCCTCGACGTCAGTCTCACTCTGGATACTCGCATCAACGGGAACCAAATAGTTACGGCCGCGCAGTTGAACGCCATGGCCGGCGAAGTAGAATAAGCCTTGTCCTCCAGCCCGTAGCTTCTGTCCAAACTCACGAATCATTGCTTTCATCTGTCGCTGTGTGAGATTAACGCCATGCTCTACACCGAATCCCACCTTGGATAAAACATTCGCTATGTCGATTGCATCATTCGGCGGATTCTTCAAAGGCGGTGCGTTCTCGTAGGCTCCGTTTCCTATAACGAGCGCTAAACGTCGAGGCGAACCACTCGAGTTCTCCTGGACTAATTGACGGTCTTGTTCAGGTTGAGCCGGTAACGCCGCGAGAAGGATTACAAATGCTGTGATTATCGCTTTCATTTATATCTGCCTCCGATAGGCTGCGGCCGTCACTCTTTCCTGAAGTTCAAACCGCGTTCTTCAGTGCTTTCCTGCGTCTGGGGATCGTGCTACGTCCCATTCCATGAAGCTCTAAGACTTCGCTCTCACTATGTTTGGACACTTGGTGAGCGTGGTGATGCCTTCCCGCTCGAGTGCTCGCCTGGTTGGCGCTTTTGTGGCTGGCCAGTCGCCAGAACGAACGTGAGAACGGCCATACTAAGTTTGAGGATTGGCTTCATACCGACTTAGACTTTAGCTTGCATGGAATTGTTCCGCCCAACTACGTATTATACCGCGGATGTGCCGGATAAGTACCGATTTGGTGATCTTATACGGGGAGAAGTGGTATGTGAACTGACGCAAATATAAAGGCGGAAACTCTACAAGTTTTCTTGCATTGACTGATTCTACGCCCAGAGATTATTTTCGGCTGACGAACGCGTTGTCCTTGATCCAGAAACGCCAAGGCTTCTCCATCCACTCTTCGGCGTAATCAATGCCGATGCGCGGGCCGGAAGCGATACGAGCTCGCGAAATCTCTTCACCCTCCTCTAACCACACTTTGTTGCTTAACAAATCCGCCGCGTCGAGTTTGCGATCAATGCCCATTGCAATGCACAACTTGCCTGGTCCATTGGTGAGATTGTGATCAGGTTGACGGTGGCGCCGCCTGCGCATTAACTCAATTCCTTCAACGGGTTCAAGCGCGCGAATCAAAACCGCGTGTGGCGCATCTTTAACGTTTGTGACGACATTGAATTGGTTGTACATGCCATACACGAAAAAGACGTATGCCGTCCCGCCTGGCCCGTACATAGTTTCAGTTCGCTTGGTGCGCCGGCCGCCGTAAGAATGCGCGGCGCGATCGTGTGGACCACGATAGGCTTCAGTTTCAACGATGATGCCGGAAACGCGCCGTCCGCTTGATGAAGGAACAACTAACAATTTGCCGAGCAGTTCACGTGCAACCGTCTCGACATTTGGGCGTGTGTAAAATTCGCGTGGGAGTTTGGTGAGCGGTGATATTGAGTGTGGTGAAGGCATATCTATTCAGAAATACCCCAGGATAAAGTTGTTGTGAAAATCGAATATCGATCCTGGCGATCGCAAGAGCGGGGGTAAACCACCCTTCTGTATAGACCGGGGACATGGTGAACACCCGTTCGGAGACATGGTGAACACATTTTAGCTCAGTTTGTTGTCACGAAGATCAAGCTTGCCGATCTTGTGGTTACAAAAGAAGACATCAAACAAACCATCGTTAGTAGTTGGTCGTAAAGCAACATGCAAACCGTAAAAGGCACTGCCGACATGGTACTCGCGGCCTTCATATTTGATGTGCCCAAAGTGGCGCACTTTGCGAACCAGGTCG
>JBPCKD010000168.1:0-21989 GCA_051004635.1 Pyrinomonadaceae bacterium
ACCAAAGAAGTCTAGTTGCGGCAAGATCATTTTGATCCTCGCCATCATCCTGCTGGTCCTGGCAGGTGGAGTCGCGGCCGCCATCTATTTCGGCTACCACAAGCTAGAGAGCACGCTGAAGTCTTCTAAAGCCTACACTGTGGCGATCAACCGCCTTAGGGAAAACGAAGAGGTCAAGAATGAGTTGGGAGAGATCAAGGATACTGGGTTTCCGCTTGGCGCTTACAGCCAGAACGCCGATGGGTCCGGTGACGCGGCCTTCGTAATGTCAGTTCAGGGGACGAAAGCCAACGGCCGATATGAAGTGAACCTGGTGAGAAGGAACAGCGTCTGGAGCTTGAGGAGAGGCATTCTCAGTACTGACAGCGGCAAAACAATCGACGTCACCGACAAGGACGAAACTACCGAAGGTGACTCGAACACTAACGACAACACCAACACCGATATCGACACCCCGCAGAATTTAACCCCTGGTAAGCCGATTAGCGGTGGCGTATTAAATGGCAAGGCGATCAGCTTACCTAAACCTCCTTACCCACCCATCGCAAGATCGGCTCACGCCTCGGGTACGGTGGTCGTGCACGTCGTGGTAGATGAGCAGGGCAATGTCATTTCCGCTCGTGCAGTTTCTGGACATCCGTTGTTGAGGGCGGCTGCAGCATCAGCTGCTCGAGGGGCGAAGTTTTCGCCGACCAAACTATCAGGGAAGCCGGTAAAAGTTTCCGGTGTAATCACCTACGACTTCGTTGCCGAATGAACGCGGGCCGAGACAAGCCGATAATTCATGCTTTTCTGAGCGCTCGCGACGGGGAACGGGATGTCAAAACCAGAAGTTCGTCAGTTTGATGAATAGGGACAGCTCTATAAATTATTGCAAAACGGCGCACTGACAACACCACCACGCGATATCGACCGCTACAGAACCGAGCGCGGGAGCGCCGGATGCTAGAGTCAACTTCCGTAGTAAGCAGGTTCCAGCCCGCGGTAGTCTGCGGATCTTAGAATAAATCGAATAAACTTTTCTCTGGCCTCTGGCAAAACCAAGTATTTTTCGTGAAACTCGTATTGTCTATAGCTGTTATCAAAGTTGGCTCTAGCATTTGGCGCTACCGCGCTCGGTTCTGTCACGGCGCAGGCTTCGCTAATGCTCAAACTGCATCACTACCGACAAAAACCACCTCGCTTGACAACAATCATCGAATCATTAGAATCACTCCTGCTCTAAAGCGGGAGTAGCTCAGTGGTAGAGCATCGCCTTGCCAAGGCGAGGGTCGCGAGTTCAAATCTCGTCTCCCGCTCCAGAATCCAAAGATTAAGGCGGAAGGATGAAGGATGAAGGTTTCGGCTTTCATCGCCAGTTTGACTTCAAACTTCCGCCTTTATCCTTCATACTCGTTTCGGCGGCGTAGCCAAGTGGTAAGGCAGAGGTCTGCAAAACCTTTATTCATCGGTTCGATTCCGATCGCCGCCTCCAACTCTAACTCAACTAGATACTCAGGTTGGGCCAGCTCAGTGGCATGGACCGACAGGCCAAGAGTGTGCAGAAAACGCCTAGAAGTGTGCAAAACCCCTGGCGTAAGGCACAAATCGGGCCGCGAGAGGTATTCTGAGTATTGTGAGAACATTCCTCTAATACATGGATCTAGCTTCTATCTATCTATCTCAGAATCCACACTTGCACTCTTACTGTAACTCTCAGAATACTCACAATACTCAAAACTAATTCCGCGCACGGGAAAGCCCCGCCGGAATGGACCAGCGAGGCCTCAACGGACTTTGTGTTACGAGTCCCGGACTTTAGGTGCCGGTCTTCTTGCTGTAGAGCATTGCTTCGAGCTTGTCTGAGGTCTTCTGTTGCATGCTAGCCAGCACGTGCGAGTACGTGTCGAGCGTTAGCCGTGTCGTGCTGTGGCCCAGGCGCTCGCTGACTATCTTAATGTGCTCGTCGGCTGCGAGGAGTAGCGTAGCGCAGCTGTGTCGCAAGTCATATAGCCGGATCCGGGGAATCCCCGCTGCCGTAAGGATGGGGCGATAGTATCTATACGTCAGATTAGGAACTGACAGCGGGGTTCCTATCTCGCTACAAAACACGAGATCGTGAGACTGCCATTCGCTGCCCACCTTCAACCGCTGCTCTGACTGGATGCGCTTATGCGTCGCGAGCTTTCGCATTAGGCTTGTCGGAATCGATACCGGGCGCCTACTTCCCTTTGTCTTAGGCTCATGAAATCTCCAGGCTCCTTTGTGTCGCACTAGCACGCGTCTAACTGATGCAGTGCCACGCTCGAGGTTAAGATCCCGCCACTGTAACGCTAAGAACTCCTCCGGACGCATACCCGAAAGCAGGGCGAATTCGAATATCAATCCGCGCGGTTTCACCTGACAGGCAATAAGGAATTTGCCCGCCTCCTCCTCGTCAAGAACGCGTCGCTCAACCTCGACGGCCTTAGGTAGCTTCCGTCTGAGGGAATCAGCGGGGTTTCGGGCGATCAGTTTCCATTCGACGCCCTGCTCGAGCACTTGTCGCAGCGTTGCATGCGTATGCCGCACGACTCGAGCGCTTAGCGACTGATGGTTTTGCATGTTGGCGTAAAGTTTCTGTATATCCCGCGTTTCGAGTTGGTTCACCCGTTTAGATCCGAGAACTGGGCGCACATAGCGATCGAGAAGGCCCTGATAGCCGTCAGCGGTTCGTTCGGCAACCCTGAGACGTACACTTTCCAGCCATTCATCCATCAAGACAGCCATGGTCACCTTTGATGGCTCAACAAATTCACCCTTATTTTTGGCGCTTTGCTGGTTTTGCAAGTGTGTTTTCGCGCCGTCTTCAGTGCTAAACGACTTGGAAAAGTAGCGCCGGCGGCCGTTGCTGTTGTGTTCAACGCGCGCGATCCAGCAGGTTTCGGAGCGTTTGAGGATATATCCGGAGGCCATAGCTTTATGCTCGCTTCCTTTTGGGCTTCTGCACGAGCAGATCGCCGGGTTTTACGTTAAGGGCCGTGCAAATAGTGTCGAGGTTTTTCAAGCTGAGCAGTGATACCTCGTCCCGGCTCATTTGCCAGAGGCTCGCGTAGCGTATGCCCGTTTCCTGGCTCAGCCAGTACAAGGTTTTTCCCTGCTCTTCCAGAATGTCGTTTAGGCGAATCTTAATCACAAGTAGGAGTATATACGAACGCCGCATATACCGCAACGGTATAATCCCGCTAGTTCGTTTCCGATTTATTATGTTAAGATGCGCTCAATTATGAATAACAGGACACTGAAACCGCGACTGCAAGGACGACGAATGGGCTCGCCGACAACCGATCTAAAGTTGAGCTACTCGCTTTCAACCGAACACGCTGGTTTTGATTACCTGATCACGTTGCGATTCAGCATTGATGGCAAGGAGCAGGTGCCATTGTCCGCTCTCATACGGAGGGAGCATCTATCACCTACTGCGAGCGCGGACGAGTTGAAGGTATGGGCCCCATCAGTGGGCGATTACCTTGCGCGGGAGTTTCCGGTGCGGCTGCGACACTTGATGCGCGATTTGTTTAGTGCGGCAAATGCCAGCACTCAGGGAGCGCCGAAGGCTATGGCCGAGCACCCGGCAGATATTCAAAGTCGACTCGCAAAGCGGGAAAGGACGAGAAAACCGCCGCCCAGGCGTGGTCGGCCTGGAAGAGGAAAAGAAAGAAGCGCGACGCGTCGCCGGCTCGATCAGGAAGGCCAAATAGTAAAAGCTGTGTTTTTGGCGGATGTCAGGAAATATAAGGAAGAGTTCCGACAAACCCATAGTGAAGATCGTGGGATAAAAACTTTCGTCGCCTCCAAGATGTACGCCAATCACACAAATAAACTCCAAGAGCTTAAACGAAAATGCGATGCGTATGGGGTAGGTTTTCAGAACATATGAACAATTAAAGCTACTGCTTTTTTTTAGCAAGACTGAGTGTTCAGCTTCAGCCAGAATGACCGCGATTCAACATGAGTCGCGGCCATTGAACTTTTAGCAAGGATGCTCCTTAGGAAGGAAAGAAAATGAACAGTCTAAAACGACTTTTGACGCCCGATGAAACAGCCGAGTTTCTTTCGATTAGTCGAGCGAGGGTTTACCAACTCACGCGCGAGGGGTCGCTACCTGTAATTGTCCTCGGAGGCCGGCAGTATCGATACGACTTGCATGCGTTGGACCAAATGATTGCTGCGAAGCAAAGCAATGGTCAGTCCGCTGAGCCGCAGGCTGCTTATGGATAGAGCTTAGTCCGGGTTTGGCTCCGGGCTTTCGCTCTACTATTTACTTTCGGGATCGGAAACAGACGGGGATCTTCTTGTGGACACTCTAGACGAAAAATCTTGTCAGTGCAATACCGTTTTCCTGGCTCACTTCGAGCTTCCTCGCAGGTCTGCGATGGCAAATCAATTTTTTAGCGTTCGACGCTCGGGAGCGGAGACAGTTGACGCCATTCTCCAGGCTGTCAAAGCTGATGCCTTACGCCGAGTTTTAACCGAAGAAGGCGAGGGGCTGGCTACTCAGAAAAAATTGCTTGCCCTGCTTGGGACGGAAGAAGCCCGCGTGTACGCGAAAGCGATCATCGATCGTGAGGCCTTACCGAAAGAAAAAAAGAGGCTGCTCAAGACCGAGAGATCCGAACATTATCGGCGCGAATACATGAAGGTCCAGCCACCCACTGAACCGCAAATCCGTTTGTTGAGATCCCTTGGGTGCGTCACGATCCCGGTAAATCGTCTTCAGGCCTCCGAATTGATCGAACAGCACAAATGAAAATTTCACTTTTCGATCATCGGGCTGACAACGTGCCGAAAGCGGTCGAACGTACCCGCGAGCAATTGTGCCAGCGCTTAGCGGAACCCGTAGTTCGAGCCGAGAAAGATGGCTTGTTAGTGTCGCCTGCATCATTTTCTCCGGCCCGTCGACTCAAAGAGAATGTCGTCGACGTTTCATTTTTGGCTTATGACTGCGATCACGGGTCGACGCTTGACGGTCTGATCAAGCAGCTCCAAAAACTGGCCTGCGCAGGTGCTATTTACACAACGCACAGTCACCAGCGCGTGACTGAATCCAATCCTTTGGCCGAGGAACGCTATCGTGTCTTTGTTTTCCTCAACGAACCCGTTCCCGTAGCCAAGTACGAGTCGCTGTGGGAGCGGGTGGCGAGCGTAGCGGGTCTCCAGGCCGACCGTGGTGCTCGGGACGCGAGTAGGATGTACTACACGCCAGCCAAAGCAAGTGATGACGCGCCTTATCAGTTTCATATCGAGGACGGCGAACCTCTCAATTGGCGCGAACTGGATCTGGAAGAGGTAATTAGCCCGCCTGTACCTCGAGTTCGCGCTTCGGAGAATGGCCACGCGAAAAATATTGACGAGCTCATCCGGGCCGCCGCAAGGGCAACTAATGGACGTGAGACCGTTGCTTTACTAGGCGGTGATACTTCTGCGTTTGGTGGTGATGCATCGCGAGCAGATTTAGCTTTGGCGAGTCGATTCGGATTCTTTAGTGGTCCAGATCCTATGCTGCTTGAATTGATGATGCGACGGTCGCGCTTAGAACGGCCGAAATGGGACGAGAAGCATTATGGCGACGGGCGCACATACATCCAGGGCGTTATTGACAAGGCACTCTCGGGGCGAACGGAGTTTTACTCGAACGGAAACGGTCACCAGCCGTCGCAAGCAAAAGCAGATGAATGGGAGCCGCCCGCTGCTTTTTACCAATATGATCTGCCCGAGTTCCCTGTCAGCGAATTGCCGACCGTTCTTCAGCCCTTCGTGCATGGGCTGGCCCGCGAGACCCAGACGCCTGTTGACTTGGCCGGGATGCTAGCTCTGACAGTCATCGCCGGGGCTGTTGGCGGCCACGTGCGCGTGCAGGCACGTAAGGGCTGGAGTGAACCAACGAATATTTACGTCTCGGTGGTCTTGCCTTCTGGAAACCGCAAGAGCGCTGCGTTTAGTTAAGCATGCGAGCCACTCGAAGAAGTTGAGCGAGATCTTGTAGCAGCAAAGCGGGATGAAATTGCCAGGGCGGCAAGTGAGTATCGGATGTTGGAATCGCGAAAAGAGAAACTGGAAAAACAGGCCGCCCAAACGGATAACCCAGAGGAGCGTAAGAGCAAAGCGGCAGAGGCGATCGCAGTAGCACAACAGCTTGCGGCCGCGACCGTTCCAGTTACCCCCCGCCTAATAGTTTCCGATGTCACGGTTGAAACTCTGGCAACGCTATTGTCGGCGCAAGGCGGGCGCATGTGCTTGCTCTCAGCCGAGGGCGACCTTTTTGATTCCGTCGCGGGGCGATATAGCAATGGAACGCCGAACTTTGACGTTCTTCTCAAAGGTCACTGCGGAGATACCCTGCGCGTGGATCGTCGCGGCCGTTCTGAGTACGTTCAACATCCTGCACTGACTATCGGCTTGACGGTCCAGCCGGATGTCATTCGCGGTCTTGTAGAAAAGCCGAGCTTTCGCGGTCGCGGTTTGTTAGGCCGATTCTTTTACAGCTTGCCGCCTAGCACGATTGGCCGGCGGCAGATTGCACCCGAGCCACTGCTAGATCAAGATCGTCAAAGCTTCCGACGCACAGTCAGGGCATTAGCGCAGATTGAACCCCTCACCGATCCAAACGGGCGATTGGCGCCGAGAATGCTTTACCTCGCAGCCGACGCCAACAATCTTCTCAAAGAATTCGAGCGCGAGCTTGAGCCTAAGCTTGCAGAGGATGCCGAGCTGGGAACGATGGCCGACTGGGCGGGCAAACTCTCCGGGGCCGTTCTTAGGCTAGCCGCCATCCTGTGGTTAATAGACCACGCTGAGAGACTCGTACCATGGCCGGACAAGATCAGTGCCGACACAATGCAGAGCGCGATCGAGATCGGCCGCTATCTAACGGAACACGCGCGCGCGGCATTTGCTGAAATGGGGGCTGACGAACAGCTTGAAAACGCTAAGCGCTTGCTGCGTTGGATTGAGCGAACGCAAACGCGAAAGTTCACTCGGAGAGAATCTCATCAGGCGCACAGGTCGCGATTCAAGACCGCTGATGAAATCGACCCGGCACTTGATCTGCTCGAATCCCATAACTACATCCGCGCGCAAGTGGACATTGGCGTAGACCGTCGCCCTCGCCCAGGACGAAAAGCGAGCCAAGCCTACGAAGTAAATCCGTTTGTCTTTGCCAGCGGGGTCACGCCTGACACATCAGTTGGCCCAGAGGCCGAATTTGAAGAGGGGTTTATCGATGCATGATCCAGTTCTAGCACTAGTTCGGACTCTTGCGGCACGTGGCGTCACGCTCAGTTTCATTGCCGGCCGTTTGCGATACCGTGCACCGCGCGGACGGATAACTGACGCGGAGAAACGAACGCTGTCCGAGAATGCACCAATTGTCGAAGCGATCCTAAACCCGGATCTAACGTTGCCGGCCGTTCTGGTAATACCGGCGAGCGTGCCCAACACGGTCGAGGCTATAGACGCTTGCATTGACGCACAGCGCAGGAAAGCCGCGCAGCATGGTAGCGAGGCGGCGGCATGATGGCTAAATCTGGTTTTGAAAAGTTTGGCTCGAGCGGGTCTGCTAACTCCGCGCGCCTGGTTCCTGAAATTCCAGGCGTTTCGCTCGGGCCAAAGCAAATTGAAGAGTAAGGGAGATTAGCAGTCGATATGAGCCGTCGAAAAATTCCCAGTAGAGGGGCGCTAATCGAAGCATTGAAAGAATTAGACGGCAACATGGCGGCGGTTGCCCGGCGCTACCATTGTGACCGGCGAACTGTCTGGCAGCGTGTAGACGGCGATCCTGCGTTGCGGGAACTGGTTGACGAACTGAGCGAAACCTTCATCGATGAAGCAGAAAATAAACTCTATGAAGCAATCCGCGATGGCAACGTGGTCGCAACGATCTTTTTCTTGAAAACAAAAGGCCGGGGTCGCGGTTATAGCGAACGCCTGGAACTGATACCGCTATCAAGGCGGGACATTGAATTGGAGTTAGGTGCAACAACTCCCGACACAACCGATCAGACTCAAGCACTCGACGGCGACGGGGCCGCAATCGCGCTTCTGGAGCAGTAGAGCGCCCTTCCGGCTGTTTGTTGGCGGCGCAGGCAGCGGCAAGACTCGCGCGGCCGTGCTGGAGATCCTGCGCATGCCCAGTGGCTCGACTGGCATGGTCGTCGGGCCCACTTACCGAATGGTGTATGACTCAACGCTGGCGACCTTCTTTGAACTCACACGCAATGGTGGCGTGTTGCGCTCATTTAACAAAAGCGACATGAGCGCGCAACTCGTGAACGGCACGAGCATACTATTCAGATCCGCCGATGAGCCCGATCGCTTACGCGGCGTTAACTTGGGATGGTTTGCGCTCGACGAAGGTGCGCTATGCACTCTGGAGACATGGCTGATCTTGCTGGCGCGTTTGCGTGAGTCACCCGGCCGGGCCTGGGTCTGCACCACCCCCCGAGGCTTTGATTGGCTCTATGACACGTTTGTTAAGACCGAATCGCCTGACTATGACGTGATCCGTTCAAGCACACGCGAAAATCTATTCCTGCCTGCTAACTTCGTTGAGAGACTTCAAGCCCAGTACACGAGCCAATGGCAACGTCAGGAGATTGAGGGCGAGTTTTGCGAACTGGAAGGCTCGCTGTTTAAGCGAGGATGGTTTCAGATTATCGAGCACGCACCCGAGGGGTTGCGTTGGTCGCGCTATTGGGACTTAGCAGCAAGCGTAAAAACTCAGGCAGACTTCAGCGCATCGGCGTGCGTGGCGCTGCACACCGACACCGGGGACGTTTATCTTCGCGACGTGATCAAGATGAAGGAAGAATGGCCGGTGATCCGGCGGGCTATCATTCAGACAGCCTTGTCAGAGCCCGGCGTTCAATTAGGAATAGAGTCAGCCATGCATGGCCTTGCGGGCTTTCAGGAACTCATGCGCGAGCCTGAACTTGCAGGCACGTCTCTCCGCTCAATACGCGTCGATAAGGACAAAGTCTCAAGAGCTCTGCCGGTCGCATCACGAGCCGAAGCAGGAAAACTAAAACTTGTGCGCGGCAACTGGATTGCGGACTTCATCGATGAAGCCACTTCATTCCCGCACGGCCCACACGATGATCAAGTTGATTCTGTCTCAGGAGCATTTCAGATGCTCACAGAGCCGAAACTTGGCAAGTTGATAACCTGGTAACTGAAAGGGGGAGAGCAACAAAATGACTTTTGATCCGATTCGGGAACACAGACAGCGCCGCGCCAAGGTCTCTCAAGCTCGCGCGGAAGCATTAAGACAACAAGCTTCCGAGTTGATGAAAGAGCAGGCGCGTCAAACCTATGTTTTGTCAGGCGGCACTTTAGCTGATTTTGAAACGGAGTGGCCCGAACTGCGACGGCAGTTACTGGCCAACGAAGTAGTAAACGAGTCGAGAAAGAACGAGGTGAATATATGACTGACAAAAACCAAAAGCCGTTGACGCTGGAAGACCAGCTTGAGAAGGCGACGAGTGAGTTACAGACCTTGCGTGAGGAGCAATCCGCAATATCGGAGCGCATGGCGACTGCGGGGCGCGACGGCGACGCGGACACCATTCTGGACCTACAACGGCGCTCGGACGCACTGCCCACGCAACTTTTGGGGGCGTCGGCAAAGGCGCTCAGACTCCGCATTCAATGCCTGGAGGCAGAGCTTCCAGAACTGATTGAGGAAGAGCGCGTGCAAGCAGAAGCCGCCGCTCAAGCTCAATCCCTTGCCAATGAAGCGCGGCTCAAGGCAGAAGAGGCGAACAGACAATATCTGGCTGCGTACGAAGAAAAGCACATAGTTGTATTAGCGATCGGCGAGAAGAGGCGCGATCTTGATCGTGTGGTTGCCAGTCTAACGCGTCCCCCAGCGCCTGTCGTTCGTTCTCGGATACATGCCTTTTCACAGATAGGCTAAAGGAGCAAACCTCGATGTCGGCTCATAAAGTATGGCGGAAAGCGTTTCTCGCTTCGCTTGCAGAATGCGGCAATGTGCGTGCAGCGGCTCAGGCGGCTAACGTTGATCCAAAGACTTGTTACAACAACAGAAAAGACGATCCCGAATTTGCCGCCGAATGGCAGGCGGCTTTGGACCTGGCCGCTGACGTGCTCGAGGAAGAAGCGTGGCGACGTGCTCATAAGGGAGTTGGTGAGCCGGTCTTCTACAAGGGCGAGATATGCGGCACGGTGCAGAAGTATTCCGACTTGCTCTTAATGTTTCTGCTGAAAGGTCTGCGACCGGAAAAGTTTCGAGAGAAGGTTTATGTCTCTACTGCTCAGTTGGACCAGATGATCGAAGGCGAGCTTAAGGTCTTGAGGGGCGAAGAGGAAGCAGAACCAACAGAGGCGGTGAATTAAAAGACTTTTTTGTCATTTAGAAAACCTCAAAGAAGGAGACAAACATTATGGCCCAAACTGCACTAAAAAAAGCGAGAGTAATTCCCTCAACCGGAGCGCCCCTTCCTGACCCGCGACCGACATTTCGACTCTTCTTAGTTCCACAACCCTCCAACCATTTAGGGGTTACAGCCGAAGACATAATAGAAGAAGCGCGCAATTTAATTGGTGTCAAATTTAGAATTGGCGGAGTTGATCCGGCACAAGGGTTAGACCACATTGGTTTTGCGCTTGTGGGGGCCAATCGGTTGGGGCTTGTTTCGGCCTCAGTATTAGAGCGTTACTCGCGCGACTATAAGAAGCGTTTCGGTTTCGTTCGATGTTGTGTTGAGATGCGGCGCTTTTGGCACGAAATCCCCGAGAATGCAGTGCCAAGAATCGGTGACGCTGCAATGCTTCTGATGGTTGATTCCGAAGGAAACGAAAACGGAGAAACGATCGCGATTATCACTTCTCTCGATCCGTTAATACTCATCTCTCTATCGCCGCAAGGCGTAGTTGAATGGAGCCCAAAGTATTCGATCACTCCGACTAGATTCTTCCGCATTAGGAACCAAGAGTCCGAACGCCGAGAGGAAGAGGAATTGATTAACAGCACGAAGCTGTGGGCCAGGCTTTTGGGGATTCGTATAGGACTAGGCTTACGAATTCCTGTCTCGCTCTTTGAGTGGAAATGTTGAAAACGGGCATCGACGGCGAACTATGAGCGTTAGCAAGAACAGATTGAAGGTTGCGGACACGGTCACTGGCGCGGACGTGGTTACGGAAGCGCGCAGGCTCATTGGAACTAAGTTCCTCGCCGGCGGCCTTGATCCGGCAACTGGCTTGGACCATTTCGGCCTCCTGGCTTTCATGGCACGGCGGGGCGGGGCGGTTGACGGGGCAACGCTGGATCGGCTGCTCCTGAGTAGCTTTGACCAAACCGATGGCGGGGCGCAGGTACTAGTGGCGCTGCGCCGCTGCGTCGTGTTTCGGCGTTTGGCGGTTCCCGTGCCAATCGATCAGATTCAGATCGGCGACTTCGCCACCTTCATCTACCCGGGCGCAAGATCCGATCAGGGCCTCTGGATGGCCGCTGAGCCGGTTGTGATCGTTACCGGCCTAAGCCCGCTTACTTGCATTACGGTGTGGCCGGACAAGGGACTGATCGAAGCTCCGCTGGACTACGACTTGCACAGAGCGTTTCGTTTTCGCAAGTGCGCAGAGCTCAATGAGGCATCAATAGCAGCAGAGCACGTGATGGAAGTTCACAAGTTAATGATGAAGGCCACACTTGGGAAAATATCGAGACTGAGGTTTTAGAAAAGGGGATATTAAACATGTTTGAAGAATTCAAGAAGAAGTACCATGAAACTGCCGTGCCGTTTGATAGGTGCTCCGTTAGTGTGTTGGTGGGTTGACAGGGCGTGTACAATATCATCACCCACATGGTAACACCCCTTCCTCATGCCGACTTTTGCATTGAAATAGACTACGAGAAAAACTCTCCGAATCCATCCCGCGTGTTTCGCGCAATGTCTGATCTAATTGAGGCTTTAGAGTCTCTAGATGCCACGCTAATTCAGCCTCTCAACGTAAGGCTTGAACCCGTTCTTCTACTCGAAGATATAGAAGCGGGTTCTGTCAAGACATGGATAGCGCAGAAAGTACAAGCTACATTAGAAAGCGTTGACGATGAGGTTTTGGCATCTGGAGACTATAAAAAAGTGGTTGCCAGTTACCTTGTCAAAGGAAAACGCTCGGTAGTCCACTTTCTGGCAAACAAGACAGAAATATCCAGTGGCAAGGATATTGAGCCTCTCGAAGACCAGATTTTTCAACTAGGCGAAGAAGCGTACATAAGTCAACTACTGCCGCACCATCAACCCGTCTCACGGCAGCGACTACTCAATGACATAAACAAAATTAACTCTGCGCTATCACCGCTAACTGATAAAGATAAAGCCACGTTCATTGACCAGGATGGGCATTCTGAAGACTTTAACCTCACGCTTTCGGTAGCACCTGAAACAATAGACGATATATTAACGCGAGAGGTAATTACACATCCTCTGTTGCCGATGATTCTTAAGATTAAGAAGCCGGACTTCTTAGGTGATTCGCAGTGGGAGTTCCGTTTCGACAACAGGCCGTTTATCGCCAAAATTGCCCACGAGGAATGGCTTACGAAATACCGAGCAGGCGAGATTCCGTTAGTTCCCGGCGATGCGTTGAAAGGAAACGTGCAGACAGAGGTTAGATACGGCTTTGAAGGTGAGGTGATTGAGCAGCACCATGCAGTCGTGGAAGTGCTCGAAGAGATTCGACCAAAGCGTCCTAGCCAAGCCACACTAAATCTAGATGGCGGTAAGTAGTTCCCGCAACGTCCAAACGTGGCTCGTGATTCCTGATTCCATTGCAGGGGTGCAAGTACCTAAAGAAAAGTCCGGCTTACTTTCGCCCTTACTTGCCGCATTCGATGGTTAGGGAAGAAGACAGGAGAGGCGGTTCAAGGTTTGAATTCCACGCGCTTCTTTTGTTCCAGCGCGGCCCGCCTTTTGGATACTTCAGATTCTAAATCTAACGCCTCAATCTTCAGTCTGCCGCCCATCGAACCGCGAACCTCTATGAAAAACCCTGCGCAGTTTAATCTCGGGATGATGTCATCTACATAGATCCACCCCGTCGTTGGAAGTTTAAGCTGTTCTGCGATAGCCGCTGCTAGGTGAGCGCTGCTTTCCCACTTAACATCCGAACTGTACTGGACTTCCGAAGGAAAGGAGGTTTCCGTCCAAGTAGGTAAGAGAAACGCGGTCTATTCCTTTGTATCTCTCAGATCGCTGTAGATAGTTATTGACTGATGTTCGTACTACGCCTACTTCGTCGGCTTGCTCAATAAATGGACCACCTCCGATGGCGATGGTTGGCAGGGTATCACGCCGTTGGCCAAGCTTCAGTCCTCTTACTTCAGGCGACTGTGCAACTTGTAAGAGTGCAAGGCGAAGGCTTTGGAGTGGGTTTTTGACCAAAGACAGAAACGGATAGAACCACGAGAGCGAGAGGTTGAATTAGCGTCTTCATGCGCCCAAGTCTATTTGCTCTTGGGCTTTGGAGGCAACATCCTTTGACGGTCTGCCCGGCTTGCGAATCCTCAGAATAATTGGCCTTTGATCTCTGGCACGACGCGACCGTCATAGACTTCGGGCCATATGCTTCCCTGCTGCTCTATCGTACTTGCAATTTTTAGCAGCAGTCTAACGACTACGTCCGCGTCCTCAAAGTCCCTGATTAAAACCCGAATATTGGAACTTCCTGCTAGTAACTCCTTAGTTTGGCTTCGCAGAATTCCATCGCCGTCAGGATCAGTATAAACAAAAGTGTTTCCTACAAAGCCCTCGTACTGGATAAACTGCAATGGTTCACGTGTTGCATAGTCTTTCAGCAACGCTTGCTTGATTTCCTGCTCCTCTTCGGTGCTTAAATCGGTCATTTCTGCTGAGACCTCCTTCTGTGTTTTCGGTTTACTTCGCGGCATGAGGTCGGCCAACTTTGGGACGCTCGAATCCATTCAAGTCTGACTCTGGGATCGTCCACACAGGACCGCGCGGTGTGTCCGTTAATTCTGCGTTAGGGAAGCACCCTCGCCGCCGCCAACCCTTAACGGTGTCCACGTCTTCGCCAAGCCGGTCAGCAGCTTCTCTAATAGTTAGTCTTACGACGGGTTTAGCCATACCGGCTAAGAATACTCCTAATCTTTGTCAGCGTCCAAGGAAATTGACACCCTTGGGTGCGTGTTACGCTTGCCAAAGTCGCACCCGTGGGTGTACATTCTTAGTGCTCACCAGAACTCTCACCAAAAGAAGCGGGCCAGCAAGGTGCTACTAACACCCGGCCAGCCCTTCATCATCAACCCTTTGCATAGAAAGGAATCGATAATGCCTAACAAGGAAAAGAATAGCACACTTGCTCTACACGCAGCCCTCGCCCACGAAATCAAAAGCGCCAAGAAACAGATGTTCAAGCGCCACCGGGAAGGTGTGCCGCTGTGGGCAGCCGCCAATCAGTTCAAGGTCGATATTACCGAGCGCCTCGATAGGATAGCGCCCAAAGAGAATGGAGCGGCCCGTGGGTTGGAAAGTGTTACAAATGTAACACCCGCAACGGAGTCCCAGGAGTTAAACCATCTGGGAGTGGTTCCGCAGATATCTGACGAACCACTCGACACTTCTGAAACGGCACCCATGGGTGTCATTTCCACCATGGTAGAAAAACCAGGAATGACACCAATTGGTGCCAAAGACAGAATGGGAACCACAGGTCCCCAACGGGCTGTACGGGTTCCTATCATTGGGACTGTTGGCGATGACGGGATCAAGCTGTTTGATGAAGAGCGAGAAGAAGCCAGAGTCAATCTCGAAGTCGATAACGTTCTCAGATTCTTCGATAGTCAATCACCCGACTTTATTTCATCTGAAGTAGTGTATGCGATTGACTTAGCTTGCAACCACTTCGGTATTGACCAACCAACGTATGACGATGATCCGCTCACGGGAGAAACGCAAACCAGAGCGATCCTCACAAAACTGTTTGCCAAGACGAAACTTTTTCACCTGCCGGATGATGATGATGATGATTCCGTCGAGGCAACGCTGCTAAACGGTAAAAAGATCGATTTGTACGGTGATGCAGCTGACCTCGCCCGTGAGCCGTCTGACACGCACCCTGATTGGCTGCGTCTGGCCGATGCGGTTGCAGAGATTTGCTCGAATGGGGCCACGCCGGCGGATCTTAAAAACTCAGTTCTCGACTTCCTGCATTCCAACTCGGGCGACATATGGGGAAAGCTAATCGTTACTCCGCCGATGATTGTCAAAATACTGGTTCACGCTGCATCGACCGACGATGATATGGAGGTGAGCCAATGAGACGTAAATCAACTCAGACAGCACCCAAGCGCCCAGCGCCCGAATATAGGGGCAGAGGCACGCGACGAGAGATGCGTTGCGAAGTCTGTAAAGCGTTCTGGCCGGTGAATGCCTTTATGTTAACGCGAATGATTGGCGAGCCCGACGCCTGCGACGATTGCCGCCCTGCTAGTGATGCAGCGCTTCGAGTGGTGGGCATCTTCAATATGCCGGGAGTTCCGAGCTGCATCAAGTCTGGACTTTGTGATCTTCTTGAGGAAGCGACGAAAGAGTCTGGCATGAAAGTGCCAGACATCTGGATATTCACTGAGCCCGGACCACCGCAATTCAACGTCGTCAAACTCGCCGAAGTGTTTCGGAGCCCCGCCATGCGAGACATGTTCCAGCTTCCCAGTACGGCTGAGCATTGGACACAGAAAGGGCTCAAGACTAGCGACAAGAAACCTCGCGAACCGAAGCCACAATCGAGACTTCGCAGGCTTCGCGAACAGCTTGAGCGATTGGAACAAGTGCCAGAAAACGAGGCGGTTGCCTTCAAGTTGGAAACCGAGATTTACCGACTTGCGCATCAGGAAATTAGTGAAGAATGGCCAGAGTTCATTGAGGAGGAAAATCATTGCCTAACTCTCGACAAGCAAGAAAGCAAGCGCAACAATACGCACAACTAACCAACACGCAGATCGAACACCTCGCTCGCAGTGTCTGCTCATGTGGCGATGATGCTTACTCAAAATCCCGGACCCTGCTGCTCTTGATGGATGAGATTCAGCGCCGGCCAACCCAGGCTGCCAATATTTCTCTTATCTCAAAGAACGTCGCCTTCGCGCGGCTGATGGAGGAGGATAGCGATGCCGTAGATGCTCAAATCCAGCTACTAAGAAGCGAGTTGCCCGGCAGCCACGAATGAAGCCATTCCCATCAATACCGTGAGCCGCGTCGAGGACCCGAACCCTGGCGCGGCCCTTCCCATGCAAGTTACCCCTAAAGGAGGAAGAACACATGAAGCACAAGGAACAAACCGATCTGAGTGAAGCGCAATCCACTGGACTGCTCGAAGCGGCCCTTGAAATTGCCGAGCGGCGACGTTCGAAGCTGGACGAAATCAAAGCCTTAATCCTGGCAGGTAAAGAACCGGAAGCCATGAAGTTAATGAAAACCTTTTTGGGAATTGAACCAGAACGACGGGCCTAAACAATCCCCGCCCCCCCTCGTATGATTCAGTTCCGCAAATCTCAGCTATCAGTTAATCGACGCTTCCGCTGTAATTGAGAATTTGTCAACCACGGTTGACATCCCCTTGCCACAAGAGCCGCGTCGAGGAATCCCAACCTTGACGCGGCTTACTCATAGGTTTTCTTGTATTGTTCGGAAAGTATCCTGCGCAACCCTTCCACGATTTCCCTTATTTCTTTCACTCGCGTAGTACACGCGTAACGAGCGTCGACAACAGTCATAACGGGCGAGTCAACTGGAAATTCCGTTTGGCCATGCCAGTCAATCGCATCGTTTTTTAGTTTCTCAAGGGCCAAGCGTATGTTGTGCCCTACAGGGTAAGGGTCTCCGTCAAGTATGAGTCGCTTATCCGGCGAGAGATCAAATTGCTTCAGGGTTGATATCAGGTCTGGGTAACGGGCACGAAATTGGTAATCGTCGTGCGCCCCATTCAACAGTCCGTATACTTCTATTTCCGCTGCATTCAACGCGTTCTCCATCGGGTCAATCCAAGCTAGAAGCCCGCGCCAACGCTTCTCTTCTCGCTTCATCGAGTTTGTCTTGTCGGGATCGTCGCCAGCGACGGCTTTCAATAAAGTAGGCCGTAACACCACTGAGAACGCCGCCAATGATTACGCCTAACAGAGGACTCCACCAAGGTGCCATACAAGCTAGAGTCTACTGTTTGAAAGAAGGGCAGTCTAGGATTCACCACCAGCTAACAAAGGTTGAGAGCCCAACTAGGCACAACGTAGGCCTAACATCAGAGCGTGTCTGATTGTGAGTATTATGAGTATTTTGAGACGTAGGTAGAGGGTTAGAAATCAGGCGAAGCTGACACCCCGTCTTATAAAGAAAAGTGTGCGGGAAAGTGTGCAAACGCTTCTGAACGCAGCGAAACAAGCAACAACGCCAATGCACACCCGAGAGGTTTTCAGGTAGACGGAATCAGACGCAGATGAACGCGAGTAAATGTATTAGAACTCACCTATTAAGACTGCAAAACCTTTATTCATCGGTTCGATTCCGATCGCCGCCTCCAAATCTTTTCAATAACTTACAGGCAGTCACCAACCTCAAGTAAATTCTCACTGTGGGGACTTTTGTGGGGGGTCTTTGACGCGATTGACTTTTCAGAAGACAACGCAAGGGTTTCAGGCTTGCCGCTTTAAGGATGTTCGGAGTGATCTCTAATCACCTGTGCGCTGACGCCAAATGAGTTTGGGATGATCCCCCGTTATGTTTTACACACAGGGTGTCTTGCCTGAGTGCGAACACTACGGCCGTCACGTTACACCCAGAGATAGGGATGATGTTTTGGAACGAGCGGCCATCCAAATGTCATCTACCTTTCCTTGATTGATTTAGAGGTAGGTGTCGGCCACAGAATCCGAACGCGATCATTGGCACGTCAATTGACGAGTCCTGACGCATGGAGCTTTTCAGAGGTGCTTTAGAGGAGATGGTAGCCTTGACGACGTTACAACGCCTGGCTTGGGGACTCAGCGAGGTCAGCGAATGTACCGGATTATCGGTAGCTTTTCTTCGCGCTGAAGTTCGAGCGGGCCGTCTGCCTGTTCGCCGGTTCGGACGTCGAGTGTTAGTGAGGGATGAAGATTTGAAGGCCTACCTGTTACGCGGGAGCGAGCGCGAACCAAGCCGTAACGAAGGTGCACGAAGGTTCTCAGATCGACGGTTAGCTAACCGAGATAACGCCTAGAACATCCGCCAACTCATGCGGTTTACCATCGACTTGAAGATCAAGGCACCCAGTCCGGCCAGAATTCCCATCGCGTAGCCGTTCGTTTGTACCGCCCAATATGTCAAGACAGCAATGCTTGCGTAGAGGAGAAGTCCTCGCAAATACAGAATGCTTGCCCACCCCGTCTTGTGACCGGACGAAACGGGAAGGCCGTAACGACTTCTTCCATTGAAAATATTGAAGACCACGGTTAGCACCAACCCGAGAGCATAAGCAACCAGGGCAATTCGTGGATACAACAAGTCGGGCATAAGGTTTAGCTCCGAGCATCTCTCGCACACGCCGAGCGTGCTTTGTTATACTCGCTTCCATAGTCGCAGTATAGCGAATCATGAAAGATGCTTCAGACGATTTCCTTAGATCGTTGTTTGAATGCTGCTGGCCGCGATCGGTCGTCTTACGAGAGGTTTACTTTCAACCATGAAAGAGAAAGTCTACAAGGAGATATTCGATCGCATTCAAGTTGGTGAATGTGCGTGGGCCCTCGTACTTGTCGCTGACGAGCTGACAAAATCGCCAGATGATCCTTATTTGCTGTATTACGCTGGACTCGCTCATCGACGCCTCAACGAATATGACGAAGCAAAACAGTTCTATCGGAGGTCAATCGACGCCGATCCACGTAATGCTTCCGTGCATCTTGGGTTGGGAATCATCTACCAGATCCAAGAAATGTTCGACGATGCAATTGAGTCTCTGAAGATGGCTACCGCACTGGATCCACATTTCCCAGAGGCCCATAACAGTCTCGGCTTGACCTATTCGAAGATCGGAGATTATCGAGAGGCTCTTGAATCCTATGAACGCGCCGCCGAGGCAATCATAAATATGGCCTACCAACAACTCAATACCGAAGGACAGCAATTCACTTCAAGAGTGACAACCGATGGTAACCGCACGCTGATGGTCGAACCAGACGCATTCGATCAGGTTGAACGAATTCTGAAAGCGAATCCAATGTGGGCGATTAATAGAAACAACATCGGCTGTTGTTTGGCAGCGATCGGAGAAAAGCAGCGCGCTAAAGAAATGTTGAAAGAATCTATCAACTTCATTCCTGAAGGGTTGAAATACGACGCTCCTTTCGTAGGCCTGACGGATCTGGAAAATGAGTGAATGGTCTTCCGAACATTCCATTGCTGATCTCGCGCGTTTTCTTACTGAGCAGCTTCTCGAATTTTCTCAACGCTCGACCACGACCATCCTTGAGGGTCGTCCGAGTAGAGTCAAAAAGTTCATCAACCGGTTTTCAAAAAACCCAGAAAGAGAACGTCAGCGGCTAAAACTCCAGTTCCATCTGTTCATCGCTTATCTCGCAGTCCTAGCCGTAGAACTCCAAGTCTCCGAGTATTGGCGTCCGTACTCAAAACAGATCGTGCGGGAAGCGGTTGATTTGTTCTACGGAGCAATCAAGGATAGTGGCGAAGCTGTTGATGGAGGCCTCGTCATAGGCGACGAATTTATTAAGGACCCACAAGAGCGGAAGATTATCATGTCGGAACTAAGGCGAGTGGATGAGACTTTTTTTGCTGGACTGTCGGGGTTGCCAAAGATGGGACTTACTGCTATTGCCGATATGCTTTTGGAGAAGAGGTTAAATGAGTATCGCGAGATGTGGATCGACGATATGACAAGGATCGGTCAAGATGGATTTATCGCGCTGATGCCAACGAGGGTTTATCAACATTGGTCAGGCGAGAATCCACGCAGCATGGCCTCCATATCATTCGGTGTACTTCTATCAGCAGGCCTCATGCCCTTTTCTGCGAGCATCTCCCAAGTGCTTGAGATGATGAGGGTGAAGCCATCGGCCTCCTGACGATCTTGCGGAATGTAACTCGCCTCGTTACAATCAAAACCCGTGATAAAGAGCTTTCGTCATAAAGGACTCAAACGGCTCTTTGAAACGGGCGAGCGACGCGGAGTGGCTCCTGACCTTGCCGACCGTTTACGCAGACAGTTAGACGTGCTCAACCGCGCTCGTACGACGGCGGACGTAAACTTGCCCGGTTATCGGTTACATCGGTTGAAAGGCGATCGGGCTGGCACTTGGAGCGTCACGGTCAGCGGCAACTGGCGAATCACGTTTACGTTCGAAGGCGAAGACGCTTTCGATGTTGACCTTGAAGATTATCACTGAGGATTTTGATCGATGCCGAACAATTGGCTGAACAACAGAAAGAGACGACCGACGCATCCCGGCGAAGTTTTGCGCGAGGATGTCCTGCCGGCAGCGGGATTGACGCAGGATAAGCTTGCGCGCTTGCTTGGCGTCTCGCGACGCACTGTTAGCGAGATACTGCACGAGCGGAGACCTGTTACGACCGACATGGCCCACCGCCTGGCGCGGGCCTTTGGCACGTCGCCGGAGATGTGGTTAGGGCTACAGCAGGACGTTGATCTCTGGGATACGCACCACGCTCGACGCGCGGAATACGAACGCATCAAACGGGTCGCGACGCCGAAAGCCGCATGACGAAATGACGATTTCGACTGTGGGGACTTTTGTGGGGGGTCTGCGACGATCTTGAGTGTTACCTGCTAACAAGGCGATTATACAAACCCAATGTTTACCCATCGATGACACTCCATGACACTCAGTGACAGAGCGCCCAATCGAACTGCAAAACCTTTATTCATCGGTTCGATTCCGATCGCCGCCTCCACAACCCTCGTAACGCCAGTTGTATCATCTGCTCTCTGCTGGTTGTCGTCACCTCTTCAAGCTAGTTCCACCATTCGTGGGCTTTAAACCGGTTCATCTTCAGAAATCTCTATCAAGGTTCGACGCTTAGTGTCGACCTGAATTTAGCCATTCGAGCTTGGACCAGCTCGAGTAATTGAGTAAGTGTTTCGAGGGTTGGAAACTAAGTTGAAGCGGGGATTGTTGGTTTCTTGATTTGGTACACGACCTGTTCGACAATTTTTCCATGAATGGTTTTCTCCCGCGCTTCTATCAAAACGCCACCGATTTTTTCTACGGCTTTTTGCGACCGCACATTCGTTGGCCCTATTAGGAAAACAACGCTCTCTACGAATCTAAACGCATGGTCCAACATGAGGCGTTTCAATTCCCCGTTGTACTTTCCGCCCCAATGGGAGCGGGCAAGAAAAGTCCAACCGATCTCAATTTCTTGTTGCCGGGGTTCAAATCCGAAGTACCGTGATGAACCAATAATCTTTTGCGTTTTCCGGTCAATGACAACCAAGGCGCCTCCCGATTCCAACGCCTCTCGAAAGAATTCTTTGAAAACCTCTTCCTGGTAACGATCCTGGGCAGGATGTTGCTCCCAAATCAGCTGGTCCGAAGCCACTGCGAACAAGCTCTCCCAATCCTCCGGTCGAAGAGGCCGTACTTCCAGAAGGTCGCCAACAAGGTGAGGCTGCAGTTCAAACGTTTCACCCCGAGTTGTTTCCGGATCTAAAAACTCTTGATGGCTCATAAGCGTCACTAGTGGAGAAAGGCACTGTTAATTCAAGGGAAATTTAAAGGTAAGTTCAAGGGGAAATTCAAAGGCTCATTCTTGACCTCTTCGTTTTCCCTAAGGCGGTTGATCGCCACAGTGTAGGCTTCAGAAGACTTCAGCGTGCTCTCTAGCTTGTGGTAGCCGAAATAGATGGCGGCCGCGACTCCACCTGCCAGGACCAGCAGGATGATGGCGAGGATCAAAATGATCTTGCCGCAACTAGACTTCTTTGGT
>JBPCKD010000169.1:0-9807 GCA_051004635.1 Pyrinomonadaceae bacterium
GTCCCACCCACCACCGGCTTAGTTCAACACACAATTGTGTGGCGGCTCTCTTGAGTCTAGGGTGGGTTGAGTCAACTTACCGCGCCACACGAATTCTTAGAACGTTCTGCGCGGTCCCATAGGAGTAACGCTCTTTCGATTGCGTTAGCTTAATTCCGCAAGTCAACGTGTTTTCGGAGCCAGGCAGCCATCCCGTCCCAGTATCCAGGAACGTATCTCTTAACGCGCGCAGCTTCTGAGCCATAACCTGTTTTAGCTTCAGCGAGACCGTGATTAGCCCTGGGTAATACAACAATGGTGAAATCTTTGTTACCAGCTTTTTGTAGGGCCGCTCTCATTACCGGCACACTCACCTTCGTGTTCACCGATTTGTCCAGTTCTCCGTTTATCACCAATACGGGACAGGTCACTCTTTCCAGAACTGGTACTGGGTCGTAGCTAATCGGGTCTCGCAATCCCTTCAAGGTCGCGCTGTCGGGCGGCACGTTCATTGGCAACACCCATCCGACGCGCGCATAGGCGAACCATTTTTCATTCCTGGATTTCTCGATCTCAGCCTTCGTCGTATCCCACCCCGTATTAGTTAATATCGTCGTATTGAGAAGCCTGCGAAGCGCGATCGCTTTGGCAATATCTTCTTCAGAGAAGTTTTCTTCTCGAAGATCGCTTTCAACTTCGTAAAGGATGTTCTCTGTGACCGGTAGCGCAGAAGGCACTTTGAGGATGAGAAACGCGACGTCCGGCGAGAGAATTGCAGCCAGGGGTGCAACCCAGGAGCTTAGGCTGGAACCCCAGAGACCAATCTGCGCAGGGTTTATCTCCTTACGAGCCTTGAGCAAGCTGACGCCCGCCAACACGTCCCTCGCTCTCTCTTCAAAGCTGGAGTGCAAATAGTCTGCCGATTTACCGCCCACACGGCGTTCATCAAGTGAAAGAAATGCAAGTCCTTGTCGGACGAAAAAATATGGATATGGTCCATTCTTAAGATACAAAGAATAGCCGGGGCTAACCAACACGATGGCCGGGTGCGGTCCCTTTGTGGCAGGCTGTATCAGCGTTCCGGTTAGAATGACATCTCCGTTGGTAAAAGTTACTACCTCTTTTTTATAGGGGTTAACCTTTTTGGCAGAGATTATGGGAGAGCCAGCTTCCCGCCACTTGAGTCCGGTCGTTTCACCCCGGCTGTTTTTGAGGAAGGTGACCTGCACATCAACAGGAAGAGGAATTCCAAGTGACGGCCCCGAAAAGAATGTTGACTCTGACGTGGGATAAAGAACACCTATACGATTTGTTTTCGAGTCGAGAAATCTTGGTCGCCCCTCTGAGTCATCATCCGGACCGATGTCCAGGAACCTGTCACGCCCGAGTTTGTAGCTGCCTGCGTGCCGGTCGTAAATCTTTGGATCAACCCTGGCCACGTGAGCGAGAAGGAAAGTTGCTTTCGTCTCGCCCTGTTGAAAGTTCCCGATGATGCCGCCCTCTCTGAATTCTCCATCATATATTGCCAATCCTGATCTTCCCTGCCATTCAATGCGGACGCGAGAGGATTCCAAAACGACACGATTCAAAGGCAGATTATCTCACGCCTTCAGCGTGAAGTGCCGAACTATCGACTATCTGCCTGGTTGCCGGCGATGTTGTAGGCAGCCATCTGGGTCGCGTTGCGAACCAGAAGCTTGCCACCAGCGATAGCCGGATAGTTCCCATGGCTTGCCTTCGATGCGGCGAGTGATTGGCCAAGAGAGTTCTTCAGCAGCGATAGTAAATCGCCTGTGACCCCAACTAGGACCGTCTCTCAGCCTGTTCGCTCCCCAGTGCCTGCTCAGCTTCTTTGACACTAATCACCTCAGCCGGATTGTGTGTCACCATGTAAACTGCTGCGGCGATAGCTGCACCGATAATCGGAGCAACGATAAATAGCCATAGCTGGCTTAAGGCCCATCCGCCTACAAAAATGGCTGGCCCAATCGAACGCGCCGGGTTGACTGAGGTGTTGGTCACGGGAATACCCACCAGGTGGATTAGGGTCAGTACGAGCCCGATGGCGATACCGGCAAAGCCGACAGGCGCTTTGATGTCAGTGGCCCCCAGTACGGTAAAAACCAGAAAGAAGGTCAGCACTATTTCAACCAGGAAGGCGGATAGCAGGTTGTAACGACCCGGCGAGTGTTCGCCATAACCGTTGGCGGCGAAACCTGCGATTGACGGATCGTAACCGCCGGGTGCGCCTTTGACGATGAGCAAAAGCAGGGCCGCCGCCAGAATGGCACCCAATATCTGGGCCACAATATAACCGGCCGCATACTTCGCCTCCATCTTCCTGCTTATGAGTATTCCGACAGTCACGGCAGGATTGATATGGCAGCCCGAAATAGGCCCGATGGTGTAGACCATTGCCAGCAGAGACAGGCCGAATGCGAGCGAGACACCGAGATAGCCAATTTTGTCTCCAGCCAGAACCGCACTCCCACAACTGGCAAAAACAAGTACGAAGGTGCCTACGAGTTCAGCTACATATCTGTTCATGTCTTTGTCTCCTTTAGAATCTAGACTGATTTCTTCAAAACAAGTTGCCCTTTGTTTCTGTATGGCAGGATCATAGGAACCCCCCAAGCTCAGCGACCCGGTTGACGAGGGGCCACCTGTTCGGAGTACCGCCCTTCAGGCGGCTGGGCCACAATCGCAAAATCCCCTCGTAGTCAGAATGTACCAATCTTCCGATTCAATTTGCGCAGAGACACAAGGATTGGAAACCAAAATCGAATCCTAACTTGTGTGCTTCAAAGATCGGCGCTACAGAATCAGGTTCCATGCCTTGAGGCAATGTCGCAGAAATGAAGTGACACATTAGAATTAATCAATACATGCTCATGTTTTATTCGCTGCCGCCTCAACGTCGGCCAGGATCTTATCTAACTTTTCTCTCCGAAGAAATCGCCCATTGATGATAACGGCGGAAATCTTTTTCGTGTTGTTGATGTGGGCAAGCGGATTTGCGTCGAGCAAAACCAAATCCGCAAATTTCCCCTTTTCAATTGTGCCGAGCGAGTCGGCTAGCGCCAGAAATTTCGCCGGGTTAATCGTCGCGGTTTGCAGCGCTTCCATCGGTGTCAACCCTGCCTGCACAAACAAAGCAAGTTCATCATGTAGGCTGAAGCCGTGCACGGGAAACGTGCTCGTGGCATCTGTTCCGGCGAGAAACTTAACACCTGCGCGATGTGCGGCGTTCACCTGGCGAAGCCGCAATTGATAGAGCTTCTTACGCATGCTGATTTCTTTTTCAGACCAGGACAGCATAGCGTCGAAATACTGCTTGTCCTTTGTCCTGACATTGAGCGGCACATAATTGATTCGCGCATCGTTGAATAAGTTTTTGTTGTCAACTGCTGCCCAAATTTGATAGATAACCAGCGTCGGGCATTGCCAAGTGTCGTTTTGCACGAAACGCGCGAAAAGATTTGCCGCTTTTTTGTCGCTGTAAGTGTCAATAAATCTCTCCGTAAGCCGCCTTGATGCCTCTTCAAGTTCGGGAGTCGGAGGCTTTCCGTTGAGCGCGGCAAACTTTTCATTCAGTGCTAACTCTTGCTTTTTCAATTCCTCGCCGATTGTTGAAGAAGGGGTTAGGGTTTCAAACAAATGCTCCATACTTCGCATTCCGGCATCGGAAGCCTCAACCGCGCCGACACTTAAAGGAACGTGACCGGCAAACGGGATATTCTGTTTTTTCGCTTCGTCGGCAATGGCGAAGAATGATTCACGCGAAAGGTTGCTGTAAATTTTAACGAAATCGTAACCTTCATGCTTGATGCGTTGCACCGCCATTCGCGCTTCGCGCACATCTTTCACACGAATGTAAGCGTTGCCGCCTGCCACGCCGTCAATACCACGCCCGACGGCGGCGAGACGCGGAGCAGTGAGTTCACCCGCCGCTATACGCTCACGCCATTTTCTAATCTGCTTCATCCCTTCGACATCGTGCAAATTCCACATATCGCGCACGCTTGTTACACCATTGGCAATAAACAAAGGAAACAGCGATTGTTCGACTTGCCGGACGGTCTCGTAGTTCAGGTGAACGTGCATATCCCACAAGCCGGGAATTAAAAACATGCCGGTTGCGTCAACAACTTGAGAATTTCGCGGCACGGAGATTTCCGCGCTCTTGCCAAGAGCGGTAATGCGATTGCCGGTAATTATTACAGTTTGGTCGGGTTTCGGTGGTGCGCCCGTCATATCAATTACCGTAACGTGGGTTAAAACGAGCGATTGGCCAGCTGAATTCTGAGCGATAGCCGATGCGGATAATAGGATGGTCAACAGAAAGGCAAAAAAGTCTCTCATAATTCTTATGATTACCGCCGAATATGGGAAGATGGCTAACGCTGCGTTCAGCGACTGGACACAACCACGCTAGCGGCAAGCTGTCGATGAGAGACACGCAGATTGCGCTCCGCCGTAAGCGCTTGGGCGCGCCGCTGCTGCTTACCAGCTGTCGTATTTATCGACCCATCTCATCGCAAACCAGTACCATGCGGCCGCAAGATAAAGGAGAGCTCCCCAACCAAGTCCAAAATGCGCACACGGCGGTTGCAATTACGACGCTGAGCACGAAAAACGCTATCACCACGGACCGGGTTCCAAGTCCCCACAAACCAAACGAACCCACAGCGGACGTTCCAGAGCACTCGATTCCTTTCAACGTGTAAGGAGAAGAGGTACTTCAGTGAACCCTGGATTGATATTCTTTTAGGTCGGTTCGAATAATACCTGGCTTTGAGATCATTCAACCACTGCTAAACATTCGATCTCAACACGCGCACCGAGGGCCAGACCATTAGTGCCAAACGCACTACGCGCGGGTAAGCGGCCCTTCGGGAAGTAGGTGACATAGACCTCGTTCATCGCTCCCCATTCACTCATGTCAGCCATCATCACCGTACACTTGACCACATGGTTGAACGATGATCCATTCTTCTCTAAGAAGCGACGGATTCTCTCCATGACCTGCCTGGTTTCTGCCTTAATCCCGCCCGGGACGACCTTCTGATCTGCATCCACCCCTATCTGGCCCGATAAATAGAGCATGTGACCGACGCGTACCGCATCAGAGAAGGGCGAAGGCCGTGGCCTTTCAGCCGACAGGTATTCAACAAGCGGACGGCTAGGTGATCTTTGCGGCCGCTCCTGATCTGTTTTATGTTGAGAGACTCTCTGGGTTTTGCTCTGCTGAGCCTCCACGTCAGGGGTCAACAAAAAGCAAAGACACATAATTGTAAGGAGGGGAAACAAGGGTTTCATCGGCGTTTATATCTCCTTTGCAAGCTAAGCATGTGACCGCGCCTAGCGCCGCGGTTCAGCGCGCGGGCGATAACTAATCAAGCATTCAAGTTAACGGATGAGCGGCACTCTGATTCGGTCCGCTGCAAGCGCATCGTTAGGCGTCTTCGTCATCCCAGATTGAGTCGTCATCAGCGAATCGGCGTAGAAGCTCCGAGCGGCGTTTAAGCAGGTCGATCAACTCGGGCCATTGGTCGGCCGTGCGGATGACTGTATCGGGGTGCTCCTGGCCGCTAAGCATAGAAGAAGCAACCTCGGCCCACTCGCGCACAAAGTGTCGCAAGACTTCTCGCGGGTGGTCGGCGTCGTTGAAGCTGACGTAATCGGTAGGCACGTCGCCGCTGATAGCCCACCAACCCACACGACCCGGTGCAGCCAACGACTCGACTGCCCTAACGGCAAGATACGGATGAAGATGCCAGGCGGGCCACTCGCCGACCCGCCGATGGTGGACACCCTCTTGCTGAAGATATGCGCGGACGGTATCGCGCTGCTCGGCAACCCAAGCCTCCTCGGTCTTGTCAGTGGCCATAGTGCTTCATTCACAGGTAACGCGTAAAGACTCCTAACGCCGGAATGGGGCGGCTGTCTGCCTACTTTGAGAACTCCCAAACCTCCTGGCAGGCAGCTTCTTTTGGACGATAACTTCTTATGACTCCGCAGTTCCGCTCCTATGACTTGTTCGGTGTGCCCCACAGTTTTTATCCCAGGTCAATGCGTTTCATGCCATTTACGCAACAATCTTTGTTCTTTGTCCGGGTCAATACCAGCTTTCAACTCTTCATCCAGGCAAGTTGTTTCGCGCCAGGTTAATATATCTCTGATCGTGTCATTCAGGGAGCGAAAGCTAAGACCAGAACCAACCGCTTTATCACAATTGATGAACATAAAACCTTTCAGATGCGGCGTAGCTTCTTCCGGTACCCACAACGGCACTTCGCTCCACGCGACAACTTTCTCTTGCAGTAGAAAATCGTCACTGACCCATGTAAAAGAAACATCGCTATTGCTTACCATAGCGCTTACAGTCTTACATTCCTCAAGTACTCTTTCCATCGTCAAGTTGTTAGGCAAACCGTTGGCGTTATAAACGCCCGTTTCCTTACGTTCAATCATTCGCACAGTCCATTCGGCTACGTCCCGGACATCAATAAACTGAAGATAGCGGTCAGGACGACCCGGAGCTAATACCTCATTGCCGCGAGCGACACGCACAACCCAATAAGTAAACCGGTCGGTGTAATCATACGGTCCAACGATTAAGCCGGGACGGATGATAAGCACTCGATTGGGCAACACTTCTTCAGCCGCCTGCTCACACAAAGCTTTTAACCCGCCATACAATTTTCCATATGTCACAGCTGAAGCTTGCCCAGATGAATCAATTGCGTTCGCCTGGTCCAATTGTTCGCTGGTTAACGTAGCGATAGGGGCAGTTTCGTCTATACCGAAGACGCTCGCATCTGCATAAACGGAAAGACTGGAGATGAAAACGTAACGATCTACCGAATGAGACAAGATTTCGGCTGATGCCCTTACCGTACGCGGCAGATATCCAGAAGTGTCAGCGACTACATCCCAACGGCGACCCTGGAGTTTAGCCAAATCGCTGTTTCGATCGCCATAAATCGTTTCGACATTTGGTAAGGCTGCAGACTCATGCTTCCCACGATTGAAAAGCGTGATCTCATGGTTACGTGCGAGGGCTGCTGTGACCAAATGGCGACCTGCAAATCTGGTTCCGCCAAGGATCAATAGCTTCATCTATTTCCACCGGGTTACTAAACAGCAAAGCACCGAACGCCTGGCATCGGCGGCGCGCACAGGACGTGATTGAAAGAGGCTCGATGAATGCGCGTCCGCGGCCGGCAGTTGTTTCGCCTCGCGTTGGTTGAAAGCATCAGCCCTAAGCTACTTGCTGCGGTGCCGCTGGCCGGTGACATCGTCGGCGTGCTCGATGAATGGGTCATAGTTCTACAAACTTTCGGCAAACGCACGCAGCCGCTGGTTGAAGGCTGCCGCATCATCCCAGAAAGGTGCGTGTCCCGCGTTCGCCATCATCTGAATTTGCGCGTGAGCCAGGCCAGCCGTGTGCTGATCGACGGCAGCTGGTTTGACAACCGCATCATCAGCGCCTTGCGTGATCAGTACAGGCTTGCGGATCTTCGGCAGAAGATCGTCATTGTCGAACGCCCGAGAGAACAGCGCCTGACGGACATAGGGTGGAACGGACACATTGTAACCGAGCATCAGGTACAGGTCCTCGGCTGAGGGCTCGTGCTTGAAGCACATGCGTAACAGCGTCTCAAGACTGCGTACGCTCTCTTCCACATCCGGGGCAAAGAAACCTGGTACGAGGCTGAGAAACTCAGGGGTGAGCACCGACATCGCCTCGTCACTGCCAAGCTTCGTAACGGCACCGACAAAGTTGAGACCGCTAATGCTATCCTCGCCGTAATGCCGGATATAGTCGAGGATTACGAGTGGTCCATAGGACCAGCCACAGAGGATCGGATGATCAAGTTTCAGAGCCTGTATGGCAGCGTTGACGTCATCAGCCCACAACCTCGAGTCGGTGTAGCCCTCGCGGGGCTTATCTGAAAATCCATGACCCCGCATATCCATTGCGACAAGTCGGTAGTCATCGGCCAGGTCGGAGATCATCTGCCGGCTCCAGGCGAGCCAACACTGCGAAAAGCCATGGATGAACATAATTGGGCGTCCCGTTGAATTGCCCGTCTCAACAAGGTGGAGCTGTGTGCCTCCACCGCCTGTAATTTTATGACTCTTCATCATGTTCCTCTCCCTGCCGCCCAACGCCAGCGCATCAGCCGCGCGTTCGGGCAATTGATAATAAAACGCCTGCTGGATCCGCGTCCGCTGCATGCCATTTGTTAAGCGCGGAGTTGAGTTCCGTGTTCCAAACCTATGGCTGCCTAAGAAGCGTGTTACAGGTAAAAGTAACGTTTACGATCCGGCCCCAGGCCCATATCTGAACCTCACAACAATGTGTCAGTTTCCAGCCAGAACATCTAATGCCTTGTGACGGTCTCCGGGCTGCGTGGCTTCATCATCTCAGCCATCTTTTTACCTTTCCCGACCTCTCTAGCGCCGATTAGATCTCTCATTTAACATCTCTTCTTCTTTACTCTTCAATGTTAGAAACATGAGGCGTGGCGGTACCGAATCGCGGCGGGCGAACTCCTCCACTCTCATAGATTCTACGCTCTTTCCATGTCACGCCCTTCCCGGTTGTAATCCTGACACTCGAATCAAACAACATCGCATAGAGCAAGCCTAACCCGAGTGGCGCAGTCAACGCATAAACAGGAGAAACTTCGGAACGCTTACTGACCAACGCAAGGACAAGAACTTGCAGCAACCATGACAAGGCAGCGGGAAGGAACAACAGCCAAAGGTCTGCGCTCACGCCTGCCGCAATTCCAATCGCGGACGCTAAAGCAATGAGCGGTGGCACGACAGAGATCAAATACATGGAGAAGACACACCCCAATGCAAAGGGCAATGAGAACTTCATCCCCGAGAACCAATTCTTGGTACTGCACTCCCACATCTCGCCGAAATTTCGATACATGCGTGTACTGAGCAACTTCGGTGCATACTCGGCAAACAAGCGCGCCCCCGAACGCTTGATCATCTCGGCAAGCCGCACGTCTTCCATCACTTCATCCTTCAACGCTTCGTAACCGCCGACGCGCTCAAGCACAGTGCGGCGCATCAGAAAGAACCCGCCGATGCCCACAGCTCCCTGCGTCTTTGGGTTACTGATGCGGTAAAACAGAGTGAACATCAACAGTACCCACGTCCAGGTCGGTATCATCACGCGCTCCCAAAATGAACCGGCTTCAAAGTGCGGGATTAGCGTCATGGCATCACCTTTCCCTTCAAGAGTACTTTCCACTGCGGTACGCAAGGCTGCCGGGTCAAAGATCATGTCGGCATCAGTCGCCAGTATCCACTCGCCGCGGGCGTGATTAAACGCTTGCTGCATGGCGTAGGGTTTGCCGAGCCATCCGGCAGGCGGTTCCTCACCTGCAATGACACGCAAGCGGTCATCGCTTTTCGCGAGTGTTTCGAGTATCGCTTCGGTTGCATCCGTCGAGCGGTCATTGACGGCAATGACTTCAAAGCAGCCATAATCCTGGGCCAGAATGGAGCGAATACAGTCTGCCAGAATACGATGCTGTTCATTGCGAGCAGGAACAAGAACCGATACCAGCGGCGCATCGCTCGTCGTCAGACGCAATTGATTGGTTGGCAATAAGGGCTTTTGGCGAGCCAGACCATACAGCGTGAGCCCAATACTGATGAGCCAGGCGGAAACCATAACCCAAACCAAGATTGTCAGTATCACTAATGCATTTGGTTCAAAGGCAATTGTTGGCATGGAATTCCGGCTCGTGTCTTGATCTTCAGTAGTCACCTGCCTTAAGCATTCGAGCTCTTCAC
>JBPCKD010000170.1:0-8409 GCA_051004635.1 Pyrinomonadaceae bacterium
TAACCTCCCTGGTCGCCATCAAGAGCTTTTCGGATAAGCCAGTCACGGCACTAAAGGTGAGATGGGATATTTATAAGTGGGACATCGGAACTAAGAAGCGGAGAGCTTCATGCGATGCGGCACCAGAACCAGCCGAGATTTTCCTTTCCGGAACAACACCGCTCATCGAGGTGGGACGATTGGTAAAGGGGGAGACTTACAACATAAGTTCAGATCCACTCCGAGTGAACCCTCCTTTCCCTGCTAATAAAGTAATCTTCGTTGAGTGGCCCATCATTGCCTGGGACCAACTTAAGTCCCTATCAATAGACGGGTCGCGCGGGAACTTGAAAGACGATTACATCGGAATAGTGTATGTTGCCGAAATTCATTTTGAAGATGGCACCCGATGGGAAGCAGAAACGAATTAAATAGAATCTGCGTAATCTGCGGATAGATCGTCTGGTTTACAATTCGAGCCCAGTGAAGCGAACTCGACTCACGCCGTTGCTTTTTTCGTTCCTCGCTTTAGCTTCACCCTGCCTGGCGCAAAATCGAGCCGTAAAAACCACAGAAACAAACTCCCGGTTTTCATTTGACGAAGGGGCAATCATTCGCGGTGACAAGGCAGCTAAGAAACTAGCCCTGGTGTTTACCGGTGATGAGTTTGCAGACGGCGCGGTGACAATCGTCCGCGTACTCAAACAACGCGGTGTGAAGGCTTCCTTCTTTTTCACCGGGAGATTTTACCGCAACCCAAACTTCAAATCGTCCATTCGACAGTTGAAGCGCGGCGGACACTACCTGGGCGCCCACTCGGACGAGCACCTTCTTTATTGCGACTGGAACCAGCGCGATAAATTGTTAATCAGCAGAGAGAAGTTCGAGGATGACTTGAATAGAAATTACGTGGCGATGCAAGCTTTCGGTATTTCGAAAAACAATGCGCGCTATTTCCTGCCGCCCTTTGAATGGTACAACCGGAGTATTAGCGCCTGGACTGAAGGGATGGGTTTGCGGCTCATCAACTTCACGGCAGGAACGCACTCAAACGCAGACTACACAACACCTGAGATGAAGAACTATGTCAGCAGCGAAGCGATAATGCAGCGCATCAAGGCGTATGAAGCGCGGGACCCCGCCGGCCTCAACGGCTTCATACTCCTGCTGCACATCGGCGTGGCGCCGGAACGGACGGACAAATTTTATGATCGCCTGGATGACTTGGTTAAATGGTTAGGAAGGAACAAGTATCAACTGGTTCGCATCGATCAGTTACTACAAGCCACCTCAAATTGATTTCATTAGCTCAAGCTGATGTGCTTGACACGAATGATAGTCCTCACCTGATCCAGCAGTTCTATGTGTTGGCATCTAGATGTTGGCATAGCTGGAGGGTGATTTGAACTAAGGTGTAAGCGGAACCGAACAATACCACCAAATCCGTACTTGCGCCGCAGATCCGCAGTACAATACGTATGTTGGGGCGTTTGACTATGACCATGGATAAAGCGGCAGCATCATATTATTTCGAAGTCGGTTTGGAGTGCCGTCGAGAGGGACGAAACCATGAAGCGATCGCGAACTTCCAACGTGTCGTAGCCATCGACCCGGGCAACTATCCTGCCTGGAACAACATGGCGAACGCGCATAATGATATCGGTGATCGCGACGCTGCTATCGAATGTTGGCGTCGGGCCGTAGCGGGCAAACCTGATTATGCAATTGCGTGGCACAACATGGGTCGCGCGTTCTTAATTAGATCACGCCGTCAAAATCGCTCGGACCTTGCAGAAGCCGTTGCATGCTTACAGGCGGCTGTTAGTGCTAAACCAGAGAAGCAAGAGTCGTGGGCGCTACTCGGCACTGCTCAAAATTTCTTGGGCAACATTGACGCAGCTGAACATTCGCTCGCGACGGCGTTACATCTCAAACCTACTGACGCCGACGTTCAGAATCTACTGACAATAGTCCGGAAAAAGAAACGTAACACTGAGCCCACTACGGGAATTCAAAAAGGCAAGATCTGTTCAATTACTCTTGCCGACGGCAGCGCCGGACTCTACAAGGTCGTCGCTGTAAGTCCCGGAACACTTGAAGTACTACCAATCAACGCCGCGGAACCTTCTCGGTTTGCTGGTGGCCCAAAACTCGTTCGGGCTTCCGCCGTTGTCTCATTCTTTGAAGCTGACGGGCCGTGGAGTGCGTACGCTGAGGGCGGCCACTTGGAAGACCAGCTTGGCATTGAATACTAACGCGCCCCAACAATGGCTTGCAGCGGACGCGCCACCAGCGCCCTTCCTAAAGTTCAGCATCTCAGCGCGCCGCTGAAGCCAAACGTTAGGCCACTCATATGGACGACTCTCGCCGCCAACGATGGCTCAGCACAGCGATACTCTTCGGCGTGCTCTACCTCGCCGTTGGTAGGGCATCCGCCGCACTTGCGGGGGCGGCTGCGTCCAATCAGATGCAATCCTTTTGGCGGTTGTTCGCCTTTGTCGTCAGTGCTGTACTGTTCGTGGCCCACATAGCCAATGAGCACTTTCGACTTCGTAACACAGCGCGGCCAACGGCATGGCACGCGTCCCTGGCCGTCGCTCTCGGTGCCTTCGGGCTCGCCCTCTGGGCCAACATTCATGACCTGGGGTCAGCCTCGGGTTATCGACCCCGAATGCTTATCGCCTTCGTAGCCTGGCCCCTTCTGACCGCTGTGCCGGCGTTTATTGTCGCCCTGGTGGTGGCTGCTGGCCTTGGCTGGAAGCGGCGGGGCGTCTAGGCGAACAAAGTGTGCGTGTGCCCGAACAAGCGCTTGCAGAAGTTGCCGCGCTAACCATCAAAGGGACAGTTGTCGCCCAGCCGTTGATGCCGGGCGTTAGGCCAACGAGTCGGTTGTTGCTTGACTAAATAAAGGCGACGGATATGGACACGATTAAGAGTTGGCCCGGGGACGCGCAAGGGGCAGTTAGCCTTACCTATGATGATGGTATGGGGAGCGGTTTGGATCAGGCGATTCCTGATCTCGAGAGCGCTGGGTTTCGTGGAACTTTCTATCTCCCGGTCAGCAACCTTCACGTAATCACACGAAAAAGGGGCTGGAGAAAGGCTTTTTTGAGCGGCCACGAGATCGGTAATCACACTGTGAGGCATCCGTGTAGGGGATCAGACAATAAACGCAACCTGGAGGTTTATACACCAGTTGACATTCGCAAAGAGATTCTTTCTGCTGCCCGATGGCTCAATCGTAACGTAGGCGTGGATAGCTATCGGACTTTCGCTTATCCGTGTGGTCATATTGCTATTGGCGACCCGCCTGATGAAGATTCATATTCGGCTGCTGTTCAGGCTTGCCACTTTGCCGCGAGGTTAGCCGTAGGCGGCATTAACGATTCTGTCGCGGTAGCAGAGAATCCGTTGAGGATCAAAGCGGCGGCAATAGGCTATCCGCACGGGCGCGAGGTTGAGCCATTCATAGACTACTGTGAGCAGGCGGTGCGGTTAAGAGGATGGGCGGTAATAGTGTTTCACGGAATAGGGGACAACTGGATACCAACCGAAAGAGTTGTCCACCAAAAGTTGATTGAACACCTACAGGACAAGCGGTTTTGGGTTGCGCCGGTGAGGGAAGTAGCGAGGTACATCCTGTATTCCAGGTGAAAACAGCGAGTTCGCCGAAGTTCTATATGAGAGGATTCTTAATCTCCATCGCTGGTGGTATTTTCATCCCTCTATTTCTCTTTGCATTTGCACTCATGGCAGGAGAATCCCTTGAACACTGGGGGTTGGGATGGTTGGCGAACCTTTTGATGTTTGCTATTGTGGGACCAATGGCAATTTGGGAGCGGGTTTTTCCACACGCTCTGGCCTGCCCCTCCTGTGGACCTACCGATACGGCGATTGTTGCAACACTGGTTACAGTGTTCCTATTTTACTCGGTATCGACTTACATTATCACGGTAGTAATTCAAAGGCTGCGGCATAGAGATGTGCGTCCTTCGTTTGAACGCCGCGCCTAACTCATTTCAACCGTGCTAACAATCGGTGACTTTTTATCATCCATTTAAAGCGCAGCATTCGGCGGCTACCTTGAGTGCTTGAGGTAAATGAAAAAACCTTTGCTCGCAATCTTGGCTGGTCGCCTTTTTAATGGCTTGAATCTTGAGGCCACGCAGAAGCACGCAGGTTCGTTGACGTTCAAAGTCAGAGACGAGCGTGAGGTCATAACCCGCACCATTGATAAAGATTTGCTTGAAAACTAAACTTGCTCTTACCTTCGTTGTTCTTCTTTATGCTCATAGCGCTTTGGCGCAGGACAAACCAAATGTGCCTGAAATTGATCGCATTCGCCTGGCTGAAGCGTTCAGACTTGGCGAGAGCTTAGGTGATCGCGTGTGGAAAGATTGGAACAAGGCGCCTTTCGCCGTGTTGCTCGTAACGCCCGAGCACGAGTTTCTAATCCGCCATCCTCGCCCTTCCAAAGATTTCACCCTTGTCGGCAACGACTCGCTGTTGAAGAGCGATGTGTATTTCCGAAAGCGTCAGTTCGGCATAAATCTTCTAGCGACCTTTCCTGCTGTCGGCGGAGTTTCAACAATCGTCATCGGGCAGGCTGAAAACACCGATAAGAAAACCTCGACCCCGTGGGTTGTGACCGTGTTGCACGAACATTTCCATCAGTTGCAAGACTCGCAACCCAACTCTTACGCCGAAACGGAAGCATTGAACTTGTCACGCGGTGATAAAACAGGCATGTGGATGCTGAATTATCCTTTCCCTTACGACTCGCCTGAAGTGCGACAGCAATTCTCTGCCCTGGGCCGATTACTGGTAGCAGCCTTACAAGCTAGAAAAAAGACAGTCTTTTCAACCAGGCTCGCCGCTTACCTTGCAGCACGGCAGCAGATGCAAAAGATGCTGAGTCCTGACGACTACAGATATTTTTCGTTTCAGTTGTGGAAGGAAGGACTTGCGAGGTACACCGAGTATCGCGTGGCCAGGTTAGCTGCAGCCAAATACAAGCCAGGTAAAGAATTTCGAGCTTTGAAGGATTTCACACCGTTTGAAACGGTAGCCAACCATCTTATGAGTGCCACCATGAAAGAGCTCTCTACTCTCCGGCTCGAAGATTCCAAAAGAATCGCCTTTTATCCTCTGGGTGCAGGCGAAGGGTTACTGCTTGATAGAGTAAACTCGAAGTGGCAAAGTCGTTACTTCGTAGATAAATTCTACGTTGAAAAGTACTTCAGCGCAGCGAGGTAAAAAACGCTCTCAGAATTAGTGTGGGGCGGTGAATGGAGACAAGCGGCGGGGTTCAAGGGACCCAGGCGGTACTCAAAACGCTATTCGCCGAATCGTTCATCTAAAATCTCGGATTAGGACGACGTCAGAGGTGGTCGTGCCGCGGGCGAGAACCAGCTGTTTGCCGTCCGCTGACCACTTGAAATTGTAAATTTGATCGGTCTTAAAATCCGTCAACTGTTTCGGCGGGCTCCCGTCTAATGGAAAACTTCAGATGTTCGTCACGCCGCCTCGCGTATCGAGGTACGTAATAGCGCTTTCGCCTCTTGAATGAAGCGACGCATTCGGCCCTCGTCTGCAGCGACATCGGCGCGCAGAACCTTCAAGGCTACCTCGCGTTCAAGCTGCGTATCGCGGGCAGAAAAAACTTCGCCCATCCCGCCCGCACCGAGCCGGGAGAGGACCTCATAACGACCGAAAGTTGTATTGGGAGAAAAGGGCACAGTCACAGATGATACTTCGTTCGGCTTCAAGAATAGCTTTACTCTATTATAATGCCTGCTGCTGAGGAAGGAGCGGAAGCTGCGCCAGCGGATCAGTGGGCAGTGGGCAGTAGGCAGACGGCAGGAAATACGGCGGGTGAGGTCCAGCGAGTGAATCCTGATATGAAGATCTTTTGATGTAGATTGGAAAGCCGACTTGTCGGCGCGGGGCGGGCCATAAGCATGGCCTCATAACTCAAGCTCTTTACCGGGACCGCGAGCGCCCCGGGGTCCCAGTGAAGAGCTTGTCGCGGTACGCAGGTTACTACTAAAGGGTATGTCCTAAGGCCGAAATGCAATGCCCAAACTGCAGCAGAGCGTCGCTGTCATTACTGGAGCCGCCACAGGGATTGGTCGCGCCCTCGCCGCGCGCCTGGGCGATGAAGGCGCCAGGCTCTGTCTCGCCGACATAAATAAGGAAGCGCTCGATGTGGTGGCCCACGGCTTAAGAGCCAAAGGCTGCGATGTCTCAGCGCACGCCGTTGATGTTGCGGACCGACAGCAAGTGGAGACTTTTTGCCGCTACACGATCGAACATTTTGGGCGGGCGGACCTGCTGATTAACAACGCAGGGGTCGCGCTCTGCGGTAACGTTGAAGAGGTTTCGCTCGCAGACATCGAGTGGCTGATGGGCATCAACTTCTGGGGCATGGTCTATGGTGTCAAATACTTCCTGCCGATCCTTAAACAGCAAAAGAAAGCTTACATAGTGAACCTGTCGAGTGTGTTCGGCATGATCGCGCCGCCGGGAGAAGCAGCCTACGCAGCCAGCAAGTTTGCGGTGCGTGGCTTCACCGAAGCGCTGAAGCACGAACTCGCGGGTACAAGTGTGCAAGTCTCGAGCGTCCACCCGGGAGGGATTCGCACCGGGATTGCGAAGTCGAGCAGAGTCGGTGCGGGCACTGACCCACGGAAGCGCGAACAGGACGCTGCCAAGTTTGATTTTCTCGCTCGCACCACTCCCGAGCGCGCCGCTGATCGTATTGTGAGTGGCGTGCTGCGAGGCGAGACTCGCATTCTCATCGGGCGAGATGCCTCGCAGATTGACCTCATCCAACGACTGTTGCCGGAGCGCTACTGGCGAATTATCGGGCCCTTGGTTGATTGGAAAACCAATGGCCAGTAGGTATGGAACAAAATGAGTATTCACAGTTACGCGGATTCCATTTTGTACTACAGAATCGGTGGTCGCGATTTGGCGGGCGAATATCCCATACCAGATCGGTGGTCTTAAAGAGCCCAAGACCAATCCGACTTTGCGCTACTCCACCAATCGGATGAGCCCGGATTTGATCGCATAACGTACCAGCCCAGCTGTGTGATGAATATCCAGCTGGTCGGTTAATTGCATCCGATGCGTCTCAACCGTCTTGACGCTGATCTTCAGGATCAGGGCTATTTGTTTGGTCGAATTACCCTCTGCTATTAATTTCAGGACATCGCGCTGGCGTGGCGTCAAAACTTCAGGAGTCTCATCACCAGCACTGCCGAGAACAAAATCAACCAGCAGTTTTGTCGCTGAGGAACTGATATGTCTTTTACCCTTCGCGACGGTCCTGATCGCCAACTCCAGCTCGGCGACAGAGGCGCTCATGGTCAAATAACCAGCCGCTCCGCACCCCAGTGCCCGCCTCAGGCATTTCTCGTCGGCGTGCATTGAAAGGACTATGACGTGAACCCCTGGGCATTCCCTCCTCACGCGGGCCGTCACCTCGAAGCCGTTCAGCCTGGACATCGCGCTTTCTATCAAAGCCACGTCGGGTTGGTGCTGCCTGATTAATCTCAACGCCTCGAGTCCATCACTAGCTTCGGCAACAATCTGCAATTTCGGAAGCTTTTCGAGTAGCGCGCCAATTCCGCCGCGTATGAGACCGCGGTTACTGGCTACCAAAACCCGAATTTCTTCACTACGAATTTTTCTTTGGTGAAAGGCAGCGCCAGGCTGAAGCGTTGGCGAATCTTGGTTAGTGTGACTGCGAAGTGGATCCAGCATAGTTCTCACTCCGTCGGGATTGTGTTGGGGCTTACTTGAAGCTCCCGAAATTTCTTGACGTTAAGCAGAATACAGCCGTGGATAGAGAACAAATATCAGGGTTCCAATGATTTTTTTGTAATATTATGATGGCGGAGGCAGGTCGGTGTTTACCCTACAAAAACAGAGGTCAGAAGTCAGAGGTCAGTTCCTCTCTAACTCCTGACTTCTAACCTCTGACCTCTGACTTCTGACTTCTGACTTCTGATTCAGTCGTGATCGTTCCTTAATCGACTAGTTTGTTTTGAATAACGTAGGTGAGTTCCGCGTTCGTTTTCATTCTCATCTTCTCCAAAACGCGGGTTGTCGAGGAATTGCCGACATATCCCGGTCAATGACGGCTTTGGCGGTAGAGCGATCTGGGAAAGGCTTTCAGCGTGGTCCCATGATAGGGTTGTGCGGTGAGATACAGAAGCGAGCTTGTTATCACTGATTCACCAGCGAGATACACGGAGAGTGATGAGTCCGCGGACGGATCATCGCGCGCAGTCTCTCTCTGTGGTGCGAATGTATGTCTAGTCTATTTGTTCGGTAGTTTAATTTGGTTCCGGCTTTGTTTCGACTAAGGTCAACCGGCTCTGTAGACTGTTCTTAGATGCTTCCGATAATTCAGACTCAAGC
>JBPCKD010000171.1:0-10197 GCA_051004635.1 Pyrinomonadaceae bacterium
CTTAACTTGTGGACATCCAATCCAACGTAGTACTTTCGCATAGGGCTCTCCTTATCAGTGGGAAACTTAGAGTCGTAACAACTCCAAGCTACCACCTCAGGGGCGCCCTTTCATATATCAGTTAGGCTCCAGGTGGCGCGCTGACAGTAAGCGGCTATAGATTTTGTCCGGATCGGTCGTCACCGCTTGTTGTAACGATCGCAGATACTTTTCCAAATTGGAAAGCTCGCCGGGCGCGATGTCCTGCTCAGTGTGTACGTGCGCGAATAACCACGTTTCATCGGAAGGTGGCAGTGCGTCTTTGGTTTTTACATTGACGACTGGAAGCGGCAACCGTTTATCGTCGCGATCGAATTCACCTTCTTTGAGCACCAGCAGACACAACCACGGTCGCAGATGATCGCCTTGCGGTCTTGCCGGTGTATATCGCCACGGGAAGTCTTCGTCGTAGAACTCGATGAACGCCAGGTAATTTGGCTCGGCATTAGTGATCCAGCCCCGCGGCTCCGTGCGCACGATCATGTCGCGATGAATTCCGATAATGTCGCCAGGACCAATCAGTGCGAAGTTCTTCGCCGTTTGGGGCGTTGCGTTGACAGACACGCCTATTGGTACCGAAGCGCGCTCATTGGCGGGCAATGCGACAGCCGGATTCCCGAGCGTGTCTGCTTCGTTGATGTGCGCGGAGATCCCTTTTCGCGCCCACGACTGAAATTGATATTTGGCGACTTCGAGCGGCATTGATTTGATCAGTTTGCGTTCAACTCAAAATGCGATACGACCTGCAATGTTCCGACCAGCGCCGGGTTGGCAGCTAAAAGTTCGTGCTGATGTTGATAAGCCTCGGCTTGACTTGCGAAGAGCACTGGACCATTCGCATCCGTCACGTGTGATTTCAGATCGACTGAACTGGCGACTGCGAACCCTTCTGCCGGCAAAGCCACTCTCGGCGGAGCATTGAGTGACGATCTGGTTTGCTGGAGCGAAAGCACCGACTGTCGCACCGCACTTCCTTTGACCACCCGCTCATAGATTTTGGTCACGAGGCTGACTAAGCCGCCGGACTCCAGGGTCTTCTGACGCAGATAGCTAAGTTCATAAATAACGTCACGCACGACGGGCAGCGTCGTCTGTAGATCTGACGTTCCCGTCAGCCTGAATCCACTCGGCAGTTGCTCAAATGATCGGCGAGAGAGTTTGTCGCTATCATTCAGTTCAGTGAAATTGCCAGGAGCGAACTGCTCTCGTGTACTTCGGTAGTCCGCAGGTATCGCCGAGCCGTTTGCATTCGCATTGGTGAGCTTGAACTTGTTATCGGCGAGCGGTTTCCTGCTGCCGAATTTCTGAATCAGGTAATCCTCGAGCGGGAGCGATCGTTGGCTGAAAGTAAGAACACCGGCCGGATGAATGACGAGCATTTCCCCTGCCGTTGGTGGATCGATCTGCTTAAGACTGACATGCAGGTGGTTATTGGGCGGTAATTCGGCCCGCCAATTACGCGTGTCGGCGTATTCGCGCAGCAACAACTGGAGTAGATCTTCGGTTGCGGGTGAAATCGCCGGCGGCGGATCGCCCCAGGTGACGTGGAAGCCGACGCTGATTTCAAAAAACAGTAACGTGAGGCTGGCATCGCCACGGGCGTCCCAGGGTGTTGGTCCCATTAACTGAGCCGAGATGTTAATCCCCGCTATGACTTCTGTGCCGGTGCGCAACGCGATCCCGCCGTACAACTTCGCTATGAACCGAAACGGCTCAAACTGGAAAAGTACGTCGTAACCCAGGAATCCGTAGACGTTGAAGCCCGCTGCTGCCGCATAGAGTTCGACCTTCGCACCAAACTGCACCGTGTTGGAAGTAACCGCGAAATACGACTCGACCTTTAGGCGTGGATTGTCATCAGAAAGCAGGCTGATGCCGATTCGCGCCATGTTGCGAAAACCATTGGGCAAAGCGGGAATAGTTGGGATGTCGCGAAAGTCGGGGTGGAAACCTCCAACGCTCAGCGCGAAAGTTTGAGTCTCTCCCCACGACACGAGCAACGCCATGCTCCCAGTGATCGAGTAGATCAACAATCGAGAATCATAAAGATCCGCGCGGAAGAAAATGTATCCCCGCTCGAAATCGACGACGCCGATAAAGTTGACCTGCAGTCGAAGGATTGCGATTGACTCCTCCGGCAACACCGCTTTCAGAACGCCCACGATGATGATTTTCGGCTCCGGTAAGTCGAGAAGTAGACCGAGTTCGACGGTTATTATGGAAGGCGTTCCCCATCCCAGCTTGGCCATTGGGCCAACGACAAAATGATCGTTCTGCGGCGGGAAGAATTGCTTGATGTCGCTAATGATGCGGGTGATGTTGGCAATGACGTTTTCCGGAAAGAGGATGCTCTTGATCGCATTGGTGCGGATGCCCTCGGCCAGGGCGTCCACCACGATCATCCGGTTAAGTCCAAAAATGCCTCCTACGCCATTCAGCGTGAAACCAAAGCTCAGCTGAATGGGAGTAAACTCCGCCGCTATTACGATCAGCAGCGAGAAAGTCTTTGACCCATCGGGCATCTTTGTGTTGATGATGCCGATCGCTTTGACAGTGAACAGTCCGTTAAAATCCAGTTCCAGGGCCCCGGCGTATTCGCCCTTCTCCGAGTCCAGCATAAGGAACCCGCCGCCCTTGAAGCCTCCGGCGTCGAGCGATAGACCAACGCCCTTGGGAGCCAGGAAGCCGGGCTTGAGGTCCACCGGTCCCAGATTGCCCTTGTTGTCGGAAGTCAACAGGACATCAACCTTGAAACCGATTCCCTGAACCACGGCAACGAGTGGTCCAAGGGAGGTTTCCAGATCGGCTGTGATTCCAATGGGAAATGCTCCGTCCTTGATGCCGACGCTAAGGGTCAAAGCATTGACGGCGAGCGGGCCCAGGTTGAAATGCGAAGCCAGTTGGACCTCGAGGGCGCTGCTGCCCTGGAAGTGAAGGCCATTGCTTATCGAATAATCGCCGGCGAGGTCGAAGTTGCTCTCGAGTTTCGATGCACCCAGGAGCTTTGTGATGAAGCCATCGGCTTTGCCGGTATCAATGACTACCTTTCCGCCGGTAATCTCGAATCGCATCTCAGGCTCTGCAACATTCGATTTCACCGACAGTCCTACGCCAATGGTAATAGAAGTGGTCTGCAGTCGACTGCCGCCGGCTTGGCCTAGCAATACCTGTGGTCGGTTTTTATCCGGGCTGCGCGCGATCAGATCGACACGAAGCTCGCCGTTGAGAGTGCCGCCACCGGGACTCGGTTTCATCGTGACGGTCGACGGAGGCGTGACGTCGATCTGTAAGCCGGCCGCGAATATACCCTGCGCCCGGGCATGTGCGGACCACGTCGTCGTAAGAGGCAGGGTGACATCGATGCCCGACAGGATGGGTGCAGACAGCGTCGCGGAGATTCCGGGTGGCGTTCCCGGTATCACCTTGACCGCCATCAATCCCCCCTTCAACGCCTTGCCGGTCGCGTCTACGTAAACGTGCAGTCCGAGCAGAGAGAGAGAGGTCGCCAGCCGTGGCATGAGCAGCGAACCGTCGAATCCTGGTTCTCCCCAGCCGTAAAGAGATTTCAAAACATTCGCGGGCGACTGGAGTACATCACCAAGTTTTCCAAGCTGCAGCTGCTCGAGAACGAAGGGTGGATGCAAGGGGTCATCCTCCACACCTGGCTTCCGTACCCGATCGATCACACCGAGGAGATTTCCAATGCCGACGACTGAGGGTTGCAGGTGCTCGAGAAACGAAATCACCCGCTGGCCGAGCAATCGCGACGGCAACACGTTGGCGAAGCTGGTGAGCTCGGCGGCGTTCACCCCGGGCAGCGGACCGACGGCTTTCAGCGCTGGGCCAATGGCATCGAGCGACGTGAATACCATTCCAATCTGTTGAACCAATTGGGCGCCGATCGAGGCGATGCCCGCGTCGTCGCCGCTCTCGATTCGGGCGGTGAGCTGCACGATCAGCGGTGACAAGTTACCTGCGGCGTTCGCAGTGTTGTTGACCGCAGTCGAGAATCCGGGATTTGCCAGCACCGCAGGCGGGAGTGCAAGGCCTGTCTCCGCAAGGCGTTGAAGGATCTTTGGTGGAGTGAGCTCGTCTTTGAGCGGCTCGAGCGCGAGCGCGAGTTGCCGGGCGAGAGCTTCGAGAGTGCCAGGATTCGATGCCATGGTTCGTTACTGGGGCGCAGCCGCGAACGCCGCCAGGAGTTGTCGATAGTCAAACTTCGTAAGATCGATGATCCGTGGTCCGTAACGGCGCAAGTCTGCCGCGAGCTGTGCGCTGCCATACCGCTCGAGTATCTCCTGCATCTTCCGCAGGCAGTCGGCTAGCGGCCGTCCGTTAATCTGCCGTGGTAGATCTTTTTCACCGGTCTGCGCCATGGTAAGCGCGGTCTGAACAATTTCGGGTCCGCCGTTGCGGCGCCACACTGTGCCGACGCGACGATTGTGATTGACCAGCTGCACCACCTCGTGCGCGTGCCGTCGTCCAACTTCGGCAAGCTCGCGACCTCCAGGAGTTGCCGTGAGTTCCCGCTCCACATCGCGGAGTGCATCCACGAAGAGTGGTTCGCGCTCGACTATGGAAAAGGCATGGCCTTGAGTCGCCGGGACAGTATTTACTTGCCCCTTCGCTTCTGCGGTTACGACGCTCAGATCGAAGGCGGCCTCGATTTCCGCGATGGGAGTCACATACGTTTCCGTACCTGAACCAAAGAGAATGCCGATTACTTCGTCGGCCTCGTTGACGACCGCCGAGCCGGAGTCACCGCGGTCGCTGAACGTAGCGTTGAAGGTCTTGTCTGGCAAGATTGAAATGACGTTGGAGTATTGACGATGAAAATGGGGTAGGTCGGCAGCGAGGGCTCCTCGCATTTCCCCGAACTGATCAATGGCTAAGACGACGCCGTGTGTCAGTCTTGTCGCGGCGCCGCGCTTGCGGACACGTATTGGGGCGGCGCCAAGCAGCTTGTCCAGGTCCTTCTTGAGATAGGTGTGCGTGCCCTTGATGGGACCAATATCCTCGATCTCGGCTCGGTACTGGAGGCCACCGTCCAGCTCGATCAGCGCTGCGTCGATATCGATACGCGCATCCAAAACAACACCGATACGGTCGCGGCAACACCCGCTACAGATCGAGCAGAAGCAATCGGATGGTTGACCGATCCGCACGTCGGAGCTCACGTCGCATTCCACCTGCTGCGAACCAGTGAGTCTCACCGTTGAGCCGGTGGCGGTGGCATTGATGCTGGGAAGCCCGCGTCCATTTACCGCGGCAGCGATGTCGGTCGCGACTCCCGAAAGCCCGCTGCCCTTGCGAACTTGAGTATAGACGCCCGCAGTCGGGACTAATCCTCCGACGTTCCAGTTGGTGAATATCCCGTAGTTGTCTGTGACCTTGCCCTTGAAGGTGATCTCGTTGCCCTCGACGGATGGCCGCAGGTCCGCAGGATCGAAAAAGCCGTGTGGCCCGAAGACGCGAGCATTGAAGATCTCCTGGAATCCGGCGGGCGGGGTCAGTATCACTCGCGGCCCTATTGGGGCGGCAGAGATTCCGAGCGGGAGGGACTTGATCGCGTTAGCGACCCGCTCGGCGATCTTTTCGAGCGTGTCCTCGGGCCTTGTCGAGTAGAACGCGCGATTGATGGATCCAACGTCACTAATCCCGGTTATCAGCGCACAGTCCACGACGATAAGTGTTCCGCGAATGTGGGCACCGGCGAACGTAATTGTGTCGTTACCGGGTGGAGCAAAGTGAGTACTAGCGGAAAGCCCTGTCACGCTTACGCCTGACGGTAATCCGACGCAGTGCTGATTCGTTATTCCCACGATCGTCGGAACGGGACCATTGGTGCGCGCGATGCAGCCCAGCGTGCCCCCTGAGGATATGCTGCCTCCGCCCCGGAGCTGGATACCGCCGACGAGCGGCCGATACCTGGAAGAGTCGGCTGCCATCAGGCTAGGCGGAGTCGATTCGATGACGTCGGTCTTCACGCCATCGATTTCAGTCGGGATGATCTCGTGGGGAAGGAGTTCTGCGACAGGCTTTTTTCTGGTTACAAAGACCATGATCGCGGGTTCCCGGGTGCGCTGGTCGCCGACATACTTCGCGCCCAGGCCTACACTGTGAACTCCCGGAATCGCGAGCAGGCGACCCTGGGCGTTCTCCTTTACGGCGCAAATCCTATCGATGTCGTGGGTAGCCACTCGGGAGTCCTTCCGACGCGGTTTTCATTGTGAGCCGCCTGGCGCAGAGCCGACGTTGCCCTGTGGGTCGCGCACCCTTGTCTAGTTGAGGTTGCAAACAAACTCGGCGAATGTCGCGTCGCTAAACGAACAGCAAAAGAAAACGTGCGAGGCAATTACTTGAGAACTAAGAACTAAAGAGAATTTGGTTAACGCTGAATATTCTCTTAAAGAAAGATGATGTGAGACTCTTCATACTCTTCATACTCTTCATTAATGACTGTCGTCCTTGTGAGGGATCAACTAACGGGACGACAAACCGCGACTCAAGACGCGCGGCATCAGTGGGACTCATAATGAACGTGAAACAGCCGCAGTCTAGGCCCTCTTGGTCGTGAGGTCAATCATTTCCGAGCGTCGGCGGTGGATTAAGGCTGTGGTTTTTTATCATTCGGGGATTCAGTCGAGAATTCCCAAGTGGCCAATACGTGGCCAAAAATAACTGCACGCGACGTGTACGCGATCGTAAGGAATGGGAAAGAACCGGAAAACCCTTAAAATCTCTTGGTGGCTGCAACTTTAGAAAAGGCAATTACTTACGTTTTTGCCGAGAGTCCGGTTCGCAATGCGGAGGCCAGGAGTTCGACCCTCCTCTGCTCCACCAGTCAACCTCCTCCTTTCCAGCTATTTACAAGAATCAGTTAAATTGAGTCAAAATTATCGTTGACGTGGCGCCCGGTGACCGCGATCCGCGCCGGCGACACCGACGGCAATCCGGAGACCGAGCCTGACCCTAACTGGATCGGACTGGTCGTCACCCCGAACCATCCCGAATACCCGGCGGCGCACGGCTGCTTCAGCGGCGCTTCGGCCGAGACGCTGGAATTCTTCTTCGGGACCGACAAATTCGACTTCACCATAGATAGCAAAGTCGCGGGACTGACGAACCCTGTGCGCCACTACACAAGCTTTTCGCAGGCGCTGCAAGATGCGATCGACGCGCGCATCTATGGCGGAATGCACTTCCGGAACTCAAATCAAAAGGGGGCGATCATCGGCAAGCAGGTCTCCCACTTCGCCACGAGCCACTTCTTCCGGCCCTCGAGAGGGCGAGATACCCATTAATCCGATTCCGGTGGCGGACATGGACGGGAACCCGGACCTCCGCCTCCAGACGACCTGTGGATTTCGCGCATCGGGACGGTCGGGGGCTCGCCCGAATACAACTCCGGCACCTCGACAAAGACGTTCCGGTCGCGGACCTACAGCCGACCAAACGCCGCCAAGACAAAAAGGAATGCTATCAGTCTGCTCCTCGGCTGGAAGCATCTAAATTATTGACGTCAGCTTGACGCGACTGTAGGGAATTGAATGTACAGGTATGGGAACCTATGGAATGCGAATCATCTTTCGGACGGCTGCTTTGTTAAATCTCGAATGGATCAGAACGGCAATAGACCAACTCAACCGCGTCGCAATGCGGAGGCCAGGAGTTCGACCCTCCTCTGCTCCACCAATCAAATCAATAAGTTACGGCGAGGGGCTCCTCGCCGTGTTTGTTTCCGTTGCCAATACGTTGCCAAACCTCGCGTATTTGTCGGCAACGACATGGGTGTCCACGCCATTCATCGGGACATTAACTAGTAACGTGCTTACTGGGACCGCGGGCGTCTCGCCCGCACAGAGCGCTGCGGCAGTAGCCCAACCGTTAGGGAGGGCTTCATTCTCGCGACCGCTCACCGACGAGGTGACCAGCTTCTCCACCGCCCTCCGCTTCGCTTCATCCGTCGCATGCGTGTATCGCGCAGTCATTCGAATGTCGCTATGACCAAGGATCGCAGCAAGCGTGAACGGGTCCGCTCCTGCATCGGCCATCCTCGTCGCGGCGGTGTGTCGCAGATCGTGGAAATGAAAATCCACGAGGCCTGCCTTCGTCACTGCTCGCTCGAACTGCCTTCCGACATCGTTCACGCGTCCACCAGTCTTGGAACTCCATTTGTTGAGTAGAGGAATGGTACACAAAGGCCGTCGAAGTTATATCGGCCAGTGGTAACGCCACGGGAATACCGCTGCGCTTGCGTCAGAACGTCCTGCGGCCCGAGAGTTAGTTTCTTTGCTTCGACCACACCAACGATTTCCCCGTTCATGCACAAAGCATAGTCAGCGGGCCCGTTATCGGTCGGGTATTCCTCAATCGCGCAATTCTCATAGAAACCCAGCGGCCGTGCCGGATTGAAAGCGACAATCTTCCAACCGAGGCTTCTCAGCAAGGGATCAATCCTTGTGTTTCGAGTTCTTCTTTCGGATTCCATCTGGTACTGGGTTAACTGAAGGGGCGTTGCGGGGTTCGGGAACGCACAGGATACAAGGATTCTTGTATCCGTGCAAAGCTGTAAAGCAACGCACGGGTTCAAGATTCAAAGCCGTTCTCAGCGTGATACCTCAGAGCCTCTTTCGAGGGAATTGCCAGTAGATTTTCAGGTGGAGTCAGCTGGGCGTTTGAGAATCGTCAATATGTAAGACGCGCGGTGCGCGTCACAATGTTCTCGGATGGCTAAATCTCTCAAGCAATCGCGAACAATCGCGCAAACTCAGCCGGCCTCAGAATTTGAGTTGAGACCAACGGTTGCTCGTCGAGTAGGTCTTTGTCGCCGGTGATTAGATAGTCTGCATCGCAGGCTAGTGCTGCCGCGAGAAAAAGTTCGTCTTTCGGATCACGTGGAAAAGGCGGAGGCGTGGCAGGTGAAACGCGGACCGTGACTTCTTCTACTAAGGCGCGCCAGCTTTGTTGGATTGAGGCGGAGACTTTGAACTTCGGACGCGCGAGGACTTCGCGATATTCAGTTTCAATTTCGGTGGTAACGATCCAGAACCAATCGTCGCGGGCTACAATCTCGTCGATTACCCGCTGGGGCAGCCGGTCTCGAATCACAGCCGAGATGACGACATTCGTATCCACCAGAACGTTCATCGTCCGGCCCGGTAATCATCAATTTCCTTCTGGATGTCTTCGTCGGTGATCTCCTTCGAGCTCGGTAGCGCCTGAACCTCTTTGCACAAACCTTGCCACGCGGCCACACGCTCAGCGGCAGGTGGTCGTTGCGGAACTATAATCACGTCGACCTCCTGATTCTCCAATTCTGGTGGTACCTGGACCTTGAGCCAGCCATCTGCCTCGACCTTGGTTTTCTTCGTAACGGTATTCATTGCTTAGCCTCGCTGAGAGCTAGCATAGCACGTTTGTAACGCGAGGGCTGAGTACCTCTGATATAGCCATGCTCACCCGGCGTCGTATCGCTTTGCCGACCGAATACTCATCCTTTCCAAATGTAAAGGACCCTCGAACTCCAGTTTACGAAAATCGCTAAGTTCACTTGACACGCGCGAGAGCTCGATGTCTCCGAAAAACCGGCCCGAACCACCGCGCGCAACGTAGTCCTCAGCGTGAGGCCCCGGTGAGGCTATGGCTTCTTCCACTGCGTCAAACAGAAACGCAAGCCATTCGTACGAAAAGGCACCTTTGAGACAAAACGACCCCGTCACGCTCATATATCGTGCGATGCTCGTTAGTAATCTGCGTTGCTACGGAGATGCGTCCATGTATATTCCAAAATAGATCATCGCCGTCAGAGAAAGCTGCTATCGCCGCTGATCTAAGGTTTGCGGTGAAGGTTTTCACCGTGTCTCCTTGGGTGATTTGTAGTACATGTTCCTTGATGATCCCTCTGGCAGTTTCGACGAACAGCCATAGCACGAAGCCGAACAATCCTTGCTCTGTCTTATAGAGAGCGCGCCACGAGTTCTTTCATCACCTCATTGGCGCCGCCGTAAATACGTTGCACTCGGCTATCTGCCCAGATGTGCGCGATTTCATATTCCAGTGAGTAGCCGTAACCCCCATGCAGTTGTAAGCACTCGTCGGCGATTTGGAACTGCTTATCTGTCAACCACCACTTAGCCATCGCCGCCGTAGCGGTGT
>JBPCKD010000172.1:0-11401 GCA_051004635.1 Pyrinomonadaceae bacterium
CTTCCAGGAGATGATCGAAAACTTGCCGGCGATTAAGATGACCGACCTTAAGAAAGGGGATACGGTTTTCGTCTCGGGCACTCAAGGCGCCGATCCTGCGCGCATGACGGCGATCACCCTGGTCACTGGCGATCCGACATTCATCGGTCGAATGTTGCAGACTGGACCCAATCGCGGTCCGCAGAATCCGGGACTTCCAGGCGATGTCCTCGGCGGAGGAGTCGGGAATCCCGAGCGCCCGTAGACTTTCGGAATTACCAGCGTGTCAGAACCACCTGCGTTAGCGGGTGGCCTGAGGAATTTGAGTCGAGCGTGTCAGAACCAACCTGCGTTAGCGGATGGCCTGACTTGAGTCGAGCGTGTCAGAACCTGCGTCAGCGGGTGGCCTGACTTGAATTGAGCGCGGCAACACCACCCGCTAACGCAGGTGGTTCTGACAAAGGCCACGCTAAGATGAGGAGATCGAGTTTATTGTCAGTGTGGAGCATAACGTGTCGGGCGTTTGCAGTGTTGCTCTTATGCGTCTCGATGGCTTTCGCGCAACAGTCTTCAGGCACACTCCGCGGGCGGGTTACGGATGAATTTGGCGGTTTGATTGTCGGTGCAACCGTAACTGCTGCCGATCAGAACGGTGTCGAGAAGACCGCTACTACCGACGCCGAAGGTAACTATTCGTTTCCATCTCTGCCGCCCGGACGCTATACCTTACACTCGAGTGCGCCAGGCTTTGCCCCTTTCGAAAACACGGAAGTCGAAGTCACCGCTGGACGAACCGTTCCGCTAAACATCACGCTAAGTGTAGCCATCGAACAAGCCGAGGTGACCATTACCGCGGAAACGCCCATCAGCACAGAACCTGAAAACAATGCCGGCGCCCTCACGCTGCGGGGCGAAGCTCTCAATGCGCTGCCCGATGACCCGGACGATCTCGCTGACGCCTTGCAGGCCCTGGCCGGACCATCGGCGGGCCTTAGTGGCGGCAGCACCTATATCGACGGTTTCAGTGGCGGTCGCTTGCCACCAAAAGAATCAATCCGCGAGATTCGCATCAATCGCAATCCATTTTCGGCAGAATACGATCGGCTTGGATATGGCCGAATCGAGATCTTCACTAAGCCGGGCACTGACAAAATGCGCGGCGAGCTGTCGTTCAACTTCGGGGATGAGCGCCTCAACTCGCGCAATCCTTTTGCTCTTACCCGTGCGCCGTTTCAATTGCGTCGCTACGGTGGCAATTTGAGCGGGCCTTTAAGCGCGAAGCAGTCGTCATTTTTTATTGACGTTGAGCGGCGTGAGGTTAGTGACAACTCGACAATTCGAGCAATCGTTCTCGATCCGTCATTCAATATTGTGCAGCTTAGTCAGGTGGTCCAGTCGCCATCTCGCCGCACGACAATTAGCCCGCGCCTCGATTATCAATTGAATGAGAACAATACTTTCGTGGCTCGTTACACATATACACGTTCTACGGCAAAGAATGCCGGGGTGGGTGATTTCAATCTTTTGTCGCGCGCCTACGACACCTCAAACCAGGAGCACACTCTGCAACTGACGGAGACCGCCCTGATCAATCAGAAGATCATTAACGAGACGCGCTTCCAGTATATTCGCCGGCGCAGTGAGCAGAAGAGCCAAAACTCTTCAGTAATAATCCGGGTATCCGAAGCTTTCACCGGCGGAGGATCGCAGGTTGGTTTGTCGTTCAATCGGGACCAACGTTACGAGTTACAGAATTTTACGTCGTGGAGCGCGGGGTCGCATTCGCTGAAAGCAGGAATACGAATTCGCGGCGTGAGCATCGACGATGAGTCGCCACAGAATTTCTCTGGCACGTTTACATTTTCAGGTGGTCAGGGGCCTCAGCTCGATGCTAATAATCGGATAGTCATCAATCCGGCAACCGGGCTTCCGCTGCTGGTTCAGATCACCAGCATCGAGCGCTACCGTCGCACGTTACTCCTGGGAGATCGTGGCTTTTCCCCAACGGAAATAAGACTGCGAGGTGGAGGGGCCACTCAGTTTTCTATTACCGGTGGAAACCCCGAAGCAAAAGTTTCGCAGGTTGATTACAGTCCGTTTCTACAGGACGATTGGAGACTGAGGCCGAATTTTACTTTAAGCCTTGGCTTACGCTACGAAGGGCAGACCAACATTCATGACCTCACCAACTTTGCACCACGCGTCGCGTTTGCCTGGTCGCCCGGAGCGGCGGCCCAGGGTCGTCAACAGAAGATGGTGATTCGCGGCGGCTTCGGTATCTTCTATGATCGCTTTAGCGAAAATTTGACGCTGCAGGCAAATCGATTCAACGGAGTCAATCGGCAGCAGTTTGTTGTTTCCGCTAACCAGCCGAATGGCTTGGCCATTCTCGATCGGTTTCCGATCGCGCCCAGCGTAGCCGAGCTAACTGCTTTTAACGTTCCGCAAACAGTTCGTCGCGTCGCCCCGGATTTAAGAGCTCCGTACACAATGGAGACCGCTTTTAGCGTTGAGAGACAATTGCCTTACAACGTTACCCTATCGGTTAGCTACATTGGCGCGCGCACGCTTCATGTCTTACGCTCGCGCAACATCAACGCGCCCTTTCCCGGCACCACGGTGCGTCCGTTTGGGAACGTTGGCAATATCTTCCAGTATGAATCGAGTGGACGCTTCAATCAGAACCAGTTGATTACGAACCTCAACACGCGGCTGAGCCCGAGGCTTTCTCTGTTTGGCACTTATGTCCTGAATTTCGCAAAGGGCGACACAGACGGCGTCAATACCTTTCCGGCTAATCAGTATGATCTGACCAGGGAGTATGGCCGTTCGTCGATCGACGTCCGCCATCGCTTCACGCTTGGTGGCAATATGAGCGGCTTACCCTGGAAGATCAGGCTCAACCCTTTCATCATCGCGAACTCAGGCAGGCCCTTCAACATAACCACCGGCCGTGACACGAATAGCGATACCTTGTTTACCGAGCGGCCGGCCCTCGCCACCAGTACCTCGAAGGCTGGACTGATCACTTCGCGCTTCGGCACGTTTGATCCGAATCCCACTGCCGATCAATTGATCATCCCTCGCAACTTCGCTACCGGCCCGGGATTCTATACCGTCAACCTGCGAATTAGTCGAACCTTTGGTCTTGGTCCGGCAATCGTTGTCACTCCAAGAGGAGGCGGCGCCGGCGGACGAGGAGGAGCGGGAGGCGGTGGTGGCGGCGGACGCGGAGCTGGCGGTGGCGGACGAGGGGGCGGCGGCGGTCGTGGTGGCGGGGGTGGTGGTGGCGGCCTCGGTGGCGAATCTGCCGATGGACCAGCCCGGCGCTATAACCTGGCGCTGTCAGTTAACGTGCAGAATCTGCTCAACCACACGAACCTGGGAAATCCTATCGGCAACTTGAGTTCACCTTTGTTTGGTCAATCAATCCAAACTTCCGGCGGATCCGGTGCAGGTGGGATTAATCAGTCTGCCGGCAATCGGCGGATTGAGCTTCAGGCTCGGTTCACATTCTGATATGTAACGCGCGCCTGTGAGCTTGGCATGAGTGACTGCGAGTAAAAACCAACAGTTTCGCTCCAGGCTCACATGATCTCAATCGAGCAAAAACTTTAACAAGCCTCGCGCAGAAGCTATTCCGCTGAGTCGATGCTCGTCATCGAGTTTTAGACCCATCTTCGACTGGTGCCGGTCTTTCGCTACTTGCTCCTCCCACAGGCGCCGTCGTTCTTCCTTAATCTCTGCTTTCTCTCGTGCGCGTGAGGCTTCAAAACCACCACCGCGAATGAACTCCACAATTCGGCTTAGCTCGTCACGGTCAAACCAGGTGCCGTGGCCCTTGCAAATGTCAACAATCACACCAGAACAACGCGCGAAATTAATTCGATTCATCAATTGCAAACACTCGGGACAGGGTACATACCTCACTTTGCTCGTTTCCCGCACTGCGCTTGTTGGCGCGCGCGAGGCGGTTCCGAGGACTACTGACTGTTCTTCACGATCGGCGCAGAGCTTTTCAAATGAGGAGGCGTCCAACCAGAGGCCCAGGCATTGTTCACACTCGCGCACGGCGGTGGAGCCGATCGTTAGAGCCGACATTTCAATTCGGCACCGCGGGCAATCGGGTCGATCCCAACCGGTAACTTTCGGAATCGCGGCTGCAGCGCCACATCGCGGACAGTGTTTGCTGCCAATGAACATCATTGCAAAGCAGGACGGACAGGCAATAGTCGCCAGCCGCGAGCCGCAGTATTGGCATGCCGGCGCGTCCGTGGAACTCGCGGCGCCACAATTTGGGCAGTTTAGAGTTTCGGCTTGCATCGCTGGCATTTTAGCAGGTGGGAGTAAGGTGGACTACGAGTTGAATGGTGTGCGATGCTTTCCGCGCAAAATGTAAAGCAAACTGAGTTTGCGGATGGCGGTACCAACGATCCGTTTAGAGGCGGGCACCGCCCGCCGGTGCAATTCCGGTTATACCAGTCAAGAACCCTGGGGGCGATGCCCCCCTCTAAACGAAGCTAGAACCGGGGGGCAGTGGCCCATCGCAAACGCGGGGACCCCGGTGGGGTGCCCTTACAGTTTGCTTTACGGCAGCAGGAGAGTTGAATGACAGGTGGTCTTAGTATTCCTCAGGAAGGTGTGCGAGACTTCATATCGCTCGGCGCCCTGGTCCATCGCCTCGATCCTGGGATCGTTCCCTTCCGAAAGGCGACAGAGTGCCGGATTCATGTAAGCGGCGGCGAGTTTAATGTCGCCGCCAATCTTGCGGATTGCTTCCGCCTCCGAACCGGCATTGTGACCGCGATGGTCGACTATCCAATTGGTGACCTGGTTGCCGAGCGGGTCCGCTCGATGGGCGTGGAGCCTTTCTACAAGCGGTTTGACCACAACGGAGTTAGCGGTCCAAACATCGCCGCCGTCTATAGCGATCGCGGCTACGGTGTGCGGGCTCCGGTGGTCTTTTACAACCGAGCTGACGAGGCTGCGGCGCAACTCAAGCCGGGTGATTTCAACTGGAACGAAATCTTACGGGGCGGCCTACGCTGGTTCCACAGTGGCGGAATCTTCGCGGCGTTATCCGAAACTACCGCGGAATTGATCATCGAGGGGATGCGGGCCGCGAAGGCCGCGGGCGCAATCGTCTCGTTTGACCTGAACTTTCGGGAGAAACTCTGGAAGATATCTGGCGGTCAGGACCGTGCGGTCCAGGTTATTGGGCGCATCGTGGAGAACGTTGACGTACTCGTCGGAAACGAAGAGGACTTGCAGAAAGGACTCGGCATTCCCGGGCCGGAGGTGGCAGCTACCTCTAAGCTCGATCCGAGCGCCTTCTTCGGTATGATCGATCGCGTTCGGGAGAAACATCCACAGATCAAGGTGGTTGCTACGACGCTGCGCGAAGTTTATTCCACCAGCCGGCACTGCTGGGGAGCGGTGGCCTGGGTGGCCGGCAAAACCCACATGTCCATGACCTGCGATCTTGACGTGCATGATCGCGTGGGCGGCGGCGACGGGTTTTCGTCAGGCTTCTTCTACGGACTGCTGGCGGGCGAGTCGCCGGAGGATGCGCTAAAATTGGGCTGGGCACACGGCGCGCTTTTGACAACGTTCCCGGGCGACACCAGCATGGCGACTGTCGAACAGGTCCGAGCTTTCGCCAACGGTGGCTCGGCACGCATCCAGCGCTAGTAGGGGCGGCACTCCGTGGCCGCCCCTCCTGTCGGTTACCGTATTCTGCGCGAAGAATGTCGCAAGCGTAACGAAGGGGTGGCCACGGAATGCCACCCCTACAAACTAAGGTCGATTCAAATTCCAAAATAGGGGTAACTAGAAAATGAGCGCGCCCATCCAGGAAACTGACGTGACCGCAAATACCGATCTCGATCAACTTTGCATCAACACAATCCGCACGCTCTCGCTTGATGCGGTGCAAAAAGCCGAATCGGGCCATCCTGGTTTGCCGCTTGGCGCCGCACCGATGGCCTATGTGCTTTGGACTCGTTTTCTACGACACAATCCGAAAAACCCGAAATGGGAAAATCGAGATCGCTTTCTGCTCTCAGCCGGCCATGGCTCTATGCTGCTTTACTCGCTGCTTTATCTCACCGGCTACGACCTGCCACTCGAGGAGCTAAAAAACTTTCGCCAGTGGGGTTCCAAAACTCCAGGTCATCCCGAGTATGGATTGACTCCGGGGGTCGAAATTACAACCGGACCCCTGGGCCAGGGGTTCGCCAACGGCGTGGGCATGGCAATGGGCGCGGCGCATCTGGGCGCGAAGTTCAACCAGGAAGAGTTTCCCCTTATCGATCATCACGTCTATGCCATTGTTTCCGACGGCGATCTGATGGAAGGCGTCGCCTCCGAAGCAGCTTCGCTCGCCGGCCATCTTAAACTTGGGAAACTTATCTATCTCTATGACGACAACAAAGTAACTATCGAAGGTTTTACGGCTCTTGCTTTTAGTGAAGATGTGCCGAAGCGGTTCGCGGCTTACGGTTGGCACACGCTGACAGTTGAGGACGGCAACGACCTCAATGCAATCGACGCCGCGATTCGCGAAGCACAGTCGGTGAGCGACAAACCTTCCCTGATTTCAGTTAAGACAATAATTGGATATGGCATGCCCACTGCGGGTACGCGCAAAGCCCACAGCGACGCGCCGGGCGAAGAGGCTGTGCGCGAAACGAAGCGGCATTTGGGGTGGCCCGAAGATAAACAATTCTATATTCCCGACGATGCGCTGGCCCACTTCCGGGAAGCAGTCGATCGTGGGGCGCAACTGGAAGAACAGTGGAAAGCGTTGGTTGGAGAATATGACGAGGAGCATCCTGAACTCGGAAGCCAGTGGCGTTCGATGATGAAAGGCGAACTGCCCGAGGGATGGGAAACTCATTTGCCGAGGTTTGCAGATCCGAAGCCGGTGGCGACGCGAGTGGCCAGTGGGGAAGTAATCAATGCTCTGGCGCCACACCTGCCAATGCTGATTGGCGGCTCGGCTGATCTGGGAGTTTCCAACAACACAGACATCAAGGGTGGCGGCGACTTCGAAGCGGGCTCTTACGAGGGCAGGATTATTCATTTCGGTGTGCGCGAACACGCCATGGGATCAACGCTGACCGGCATTTCTTTGAATGGCGGGCTGATTCCCTACGGTGGAACCTTTCTAACCTTTTCAGATTACATGCGTCCGGCCATTCGTCTCGCGGCGCTTTCGGAAGTGCAGGTGATTTATGTCTTCACTCATGACTCCATCGGACTTGGCGAAGACGGTCCAACACACCAGCCAGTTGAACACCTGGCAGCGCTGCGCGCCATTCCGCACCTCTTCGTCATTCGACCTGCTGATCCGGCTGAGGTGAGCGAAGCGTGGCGTATCGCCATCCTGCGCCGCCACGCCCCAACAGCGCTCGCGCTGACCCGCCAAAAAGTTGGTGTAATAGACCGATCTCGCTACGGCTCGGCTGAAGGCCTGCGCCGTGGCGGCTACATTCTTGCCGAAGCAGAACCTATCAGAACCGGGAGCGGACCGGGGTCCCCAGCCGGGCAGCCCGGCTGGGGTGGTGGGAGCGACCGGGTCGAAGAACGACAGGCAGCCTCCCCGCAATTGATCCTGATCGCCACCGGATCGGAAGTTTCGCTCGCGATGGAAGCGCGAGAGACTTTACAGAACGAAGGCATTGCGACGCGCGTGGTTTCAATGCCCTGCACGGAACTCTTCGAAGGACAACCGGAAGACTATCGCAACCAGGTGCTGCCACCTTCCGTTACTGCTCGTCTTGCGGTCGAAGCAGGTGTCCGTCAGGGTTGGGATCGCTATGTTGGACCAGAGGGCGATGTTATCTGTCTCGATCGCTTTGGCGCCTCCGCGCCTGGCGATGTGGCAATGCGCGAGTTGGGATTCAATGTCGAGAATGTTTTGAAGCATGCCAGGGCTCTAATGTAACCATGCGAATCGCTATCGGCGCTGACCACGGCGGTTATCCGCTCAATGAACGAGTAATCGAAGAACTGCGCGCGGCAGGCCACGAGCTGATCGACTTCGGCACGCATGATGGCTCGCAACCGGACGATTACCCCGACTATGCAATCCAGGTGGGCCAGGCAATCCAACACGGCGAGGCGGATATTGGAATCCTGATTTGCGGCAGTGGTGTGGGCGCCGCCGTGGCTGCGAATAAATTAGGTGGCATCCGCGCCGCGCTCTGCGGTGACACCTATTCCGCACATCAATCCCGTGAACACGACGACTGTAACGTTCTTTGTCTCGGAGCGCGGGTTACTGGACTGGAACTTGCGCTGGAGATTTTGCGTGCCTTTGTTGCGGCGCGGTTCACTGGCGAAGAGCGGCATCAGCGACGGTTGAGAAAAGTTGCTGCGATTGAAAAGATGAAGCCGGTGGGAAATGAATAGAAGCCGGAAATGGAACGGGGTTTCCACCTTGTCTGGCAACTTCGCCGGGTTCCCATCTCCAGCCTATTAATTTTGGTTTCCATGTGTTAGTTTTTGAAGTCCAGATTCTGGAAGAGCCCTTGCCCCATATTGGCTCAACGGCGGTTTAGCTATTCAAATCTGCTGATCGTTTTTAGCACTGACAGCCTATCCAATAAAATAAGTCACTTGAAGCAATTGCTCCTTTATCCACGGCTGGCTGGCCCTGCCTGGTTGTCGGCGAAAAGTCCTCCCTTATCACCGTTGTTGAACCAACCAGTTTTCATCTTCGACTGGCCTACTCCCGGCTCGGTAATTGCACTTCAACACCTTCAGATCAAATTGTCAGGAGAAACCCCTATGCTGCGCTCATCATCAACTCGCTCGCGCTCGGTGCTGATCCTAGCCATTCTGGCGCTGGCTCTGGCTGCACTCTCACTCAAGACTGAACGCGCCTTCATGATGAGCGGCGGACCGGCTCCGGTGGCTCCCATGTTAGCGGGAATTAGTGTCAACACGACCGTTGACGAAGACAACACAAATCCGGCGGCTTGCTCGTTGCGCGAGGCGATTGTCGCGGCCAATACCAACGCCGCTTTCGGTGGTTGTACGGCTGGCTCCGGTGAGGACGTCATCACGTTCACGATGGCGCCGGGTGGCCCTGGTTGTGATGATGGCGTCTGCACGATCAGACTCGCAAGCGCGTTACCCCAGCTAACCACGAGCATGACCATCACCGGGCCAGGAGCAAACCTGGTAACGGTACAGCGCAGTGAGGCCCCGGGTACACCCCCGTTCGGCCTCTTCAGTATCGCGCAGAATGTCGCGGTCACGATTTCCGGCCTCACTCTCAGCAACGCCGACAGCCCGCAAAACGGTGGCGCAATCAGAAATCTCGGCGCGCTCACGCTGACCGGTCTCTCGGTCTTCAATAATCACACCAGCGCGGCCGGGTCGGCCGTTTTCAATACCGTCAACGGCACCGTGAGTGTTACGAACAGCACGCTTTGGGAAAATACGTCTGATGGTTTCGCCGTCATCTATAACCAGGGCGGCCCCGTCTCAATCACCAACAGCACCTTGGCGGGCAATAGGAACCTGCCGAGCGCGACCGGGGGGACCGCCCCCGGGTCTGCGATCTTTAACGAAAGCGATAGCATCACCAATGTGACCAACTGCACCATCTCCGAGAACAGCGGGCAGAGTCAGGCTCTCTTCCAGAATAGCGGCGGCACTGGCCAGATGAATCTGAAGAACAGCATCGTCGCGGACAATCCTGGCGGCAATACGTTGGGAGTGACGAATCAGGGTAACAATCTGATTGGCGGCTTTCCGCGGCTGGGCCCGCTTCAGGACAACGGCGGCCCCACGCTAACAAAGGCTTTGCTGCCCGGCAGTCCGGCGTTCGATGCTGCGACTGACTTAACGACAATTAATGGGGCGATCGATAACTCGGTCACTACGATCAGCGTCACACACGGCGCAAGTATTCCTGCCGTTGTCGCCTTCGCTATCCGCATCGATAACGAGCAAATGGTCGTAACCAGCAAAGTCGGCAACACGCTCACTATCACACGTGGCGCTAATGGCACGACTGCGGCCGCTCATGCCGGCGGAGCAGCAGTGAACACGGCTTTTGACCAGCGTGGCGCCGGCTTCACGCGCAAGGCTGACGGACCGGATGCGAACACCACTCAGACTCTCGACATCGGAGCATTTGAGGCCGATGCGTCGGTCGAAGACATATCTGACAAGTCGACCAACGAAGACGTGGCGTTGCCCACGTTTACCTTCAATGTGGGGGATGCAGCTACACCTTTCAATAACATAATCGGCACCTCAAGTGATCCGGACTTGGTTCCCAGTAGCAACATTGTGATTGGCCCGGACACTTCGTCTACGCGGACTCTATCGATTACACCCGCGGCGAACCAGTCTGGCTTTGCCATCATTGTGGTGACTGTGATCAAAGGGGCACAGAGCATGTCCGATATCTTCTTCCTTACGGTCAATCCAGTGGCCGACGCACCGTCGGTGACCAACGCCGCTACAAACGCGAACACGCAAACTACCTCCGGGCTGGTGATCTCGCGCAACCCGGGCGACGGAGCTGAAGTAACGCACTTCAAGATCACCGGGATCACGGGTGGTGCGCTGTTCAAGAACAACGGTACCACTGCAATCAACAACGGCAACTTCATCACCTTTGCCGAAGGGAATGCGGGGTTGAAGTTCACTCCTGGCACCTCCAACGGCAGCTTCACCGTGCAGGCATCGACCAGCGCCTCGGACGCTGGCCTGGGTGGCGGCACGGTGACAGCCACAATCACCGTCAACCCACTAGGCGGGGTGATCAGGTTCAGCACGGGCAACTACAGTGTCGCGGAGGGCGCAGGCTTCCGGGTGATAACAGTGGAGCGCTCGGGTGACGCCTCGCAGGCGGCGACGGTGGATTACGCGAGCAGCGATCACAGCAATCCGGCAGACTTCATTCCCTGTACGTCTCCGGGGGCTGGGCTCGCGTCATCGCGCTGCGACTTTACCACGGCTTTAGGCACGCTGCGGTTTGCGGCAGGCGAAACGTCGAAGACCTTCAACGTGCTGATAAGCCAGGACAACTACGCGGAAGGCACGGAGAAGCTGGACCTGACGCTTTCCAACCCGACCGCAGGCGCGGTGTTTGGAGTACCTTCGACGGCTGTCCTGAGTATCACGGACGATCTTACCGAGCCGGCGACCAACCCGGTTGATACCTCGGGCGAGTTTGTGCGGTCGCAGTATCACGACTTCCTGAATCGCGAGCCTGACGCACCGGGACTGGCCTTCTGGACCGACAACATCGAGAAGTGCAACGACCCGGCCAGACGACCTGCTGGTCAAACGGCGCCGCAGTGTATAGACAAGCAGCGCGAGTCGACGGCGGTAGCATTCTTCATGTCGCCGGAGTTCCAGATGACCGGAGGGTTTGTCTACCGGCTGTACAAGGGCA
>JBPCKD010000173.1:0-38958 GCA_051004635.1 Pyrinomonadaceae bacterium
GGTCCGGAATGGTGCTCACGATGCCCGGAACGGTGCTCACGATGAACCGGAATGCTGCTCACGATGGCGCCGGAATGGGTGCTCACGATGAACCGGAATAGGTGCTCACGATGGCCCGGAATACGCAACTACAACTTTGTCGGATTCATTCTTCGATTCGGTTCGCCCTTGTTTTACTTAGGGAGCTATTGCCTTGCATGGTACAATCTTCCTGCGAAGCAGGTATTACACCCCCTGTAGATTAGGCGAAAAATAAGGGAAAATGGCCGAAAAAGACACAACGGAACAGCCCGAAAACCCCTCTAACGAGGAGCATGAGGTTAACTTTAAGTACGTGAAAAGCAACTTTTTTAGGGTTATTCATGCTGATGGAGCCTGGGGTGGCTTGTCCCCGCGAGGTGATATTCACATATCATTCTACAACGAACGGGTTGCCATTCCAGATTCTAGTAGCTTCGTGGTCTCAGAGGAAGGAATCAAGCAGCCAGAAACGTTTCAGGGAAGTGGGCTAGTCCGGGAAGTCGAGGCCGACGTGATCATTGATCTTCCTACCGCGCAGTCTCTCAGGGTTTGGCTGGATGACAAAATCAAAACTCTTGAAAGCTTAGTTGTTGAGGCGCAGGAAAAACATCAGGCAAAGGATACAAATGACAAAAAGATACGCATACAAGGGTAGCCTTAGTGCCGATGCTGAAGCTGCGATAGAAGCGTTCTTGCGAAGGCAGGCGCTGTTAAGTATTCACATATTTCCACCCCAAGCAAGCAGTTCTAGCCAGCCAATACCACAACTCTATATTGCATGGTCGGATTCGTCTGCTCATCAACCGCAACCCACAGGGATAGCGAGAGCCTATCAAAAATTTACAGCCCAAACACGCAAAGCTGGCCCGCTGAAACTTGCCAAAGTAGATGACGTGGAAACGGGAGAGGAATTGATTTATCCGCGCGAAAAGGTTGTTTACTTCCGTAGTGCGCGTCGGCCAAAACAGTAGGACTTAGCGGATACATGTATGCTCAAATTGACGACCCCAGCCTCTCACAAGGCGACATTATCAACAACGTAGTTCTTTCCTACATCACAGATATTTCCAGCCCTCAGTTCCTTCTTCAAAATGAAAAGGTCGAGAAAGACCTAACTCAACCGTTTGACAGTGAAGAAGAGTTGGCGGTTTTGGCCCAAGCATTCAAATCTCAAGTTCTAGTAATCGCGCCAAACTGTAATATTGATAACGATGATTTTATTTGTGTCGCGCGCATCTTTCCGTTGACGCATGAGATTGATCCTGGTTACTCACCGGATAAAAGTCCGAAGAAAAAAGCAAAGCATCTTAAGGATACTTATCAGCGCGCGGGGGTAGAACCTGTTTGGTACTACCTCCAAGAAGCGCCTGATCTTGGGTTTCCCAAATCGATAGCCTCTCTCTTAGAGCTACACACGATTCGCAAGACACCAGAAAACCTTGAATACTTGGTCGAGAATCGTATTCTGCGATTAACTGAAGAAGCCGTCGGAGACTTGCAGTACCGGATAGGATTCTTCTTTGGCCGGTATGTTGTGACGACAGATAATTACATGCTAACTCCAGAAGAGAGAGCACTGTTCGCGCGACCCGCAGAAGATGAAGCCGCAGAAGCCGCAGCCAGACCCGCAGACGAATAGCAACACACTAATAGAGCAGTACCAAACGCTCGATGGAAAGATCTCCTTGGCTCAAGCATGTGGGGTGAGTCTCGCTAGCATCGGACAACTATCTGGTGCTGCACACGAACTTGTAGGCAAACGTAACCGCGTTTCTTTGTCTCTCGCCGGGTCATCCACACGGCAGCCGAGTCGTTTTACCGTATTTCAAAGTTTCTTCTCCGCCGCTATCGCCGGGAATAACTTCTACTCTCATAGGCGGTCAAGGCCGGAAACGGGGGGATCCTACCTAACGTGTCTGACTGCCCACCTGATGTACGCCAGCGCTTCCTTAAATCCGTAAGTGCTTAGGGTCTGATCTTCGTAGTCGGTATACGGCCATTTCTGATAACGCGTGGTGATGGTTTTAGCACTCGCAACCCTTTGGATAATTGCCGGGCTTGTACGATACCCGAACGATCCATTGAACCTGCTGGAGTTGATGGCGAGTGGGGCGGAGCGGTCAATTCTGATGATTACAGCTGATCCTGGGTAATGATTGCTCCCGACGTAAATCTCAGACCGCCCACGGCCATCGGCCCAAACTCTAAGATCCCCACGGTCCAGGTAGCATGATTTTTCATCTGTGATGGCATCCTTCTCACAACCGACCATCCATACACCGTCGCCGTACTTTGTGGAGTTGGACGCGTCGCCAGCAAAGGTTCCGCTGCCGTCTGAATAATAAAAATGAAAGGCAACTCCATTAAGTAGACCTTCTTCCACTTTTAGTGGGCCACGCTCTGCGCAAGATTTTAGAGCCTTGGCGCGAGTCGTAGAAGGAGTGGCGATAGCAGTGTCGCCCTTGAGCCGAACCAGATTTTCTAGCGCCGTTATAGACTCCCGCTCAGTGTCTCGCATTGAGGCGCATAGCGGGTCAGGTTTTAGTCGAATCGTGGCGTTCGACGTGAAGGGCTCGCTTGATTGTATTAGTGGGCTTGATGAGTTCTGAGCATGAGCAGACACCACGGCGAGCAAGGTAACGATTAGCGTTTTCATGCGCAGAGTCTATTTGCTCTTGCGTTTGGCGGCAACTTCGTTGGAAGGTCGGCCGGGCTTGCGATTCTTTACCAGCGCCAGATCCTTCGGGTCGACGAAGTAGTCCCGCCCCTTCTTATCCGCCGGCAGCTGTCCGGCACTTATCAGAGCGCGAACGCGACGGGGGCTTACACCAAGCCGCGCGCTGGCTTCCGTGGTGGTTAGTGTTTTCACGGAGCTGATTTTACGCTGAATAAAACTATACCGCAAGAGGTTGCTTTTCCTATTCCCCGTGCGGTATAGTTTAGCCTTCAGGAAGCGGGCCGACAGGGTGCTAGAACACCCGACCGGCCCTTACACTCCCAACCCTTAAACTGGAAGGATTGAAAATGCATAAAAATAATAACACGCACGCTCTACACGTAAGTGAGACGGAACTCCAGCGAGCAAAGGCAGAGGCAAAGCATGTCGAGGATTTTCTAAACACCGACTCGCCGGACTTCCTAAGCAACTTGATGCTCACTGCGCTTGATCGCGCTTTTGAGCACTTTGGGCTACCCAGGCCAGAGATGCCGGACGATCAAGAAGTGGGAAACTACAACGCTGAGAACCTTGAGCCTCTGTTTCTCAAGACCAAACTTCTGAGTTGGGATGAGATATCCAACGATCGCGAGCCGGACTACGTGACGGTGACACTTCCGAACGGTAGAGAGCTCGAGCTCTACGGTGCCGCGGCCGACGAAGCCCGCAAGGAAATGGACGCCCATCCGGACTGGATCCGTCTGGCAAACGCAATCGAGGAGATTTGCTCGAATCCGGCCACGCCGGCGGATCTTAAAAACTTGGTTTACGACTTCCTGCATTCCAACTCGGGCGACATATGGGGAAAGCTAATCGTTACTCCGCCGATGATTGTCAAAATACTGGTTCACTCGAAGATCGCCGAAGAGAATGAGACGGAGGTGAGCCATGCCTAACTCTCGACAAACAAGAAAGCAAGCGCAACAATACGCACAACTGACCGACACACAGATCGAACACCTCGCCCGCGTCACCTGTTCCTGTGGTGATGATCCGTATTCAAGATCCAAGTCCGTGCTGCTCTTGATGGACGAGATTCAGCGCCGGCCAACCCAGGCTGACAATATTTCCCTGATCTCAAAGAATGTCGCCTTCGCACGGCTGATGGAAGAGGATAGTGATGCGGTGGATGCTCAAATCCAGCTTCTGCGAAGCGAGTTGCCCGAGCTCTGAAGCAGGCCGCCCTAACCCTAATTGGCCGCGTCGAGGAATCCCAACCTTGGCGCGGCCCTTCCCATGCAAGTTACCCCTAAAGGAGGAAGAACACATGAAGCACAAGGAACAAACTGATCTGAGTGAAGCGCAATCCGCTGGACTGCTAGAAGCGGCCCTTGAAATTGCCGAGCAGCGACGCTCGAAGCTGGACGAAATCAAAGCCTTAATTCTGGCAGGTAAAGAACCCGAAGCTATGAAGCTGATGAAGACCTTTTTGGGAATTGAGATAGAGCGACCGGCCCGACGGTAATGCGTACCGCGCCGCGCCGGATGACGAAACCACCCGAATGGCGTGAAATCAAAGATTCTGGGTTTTCTGTTTTTCTGGGTCTCTCTATAGTGGTGGACCCAGAAACCTAGAATTATTTCCGCCGAAAACCGCCATAAATCTCCATAACTAAAAAAGGGGCACTTTTCTAGGTCTGTGTGCCAATTTGTGTGCCAACTGGTCGGAATAGACCATGACAGGGTAGTATCGTCGTGTCTTGAAAGCCTGATAAAACGGAAGAAACGAAACAGGGCGGAATGGTATATACAAGATTGTGGATCTAGAGGTCGTGGGTTCGAGCCCCACTAGCCGCCCCAGCCTTCAGTCTCAGTAAGGATGAGTTCCCCCAAAACGCCGTTCGCTCTTGATCTTCACCGCGAGGAATATGGTATCGGCGATCCAATACTTTGTGTACACGGCTTAGGCGCCAACATATTTACATGGCGCCACTTCATCAGTCCTTTCTCGCAGAAGAACAAACTAATACTAGTCGATCTCAGGGGTTTTGGATCGTCACCCAAGCCTGCCAACAAAAATTACTCTATCGAACAACACGCGGACGATGTTTACAAAATTATTCTTAAGGACGATCTTACGAAGTTGACACTCGTCGGAAACTCTCTCGGTGGTGGGATTGCTCTCCTTGTCGCTCTGAGACTCTGTGAACAAGATCCTACGAGATTATCAAAACTCGTCTTAATCGACGCTGGCGCATATAAAGAATATTTACCCGGATATCTCAAGCTGATGAGATCTTTTCTCGGCAAGCTAATCGTCTATTCAGGGCCAAGCAAGCTCGCTGCGAGGTTTGTCTTGAAGGCTTCCTATTACGACAAGAATAAGATCACCGAGCAGCAAGTTAAAGCATATGCCGATCCACTTGCTAGTGAGGGTGGCCGAAATGCGTTGCTGCAAACAGCGAGGCATTGCATCCCGTCGAACAGTGACGAGATCATCAGAAAGCTTAAGAACATCACTGTTCCGACATTGATCTTGTGGGGCAGGCATGATGGTGTTATCCCGCTCAGAGTAGGAGAGCTACTGGATCAGGCTCTTCCGGATTCCAAGCTTGAAGTGTTCGAAGAGTGCGGGCACATCCCGCAAGAAGAGAAACCCGAGGAAACAATCGCGAGTATTTCCAAGTTCATGGATCCCAGTAACCAGGATGAGGAGAAGCCCTGAGGCTCTCTACTCCCTTCTGCTAAGTCAAAGAGATCCACTTATGAGTATGGGCTTGATAGCTTCACGGAAACGCTTTGTCATTCGCGCAGTATCGGTCATCGCGAACGATGTCCTTACAGCGTTCCGAGGATTGCCTTCCATCTCACCCATGCTTCATCGCGCGCCTTCTTGTTAGCCTTGTAAGCAGTCAAGGCCTTTTGATAATCCGCGGCGCCTTTTTCGTCGGCTTCCTTGTCACCCTTTGGCTCGGGTGCTTTGGGTTCTGGTGCATCTCCCGCGCGCATAAAACCGTGGCCGGCGCCTTCATAGTTACTGACTCATACTTCTTCCCCAGCTCCTTCATCATCTCGATGGTCTTTGGAAGTGTCGCGTTGATGCGCGCGTCGTTTCCAGCATAAAAGCCATAGACCGGCGCTTTGATTCTTGATAGATCGTCTTTACTTTCGGGGGCTGAGCCATAAAAAACGAAGGCGCCCTACTATTGGACTTGCTTGATTACAACGCCATCTTTCATTACAAACGAAACGCGCTTGAGTGCGTTTGCATTTTCAATTGGGTTCTCAGCTGTGGCGATGATGTCAGCGGCCAAGCCCACACGAAGCTGGCCGCGATCTTTTTCTATCCCCAGGAGGCGTGCGGCATCGATGGTCATTGCCTTTAGAAGGGCCGAGGCAGGAACACGGGCCTCAATCCATGGATCGATTCCGGAAATCGACAATGAGCCGCGCGTCTGCCCCTCGACGGCGTCAATCACATCGGTTCCATAAACGAGCGGCACGCCGATCTTGTATGCCCGACGCAAACGATCGATCCAGCGATTGTGAGTTCCCGGGATTGTGATAGCGAGATACTCTGTCCCGACGAGTGTTACGTTGTTCTTCTTGGCTAACTTCAGGTCCTCGTCCGTCATGTCGAAGCCGTGTTCAATGGAGGCCACACCCGCGAGCGCGGCGTTGTGCGCGCCCTGATGCGTCCAACAATGAGCCGCCAGTTTCAAGCCCGCTCGGCCTGCTTCATCGATCATGAAGCGAATATCATCCACCGAGTAGATGTACCTTTGGTCATCAACAACGATCTTTATGACGCGCGCGCCATAATGAACATTCTCACGAATGGCTTTAACCATCTCGTCGCGCGTATCGGCGTAGTAATACTCCGGCTCACCTAGCCTGGGTTTGTCCTGCTGGAGCTGAAACTGGCCACCATAGGGAGCGATGATACGGCCTGCGTTGACAATCGTCGGGCCCGGAACCAGACCTATTTGAATTGCCCGACGCAGACTGCTGCACGCGTAGTTGCCCTCATTGCCAACATCGCGAACAGTGGTGAACCCCGAGTCCAGCATCGCGCGTGCGTTGGCCACTCCTTCGATCGCACGAAATGAATCCGGATCGTTGAGCGTCGTGTAGAAATAGCGGCCGTTGTCTCGCTCCTTTTTAACGGTCATGCAGAGATGTGTGTGGGCGTCAAATAATCCCGGAAGCACCGTGAAGCGCGAAAGATCAATGACTGAGGCGCCCGCGGGAATGCTAAGGCCCGGGCCGATGGCCGTAATCTTTCCCTTCTCGATCAAAATAATCTGATTGGCTTCGGTTTTGCCCGCATCCGGATCCACGATCCGTCCAGCTCTAATTGCGGTTATCTGGGCCTGGCCACATATAGGAAGCAGAATCACACACAGAAACAGAAGCGTAAAAGTTTTGGAAAGCATGAGTCGGTCATCTCCTTCAAGTCCCGGTTACGCGTTTCGGAGTTAATTATGAACAACTTGGGCCATCAGTAAAAGCGGAGCACCGCAGACTTAACATCCGAATTTATTCGCCCGCGTTGCAACGTCAGCTCAAGGCGCCCTGTTGCCGATTGCTCAGCTTTGGGAAATAATGGGTAGCGGTTCTAATCATATTGTGACGGGTGGCCCTGACCTGGTTATTTAGAACTAGTTTTAAGGAGATAACGTGCCCGACGAGCAAAGAACTGCAAACAATTCACAGACTTATGTAGTCTATGCAGATGAATTCGCTTATGAAACGCTGGAGCAAGAGAACGGTCAGGCTACCGTCGTTCGGTTCCAATTGGACAATCCGCAATATCATGCCGGTGATGTAGTGGTAGTCCTTTCAGAAGGCGAGATCCACTTTCACGGAATGATTGGTCGGCTGGCGGATGGTTGGGCGACTGCCACCGACCGGCGCGGTTCTCTACTACCTGCCACCGTCCAGTAGCCCCTCTTCGAGGACGCCGAAGCTGCTTCTTCTTACTTACGCGTATAACCCGATGGATAATCCAGTTCGACGTCGGGTGTTGAAGAGATGATTTTTATTCGGTGGAAACCGTTTCGTGGATGAGTGGAAAGATATGTAAGTGCTATTTGTCTATCAAGTGTCAGGCTTAATTCTTTGATGAATGGATCGAAACTCGTTGGCACACCTAAGCCTTGAAAAAAAGCGTGTCCTCCAGTTTCTTCAGATAATCTATTAAGCGAACTCTGACCCTGTGATATTAAGTTTCCGCCCGTTGAGGATGTCACTGTGGGCGCGAAAAATGAATATATGGCTACGCTGCGCCGTTGAGCTTCATCTATCGCGCGTTGCAGATCGAAACTTTGTCCTGCCGAACTCGAGAAGTCGCCCTGCGAGATATCCAGTCCATCTGAGACCAGCAGAATCGCTCGGCGTCCAGCAGGTTGCGAATCAAACCGTCTGAGTGCTTCGATCACCTCAACATAAGGATTGTATGGTGCGGCGCTCGCTACGCCGATGGGTGGCCGGAGAGACCTGGCCGCCCTATCTAGGTCAGCGGTAAACTTGTGACGCACTTGCATACTACCCGCCCGCAAATAACCCACTAATACCCGAGAGCCCCGCGGCAACCGGCGGATGAACTCGCTGAGCCCCTTTATCTCCAGGCCTATGGATGAAACGAGATCATCCTGAATGAGCACAATTAGATTTATCGGCGCATTTATTCTCGATCGAATGGAAAGACGTGTTTGAGGCTCACCATCCTCACTGATATTCAATTCCACCGTTTGAAGTTCCAGCTCGCGGGGAGCTGTCCTTCCTTTCAGGCGAATGGTCACAGGAATTGTCACGGGCCGGCCAGAAACGTTGGCCACTCGGAGGGAAGAACTACTGGGCGATTGAGCAAATCCACGTCCGTTGTGATCAGCCGAACCGATAAAGAAGACTAGTGCAAAAACACTGGCAATTGCTCTCCATGTTTGAACTGGCTTCATATCTACTCCTTTTCGCACTAAGGTCTAATGGCATTATACAGGCATCGGCTCTAGAGGGCTTGTCGCAGATCACCTAAGCTGGCGAAGCAGACGCTTAGCAGCTAAGATCAGCTGCGACTATGAACTTAAATGATGCCGAAATGAATGCATGTCTCAGATAACACCTGGAAAAATAAAAGCGCGCGATGAAAGAATCGCGCGGTTATTGAGCTGGACTCCCTGGCTCTCGTTTGTACTCGTCACTGTTCCTTTGCCGGTCTTTTTCGTTCTGTTATTCCTAACTTCCGTTACCACCGATTCCGCCGCAATTTATCTTCTTCTTTCCTTTGTTTCGATGGGAGTGGGTTTAGTTGCCGGACTGTTTCTCCTAATCCTGCTTTTGCTATATCGCAGGCGCTGGCATGGCCGATTGCGTGACCACCTCGCCGCCGACGGGATAACCGCCGACGAGGTCGTCTGGTTCACTTCGGAACTTTCTTCAGAAGAGCGCAAGATTTGGCGCGAACTTAAAGGCAAGAACGCGTTGTTAGCAGATGCCTATTGCGAAACGCTAGCTGCACGCCTAACTGCAACCAGGATAGTCGCCAAGGCACGGGCAGAGATATTGAGAGTGGAGAGGCAGCGTAACCGTAGCGGCAATATTCGAGGTGTGGATACTACTTCACTCCTGAACGACCTGCTCTCGGATCGTCAACGATTTGAAGGTCTGCTCCACGAAGCGACTGTTCGCTCATCTGAGGCCAAAGCGCGACTCCAGACAATCGAAGCGGCAGCTAATCGCAGTCTTAGCAAAAATGAAACTGATCTGATGTTGCGGCGGCTGACGGCTTCGCAAGATCAGTTTCCGCTGGCGCTCGAGATGGCCAGCCTCGAACAAGAAGCGATACGGGAGATAGAACAAGTCAAACTTGACAGTTTTCCTCAAAGGTCCAGCACGTCGTCCGACACATCGCAAAACCTACCCTGAATCTATGGCAGTTCTTTCAGACGATAAACCCCGGGCGCTAACCGCGTCGCAAATCCTTCATCGACAAGCGCCCAGTTACCGATACCGGCCTCTGGTTTTGACAACCCCGTGACGCGCGCAAGCTCGCCCCGCACAGTCATGCCGGCGCCGCTGAGGTAAGTTCGGGCAATCTCTTTCAGCGCGTCTTCCTTGCCTATGGTCTGCGACAACTCGTTGTGAAATCTGCCTTCAGCCAGCGACCATATGTATGTGAAAATCGGCTGGTATACAACTTCGCTTGGAATCACTTTCAAAACCCTTTGGAGTTCGTCAAGCCCCTTATTAAAGGCAATTCTGTCGGTGATCCCACTTGCGGCTCGAAGGTCTCGTGTTGCCAAGTCCCATTCTTTATGAAGCACTTTGAGTATATCCTGCGCCGGCTGCGATAGAACTACGGGCTCTTTTTTCCGAGTAATGCCCCAGACAGCGTTAAAATGGGGAACCAATTTTCGCGAGATGAAGACCGATCGACTTCCCCGCAGCTTGCCGTAATAGACTCGACCCCGTCTGATGACTTCGTCTTTTATGGTCCAGGTGAGACTGCACTCTGGATCCTTCTGAACATTTCGTGGCATGTGTGCATCCCTTCGCCCGCACACGGCGATATACAAGGAGGGTCCCGGACGGCGCGCATCTGTTAGAACCGAACAAAAGCCGACGCGGTCAATCAGCCTCTCAGCAGCCAAAACCTCCTCAATTTGCAATTCAGCCTCGCGGCACCACGAACGGTCACGGTAGATTTCGATCTCTTCGGGCAGTTGGCTTTGCGGCACGCTGGCCATCCTATCAAATTGAAGCGGTCGCTGAGTCAGCCTGACCTGTCAGATGACCCCCTTCCAAGACCACTCCTGATTGAAATCACCCTAAGTCCAAGACTAACAGGCACTTCGTACGATTGAACCCCGATGGCACAGTCGTTGCCAAATGAGCCGCGCCCGGGATTATCGTGCGACCGTGGCGATTCAAAACTAACGAAGACCGCTCGAAGGAAAATCATGAAAAGAAACAAAACCTCAATTGCATTGACTTGGCTGACTTGTTTGTCCCTGGCGCTTTCGCTGTGCGCCGGTATTATTCGGGACGATAAGGCCAAGGCCGCTCCCAAAGCGGGACAGTCTGAATCGGCCAAAGGCCGCAAGGACCGGGTCGCTTCGGATCTTCGCGAGAAGATGAGCAAGAACGCTGGCCGAGATGTCGTTAAAGTTATTGTCCAGCTTAATAGTCGAATTAGCGGTCCTCTTAAAGCGCTGCTCCAAGGAAATGGAGTAAAGGTCAAGAGAAGCTTTACTAGTTTTAATACACTGGCAGTTGAACTGCCGGCAAGTGTGGTGGACTCACTGGCGTCCTTCCCCGAAGTTGAATTTGCTTCATTGGACAGCGAGGTCAGGTCGTTTGGCGGACACGTGTCTCGGACAACAGGTGCCGACAATGTTCGATCGATGGGGCCTGGTGGAAGTGCATTGAATGGAACCGGGATCGCTATTGCGGTTTTGGACTCGGGGATCTTCAATGCCCATGACTCTTTTGAGAAGATTCAAGGCGGGTCGCGCGTTATTGTTAGCCAGGACTTCACTGGCGAGGGTCGAACTGATGACCCATTCGGTCACGGTTCGCATGTGGCAGCCGCCGCTGCCGCAAATGGCCGGATCTCAAATGGCAAATACATGGGCATCGCAACGAATGCGAATGTCATTAACCTCCGCGTTCTCAATTCTCAGGGCATCGGTAGCGTGTCGGCAGTGCTGGCCGCACTCGATTGGATCATGACCAATCGCTCGATCAACAACATCCGAGTAGTTAACATGAGCTTGGGCATGGCGGCCGTCAACTCTTATCAGACTGACCCACTCTGTATCGCTTCTCGGCGCCTTGTCGACGCCGGTATCGTGGTTGTGGCTGCGGCTGGGAACAATGGTAAGAACAGCCAGGGTAACAAGGTTTATGGACATATACATTCGCCCGGCAATGAACCATCTGTGATTACAGTTGGCGCCGTAGATAGCAAGGGCACCGATAACCGTGCTGATGATTCCATCGCAACCTATAGCTCACGCGGTCCGACACGGAGCTTTTGGACAGATCTAAGTGGCGTCAAGCACTACGATAACGTCATCAAACCGGAAATTTCCGCACCCGGCAATAAGATTGTCTCTGTCCAATCGCCGAACAATCTGCTGGTAGCCCAGAATCCTTCTCTGGATGCCAACGTAAGTAACAATCCCGAGCGAGAAGAGATGATGCTCAGTGGTACTTCGATGGCCACTCCAATGGTGGCGGGCGCGGCTGCATTGCTCTTGCAGGCGAATCCGCAATTGACACCGAACATGGTCAAAGCGACCCTTATGTATTCAGCGCAGCAGCTTTCCGGATTCAATATGTTGGAGCAAGGTGCTGGGGAGCTGAACATTGACGGTGCTGTCCGACTGGCAAAGCTGGTTCGCACAGATCTCACCTCAGCAACACTACTTGGCGCTCCTCTGCTGACAACCACGACACTACTCGGTGTCCCTGTGCCGGCGACACCTCCGACACCTCTGTCCACTATCGCAAACTACACCTTCCCGTGGTCACAGGGGATCATTGTTGGCAGGACGCACGCAAGGGGTGGATCCTTGATTACCAACTACCAGAGGGTTTATGGCCTCGGGGTTCTTCTCAGCGATGGCGTTCTTTTGAGTGATGGAGTTCTGCTCAGCGACGGTGTGTTGCTCAGCGACGGCGTGTTGTTATCAGACAGCATTCCCATTAGCAACGGCACTACGATGTATGGTGGAGGTCACTTCCTGCCGACCGGAGTACTGCTTAGTGATGGAGTACTGCTTAGTGATGGAGTTCTACTTAGTGATGGGGTTCTACTCAGCGACGGTGTGTTACTCGCCGACGGTGTTCTTTTAGCCGACGCAATCCTCCAGGCTTTCACGGCACTGAACGGTGGAGATATAACTGAAGGTATGGAGTGCGTGCCTGACACTGGCATCGACTATCTTGGTGAATAATAGACGAGCACAGTTAATCAGAACTCATCAACGCCCCATCGAAAGATAACTCCATGCATCAACTAAACGCAGCCGCAACAGTCAAAGCGCCCTATCGGCAACTTTCTCCTGACCAACGTATGGTCCAGGTTGCCACGCTGAACGCGAGCCATGAAAGAGAAGTCCTCGACTTTCTGGCCCGGCGTCCGATTCACACGGTGGCGATGGTGGGCCTCATTCATGACAACGGCCTGGTGAACTCACTCAACCGAGGCACCTTCTACGGTTGCCGCAACGTCCAGGGCCAACTCGAAGGCGTCGCCTTAATCGGCCATGCAACCTTAATGGAAACCACCTCTGACCGGGCCCTCCAAGCCTTCGCGGAAATCGCACAGACATGCACGACCGGTCATCTGATCATGGGTGAAAAGGAACGCATAGATGAGTTTTGGAATTACTATGCCGAAGCCGGTCAGGATATGCGGCTCGCATGCCGTGAACTGCTCTTTGAACTGCGTTGGCCAGTCGAAGCTCGAGCAGAGGTCCCAAGCCTCCGGCTTGCGACCGCTTCTGATCTTGAGCTCATTCTGCCCGTACAAGCCCAAATGGCTTTTGACGAGAGCGGCGTAAACCCATTGGAGCGAGACCCGAAAGGCTTTCGCGAGCGGTGCGCTCGCCGCATTGAACAAGGTCGGACTTGGGTTTCGGTTGAAGACGGAAAGCTTATCTTCAAGGCAGACATCGTATCCGATACTTCCTCAGTAATTTATCTTGAGGGTATTTGGACCAACGAAGAGCGGCGTTCTCAAGGCTACGGCTTGCGCTGCATATCGCAACTTGCTCGCCAGTTGCTATCTCGAACCCAGTCGGTCTGCGTTCTTGTAAACGAGAAGAATACGAAAGCCCTAAATTTCTATCAGCGGGCCGGCTATAAGCGTCGCGCCGTCTATGACACGATCTTCCTAATGTAGTTACCCCTCCTTCGGAGTGTAAGCGTGCGGAAATGATCTCAACCAAGCTTATCTCAAATCAGTCAACACCGGCGGATTCGGGTGTCATTACTCGACATCTAGAACTTGCTCCAGTCGCGAATCTTTCCGCGCCTGAGCCAGCCACCTGCCGCTCCCACATAGATCGAGTGGTGCAGCAAATTGATTCTCCGGAAGTCAAACAAATCGTTGAGACAGTATTTCAGGATCTCCTTCGACTGCTGGAATGCTTAGATCTAATTGAAAATTACTGGCGTCAGGTTGATGTGGCAGAACAGACTTTTGCCTTATTTCAACTTATACACGACGAGGCGCGTAGGCTTGTAGGGTTCATCCGAACTGACGCAATGAACTCCAATGTGCTGACTGAAGAATTAGGTGACACGCTTGACGGCATCACGTTTGCTGTAAATCACGATTTGCAAAGAGTGTTCGAGAGTGGTCCAGGAAGTTCCATTTCGGACAAGCCTGCCCAGGTAGTCGTGGGCAAGCTATATCGGGCTCACAACATACTCAATAACTGCCTCCAACAATCAACCATCACTCTAGCGATGCTCTTTGATCCCAAACTCATCGGGGCTAGACTTTTCAACAATTCAGACATGCGCTACCGGCAATCACTTCAACTTTGCCAGGATCTGCCCGAAATAATTAAGCTGATTGAGTATTCCGAACAGATTGGGGGGGAGCCCGTCCTCACGACGCTGATAGACCGTCTGGAAAAGTTTCGCTGCGAGAGCCTGGAGTACCTGATGTACACCGATTGGCCGCAATTTGAGAGTTTTTGCGAAATGATTAAGATCCCGAAAATGCAGCCAAGTGAGCTGGGGACGGTACTTCATCAGTTTCGATGTTATCTCGAAACTCTCCTCGGTCAGGTAAGAATGCGAGACGTTTTGGCGTGTGCATCTGTCGGAGTCGGCAAAGAGGACAACTGTCAGATGTTAACTACGCTAGCCGAGAACTCAACGTCTTTTTCCGGTGCACACAATCCTCAAAATGAGGAAATATTCTGGAGAGAATTGGCGTTTGCAGACTAAGTGAACTTACCCCGAGTCATGTCATTCAATTCAGAAATTAACAAGAAGAAGTTAGCAAGCACTTATCTATGGGTCACCATCTGTTCGGGTGGGCTGATCTATTTGACGGCAGGCTACCGGCTGGATCTGAAATTATTCGACCTCAAACTTGCAGTCATTGCCGTATTAACAATCTTCCTTAGTTCTAGAATATCTATCAGGATTCCACACTTTGATTCTCAGATCTCGGTTTCAGACACTTTCATCTTTCTGACTCTCTTGCTCTATGGTTATGAGGTCGCGATCATGATGGCGGCCACCGAAGCGTTTCTGTCTTCGTTTCGATTTTGCCACAAGCGCTCAACTGTTTTCTTCAACTGGGGATGCGCAGCTTTGTCCGCCTGCGTCACGTCGTACTCGTTACATTTCGCATTCGGAGACGTTGTTTCACTGGGGGCGGGCCCATTATCGACGAAATTCATTACGGCCATGGTTCTTATGGCCCTCATCCAATACGTATCAAACTCCGGTATCGTCGCAATCTGCGGTGCACTTCAAGCCGGCCGACCAATCTGGCAAACGTGGAAAAAACACTACCTTTGGACATCCATCACTTATTTCACCGGCGCATCAGCCGCCGCCGTGATCGCAAAGCTTATCAGCCAATTTGGATTCTACGCGCTGATCATAACGATCCCTATCATTGCAATCGTATTTTTCACTTACCGTACCTATCTTCAAAACGTTGAGGCATCCGCCGCACAAGCTGAACAGGCACAACGCCACGTTCAGGAGCTCTCGCATTACATCGCAGAGCAAGAACGGATCAGGGAACAGTTCTCACAAATCGAAAAGCTTTCTGCGGTGGGCGAGTTGGCATCCGGAGTGGCTCACGATTTTAATAACACGCTCGCCGGCATTTTGGGGCGCGCGCAGTTAATGCTTCGGACAAATGATCCGGAAAAGATTAACCGTGGGCTCAACATCATCATCAAAACTGCCGAGGATGGCGCGAAGACCGTGAAACGAATCCAGGATTTCGCACGCCAGCGGCGAGACCATGATTTTGAACCGGTTTCCATTGACCACATACTTTTCGATGTAAGTGAGGTAACACGGCCGCGATGGAAGGACCGCGCGGAGGCCTCGAATGTCCAAATTAGCCTTGATCTACAAATTCGTTCGAAAGCAAAAGTCATGGGTGATGAATCCGAATTACGCGAAGTCCTTGTCAATATGGTCTTTAACGCAATCGATGCAATGCCGGAAGGCGGCCAACTCACTTTGGCCGCAGAGGATGTTGAGGATTCTGTAGTCATCTCAGTTGGCGATACTGGCACGGGTATGGCGCCTGAAGTTAAGTCGCGAATCTTTGACCCCTTTTTCACCACGAAGGGTAAGGCTGGTATGGGCTTGGGCTTGGCCGTAAGCTTCGGAATCATTAGGAGACACGAAGGTTCTGTCGAGGTTGAGTCAGAGACTGGTGCCGGTACAAAATTTAAGATAAGCCTGCCCAAGGCAAAAGTTGTGGAAGATTCGATTCTGTCGCAACCGGAACGTCGAAAGCTCCTTAACGAAAAACAAAAGACTATTGCCTCGCGTGCATTCGGTCACAATCAACCCAAGATTTTGGTGGTAGACGACGAAGAATCAATACGCGAACTATTGCGCGACCTGCTTGAAAGCGAAGGTTGCAGAGTTTACCTGGCGCCGGGAGGGCGTGAGGCGCTTGGGCTTTTCGAAGCGCATCAATTCGACGCCATTTTCACAGACGTTGGTATGCCGGGAATGAGTGGTTGGGAACTTGCTCACGTCATCCGTAAGCGCAACGAAACAATCCCGATCGCCGTGATTACCGGCTGGGGAGAGGCTGTTGGCTCGAATGAACAGAAGGAAGCTCGGGTTGATTGGGTGATTACCAAGCCCTTCACAGCACACCGAATTAGCGAGTTGGCCGAGGACATTATTCGACGACGTGACGTGCCGGTTAAACGAGCAGTTCTCTCAATAGTTGCGGCGTGAGGTGCTGCGCTCGTCCGGCGGCGCTAGAGAAACTCACCGTTCACAATCTTCTCGTCGAATCGGCCTAAGTGGTCTCTTCAGTCATAGAATTTTCAAGCAAACGCCTGCGATACGCCATAGCCCTCGTCACACTTTTCTCAACTACTTCGAGACTAAACGGCTTCAACAGAAAATCGAAAGCTCCAAGCTTGATTAGACCCTGAGCGTGTTCCTGATCACTGATACCCGAAATGATTATGACCGGAGTGTTTGGAAATTTCTGCCGTACGTGCCCAAGAAGTTCCAATCCGCTTAAGCCCGGCATCGAAATATCCGTCAGGACGACGTCGTACGTGTCAGTCTCAAGCCTGGCCAATGCCTGTTCAGCTGTTTCGGCGGTTTGGCATATATAAGTCTCGGAGAGAAGCTCAAAAAGATTGTCGCGAATCGCCTCGTCGTCGTCTACAATCAGGACTATTGGCATGTACAGGCCTCCCACGTTTAGCAAAAAGGGCACGGGCCAAAGCGTTAGGCAGTGGCACCTTCGAAGGATCCGAGTACAATGTGAGGATTCGAGCTCAAAATAATAACATACATCTTCTGTTTGAAGACGAAAATGAAGGGCCGGTAACTTTCGTAACCGGCCTCATCTTTATCGATCACCATAGTGGAGATCTTAACGTGGTCCAGAAGCGCGAATCGTTAGTTCCGAGCCCCGAGTCAATTCCAGATCATCGCGACCCTGAACATAAACAGATCCGGCACCACCTCCCGCTCCGACGATGGCACCGATTGCAGCGCCTTTGCCGCCGCCCGCGATTGCGCCAATGATGGCACCGACTGCCGTACCGATTGCCGCTCGTTGTGCGGTCTTGGTAGTTTGACTGTCATCTCTGACTGAGCCTTCATTGTCTATTCTGACCGTATCTCCCTGCGCGGTCCTCACTGATTCGAGGATACCTGCGAAGCGATAAGATCTGCCGTCTCGGAGACGGATGCTATCGAAGTTTAATGTCATCTGCGAACGACCCGTTACTCGACCGCTGCGTTCCAGCTGGGACACTCGACCTTGAATCGTCGCGCCTTCAAGGTTCGATGGCTGTCGCACCGTTAGTGTGAAACCGTCGCCCTCTCTGGCATTCGCCGTAGACACTTCATCGTTGAGCACCGCCACCAACGTTTCGCCATTCGGTACGATAAAGTCGGTGCCTGAGGTCGTGGTAGTTGGATAGCTCTGTGGTCCAGTATTTATGTCAAAACGAGCGATGTCAGCCGTCTTTTCGTAAATGCTCTGCACCGCGACTTGCCGTGAAAGACCTGTGACATAGACTCGGCGAGTAACACTAAGTCGGCTGCCGTTATCAATCGGATTGAATGTTACGTTGAATTCGTTCGCAAGGTCGCCCGTCGAACTAATAGTCAACTGCTCGGCATTAAGAGTCGCGCTCGCACGAGTTGTGCGACCGTTGCCGGTATTCTCAACTCGTTGAACGCCATCCGCTGTAAAGCTGATTTGCGGCGCCCGCGAAGAGCCTATGGTCACGTCGCGGCCACGGACGTCGATTGCGAGCTGATCAGGTGATTCGAGGCGGGCAACTAGTTCCTCACGCACTCGGGAGCGGTTGCCATAGGCCAGCGACTGGGTGGCCCGGTCAGCGGCCGCGTGGGGATCGTCACTCTTAGTTGTGTCAAGTCGATAGGTTCCCGTCAGGCGATTCGAATACTGTCCCGTTCCGGGATAAGCTGGAGTGGTGCCAGGATTGTTGCGGCCCATCGTTGGGAACGCCACATTGTAAGCGCGTGCCAACTGAGTTAGGTCGAGACGAAGATTGGTCCAGTCTCGGGTTGTTGCAGCATTGATCGTATTTCTTCGCATGAAGCGATCAATTCGCGACCCGATGTTCAAAACTTCCTGCGCCTGCAACGTCGTTGACCGCCTATTGTCAAACTGTCCGCGCAGGCGGCTGGCAGAATCGTCAAACTCCTGCACCAGATTGCCCATGTTCTCTTCCCGGTTGTTTCCGTAGGTGTTCGACGCCAACGCGGTCCGCATGTTGTTGCCAAACACGCCGGCCCGATTATCAATTTTCAAAATAAGTTGCCGCACCGTGCGAAACGTTCCGCGGTAGTCCTGACCCTGAGCTTGAGTCAACGAAGCTCCAGCGGATAAAAGGATGACCGCGACGATCGCGACAAGTGTCTTTCTAACTACAATCATTTTCTTTCCTCCAAAGTTTTTCAAGTAAGACCATTGGTCGATAGTTATCTCCCAATGCTAAGATTTCAACACCACGCCAACAATGTCCTCTGCCACACTTTCGGGACAAAAAGAACTACTGGACGCAAGATTGACTACTACAAAAACTATGCCGCTGAGAATAAGCGAGCCTTCTGGGTTGCCAGCGTTGTAGTTAGAGGTAGTCCTGGAGTGGAGTCCAAAGCTGAGCCTCATCCGGCTTAACCTGTATGGTATGCTCGTCAGTAGGAGATAAGCCTTATGAGTATTGAGGATCCCAAAGCGATTGTGCAGATGCAGGGCGACAATGTCTTTATTGTCACGACGCCGTCAGGTCATGCGATAAAGCTTGATACCGATCACGTTCGCAACTCCGCGCCGACCCCGATGGAGCTACTCCTGGTGGCCCTCGGCTCCTGCACAGCGGTGGACGTAGTCTCGATCCTGCGAAAGAAGCGGCAGGACGTGGCGGACTATCGAGTGGAAGTGCGCGGCGAGCGGAGAGAAGAGCATCCGCGGAGCTTTCAGCGGATGGAAGTGCATCACATTGTCACGGGGCGTAGCGTTTCAGAGCAATCCGTCGCTCAGGCAATCGAGCTCTCGGAGCAGAAATACTGTAGCGTAGCGGCAACATTGCGGCCTACGGCGGCAATCGTTTCAAGTTATGAAATCATCGAAGGCTAGTGGCAGTACGGCAATCAGCAGTGTGAGGAGGAGTTTTTCATACAGTGACATTTCGGACGCGTTTCCTATTTCTTCTATTTCTCATCGCCGTGGGTGGCGCGAGCGCCCTTCCCCGCCTCGCTGACGCTACCGGATTCCTGTCCCCGCCGTTTGGTGCATTCGCGATCCAAACAAGCAGTGATGCCAACCTCGCGGCTGTTCGCCGCCAGGACCGAGACGCGCGCAATGCTCGAGGAGTTATGACTCGGCTAACTCCCGAAGAACATCTCCGTCGTGCCAGTATCTACCACGTCAATCGCGCTTTCGAGGAGGCGCGCGAGCACTGGCAGGCGTTAATAAATTACTACCCGGACGATCCCAGGGTAGCGGAGGCGCTGCTGGGCATCGGGCGGTCTAACTTTCAGTCGCGTCGTTATTCCGTAGCTTACGATGCCTATGATCGACTCGCGCGTAACTATCCCTCCACAAAAGAAGGTCGCGAAGGACTCAACTTCGGCGCAGCCTCGTTGTTAAGGTTGGGGAAAGCTTCTGAAGCAGCCGACCGCTACATTGAATACGTTAATCGTTTTCCCGATGGCGAAAGAGCGGAGAGCGCGCATTTAAATGCGATTGACTCTCTAAGAGAGGCTGGCCGTTTACAAGACGGCAGGGCGTGGATCGCTCGGACGAGGCAACGATTCCCCGGCACGCCTACAGAAACAAACGCGATATTCGCGCAGCTACGCCTGGAGATTTCGGAAAATAATTGGAAGCGTGCTGTCTTGACAGCGGATGAACTGAGTACAAGGAATTTCCAAAAGGGAGTCGCGACTACTGCTGCTGAGGTTGCTTACTTGAAGGCTTATGGTTTGGATAGGGGTGGCAATCGCGATCACGCTCTTAGCGCGTATCTAGCAGTACCTACAGGTATCGATTCCTACTACGGATGGCTGGCGAGCGACCGATTAGCCGGCATGGCCGACGGGACAAGACGAGCGTTGGCAGCCGACCGCGTGAACCGCAACGCGTCACAAGCCGCAGCTGTCGCGGATCGGTATCCGGCACCCTATAGGCAGGCCATCATTTCTGCCGCAAAGGCGCGCAAACTGGATCCACGGCTCGTGCTGGCAATTATTAAGCAAGAAAGCGTCTTTCGTCCTCAAGCCAAATCGCCCGCCGGCGCGAGGGGGTTGTTACAACTTACGATCGATGCCGCTCAGAAGTATGCGATTAATGCCGGCTTTACGGATTTACAGGAAAGCCAACTCTACCAACCAGAAACCTCGATCCGTATAGGCAGTGAATATCTCCGAGAACTTTCGGAAATGTTTCCAAACCTGCCGGAGGCGGTAGCCGCTTCATACAATGGCGGCGAGGACAATGTGGTTCGCTGGGTGAAACGCGCAAAACAGAAAGACCCGGGTGTCTTTACGTCCGAGGTTGGCTTCGACGAAACAAAGGCTTACGTACAAAAAGTAATGAATAACTATCGGGTGTACTGCCAGCTATACACTGCCGACCTGGCGCGCAAATAGGCCAGCCATGCACGACGCAGCAAGCATTAACGGCCAACGCTGCCTTCTACTCGCTATTGCTCCCGGCGACAGCTTTCTACCCTTAGGGTTCAGGGCTAAATCGCCTGTCTTCGAATCCAGTTGCCCCTTCGCGTCTTCTTAATGTGTCAGGCCGCGTGTATGTGCGCGGCACAATTCCAAGTCGCGCGAGCGCCGAATAATATTCATATCGAATCATCACTTCTGCTGCCGGCCGAGATTCCAGCTCCAAATTGATCCAGCGAACATCGTTGTGAACTGAGCGTCCGATGCCTGTTGCGGCATACCCGTCGTCGGGCATCGGAGCTATCTCGCCTTGTTTCTGCTTTGCTGAACGGTCGGAACTACTTCCCGCCGTGGGTGCTGGGGGACTACTGTCACGTCGCCCGTCTTCTTCATAGGGTGGACGTGGACGAGGAGGCGGCGTGACCGGAACTGCGATCGGCCGTCGCTCGCGGAAGAAGACGACCGAAACAACGCCGAGATTTGACGTTTGCCCGAGCTTGGCACCGTAGGAATCGCGCTCAGAGGTGAAGTAGAAACGGCGCGCGCGCTCCGAACTCATCTGCCAACCAGTGATGCTGATGCTTCCATACGGGTCAATCACCCACTTACTCGCGTTCCACGCCGTCGTGCGGCGTGCGTCGATGGTATTAAGGCCATCGACCGACAGGGCGACAGCCACGCGAAATGGCAGCGGGTTTCGAATTCTAACTTCGTATTCCGCGCCTTCGATTGCTTCCACGTAGCTTTTGCCGCGAGCATAGTATTCATCAAGCGGACGTCCATTCACTAGAATTTGAACCTCAAAACGTCGATCTAAAAATACCGGTTCAGTGGTATCTGCGACCGGACCTCCCTCCGCTTCAGTAAGTCCGATTGAGGTTGCGACCATAACGCGGGCAGCCCGCGTGGGAGGGTAGGCCACCGAAGCGGCAACGATAACCAGCGCCACTCCTGCGCAACAGAGTAATACCGACGTTCTTTTCATGGTGCTCTCCTCCTGTTAAATACCCACAGTTCTTCATCCGTTGTAGGAACGCATGATTCTCCAGTCCTTGCGCATGTTGAGCCGAAAGAAGTCTTCTCACACCGATTTGGCCGGGCCATGCTGGAATTCCCGTAGAAACTTTGAGCTAACCCCTGCAAAAAAGGCTCACAGTGGCTATTGTGTTGAGTAAAAAAAGGCGGGAGGCTACAATAACGCGCCTTTCATTCGAATTATTGTTTTTGATGGATTCCGAACCAAGAGCTGTTAGGAGTAAATATGGAATATGTACTGACGGGAACGAAGACCGAAGCTCCTGCCGGTTCTTACTACGACAAGATTGCGGCCTTCTATGATCTCACGTTCAAGCTTAACGGCTACGGACGATCACTCGATCAGTATTTCGCGAATCACCCTCTCCCCGTTTCACGCGGCGCGAAGATACTGGACGCTGGATGCGGGACCGGGTTACTTACGTTGGCTCTTCTGCGCTCACTACACTTTCCCGTAAGCATCACAGCGCTCGATCTCTCGACAACCTCCATTACTGCCGCGCGAAAGGCTGTGGAAGAAAGCCCGGGTCGCACGCGAGACGTGACCTTTGCTGAAGGAAACCTCTTATCTCTTCCCTTCTCCGACAACTCGCTCGATCTCGTCGTCACAAGTGGAGCCCTGGAATACGTTCCGCTCGGCGAAGGCCTGACTGAGATTGCCAGAGTGATTGCGCCTGGCGGACACCTGCTTCACATCCCGTGCCGTCCTTCCATTGCCACCACGGTCCTGGAAATACTGTTTCGCTTCAAGCCTCATCCGCGAAAAGATATCCTGAGCCACACAGGAAAACATTTCCGCATGGTTCACGAGTATCGTTTCCCACCCTTGCAGATAATTGGCTGGAGCAAGACCGCGATGCTCGCACAAAAGTTCTGAGATTGAGATTTAGGTGAGATTTTTCTGATCTCAGATCTGAAATGTGAGATCTGAGATCTACTCCCGAAAGGAAGGATCGATGCGGTCGAGTTTCCGCAGCAAACCGGGCCACGCGAGTTGCGCTCCTTGTCCGACGGTCACCGCATTTAGTTGAGCGGCAACAGTCTCGATAATCGGCTCGGAGACCGGCAGCAAGGTTCCACCGCCTGATTGTGCAAGAATCTGAATTCTGCATGCCCTCTCAAGGATATACATCCCAAGGAATGCTTCAGCAGGCGTTTTTCCAATCGTCAGCAACCCATGATTCCTTAAAATCATGTAGGTCTTATTGCCGAGATCCGCTACCAGCCGGGACTTTTCATCTTCGTTAAGCGCGAGGCCTTCGTAATTGTGGTAAGCCAGCGAAGCGAGAGCAAACAACGATTGCTGTGAAACTGGAAGCAGGCCGTTCTTTTGTGCAGACACGGCAACTCCATGGTCAGTGTGCAGATGAATAACACACAGTGCGTCTTCGCGAGCAGCATGTACCGCGCTATGGATTGTGAACCCAGCCGGATTGATGAAATAGGGTGAAGACAACACAATCTGACCTTCAAGGTTGATCTTTACCAGACTCGATGCAGTGATCTCCTCAAACATCATTCCGTAAGGGTTGATAAGAAAATGATGTTCCGGGCCCGGCACGCGCGCCGATAAATGTGTGAAAATAAGATCGTCCCAAGCGTAGTGCGCGACGAGCCGGTAAGCAGCCGCCAGATCGATCCGGGCCTGCCATTCCTGTTCAGACACCTGCTGCCGAACCCCCATCAAACTTTGTCCAGTGGTCATAATCTCTTCGCCGTTAGAAAACGCGACGTGTGCTAGTGCGTCGACCCACCGTCGTGGTGTTGGTATCGCGCAGTGAACGGGCGTGCGTCACTTAACTGGTACGAGTCGAATGATTCGATCATCATCAGCAGCAGGTGACCCGCGTCCGTCGCGGTTTGAAGTTGAAAAATAAAGATAACCATCGGGGCCTTCAGCTACCTCGCGGATGCGGCCGTATTTTCCCGCAAGCAAGTTCTCCTGGCTAACCACGCGCCGGCCCTCGATCTCCACCCGGATTATCCGCACACCCCGTAAACAACCAAAAAAGAAGTTACCGCGAAATTGTGGAAACACCGCACCACGATAGAACGTTGCGCTCGCGGGGGCGCATGCCGGCGTGTATTCCAGGAGGGGCGCTTCCATGCCGGGATGGGTTTGCGTGTGATGAATGACGGGCCAGCCGTAGTTTTTTCCTTTCTCGACGATGTTAACTTCGTCGCCGCCGCCGGGACCGTCAAAACCGCTTGGCCCATGCTCCGTTTGGAACATCAAATTCGTTCCGGGCTGCCAGTCGAGTCCCTGGGCATTGCGATGGCCGTAAGACCAAACCTCCGGACGGGTGTTAGTCTGTCCTACAAAAGGATTATCAGAAGGAACTGTTCCATCGTCATTGAGCCGCAGAGTTTTCCCCGCCAATGAATCAAGCTGTTGGGCCAGGACGCGTTCAGTCGCGTCACCGGTCGTAATGTAAAGCTTGCCGTCAGGCCCGAAGCGCAAGCGGCACCCGGCATGAAACTGGGCCGCCGGAATGTTGTCAATGATTACTTTAGGTTCCGAAAGTCCATTCGTAGTCTCCCGGTAACGAACCACGCGCACCCGCTGTCCATTGCCCTTATATGCATAGGAAAGATAAAGCAAACGATTACTGGAAAACTCCGGATGGAGTGTAATGCTCATTAGCCCACTTTCGCCGGTAGGCTCAACATCCGGCACTATGAAGAGCGGCTGCGGTTGGAGCTTGCCATTTTCATAAACTCGCACGCGTCCAACGCGCTCCGTAAAAAGCATGCGCCCATCCGGCGCCCAGACAATGGACCACGGCACCTCTAAATTGCCCACAACCGTCTCAACACGAAAACTCACCTGCCCCGGCGCAGACTGTTGCTGGGTTGTTTCCACTTCGCCGGCTCCCCGGCCCGGCGGCGGATGTCCACACGACATCATCAGCAGCGTCAACAAACAGAATACGGCAAATCTAGTTTGGTTCATTCTGCTGGTTCGGAGAGCGGTGTTGGCAAGTTTCCGTTTCCTGTCGGTTCTTTATCTGCGTCATTGAGTCTGCGGGACTGGTATGCCCAGTCAGTGTTGGATGTATTCGTGCAGCAGTTTGATCTCATCGCCCTGCTCGCTGAGCTCCACGCGCATCAGGTCGCGCATCGAAAGCATGCCCACCCAGCTTTCGCCGTCAACAACAGGCAGGTGCCGCGTCCCTATCAGTTCCATTCTTTCCAGGGCTTGATGAGGAGTTTCGTCGCAGTTGATCACTGCTCGGAGTTCGCTCGTGACTTCACCGACTTTTACCGAAGCAGGGTCACGGCGCGGCACCACCACGCGTCTTAAGACATCGCGTTCCGAGAACACTCCAAGCAGCTTGCCGCTCTCATCAACGACGCAAACAGCGCCAACGTTACGCTCGGCCATAAACTCTGCGGCGTCCTGGACAGTGGCCGATGCCTTCATTGAGTAAGGCTCACGATCGCGAATTACATGTCTGACCAGCATCATGGGGAGCTCCTCGTTATCCGCTCTTACTTGTAGGATTGCGATGCTCATTATAGTTAAAGCCCGGGGGTCTGTCTCTCTTGAAACAGAGGAACTTCAGACCGGCGCTGGGAGGTCCGATTAACCGAATAGGCTTGGTTGTGCCGAAGGGCGGCGAAATGTGCTGTCAGACTTACTGGCACGTTTGTTAGTCCGGTTGAAGCCCAATCTTTCGGAATGAATTTTGAACAAGCGCTCAATCGCGGCCCAGTACTCACCTTTGCCGCGCATCCGTTCTCCAAATACGCTGGAATTCAACTTGCCGTCGCGGGCCTCGAGAATGCGATTCATGACGCGATCGGCTTTGGTCGGCAGCTTCTCACGCAAGCGATCTTCAAAATACGGTGCCACGCTGCCGGGCAACCGAAGCATGTTGATGAAAGCGAGGGTTGCACCCGCCTCCTTCGCGCGCTTCAGGAGTACAGGCAGGTCGCTGCTAAGCCCGGGGATCACTGGCGCGATTCCGATTCCCACGGTAATTCCCGCCGCCGCCAGGTCGGCCATGGCGTGAAAACGAGCCTCCGGCAAAGGCGCATAGGGCTCGACCGCCCGCGCGACATCACGGTCGGTAAACGGAATTGTAAAGAAGACAGCCAGGTGTGTGTCTCGGGCGAGCTGCTGTAGCACGTCGATATCCCTGCGGATCAAGGCCGACTTGGTTATGACTCCAACCGGCTGCCGAAACTCCGCACAAATCTGCAGACACTGTCGGGTCAGCTTGTAATTAGCTTCAAGCGGGATATAAGGATCGGAAGTGAACGAGAAAACTATCTCGTCACCCTTCCACGACGGCTTCATCAACTCTTTACGCAACAGCGCCGGCGCGTTGACTTTGACGACAATCTTGCGATCAAAGTCGGTGCCTGCACCGTAACCAAGATACTCGTGTGTCGGGCGGCTGAAACAATAAGTGCAGCCGTGAATGCACCCGCGATAACAATTCACCGTGTAGTCGAAGCCCACGTCAGGGCTGTCGTTATGTGTGATAATCCGGCGCGTCTCGCTTTCCTCAAATACTTCGAGCCTCGCTTCCGGCGGCTCGCCGAGCCATTCGACTGAATGTGCGAGCCACGGATTGGGAGGGTTTTCGACGTAATGCATTAGGAACAGTATTCAGACTTGCAAATCCTGTGGTAACGCGCAAATGCAAGTGTGTCCTATCTGTGAAACAAGCTTACCAGATATGAGATTCTTTGGCGAGGGATTACTTTGGCGCAGGCACTTCGATTACGACGAGAGATTCCATCGCATCGAAGAGCACAAAGGTTTGAGTTTCGTCCTCGGTCTCAGGGCCGGTAAGCGACACGTAGTCGTTCGTAACTTCGGTGACCCGACCTCTATAGACGCCTCCGGAGATGGTTTTGATATTGACGACCTTCCCTTTATGTCGGCGCAGTAAGTTTTCTGTGTGTTGTCCTTCCATTTTCGCAGTTACCTACTAATCAGGTGTAGTCGGCAATTACTTTCAAGAATTGTAGAACCTTGAGGTTGTGGCTTCGAAAGCGGGGAAGCTAAAACCTGTACTCTAAACCGCCCCCTCACGATGAATCCTTTCTCTCAAATCCTGTGCTCCCCAACTCATCGTCCGACTTTTCGTCCAACCAGGCAACGAAGAATAGGCGATACTTGTCCGGGTCCTCGACCGTTATGAAACGCCCGCCCCAACCCTCCTCTGTTGGAGGATGAACGTCGACACCGCGGTCCGTGAGCTCGCGATAGTATTTGTCCACATCGTCCACGCCGAGAAAAAAGTTAACACCCCGGCCTCGCCTCAACATTGTCTCCAGGTGCTCGGCCAAAGTAATTCTCAATGTCCCGCCTTGCAAGGTCGCCATCGGAGGCTCCGAATCCGGAGTGTGCTTGTTAACTTGGAATCCGAGCTGGCCAACATAAAACTGGAGCGACTCCTCTAAATCGTTCACTTCAAGAAACAAGAAATCCAGGCCCGAAATACTCATTAATCACTCCTGGGCAGCGCCCCGCTGGGGTGAGTAGTTCTCACCATACTGCGGTTAGAAGAAGATAGACGCCATAGCCGCTCGCCGTAACTACAGACCAAAAGAGTAACTCCTGCAGACGCGTGTATTGGCGAAGGCGATTCGAAAGCGGCAGCGACGCGTTAATCGCGCGCATTGAGCTTCGTGCCATCATAACTCCAAAGATGATCACGAAGAGCGCAAGAATCCCGAGCGGCCACAAGAACCAGATCCACTGGAAGCGAACCAGGAAGAGCAGAAACAATCCAACCAGCAAACAAAAAAACGCGCTCAAACCATTCCCCAGGAGTCCGATGTCCTGGGCTGGGGGCGACGAGGCTGGAACAAAAGCGAGTTTTGCCGGCCTAACCCGCTCAGCATCATACTCGCGTCTGGTTTCGTCATTCTTAAGCACGCGATAAGCCTCATTGAGAGACTTCATTTCTTCTTCAGTACCGCCTTTGTCAGGGTGGCGGCTTGCTGCCAACCGTTTATAAAGGCGATCGAGATCGCGCCGTGAAGCGCGCTCATTTGCGCCAAGGATTTCGTAGTAGTCTTTGTCTGAATCAAACTGGCTCATGCGGTTTTTGCGATTTTAGATTTGCAATTGGCGATTTGCAATCAAGACGGCTATAGGTCCTATAAGTCCTATTGGTCCTATTTTAGTATTGCTTTCCACCTTTACGGTTCCGACTTTCGTTTCGTAGTATTCATCGAGAGAGTGAACATGCCACATCAATTTGCTCCAGGCGACGATCTGATTTTTCAACTCGAGAGCGGGCTCGGTCTGTTACGTGTTTTGGCGATCGAGGGAGACGGGGCGGAAACAGTTTGGCATCTGTTAGCTTACGAAGAGTTTTTCCCCAGCGTCGAAGCAGCCGAAGCATCCATCGCCGAGCCCGGCTCACTGTCAATTCGAAACGCGCACATGGCAATGACCGACAGAGCGTTCGAGCGAACGCCGGCGGCGCGTCTGGGGAATCGCCCAGTTAAAGAAGAAGAACTTGCCGGCTATCGCGAGTGGCAACGATCAGAGATTCGAAGAGTTTCAGATCGCTCCGCATTGCTGTTGCTGGGCATCAGGTAAACCTCCCCGAAAGGACGCTCTCAATTGATCATTCGCCCACACCACTCCGCCGTGAGAACCCAGCCACGAGCAGTTTGTATTAACCAGTTATTCGTTTCAACGGTGTCTGTCGCTCTCCAGCTACTCCTCCTCCTTTTGATCTTCATCTCATCGGTGAGCTGGTCCTTCGCCACCCGGCGTGAACGCCTCATCGGTTCCTGGAAGCCACTCCACTACAACGTCTCACTTATCTTGAACGACCAGTTGACGGAGATCAGCAGCGCCACTGCTGAGATCACGATTCTCTCGTTGAAGGACAGTTTGTCGTTGATCGATTTGGATTTTGGCGAGCTAATAATTGACTCGGTGAGAGTCAACGGTGAAGCAGCACCATTCGAGCGTTCCCCTGGCCTGCTCAGCATCAAACTGTCTAAAGCAGTGCCGCGACATACCCGTTTTGTGCTAGTTGTTTCTTATCATGGCACGCCGAAGGACGGGTTGATTCTGACGACTGACAAGGCGGGAAAACCCTCGGCCGTTGGAGACAACTGGCCCGATCGCCTCCATCACTGGATTCCCTGTCTGGACCACCCTGCAGCTAAAGCGACTGTCAACTTCTCAGTGACCGCGCCGGCGCGAACTCTTGTCGTTGCCAATGGCCGGCTCGATCGGGTGGAGACTATTTCAGAGGACACCAAAACCTGGAGATACACCGAAGGCGTTCCTATTCCTCCCTACTGTATGATTATCGCCGCGGGCGAGTTTGCCCACCTCACCCCGCCCGAGCAAGCTGTCACTCCGCTTTCGTATTACGTGCCGCTGCCTGACAAGGATTTCGCGCTCCGAGGATTCTCGCCGGCAAATCCTTCACTGAAGTTTTTCAGCCAGACTGTCGCGCCTTATCCTTACGAAAAACTTGCTTTGATAGTTGGCGCCACCCGCTTCGGCGGAATGGAGAATTCCAGCGCAATCGTTTTTTCCAGCAATTTGTTTGACCCGCGATCCAATTCAGACCCTATAAGCAAAGTCTTCCAGGTCAGGTCCGGTATTGTAAGTCTCGTGGCCCACGAGATAGCGCATCAATGGTTTGGCGATTCTGTTACCGAGTCAACCTGGTCAGATCTCTGGCTGAGCGAGGGTTTTGCCACATACTTTGCCGGACTGATGATTCAGCACTATGAAGGGGAACAGGCTTTTCAGCAATACATGAAACGCACGGCGGATGTGTATTTCAGTTACGAGAAAAAGACTAGCGCACCCATTCACGATACCGAGACGGAAAACCTCTTCACGCTGCTAAACGCAAACAACTACCAGAAGGGTGCCTGGGTGCTGCACATGCTTCGCTCTTCCCTCGGCGATGAAGCTTTCTTCCGCGGCATCCGCGCGTACTACCGCAGCCACCAGAACTCAACGGCTACCACCGAGGATTTGCGTGTGGCTATGGAGCGAGCGTCAGGCCGAGGCTTGAAGGAGTTTTTTGCACGCTGGATTTACGGCGCCGGTCACCCTCGATACGAGCTAACGTGGGAATGGAAGCCGACGAGATCAAAGCGAGGCGTCCTCACAATAAAACTGAACCAGACGCAGCCGGAAGAAGCGTTTTTGATGTCGGTTCCTTTCGAGGTGAAGAGTTCGAACGGCGTTATGCGGAAATCGATAAAGCCTACCGGTAAGCTCACCATCCTTCGATTGCCCGTCAACGATCAGCCGACGGCGTTGCGTCTGGATCCTGACGACACGATTCTGAAGGAAGTTAGTTTACAAGCCGTGAGATAAGCAAGGTCATCGAGCCGGAGCTCTGTTCAGGAGTGTTTCGGCGAGGTGATCCTCGGCAACGTCGGTCGATGCGGGTTTGATGCTACGGCGCTGGATCATTCAATACACTTATCGACAGGGCAAACGACAAAGCGCCCGATCACGTTTTCTTCCTGATTTCGGGCTGCAACACCCACCGCCCCAACGTCAAAGTTATGGTCGGGATCGTTTAGCACTCCCAGTGTGTACGGCGCACCAGTCTGGCTGTTAACGATCTCGACCTCGATCTCGTAGCCAACCATTTTTATTGAGACATTAAAGAATTGCCCCGCATCCATTGGCCGCGCAGCAGAAGGGGCGATTGGGATGGCCTTGATGCGCCGCTCGACGCCACCCTTCAAAATGTAGAGCCGCAACATGTGAGGATCGTCAGAGTTTGCGCCAGTCAATTGCAGTAAGTAGTAGTTATTAGAATCTCGGGCGCGTAGAACGAACGAGATCGCGACCCCATTGCTCATTTTGACAGTGCTCACGAGCCGGAAATCCTTGTAGAAACGATAACCCTGTTCGCGCGGTAAGGCCACGCCTGGGCCTTTTACCAGGAGATTTCTTTTAGAATCCTGCCAGCCAGCCGGCATCTCCCACTCCTGAAGGCCCGCCTTGGTCCATGTCGGCGACAGAGTGTCCGTGCTCAGGACAATTCTCTTGAGGGTCATGTCCAGAATCTGATCTTTATCCAGCGAAAAGGTTTCGCTCCGAGTCTCATATCCGAATTCCCCCGGCCTGACTTCCACGGTGTACTTTCCCTGCGGGAGAGTAAGCTGGACCTTTCCCTTCAGTACAGAGGCTACGTTGGTTAGCGGTTGGCCTTCAGGCCCGTATTTGAGCTCCCCCGTGCTGACATTGGTATTGATCGTGAGCGAGAAAACGATCGGCTGAAAAACCAGCGTTAGAGATTGGCTTTTGTTTGCCTGAATCAAAATTTCTTTTTCGCTGGGATGGTGTCCAACGAGCGCGCCTGCGACGCGGTATCTGCCAGGCTTAAGATCATTAAAAATAAAAATACGTTCGGCTGCCGGTACTGTACCTTCCTGCCCCTCAGCTCTCTTATTAGTGAGAGGTTCCACAAGAAGGTTGGCGGTGGAGTCAGCCGCTACCGACAATGAACCGGTCGTACGAGTAACCACCCGAATCTCGGTCTTAGGAACATATATCACTTTTCCAGGGCCGATCGGTTTGGGTTTGGGTTTGGACGAGCCCGAAGTGCCAATGCCTGGCTGCCCCAGAACTCCTGATGAAGCGCCGGCTGAGAACACTAAAGTTGCGGCCAGTATGACGATCTGAGTTATTCTCACAGCCTAAAAACCTATGCAGAGTTAGAAATTGACCTTAGAAAATGACAACACGAGGTGTCTCAGACAGGGCTGAGAATAGCACACCTCGTGTCGTCACAGATACTGCTGTTTACTATCCCCTTTAGAGGACCAGCTTAAGGCCAAATTGAATGCGTCGGGCGGGCGTTACCGTCTCGGTTGCCCTGCCGAACCCAGGCGATTCAAGGAACCGATTCGGAATGGCATAGTTTGCACGGTTAAAGAAGTTGAAGACCTCGGTTCTGAAGATCAGCTTCGTGTGCTCCGAGAATCTGATTGTCTTGATTACCGCTGCATTCGTAATCCATAAGTTGCTGGATCGGAATGAATTGCGCGGCACCTGGCCATCCTTGCCAAAGGGTGCCAACACGGCGCCTGGACCAACAGTCAGACGGAGCGGTTGAGCCCGATCACCTGTCAACACGATACCCGACGTAGAATTCAGGCGATCTGTCAGGTTACCATCCAAATTCACGTCAAAAATGCTGTTGACCGTGAACGGCTGGCCAGTTTGGAATGTGCCGGTACCGGCAACCTCAAGCCCATTGAAAATCGCGTGCAAGAACGAGTTATTCTTGCCCCAGCTTGAAAAGTCGCTGATGTAGTTTGAGGAGACGCGATGGCGCACATCGAAATTCGCCGGGCCGCGCTCGCCGGCAAGTGTCAAGCTGTTCTGCGGCAAGGCTGGTGCCCCGGCAAGATCAAAAACGTCTGAGACATCGTCTGTAACCTTCCCGTACGTGTAATTGACTTGAAACTGCGTCGCAGCAAGAAGGTGGTGGCGCCCGCGTACTTGTAATTGCAAAGCGTCGTAACGCGAGGTGGCAGTGGTCTCAAAGCGACTGATCGGCCCGATCGTATTCACCGGCCGCCCGTTGGAAAAGTTTATTGTTCCGGTGCTTGAAGTCGTAATCCCCCCCGGATCAATCGTAAAGCCGGTGAAGGTGGCGCCTCCGAAAGAGCTGGCGCCGGGATTAAATGCCAGCGGCACAATCAGATAATTTGAGCCCAGATTCGGCGAGGTAAAGCGAAGCAGATTGCGTCCCTGCGTCCCGACATAAGCAGCAGAGATAACCAGTTTGGAACTCAACTGCTGCTCAAAGGTGAGGGAGTAATGATGCGCCATGGGCATCTCAAGCTGACGGGTTGGAAGCGTGGCTCCAAAACCTGAGTTCCCCGTGAAGGAAGGGAAGAAGTTGTTGCTAACACTAATCAGCCTTTGTTGCCCCAAAGCGGGGTTGATGGTATTAAGCGTGCCGGGCTGGATGATGGGAATGCCACCGATGAAAGTTCCCAAAGGATTGAAAATATTGAACCCCCGATCATCTCCATCAACGGCATCACGGCCAAGGAGGTTGCAGCATCCACCGCCGAAGTTGATGGTGGAGAAAGTCGGAAACACGTTGCGCGACTGGCTTGCGACTGCGCCGAGAATCTGATCGTAGAAGAGACCATAACCGGCGCGAATCATGGTGGCGCGATCTCTACCGAAGAGACTTGGCGAATAGGCTAAGCCAACCCGGGGCGCAAAGTTATTCTTGTCGGGATCGAATATTTGCTTCCGTCCTTCCAGGAAGTTGCTCAACCCCGTCAACCCTATCGGCAAGGTAGCGCCGAAAGTGCTCTCAATGCGGTTGTTCACCTCACGGGGCGGCGTGTTGTACTCGTAGCGCAAGCCATAGGACAGCGAGACGTTCGAGCGAATCCGCCACTCGTCCTGACCGAAGAAGTTCCACTGGTAATAGCGCAGGTTGATATTAGCGTCTTTTCCTGGCAACACCAGCGATTGAAAAACTCCACTGGCTGCGCCGGCCGCGGCCAAATCTTCCGGTCGAACGAACGCATTGATCGCACCGGGAACAGTCGTGGCAAAAGAAAGGGTCGCGCAAGCTGGAGTAGTGCAGGCGAGGCGCGGTGCGCCGTTGAAGGTGAGAAGCGGGCGCGAGTTGCGTGGCAGGTCGCTGATGAGTTCAGTGCGGCGACTATCCGTTCCGAAGGCAAAACTGTGGCTGCCAAGGCGCATCGTCACTGTGTCGGCTACCTGGTAGGTGTTATTGATGCGTCGCTGCGGGAAGTTGAAGACATCCACGCCGACCGGACTGAAACCTGCAATTTTGATTTGCCCTACAGGACCAAGCGGCCCCAGGAAATCGCCCAGAGATTGGGTTTCCGTTTGGCCAGTACCAAATGTGCGATAGTCCACGCAAGGCCCGATTCCTGGCGTTATACAGTTACCTGGTAACGTGAAATTAGCTAAAAACCTTGCGTTTAAGAGAAACTGCGCATCATTGGGGTTATTGAACCGGCGGTTTACTCCGAGCAAATTCTCCTGCGGATCGCGGCCCTCATCAAAAATGAGACGTGTACGTCCATAGGAAAGGCGCAACTGGTTGAAGATCGGGCGCGTTGAGTTCGGACTTGTCAACTCGCTGTTTAAGAAGGTGGAGAAATTCTGCGTGCGCACGCGCGGGCGCAAACGGGAAAAGAGTCCACCGCCCGTCACCGGGATGTCGCGCCAGTCACTTGTGTAATTGTAGCGCGCAGTGAAAGCCTGCTGCCGCTCGCTGAGTTTGAAATTGTAGTCCACCTTGCCGGAGGCCACTTTACCCTCTGCACTGGCGGGCAGGACCTGCGTAAAGGTGTTTCGGCCGTAAACTCCCCCTGGATTATTCGGGAATGGAAAGAAGCTGAAGATTGCATCGCCGCTCACCGTTGTCGGAAAATCGAAGATGGAGGCACCGGTGAATGGCCCTCTCGTAAGCCCAGTTGCACCGCTACGAAAAACGCCGCGCTCCTCGACGGTCGGCACGGCAAAATTGACTTCCTTATTAGCGTTCAAAAGCTGCCCTTCGAATGCGATGAAATAGAACAGCTTGTTGGGAACGAGCGGCCCGCCCATGACGAAGCCGCCTTGCCCAAGCGTAAATGAATCCTCGGCCCCCGTGTTGTTGCTGACAAATTTCTGAACGTTGTTTACATAAACATTCCGAAATACCCCCAGGGTGTTGTCCGTGTTAAGCACACGACCCTGAAGCGGAATTGTGGTGCTAGCGCCGATCCTGTCGAAGGGGTTGCGCGCGTTCAACCGGCTGGAATTGAAGAGTCCGAATAGCGTGCCGTGTGTTTCGTTGCCGCCAGATTTGGAGATCGCGTTGACCTGCGCGCCCATGTTGCGTCCAAACTGCGCGGGCGCAAGTAGAGTGATCATCTGAAACTCTTTAATGGATTCAATCGGCTGTGCCATGAGCGCAAAGAAACCCTGGCGGCGTACCCCTATGTCTTCGTCGTTATTGTCGGAGCCGTCTACCGTGAAGTTGTTAGAGCGTGAACGAAGACCATTGACGGCAAACTGCCCTGCTGACCCAACACCTGCTCCGACTCCTGGGCCTCCAACCGTTCCGGGCGTTTGCGGTGGGGCGGCTACACCTGGTAACAAGAGTCCTAATTCATCGGGGGTCCGCGTAAAAGTAGTCCCGCCCAACGGCAAAGTAGATACTTCTTTCTCGGTGAACGCTCCACCTCGCTGCGCATCGGTGGTGTTGAGCTCCGCGAGAATACTTGATTCGGTACTCCGACTAGTTGTTGAGGCAGGCGAAGGTTGAGCCACGGCCCCCGGCGTTGGCGACTCTGAAGGCGTCGCAGTTGCAACTGCGGCCATTTCAGGTTGTAGCTTTACGGGCACCGGGACAAAAGGCGTGGGCCGCACAGCCGGCAGGGATTGTTCCCGTTCATACGGGGCGAAACCCTGCATTGAAACCCGAATAATATAGTCGCCTGGAGGGAGCAGGCCCTGACGGAACCGGCCCTGGGAATCTGTTAGTCGCGCGACGGGATTCCCGGTGTCCTTATTGATAATTTGGACCGTAGCCCCGGGCACAGGCTCGTTTGTTATGCTGTTAAGTACCTGGCCTTCGAATGCACCGGTAACAGAGTCTTGAGCGCGCAAGATCGTCATCGGCGCCAGGAAAATTATGGCGAACAGAATAACGAGAAAGAACAGACGAAGCTCAGGTTGTCGATTCATTTGGTACCCTTCCTTGTGAACGAAATAAAGCAGCCGGGAGTTGAGAGATGGTTTCGGTCAACCGACCATTTAAGCCAAAGTGGTTACAGGTCACCTCCGGGAGGTGCCAGGTAACCTGGGATGCTACATAAAGGCGCGAAATGGACTAAGCAACATCTCGCGGGTGCGGGGGTGGAGAATTTAAGAACCGCCCCATCGCAAACACTTAAGGATTACTTCGCAAAATTTAGTATTGAATGCGCTTGTTGTCAATATTTTTATCCCGTTTCTTAACTCCAGTTAACGTCACCAGGTGAGCTGAAGTGAACATCGAGACTGCTCCTCGCTCTACTTATCAAAGCTGAGGCCCCAAGCTCTTACATGGATTGCTGCTAAATCTCCGTAATCTGTGAATGAATCAACTATCTACTGGAATAGAACCTGTTGCCTCAATGACTGTCAAGCCGTTATACTTTTTGCGCGATTAGATTAACCTTAGCCTCTGGTGACAAGCTTCCTTGGAGGTCGGCGCTCTGCTAGGAATACGGCGCTAAAACTATCCGCACACTTTCTGGCACAAAGATTGTTTCTGTCAAGGGCGGTCCTGGTCGTCCTTGTCTTGTGCCACCAGCGCCAGGCATAGCCAAACCCCAATTGGACCAAGCCAACTAATGAAAGAATGTCAGGCTTGTAGACATTGCTTCCCGGATCAATTCAACAACTGTCCCACTGACGGTGAGGAGCTCATAACTTCCATCGCCGGGGATACCGTGCTCGATGGCCGGTATCAGCTCGATCTGCGCCTCGGGCAGGGCGGGATGGGAATAGTCTACAAAGCCCGCCATATTTTTCTAAAGACCTCTTACGCCATCAAGGTTATCTTGCCTGACCTGGTAGGTAACGATCCTATGCTGGTAACCCGCTTTCGTCAGGAAGCGATGGTCGCGGCCCGCATAGGTCATCGAAACATTGTCAACGTCACAGATTTCGGCGTGGTGGGTGGCAAGATGCCCTATTTGGTGATGGATCTGATTAAGGGAAAATCATTACACGATCTGCTGAAAGCGGAGGGCCGTTATTTACCAGAGCCCACTCTTGAGATAATGACCGCTCTTTGCGCCGGCGTTGGCGCGGCCCACCGGCAGAAAATAATACATCGCGATCTGAAGCCACTGAATATCATGCTGCAGGAGGGCGTGCCCATAAGCGACGCCGTGAAGGTGCTTGATTTTGGCTTGGCCAAGATCAAGTCCGGCGAGCTGCTCGGCTCCTTCGTGGCGGCGCAGACGACTGGGTTAATGGGCTCTCCTCACTACATGGCTCCCGAACTGTGGTCCGATGACGAACCCGACGCCCGCGCCGACATCTACAGCTTGGGAGTGATTCTCTTCCAGATGCTTGCGGGGGACGTGCCCTTCAAAGGCCCCTCACTCCCTTCGATCATGAAGAAGCACCTGTCGGATCTGCCGCCTCGTTTCCTTCACCGCGGGGTGAATGTACCGCAGGAAATCGAAGCGGTCGTGCACCGCTCTCTGGCTAAGAGACGCGAAGATCGGATGTCATCGGTCGAAGAGTTCATTCATGAACTGCGCACCGCAGTCGCCTCAGCGAATGCCTCATTAGCGCGTATCTCGATGGAAGAGACCAGGGATTTTCGCGCCGATGAATTGAGGTATCCGGAAGGAACTGACGCCCTCACAATAGGACCGGGTTCAATCGGCGATATCTCATGGGAAACCCAAACGCGGACAGACTCGCAGCAGATCATCGAAGACGAAGCGGATCGACTCACGCGCGAGTTTGAAGAGGCCCAGCGCCGTGCCGACGAAGCGCGCTTGCGGGCTGAGGAAGCCGCGCGCAAGCGAGCGGAGGAGGAAGCCGCGCGCCGGCGCGCTGAAGAGGAAGCGGCCCGCAAGCTTGCCGAAGAGGAGGCTGCGCGCCTGCACGCCGAAGAAATGGCGCGGAAGCGTGAGGAGGAAGCGATAGCGCGCCGCCTGGCCGAAGAAGAAGCAGCACGCAAGCTTGTTGAAGAGGAGGCGCGACAACGAGCTGAAGAAGAAGAGGCACGTAAGCGCGTTGCTGAAGAGGCAGCTCGGCTCGCCAAGGAGATTGTCGAAGCCAAGGAACGCGCCGAGGAGGCGCGTCTGTTTGCTCAGAGCGAGTCGCGTAAACGAACGGAAGAGGTCGTAGCGCGTAAACGTGCCGAGGAGGAGGCACACCGGCTCGCTCTTGAAGTAGCAGATGCGCAGGGCCGGGCCGAGGAAGCGCGAAAACGAGCTGAAGATGAAGCGCGCAAGCGAGCTGAGGATGAGGAAGCACGGAGACAGGCCGAAGAAGAGGAAGACCGCTTACGAGCCGAAGAATCAATAAAAATCCAGGCTGAGGGAGAAGAAGCACGAAAGCGCGCCGCGGAAGATGCGAGTCGTCTTGCACGCGAGATCGCAGAGGCGCAGCAGCGTGCCGAGGAAGCGGGCAGTCGCGCTGAAGAAGAGGCACGTAAACGAGCGGAAGCAGAGGGCGCACGCGCCAGGGCAGAGGAAGAGGCGCGCAAACTCGCGCTGCAAATGGAAGAGTTGCAGCGTCGCGCAGAGGAGTCGCGCAGGCGTTCTGAAGAAGAAGCGGTTAAGCGGGCGGAGGTAGAAGAGCAAAGGCGACGGGACGAGGAGATCAGGCGGCAGCGCGAAGCGCAAGTCTATGCATCGCAAGCTAACCAGGTGGTCCAGGATCTATCCCCTACGCTCCACCCGTCAGCTGCACACCAATCGCAAAGTGGTTTCGAACAAAGCGCAGCCGATGCCCGCAACTCAGTTGCCGGCCAAACAATTTTGGAGTCGAGGCAGCCACTTGGTGACCCTGAAGCAAGCTTGAAACAGAGCCGGCCGGTGTTTGAATCTTCTAGTCCTGTCGTTTTACCAAAGAAGAGCTACACCGCACCAATAATCCTGGGTGCTGTTGCGGTCTTCTTCGTTGTCCTAATCGCCGGCGCAGTGGCTTTGTATTCAAGTGGGTGGTTGGGCGGTACCACGCCTGCACCACCCCCGGTTGGCCCGGGGCCTACTCCTCCCGCGTTGCCCGAATCTTTAAGAAAGATCGATGGCGGGACGTTTTTGATGGGGCTCAATGAGGTAAGCACCACGGACCCATATGACTTAAATCA
>JBPCKD010000174.1:0-30295 GCA_051004635.1 Pyrinomonadaceae bacterium
GCCCGCCAACCCCCGTTGTTCCCTGTGTGCCCTCATCTGCGCTCCCTTCCTGCTGCCCCCCCGGCCCACCCACGGTTCTGTAAACAGCCAGCCCCGGTAACTCCAAACGGACCACTACCGAACCGCTCCGCTGCGTCGCGAATTCTAGGATCTGTCGTTAAGTGCGGGTAAGGCAGTAGGCACCTTCGAGGTTTTGCGAAATCAAACCGTCGGCTTGGAGTTTTTCAAGATGAGCCAATACAGCGCGCTCGGCCATCGCATGCGCCTTTGGCGAAACATCTGTGTAAACGCGCGCGACGATATCTTTGGGTGTGGTCGCGCGCCCCCTAATGGCTTGAAGGATGTTTTGTTCACGCTCTAATCGGTGTGAAATGTATTCGTCGAGCTTCGCGTAAGGATTCGCAATCGCGGGCCCGTGGCCGCCGAAGATTACCGAGAGGTCTGGCAGAGCGCGCATGCGTTCCAGCGAGCCCAGGTAGTCGCGCATGTTTCCTTCCGGTGGATCGATGAGGACGGAACCCAGCCCCACGATGTTATCGCCGGAGAGCAGCGCGCCCGTACGTTCCTCATAGAAACAGAGATGACCACGCGCATGACCCGGGGTATGCATTGCGCTCAGACTAATCTCCGGCGAACCAGTGAGCTCGATAACTTCATCGTCCTCGATCAAGCGATCCACGCGAATGACGTCGGCCAAAGGTTCGGCTGTCAAGCGATGAGCTGCCACTGTGACGTGCTCACCTAAATGCGTTCGCAGCGCGTTGACACCGCCAATATGATCCGGATGCAGGTGGGTCAAAACTATTTCGCGCATGCTTCGGCCTCCGGCAATCAGATCATCAATACAGCAGGCTAAAGCCTGTTGCTCATCTTCGTAAGGTGATCCTGGGTCGACAATAAGAAGCTCGCGCGAGGTGTAGATCAAATAACAGTTCGTATGCGTCGCCGGTGGCTTGGTCGGTGTGTGCACAGGAAAGCAAATGTAATTTGGGCGAAACTCGATCCGGCGGACAGGTTCCCGGTGAGCGTTGGGCACGGACAAAAATCTCTCTACCAGGTCCTCACTGAGACCAGCGGATAATGTTTTCAAGGCATGAAGAACCGGAGGCACCGCGAGGATCTCCGAACGCTCCCACCAAGCGAACGCTGCGCTTGCCTGGACCCATTCCCCGCTGGCGAGTTCCGCATCGCCCGTTACATGGGCGCGTTGTTTTGGCGGGCAGTTGACAAGAAAAAACCAGGTGTCGAAGCGTCGCGCGCTGAAGGGGGGTGTCACCCAGCGGCCCACGAAAGTGAAATCGCGGGCATCAAGATGAAGATTGTAATGGGCCAGCAACGCGAGCCAGGACATGCGTCCTGATTCAAGATCATCGAGCAAAGAGGCGCGCTGTCCCTGCGTTAGGGCTTCTCCGCCGCGCGCGACCAACACTTGAGTCTCCTCGAACAACTCGCGTGCAGCACAGCTAATGGCCGTCGCAGTTTCTACATCGCCACAATTTTGGACCGGCACGGTCGCGTCCGCGGGATCAAATTGGCCACCAGGAAAAGCATGGAAACCACCAAGGAATGCGAGCTTTTCACTTCGCTTAACAAGAAAGACTTCTGGATCCTGAGGGTCGGTGTGGTGACGAAGGAGAATTACGGCAGCGGCGTCTTTAGGGATGGAGCCAGTCGAAGTCTGCATTCGGCAAATACTAATCAGCCCCCGCTCTTGCGGTCATTTCATGAAGGGTTGGAAATCGTCCAGCGACGCATCGAAGTCCTCGGAGATTCCTATTAGCCCTTTGGCGCTGCCGAAGATGGGATGCCCGCCGTTACGTGTCACCGGGACTAACCTAACAACTGGCCGTTCTCCCTTACTGATTACCACCTCTTCACCCTTGATGGCTTCATCAATTAGATCCGACAAGTGGATCTGCGCTTCCTTGAGATCTACTTCATGCATCTCTCTGCTCCATCCTTGAGAAGATCAAAAGGCTTAGGTCACAGGCGAATGGGAGTAAGTTCAAACACTCGCGCCAATTCAGCCGCCCTTTTTAAATCTTCTCGCAGTAGGGCCTTCCGTACTTCATCTAACTTTTCAGCATCCTCGAGAGATAGGTAGGGCGACCATCCTTCATCTGAATCAATCAGTTGTACATCAACCTCAGCAGCGTATTGGCCCTCATGAATGAGTTTGGTGTGCGGACGTTTAGTCACTCTGTTTTCTCCTTAGGTAATCCTCGCTCCATCGATTGGGGTCGGGACGGTATGCGGTAATTAGAACTGCTGGTGAAGATGTGTTCTTACTAACTCCCCAAACAACATGGATAGCGCCTTGTTCATCTCGCTGTAAGACCAACACGCTGGGGCCTTTGTAGTAGTCGGGGTAATCCTCAATAACTATTGCGTCCGAGACTCCAGCCAAAATATCTTGAATGAAAATGCGGTCATTTGCCAACTCGTCATAGCCGTGATCCGAAACATAAACCTCTCGACGTTCGACTAGCTCAAGAATCCTCTTCAAAGTTTCGCTCATCGATTTCTCAAAGCGATCGAGGGGTGACTTAGATCACGACCAGCGAAACCGCTCTCCGTCGCCCGGACCCCAGGGGTTGCCGCGCATGTGATAGCCGCCTTCTTCCCAGTAGCCGGCCTGATCCTGTTCGAGGAAACGAACTCCCTTAATCCATTTGGCCGACTTCCATGCATAGAGCTGTGGAATGATTAGGCGAACTGGCCCGCCATGTTCGGGAGGAATCGGAGCGCCATCATGCGACCAGGCGAAGAGCGAATCTTCGTTGAGGAAGAATTCGATTGGCACGTTGGTGGTCCAGCCCGAGTCGTAAGCAAGCGCCAGAACAAACCTGGCTTCAGGTTTAATGCCCACGATATTTGCTACCTCGCGGGTGGGTACTCCACCCCAGACGTTATCGAGGCGCGACCAGCGTGTGACACAATGAAAGTCGGCATAGACCTTCACAGCCGGCAGTTGCATGAATTCATCGAGCGACCATTTCTGAGGGTGTCCGACTAATCCGTCCACTTCAAACGACCATGTCGCCAGGTCCACTTCAGGAGTGCCATGCGCGTCCAACACCGGCCATTTGCGCGTGCGTGTCTGGCCGGGAGGAATTCGATTCGGAAGCTGCGTGTTGGGGCTGATGATGTCGGCTCCGGCGATCTCTTCAGGCTGGCGCGGATCGCCGGGCTGATATTTGGGATCGTTGAACAGGCTTCCTAAAAAACTCATCTCGCAATCTCAGTCACTACCGGAAGTGGTACTCAAGAATCAGTCCCTGCGATACTTTCTGTCCATCTTTCTCGCCTGGAAGAAAACGAATTTTCCTCGCCGCTTCGATTCCTTTTGCATTAACGCTGTCTGAAACCCCACTCTTGACTCTGATTTTCGTAACCTCGCCCGAGCCACAAAATACCGCGGTGAGTATTACTTTTTGGTGAGCGTGCTCTCGACGCTCCTCCGCGGTGAAGTCAGGTTCCGGCTTGGCAAGGATTCGAACCTTTTTATTTGAGGACCAGTAACAGAATCCTTATCATGATTTCGGCCTGCCTTTCTCTACTTCTTGAGACTATTCTCAGCCAGTTTCATCAACTCTTCCGGCATCCACTTACCGACGGCTTTCTTCGTGGGCTCTTCAATTCCCCGGGTACGATCGTGCCAGTTGTCTCTGTCGCCCTCGGGTCCGCGCTGGCGCTCGTAGTTCTCAGTTTGTTCCAGGCTCAGAATAATTCCGTCTATTATTTCGTTCCAATCCTGAAATTGAATACCGCGTCTAACAATCGGCAGCCCGGCGGTCCAATCTTCCTCAGGCGCCCGCGCATCCTGCTCGGGAATGGTCAGGTTGTGAAGCGACGGAAATGGTTTGCCTGAAAATTCCTTTACCAGCAGTTCCTTGATCTCTTTGTAAGACGCGTTTGGCCGCTCACCCCTTAAAACCTGGGCGCGACGAAACAAGTCGGACACGCTGGATCCTTGTTGAGCCATGGAATCTAAAAAGCCTTTTCGTCGAACTAATGGTCGTTACAACAATACATTACATTGCCGCAGGGTCAGTTTACAACCGACTCCAAACTGCCTGTAACGCAAACTGCTATCACCCCACGCGGGCTGCGGCGCTCCCCGATTAGTTTGCGGCGCAGCGGTCAGCTCCCAAGCCGGTCGCAAACTATCAAGCACTCCAGCCGGCTGCCCGTTTGCCACCCCAGCGGCGCTGCGCGCCGGGGACCCCGGGCTGGGGCGCACCTTTGCGTTACCCAAAATGGCCCCGATTGAAATCACCGCAGAATAAAGTAAACTGCCTGAACGATGACTGAGTTAATTGTCTCCACCAATCTCGATCAAACCACGGAAGCTACCAAAGTAGGTTGTTACCTTTGTGGCCGCGTAGATGATCAGCGCATTTCTTTGCGCGAAGTCCGTCCCGAAATCAAGGCTCTGTTGAAAGTGAATGTGGCGGCTGCCGCGGAGCTAACGGAGATTTGCATTAATTGCGTAGAACTCTTCAGCCGGGCCAAGGCGCAAATCGATTCTCATCATATTGTTTTTGAGCAGACCGATCATGTTCTGCCTACTCCGCTGCGGATGAATGCAGACGAACGATTCACCGGGCGGGGCGTGACCATCGCCTTTCTCGACTCTGGTTTTTATGCGCACGACGATCTGACCAAACCGGAAAACCGGATCGTGGCCTACCACAGCATCTTTGACAGTGATGATGATCGGACGTCACTCGAAACAACCGACGTGGCAAGTTGGCACGGAATGATGACCTCGGTGGTGGCGGCAGGAAATGGTTATTTGTCTGACCAGTTCTACCGCGGCATCGCACCGGATGCGAAGGTCGTGCTGGTAAAGATAGGCCGCACCGGACACATTCCGGATGAACACATCCAACGCGGTCTCGAGTGGATATTGGACAATAGAGAGAAATACGATATTCGGGTCGTCAACATTTCGGCAGGCGGCGACTCGGAACAGTCATACCTGAACAGTTCGTTGTGCCAAACCGTGGAGCGGGCAGTCACGGAAGGGTTGATAGTTGTTTGCGCCGTGGGTAATGCGGGAATGGCGCCAGGTCATCTGGTGCTGCCTCCAGCCAGTTCACCCTCCGCGATTTCTGTTGGCGGGCTCGACGATCAAAACTCGCTCGATCGAGCAAAGCGAGGTATGTATCGTTCGTCTTATGGTCCAACGCTTGATGGTTTACAAAAACCCGAGATCATCGCTCCTGGAATTTGGGTAGCAGCGCCGATTCTGCCCTTTACTCCAACGGCCGACCAGGCCCAGCTCTGCTCGAAACTCGATAAAGCAGCGGACGCCGAGCTACGTGGGATTATTGAGTCGTCTGAAGGTGTTGATAAAGACTTCGACGAAGCACGAGACCTGCCGGTTCCTTTGCTGCGGCAATTGATTACGATCAAGCTGCGTGAAGGCAATGTGATCAATCAGCATTACAAATATGTAGATGGAACATCCTTCGCCGCACCGATCGTTGCGTCAATCGCCGCGTGCATGCTGGAGGCGAACCCCGATTTGACCCCGCAACGGGTAAAGCGAATTTTGATCGACACTGCTGAGCGAGTAACAGGGGTCGAAGTTGAACGGCAGGGATGGGGAGTTGTTGTCCCTCGCCGCGCAGTGGGAGTTGCCTGCAATGGCAATTTTGGAAGCCATTAGTGACCAGGTAATCAAGGACCACGTTTGCACTTTCCCTGCGCGTTACGGTTTGCGCCAGTCTACTCACGGTAGACACTTGCTCAAGTCGTATGCAACAATTCTTAAAACCAACACGACAAGCTGAGAAGTTTCGAGAGGAGAATTACCGTACAAATGTCTGAAAATGAAAGCGCGCTAACCGAAGGCGCGGCTAACCCAAGTGAAAACGCGGTGGCAGACGCCCCTGCGGAAGAAATCTCATACCACGCGGTTGAGAAAGATGGAGTAGTAACGGCCATTTGGGAAATGCAGGGTCGCAAGCACGTGAAGACCATAGATCCGAGATCACGACAGGGACAGGATATTCTTCGCCTTTACACCACCGAGCATCACGATGATATTCCCGCCCCTGAAGCTAGCGAAGCAGCATCTTCCTGAAGACCCCAGGCGGCCCACCGACCGTCAAAATCTCTCATTAAGCTTTCGGCTCTTCGTCCGGCGGGCGGCCATTCATTGTGACTGGCTCAAATGCCCAAGGCTCATCGTTTTTGGTCAACCTCTTACGACATCTAAGGCCCGGCTTTAGTCCTGAATTGTCTGGGCATCATCCAAGAATTTGAACTAAAACCAAAATTTCATTGAGAAGCAGCGGCAACGAAGCAGCGCCTTCATGGCTTGCCGGGCGAAATTGCAAGAAATATGAGGCTAACAAGCCACAGGCCGCTAACCATAATCGCCGGAATATTTCTTGCTTGCCAAAAAGTCCAGTCTATCTTTTGAACCCTCGGGTTTCGCTCTTAACGTCTTCAACCGGCGATAAATAAAGCTTTCGAATCTTTCAAAAGGAGGAAGCGGCTATGCGAAGCGTGTCACGCTTTTTTGCAAGCGGGTTGGTACTGATGTTTCTGTTTGCGGCTGTGGTTTTCGCTCAAGGCACACAAACAGGAGCTCTCACGGGAGTAGTCTCGGATCCGCAGGGCCTGGTAGTATCCGGGGCCAGCGTAGATATAGTTAGCGAGAGCACAGGAAAGTCCGTGCGAGCTGTCACAACTGGTGCTGATGGCGGATTCTCCGCAACGTTCTTGCCTCCCGGAAAATATAGCCTGGAAATTACCGCGACGAATTTTAAGAAGGCGATCGTGGCAGGCGTAGAAGTGCGTATCAATGATACGACGCGACAGGACGTAGCCCTTGAGCTGGGCAAAATTGAAGAAACCGTCAATGTCGAGGCGTCGCCTAGCTTGATAAATCCAGCCAGTGCCCAAACCGGTCAGCCGATCGACTCTCAAACAATTTCTCGACTGCCTCTGGCGTCTCCGAACATTATGTTTTTGCTGTCACTATCAAGTGGCACCGGGAGTGAACCGGTCGATGTCCGAAGCGCCGGAAGAGGCAACGTCGACATTAACGTCAATGGCCAGCGCACTACTAACAACAGCGTGACGCTCGACGGAATCAACGTCAACGATTTCAACCTGGCGCACTTCGATACAATTCCGCTTCCCAACCCGAATACGATCCAGGACTTCAAAGTCGCCACCTCGCTCTACGATGCGTCGTCGGGAAGTAAAGGTGGGGGAGCTCTGGGTTTGGTGCTCAAGTCTGGCACCAAGGATTTTCATGGCGAGCTTTATTGGAGCCATCGGAATGATGCTCTTAACGCCAATGAGTTTTTTAGGAATAAGGCTGGTTTGAGCAAGAACGCGCGCTTGCTGCAAAACGTGTTTGGCGGCAGCGCCAGCGGGCCCGTTCCCAAGCTTGGCGGATTTTGGTTCTTTAATTATCAGGGAGTTCGCGGGCGTAACGGAATCGACCCTAATGGCGCAAGCCTAAATCCGCTGATTCAGGCATTTCCGACGAACTCAGACGGCACCACTTCTGCGGCTCTTCTAGCGTCGGCATTTGGGCTCACAACTTCGCAGATAGATCCCATTGCCGTGAACATTCTCAACCTGAAGAGTGATATCTTTGGCGGCGCGTTCGCGATCCCCCGTCCCGGAGGCGGCGGTTGCGCAGCGTCCGCGCCGACTGGTACGTTTCGTTGTGTCTTCTCCAAGATAATTCCGCTTCAGGCCAACCAACACACCATAACCTACGATCGCTACATGCGTGAGGGCAAAGACAAGGTCTCGTGGCGTTGGTTCTGGGATGACGGGAGCGCGTCCAGGCCTTACGGAACGGCGGCTTCGTTGGCTTTTCCGAGCGACAGTGTCCAGAAGAACCGTTTCGTTTCGATCTCTGAAACGCATGTTTTTGGCGCGAGCATGACAAACGAAATCCGTGCGGGTTACAGTCGCTTCATCTCGTCATTTTCCCCAACAGATAAGATAGACTTGAGCCAGATTAGCGCAACCCGTCCCAATGTCGGTTCGGTTCCGGGAATTTACTTCTTTTCCATCGCGAACTTGTTCTCTCTGGGAACAGGTGTCAACGACGAACGCGGTACCATTTCGAACAATTATAATCTGGCTGACACGTTCTCGTGGACCTTCGGCAAGCATAGCTTGAGAATCGGTGGCGAAGGCACACAGTACCAGTTGAACCGATTCAACAACTTTGCGATTCGCGGATCGCTTGCGTTCGGTGCTACCACCGGAACCGGTAACACATTCACCGCCTTCCAGAACTTTCTTCAGGGTCGCATAACGGGTATTCAGTCCGCTTTCGGCGACGCTGCCCGCAACTTTGTCGCGACCGATTACGCGGGATTTGTTCAGGATGATTACAGATTTTCTCCCCGACTAACGTTCAACCTGGGGTTCCGTTGGGAGCCAATGAGCTTCGGGCACGACAAACTGTATCGCCAGAATATCTACGATCCGCTGGTAGCAGCTCAAGGTAAGAACCCCTTCCGGTTTCCTGAGAAAGTTAATCTCGGCGGGTTCAAAGGCACTCCTGGCATTCCGGATTGCGCTCTGGGCCATTGTCGTGACATGAACAACTTTGCTCCACGTTTCGGCTTCGCTCTGGACATAAAGGGCGATCAGAAAATGGTGCTTCGTGGTGGTTACGGGATTTACTACCAGAGGTTGTCCAACCAGAACATTCTGCAGGGAGCGCTGGGACCGCCGTTCACGGTTCAACCAATCGACACTCGAGCCAACCCGCCCGCGTTTCAGTTAGCGAATCCGCTCGCGGGGCAGGGCGCGGTGGCCGGGATAGCAACGGCATTTATTCCGCAATGGGCGCGATTCGCGGGATTGCGCCGCATCAGCGGGACTGGTCCGCTTGACATAAATGATCCGAACGTAGGACCCATCTTTGTTAACGAAGACGGCCAAGCCTGTCTGAACTACGGCGGCACGGCAACGAACTGTGTAATCAATCTCGCTTCCTTCACCAGCTCGCCCGTGGATGCTTACACGCCCTATACCCAACAGTACAATCTGACCCTTCAGCGGGAGCTATGGAAAGGTTGGGGAGTTGAAGCGGGCTATGTAGGCACCCACTATATTGGAGGCCTGGGAATCTGGGATCCTTTCCTTGCAAAGTTGGCTAGCCCTTCGAGCCCGATCGTTGTTAGAGACTCAAACGGTGTCAGTTACTCGATCACAACGAACACGACCAACAACGAAGAGCTGCGCCACCAAATCCTAGGGCTCTCTCGCAAGCGTGGCTCGCGCTACTCGGGCAACATCGGGGACGGTAAATACCATTCCGCCCAGTTTACATTGCTGCGGCGTCTCCAGCGTGGGCTCTACTTCCAGGCCGCTTATACCTGGTCGAAGAACACTGACAACGTCAGCGGTTCACAGAGCACGGATGAGTTAAACGCAACGCGTGCAGGCCAGGGTGGCGCTAATATCCTCAACGATTCGTCCAATCCACGCCAGAACCGCGCCCGCGGCGATTTTGATCGCCCGCACCGATTCGTAGTGAGCTACTCTTACGATGTGCCGGTGATGAAGAACAGCTTTATGGACAATCAGTTCTTCAAGGGCTGGACGGTAAGCGGGATTGTTACCTACCAGAGCGGCTTGCCGTTCTCTATCACTGACAGCACAAGTGGCGGTGCTTTCGGAGGCGGAACCGGAACTGGCGTCTTGGTGTGCCGGCCGCTATCCGAGCAAATCGCATCGCTCCCGGGTTGTACGCCGGGTACGCCTACTACGACTCAGCAATTGCTGCTTACGGGTCCAATTCAGAATAGGCTGAATAACTATCTTAACCCGAACTTCGTGAGCACGGCTGCCATCGTTCCTAATGGTGCGGCCGGAGCCACCGGCTATGGCAACGTTCCACGAAACGCATTTCGGGCGCCTTTCCAGCAGAACTGGGATCTCTCAGTAATGAAGCGATTCACGCTTATGGAGCGACACCAGTTCCACTTCCGGACTGACATTTTCAATCTGTGGAACCATCCAGTCTTCCAAACACCATCGTCCGTGGGAGTCGCATCCCCGTCAACGTTTGGCGTCATAACTTCCACAGCTATTCCGGCGCGGCTAATTCAGTTCAATTTGGGTTATAAGTTCTGAAGCAGATCCGCGTCAGTAACAGAAGCCGGGCGGTTGCAGAGCCGCCCGGCTTACCTCTTTCATGATGGGGTTGCTGAGGCTTGATCGTATGCTTAGCTAAGGAATAGGATTATTCCTTCGATGCTTCTTTCTCTACCTTGAGATTGATCCTATGCGCTGTCTCGCCATTCGATTGCAGACTCTGCTCGCCTTTTTGCTAATCACGTGTCCCACCTTGGCTCAACGAGATCGGGACACTTTTACTTCCAGTCCGGCGCTTGAAATATCCGGGCGGGTACTTCTAGCTGACACCGGCGAGTCTGGCCGAAATATTCAAGTGCGGCTCGAGAGATTCAGTGGTGGCATTGTGGATCAGCTCACGACCGACAGTGTTGGGAGATTCCGCTTTATGGTACCGCAGCGCGGATACTACACAGTCGTGGTGAATGCACCCGGTTTTGGGCCGGCTCAGCAGCAGGCAGATCTTCAGGTTTTGTTTCGAGCATTCCTGGTTTTTGAGCTCGTTACGGACAAATCAGCCAATCGAGCTGGTGCTGCAGGAGTATTGAGTTTTATTGACGTAAGAGTTCCGAGCGCGGCGCGTGACGAGTTTGCTCGGGCGGGGACGGCCCTGGCCAGGAAAGACTTTGCAGACGCGATTCCACATCTCGAGAAGGCAGTATTCATCCACCCCGAGTTTTATGAAGCTCAATTGCTACTCGGGACGACGTTGATGGATCTGCGCCGTTGGGAAAAGGCTGAAGCAGCGATCCGGCGTGCACTGCAAATCAAGCCGGACAGCGCGCCGGCGTTGTTCTCACTCGGCGAAGTTTATTGGCGGCAGAAACGTTATGAAGAGGCGGAGAAGACTCTGCAGGAAGGTCTCAAGCTTGACGACAAATCCTGGCATGGGTACTTCACTATCGGGCGCCTCTACTGGGACAAGGGTGAGTTTGCCAAAGCTGGACCGGCGATTGGTAAGACGCTACAACTCAAACCTGATTTTGCTGAAGCCCACCTGCTGGCCGGAAATATACTGCTAAGAATAAACCAGCAGCAGCGCGCGCTTGCCGAATACCAGGAATATTTGCGGCTGGAACCGAAAGGTGAGTTTGCCGTTCAAACTCGCGCGCTCGTACAAAAACTGAGCAAGACAATCGTTGAAAATAAGAAATGACTCGCCAGAGTTGAAAATCAGAAAAGCATCAACTGAAGACGCCGAAACGCTGACCAGGGTTGCCCATGATGCCAAACGACATTGGGGTTATCCGGAACACTGGATCAAGCACTGGCAGGATGACCTCACAATCTCACCAGAATTCATCGCCACCAATCAAGTCTTCCTGGCCGAAAAAGATGACCAGATACTCGGTTTCTACGCTTTGATAATTCGGCAGGAAAAAGCCGAGTTGGATCACATGTGGATAGCGCCGGAACACATTGGCTCCGGCGTCGGGAAACAGTTGTTTCTCCACGCACTGAAGAACGCATCGCGGAGAAGCGTGTCGGAAATTGAAATCCTATCCGATCCAAATGCGGAAGGCTTTTACCGAAAAATGGGCGCGCATAGAATCGGCGAGACGGTTTCTGAAACTGACGGTCAGCCACGCCCCCTGCCGCGCCTGACCGTCGATCCCAAGTCTTCCTAGTGATCGCGTGACGACTCCGGGGCGATAGCCCGCGCGTAAGCAAGGGCGCTGGTTTCGGTAGGCTTGCTTCTGCTCGAGCACGTCAAGTTTTGAGTGAATCGATGGAGGAGAGTTTCATGAATCGAACATCTAATTCTCCCAAAGCACAGCTGACAACGACGGCCTTAGCTTTGCTATTAATGCTTTCTGTTGGTCTGGCTTGTGGTTTTCGCAAGCGCCCTGGCGCGATTACAAGCAAAGACCTTTCAACGCGCAGGAGTGCCGCAACGGAGACACTATCACTCGCGGCACCATGGTCGGTGATTTGTTTCGCCATCGCGAGCTTGGGGGCCAGAGAAGAGAGGGCGTCGTGCAATTGCTTGGCGAACCGGACAAGAAAACTTCGAGCGAAGGGTTGGAGGTTTGGCTCTACCGGATTGAGGTAGTTGGCGAAACGCCCAGACGCTACTTTCCCGTCTCTTTCCGGGGAAACGGTGGCGAATTCGGGGGAATGGTTAAAGAAACTACTTTACTTAGCTTTCTTTTCTGATCATCTAATAATCACCACAACATCGTTGCGACTGCTTAATCCGCTGGCCGTAGTCACGACGATTGTTGACGCTCCGCTCGAACCTTCTGGTATCTCGACATTGATTTGATCCAAACCGGGAAACTGTCCTGAAGGCCCGGCATACTGCACAACGGTGGCCCGTCCTCCGATTTGGACCGAAGCCGGCAGGTCTTTTCTCCAGCCCGTTCCGAAAATCGCGATGACGGATCGTTGATTGTCGGTCTTTGCCGGGAAGGGCCCTTTCGAGTACCGAAAGCCGGAGGTCAGCAGCGCAATCGCCTCGCCCGCTCCGTTTTGCGTCACGGTGAAGATTCCAGGATTGGATTTCACGACACTCACTTCATCTGCGGCGATCACATCACCGCCAACTGCAACCACAACTGAGCGGCTGCCATTTCCAACCTCATCAGGCACATAGATGTTGACCTGTGTATCGCTGAAAGAAAAGACCGGGACGGTCCTGCCATCCACTGAAACCCGCAGGCCGCGCGCAGTTGCTTCTGACTCAGTTGCGCCGCTCGCGCCGCGAGTTAATCCCGTTCCAATAATCGAGGCCAGACCGTCGGGAGTGGCGTCACCCTGAAGCTTTGCACTGTTAACCAGGGTCAGGTTAGCGACTGCAGCCAGCGTGTTGCTATATCCAAAGGAGAGACCAGTTAACGCCTGGGTCTTTTCATCGTCTGCTGAAGCGAACACAGGGCCGTCCAGGAGAAAACCATTTAACGCAGGATCGGCAAATGCATCTACCCGTGGCCTTCCGCCGTTTCCACCCGATGAGGTTGCGTCCGCCGTGCCGGAAGCGTCTTCGATGACATACACATTTCCGCCTCGGTCTACCGTCAATCCGTGCAGAAACAAGTTGTTATCGATTGAAAGGCCTTCCACCACAACTTCGTCGCGATCCGCGCGACCGTCGCCATTGTCGTCGTAAAGGGCAAGCATGACAGTGTCGTTACCGGCGGAATGCGAGAAGACCAGTCCTCTTGAATTCACCGCAATGTCCAGCGGGGCATCGTTTGAGAAGCGGTAGGAATAATAGGGCGCTGTGGCCAGAGTGTCGGGTATCCCGTCGCTGTCCGTGTCTCGGATGATTCGCAGTTCGGCCGAGTGGAAATCGGCGATGAGCAGATCGTTGTTGGGCAGCAGGGCAAGAGCGTTTGCGTTGTAGAGGCGGTTGTCGCCGACGCGGACGAGTTCACGCGAGCGGGAAGTGTCGAAACCGCCGGTCGCAGGGTCGCGGACTAACAATATGATACCGGGAGATGATTCGTTGTTGGGGTCGTTGGGATTAGACGAGTTGTAATAACCGCTGGAAGATACGATGACAAACTCGCGGCCCGCCCTCGAAGTTCCGGTCACAACTGCTGCCGCTGACGGCAGATTGAAATCGGTTCGAAGGTTGTAGGTGCTGGAGGTATCCATTCGGTAATCGCCGTTGGTGTCGAGCGCGACGACCACAACACCCACCAGACTATTGTTCAATGTTGCCGAATAGACTTCATATCTTGCTCCCGAACGGCCCACCGCAATATCGAAAGAACCGCCCACCGAATCAAGAGTAGTTCTCTCGTCGGCGACCAGATCGCCATTGCGATCAACAAACTGCTCGTCCGAACCGGCGGAAGAGGTCAAACTCAATTGCGACGTGTGAAGAATTCTATTTAGAGGCGTTCCTAAAGAAATTGAGGTCAGAGCAGGAATGATTGCCGTCGACCGTGAAGGATGAGGCGCGGAACGCAACAGTGATCCGTCGCGACGAATACTGAAAGAAGAAGCAGATCGGATTGCGGTCAAGCCTTGCACACGCTCAGGCACATAACCATTTTTTCTACCCTTTTTCCCGAGCGGCTCCCCCTGGGCGGTAATTGCCCGTCGAAGATCGGGTCTGAGATCGGGATCGAGAGTCTGGGCAGTAACGGTGCCCGCACCTGGAGACGCCCCGAGCCAAGACGTCAAAAGTATCCCCGCAAAAGCCACAAGAGAAACGTTGGAGACAAACAACTTTAGGACTTTCATCTGCCTAACCCCTAATACGCACACCTTGCCAACCATCATCCAGTCATAGCACTAGCAGCCATCAACTTCCTGAGCTTGGCCGTTCAGGTCTGGCGGGTTCCGATCGCGCCGGTGGCTCTGACGGCTGCGCTGGTGGATCATTACGCGGCGGATCATTACGCGGCAGCGGATCATTACGCGGCAGCGGATCATTACGCGGTGGCGGATCATTACGCGGCGGCGGATCATTGCGCGGTGGCGGATCGTAACGCGGCGGCGGATCATTACGCGGCGGTGGGTCGTAACGTTGCGGCGGAGAGTCGGACCTTTCCCGTCGCTCTGGCCTTTCCACTCTCGCGGGTTCTCCGCTGGAATCAGGTCGAACTCGTTCCGGGCGTTCAGTACGTTCAGGCCTTGCCGGCCGGTCGCTCGGAGCCCTTTCTTCGTTCGGTGAGGGCCTCACCACGATTCGTGCGGGCGCCTGTTGCCCATCATTCGGTTCGGTCCTTGAGGGAACGTCTGCTCTGGGAAATGTCGGATCAGTCCTTGCGGGACGGTCATTCGCTCTTGAAGGTCGATTTACATCGCGGTCATCGTTTCCAGAATCAACTTGGCGAATCGGACGTGCCGGCCGCGTCACTGCACCCGTAGGACGTGTCTCGATTGTTCCGGCCGCGCCAGAGGTTGGAACTGGAGAATCGGGACCAGCAGGATTGGCATCGCGACCGTTCAAGATTCGAGAGCGGCGCAGTTCGCCGTCCAGCGCAACGCCAGGAGTGCGGACGCCGGCGCCCGTCGGTCTATCCTGGAGGTCCGAGGTTGGATTTACTCTGGCTGGGCGCGCGATCGTAACCCGTTCTGACCGGTCGCCACTGGTTCGGCGCTCATTCAGCGCGTACGCGGGCCTAATGGGTAGGTCGGTGCGCAGCGGCTCACCACTGACTACTTGTCGCGCCAACAGTGAGCCCGCGGCTCTCATCCTGCCGCCGTCAGCGCCGAAATCCTTTGCCGCGAGAGAAGTCACGGCACGCAAGTAGGCCGGATTCACCCGGCGAAGCTCCGCGAGTTCATCAGCGCGCATTGGGCGCAATCGATCCGATGTCTGGTAATAACGCGAATGCGGATCGCGCTGTCGATAGTGTAATGGGTACCAGCAAACCTGATTCCCAAATGAAATGTTAAATGCCACCAGCGCCGGACGCCACCAACTGCGTTTCCGGTAGTATTGACTGCGTGGGCACCATGCCCAGTAGTTGTTGTAATGGATCCAGCGGCCGTAGTGGTAAGGAGCCCACCCCCAGGGCTCCTGGCCCACCCAGGTCCAGCCATAAGGCGAGACCCAGACCCAGCTTCCATAACGATAGGGCGCCCAATTGTTGTAGTTGTTGATTACGGTAGTGTGCGGCCGCCAAATCCAGCCGTAATCGTTTGCGTATGTCCAGTCGCCGTATGCATCCAGGTCCTCGGCGCCCCATACATAACTATCGTAATACTGAACGTCGTAACGCAAACGCCCGGCTAAATAGCGCTCGCGGCTATCAATCCAGTTGTCCCATGAATCAGAAACATCGGCGAGTCTGAATTCCCAATCCCCAGCATCTGCTCCCTCGTAAATAAGCTCGGCGCTTCGTCCATCGCGCAATGCAAAACCAGACGTTTCGGAATATATGCGCGCGCGTCCGCCATCACGGACAGTTAATCGCACACGGCCTTCGCGGGAAACATCGATGCGGTACAGCCCCTTCTTTTCGGCGGCCAATGTCGTCTTCGGCGCGTCAACTTCAAAGTACTCCTTGTCTCGATTAAACGTTGCCAGTCTTACGCTGGCCGAACCCTCGACCACGCTTAACGCAACTCCCTCATCGCGGAGTGTGACGATTCTCAAGACTGAGTCTGCCCCAAGGCGAACGAAGTTACGAGCGTCGATCTGGAGCTCAACACGGGCGTCGCGATCTGTTGAGATCGTGTCGCCTTCAACTAACGGAAAATTGAGCTTGGCGCGTTCCCAATCAATGTTGCCCTTACGCTTGAGGTTTACGTCTCCGGTAATCAAGCTAATGCGGACCACGCGCGCTTTTACGTCATAATTCTCGCCTTCGTCGGCTTCGTCATCAGCCGCGCGCGCGAGTATCGAAGTAGTTGAAAATGTTAGTAGGAGAAGGAAAAGGGCAAAATAGAAGGGTCGGGTAGAACGCATAGCTACGCTCCTTATTCAATTGTTTGAATCCTCTTAAGACGTTGCCCGTCGTACGCGCGTTAACTGAGGCGAGAGAAACAAGTTGCGCGTGGCGGAAAGCTAAGCCGCGCTTTCCAAGCTGTTCACTTCTTCTGATGTCGGCTTAACTTGCTGATTGCGGCAAGAGCAATGCGCATGCCCATCAATATCTTTTGAAAAGCTATGAGAGCTAAAGCGGAAGGACGCGAGAAGAATTTCTGGTCTTGATTCTTCTCAATGAGGACTTGATGTTTCTCAAGGGACATTTAACGATGGGATTGAGCGTTAGGGACACAGAATTCGCGGAGAGCACAGTGAAAAGAGCACAGTGAAACATGCCAGGAGAGATCTAGTCTGCAGCGGTTCGGTTTTCCCGTGGTCTCCCGCCTGGGCCACTATTCACCCAATTGAAACTGTAACGACTCTCCCAGAAGGTGCACGTTTGGCACTATATCGTGCGGGCCAGTCTGCGCGAGTGGTGTTAACCTCGCCATTTCTGCTTCCGCAGCAATATAACCGAAGCTCGTCCATTGCTTTCCCTCCAACATTTTGCGAAAGAGCGCGAACGCTTCGGGGCGACGTCCGTTTCTGAGATACCAATTGCCCACGCCATAAAGAATGCTGTAGGAGCCCGGCGATCCCTCCTGCTTCAGTGCTTCCTGCTCCAGAGTCTCAGGAGAGGTGATGCCCTTGTACATCAGGAGCAGACGGTAGTAACCATCGTTTTCAATGATGTCCATCCCTTGACGGATGGGCTCGAGGCTTTTGTCCGCCTCACGCTGACGATTCAAGCGACGGAGCGTCATGTATAGCCAATGGGTGGTAGCTACAATTGCATCGTTATTATCTGAGACTTTCAGGCACTCACGATAACTGTCGAGAGCCTTCTGGTTGTTTCCGATGAGATAGTGTGCAAGACCCAGGTGATACCAGATATTAAACTGCAACGTGCTGGTGGGAATGTTACGAGTATTCGGCTGTCCGTCCAGTTCAACCTGGTCGGGCTTGCCTTTGATTAACTTGGCGGCTTTTCCGAAATCGTCGATAGCCAGGTCAAACCTGCGCAGAGTGATGTAACGATGTCCACGGTGACGGTAGAATCGCGCTTCACGGGGAAACTTCTTAATGCCTTCACCAAAGGTTTCAATCGCTTCGCGAAAGCGGCCCAGGTATGCCAATCGCCGCCCCAGCCAGATAATCGCTTCGGGATCACTCGGGTTGGCTTCGTAACGCACCCGAGCTTCATTGAGTCGGGCTTCCATTTCGCGTTTTGCTTCCGCCGAGACAGCGGGCACCGACCGTTCTAAAAAGTCGCTGCTGAGCTTCTTGTCTTGTAATATCCCGGCAACTGAAAGGGGCTCCCCCAACGTTGTTAGCAGTGGTGCCGCAACCATGAGTGACAACAGGATTAATCGCATAGCCGAATGATAAGCGAGGAGCGCAACATTTCTGAAGGAACCTTCGATGTGATCGTCATCGGGGCCGGCATAAATGGCGCCGGCATCGCGCGCGATGCGGCGGTGCGGGGGCTGAAAGTTCTGCTGTTGGACAAGGGCGATATTGGCGGTGGCACGTCCAGTTGGTCGACCCGGCTGATTCATGGAGGCCTTCGATATCTCGAACATGGCGACTTTCGTCTCGTGCGCGAATCCCTTCGTGAACGCGAGGCGTTATTGCATACTGCGCCACATTTGGTTAAGTCCCTGCCGATGCTGGTTCCCATTTACAAGAGCGCGCGCCGCGGGCCATGGGCCATGCGAGCCGGGATGATTGCTTACGACGTTCTTTCTTTCGATAAGACACTCCCACGCCACCGAATGCTCTCACAGGCCGAGACCCTACAGCAACTTCCGGCGCTCGAGCCCGAAGGCCTGCTTGGGGCAGCCGTTTATTACGATGGTCAGGTGGAATTTGCTGAGCGGCTCGTGCTCGAGAACGCACTCTCAGCGCGAGCAAACGGCGCGACCGTTCTCACTTACGGGCGTGTGGATAAACTTATTGTCGAAGATGGAAAGGTGCGCGGCGTTGAGTTTACGCACGAGACCCGGGGCAGTAGCCCGACCCGGGGACGCCCGCAGCCCGGCTGGGGTGGGACGGTTAGGGAGGGCGCAAATGATGCAACTAGAGGGCGGCACTCGGTAACCGCGACCTTAGTGATCAACAGTCGGGACGTCACTTCGTTCGCCCGCATCCTCAAGTTGCTAACCTTTTTTCGATCGTCGGCGGCAAGCTCACGACCTATCGCAGTCTGGCCGAAGAGGTGGTCGATCTGGTTTTCAAGAAGCTTGGAAGGAGCATTGTAGAATGCAGAACAGATCAAGTGCTGCTGCCGGGGCGCTGTTACGCCTGATGCTACCGTAAACTTCGAAGACTTCTGCAAAGGGTTCAAACAGGGTTCCGGATTACCTCAAGCGATAAGCGATCGGCTTTTACGAATTTACGGTACGCGTTGCTCCGCACTCGCAAAGCTAACTGCGAGCGACTTGTCACTCGCGGAAGTCTTCGATGTCGAAACAAAAGCGATTGCCGCCGAAGTGGTCTATTCCTTCGAGCACGAGTTGGCGGAGACGCTTGCTGATTGTTTATTGCGTCGCACAATGGTTGGGCTCAACTCTACGTGCGGGCTGAATGCAGTGGAGCCGGCAGCGACAATTGCGCAGAAATATTTGGGTTGGTCCAAAGATCGGGTTTCCGAAGAAGTTTCGAGCTATCGCAAGTACGTCGAGAGGTTTCGCGTAAACCCTTGAAACCAGTTAGTGTAACTTCGTGTGACTTCGTGGATCGTATCTGTTATGGCGCTTCACGCTTATTTTCTGCCCTGATAACTCACCCGCCAGATCTTGTTTGCGCCATCGTCGGTGATAAGCATCGAGCCATCTGACAGCACCAACAGCCCAACCGGTCGCCCCCAAACTTCGCGGCGGTTTTCATCAAGCATCCAGCCAGTCAGGAAGTCGTCGTAGCCGCCGACGGGTCTCCCGTTCTTAAAGCGAATCCTAATAATTTTATAGCCGGTGCGCCTGGTGCGGTTCCACGATCCATGTAACGCAACGAAGGCATCGCCGCGATATTCTGCGGGGAACATTTTGGAGTTATAGAAAACCAACCCGAGGATGGCTGAGTGGGCCTGAATCAACACGTCGCCGACAATCGTTTTCTTCACGAGATCAGGCCGCTCGCCCGCGTGGCGCGGATCTTCGTTGGGTCCGTTATAAGCATATGGCCAACCGTAGAAGCCCCCGTCTTTAATTTCAGTAACGTAATCCGGCGGCAGATCGTCACCCAGACGATCGCGTTCCTGCACGGCCGCCCACAGTCTGTTTTTAAGCCAGTCCAACCCGATTGGATTGCGCGTGCCCGAGGCAAAGATTCGCCTGCCGGTTCCATCAGGGTTGTATTCATGATCGCCGCCCGCATCGGATCCGCTTCCACACTCACATTGGATTCGGAACCCACGGTCACGTACATCTTTTTGCCGTCAGGACTGAACAGGATGTTGCGGGTCCAGTGTTCGCGGTATCCCTTGCCCGGCAGGTCGGCAATCTTCTCACCCGGCCCACTAGCTTTCGTCTGACCGGGCGCGTAAGCGAAGCGTACTACCGCGTTCGTGTTGCCGACGTAGAGATAGTCTTTCCAAAACGCGACTCCGAAAGGCTGAAGCTGATTCTCGACGAAAGTGAACCTCTCATCGGCGACGCCATCCTTGTTTGTGTCGCGCAGAATAATGATCTTGCCGAGCGGCGCTGAATCTGAAAGGAACACATCGCCGTTGGGCGCCAGCGCCATCCAGCGTGGCCTCGTAAACCCGCCTTCAGCGAATGTAGTTGCTTCAAATCCCGGAGGCAGATTTAGCTTTGCGCCTTCGGGTCGAGGAACCATCCGCGGTCCATTGGTTACGTCGGTCTCGAGTTTGGCCGGCGGCAGATCTGAAGGCTTAATCTCGTAGTGGGAGGAGGGAGAAGTTGCAGAAGCCTGGTTCGCATCCTTTGTCTTTTGGGCGCAGGCGACCGAAGCAATGGCTATAACTGAAAAGACAGCGCTGATGATTCGAGTTTTCATTTTGTTTGTTGCGCACTCAGAGGTGGAATTGTTTACGAAGATCTTAGAGATTATCGCAGTCCCGGGTCTGGTGGGAAAGTTACGGGTGGAGAATTAGGGACGTAGCTGAATCGAGAAAACTGTCACCGGTTCGCCGGCGCTATTTCACGTCCGAGATTAGCACTGCGTCTCGCGTTAGCACACCGCGGGTGCAGCCGAGGATCTTTCCGTCACGAGACCAGGCAAAGCCGGTCATAACACTATCCTTGAAGTCGGTTACCTGTCTGGGCGTTCCCCCCTCCACCGGCTGGCTCCAAATGTTGGTTACGTTGTTGTTACTAACGGTATAAAGAATGGCGCGTCCATCTCCCGACCAGTGGGCTGAGGTCCCGACAATGGTCGGCCCTTGAAAGGAGAAAGTCTTAATCGGTTCTCCGCCTGCGATTGGCATGATCGCCATGCGATTGGGGGGAGCCCATGGCTCGGAGGATTCGGGATAGAGATAGGCGATGAATTTACCGTCTGGCGATATGATCGGAGCGTTTGCCGGTCTATTAGTGAGCTCGACCGGGGTTCCGCCATCAATCGGCACTCTCCACAGTGTCGGCTTTCCAGAGACCACCGAAGAATAAAACACCCAACGGCTATCCGGGGAAATGGTAGCAAAACCGTCAGCCCACCCATTGGTTAAAGGCATTTGATCGCTGCCATCAAGACCCATTCGCCATATATTCCTAGTACCAGTCCGATCAGACGTAAAGGTCACGTAACGGCCGTCCGGAGAAACGACCGGGCTAAAGTTCTGCCCAGCTTTCGTCGTTAGCTGAAGACGATTCTCACCCTTGGAGTCCATAGACCAGATGTCCAAATTATCAGTTTCATTCGAAACAAATACTATACCGCCTTCCGGCGTCCATGAGAGGCTGCTCCCACTTGTGCCAAAGAAGCCTATGTTACCAGTCGGCAGTTGGATCGCGCGTTTCGCGTCGCCGTCTGGCGCTATCCAGATGTTGACCAGCCCGCTCCTCTGTATCGTGCTGAATTTGGTTCCGTCAGCAGCCAGACCAATGCTCCGGTAACCATTCAAATCGTTGGTGATCCTGCGCCTCTCACCACCTGGATAGGATAAAAACCAGATCTGGGTCGGGCCAACTGCTTCCCCGGCTACGACCAGCAAGCCACTCATGTCGGGCAGCCACTCAACCCGCGCAGTAAACTGCCAGGGGGACGGAGTCAAATCCGTTGCCTTACCATCAGCCACGGCAAACGCGAATACGTGAGAAGGAGAGCCATGACTGCCGACGGAAGCTGCGACGAGCTTGCCGTCAGGTGACCAGGATGGCCCAGTGAAAAAGAGTGGAGCAAAGTATTCCGGCGGTTTTCGGATCGCCAGATTACGCGCCCCGGTGCCATCAATGTTCGCGATTATGAGAGCGCTCTCTCCGGGATTAGGATAATTGGTTCGCACCAGCACCAGTTGCTTTCCGTCGGGTGAAATGCTGACAGACGCGTCCAAGCCTTGCAGAATCTTCACCGGCGTGCCACCCAAGGCCGGAAGGCGATAAAGAGTCCCCGTATCCATTGCTTTGATTACGTAATAAAGGTCGTTTCCGTCCCGAGAGAAAGTCACTCCAAAAAATCCTACCGGTGCGGGCGGCACAATCAGCTTATCGTTGGCGGTGCTGACCTGTCTGATCCACAAGCTTTGTTTCCCGGCATCGCTGAGCGAGTAGACGATGTATTTGCCATCGGGAGAGAGTATTGCATCAATTGCCCTGCCTGAGTTGGTCAACCGCGTGATCTTCATTGACTGGAAGGGCGCAGTAACCTTGCGGGATGGCCAGAATTTGTAAAGAGCAAGTCCCGCAGCAATCAGCAGCACTGCCAAACCGGCTCCGATTGCAAAGGTTCGCACTCGACGGGTCGAAGCGGCGGCCGGCTGGATACCCGTTGGCGTTCGCTCGATCTGTCCAGTGGGAATAGCCCGAGGCTCAACGGTCGCTACGTCAGATCTCTGCGCACCGCTTGAAGCTAACTCGCGCGACGCGGTTGCAGGCATAGGATCTGGCGTCGCAGAACGTTCGACCTGTGCGGCAAACTCCAATTGCTGCTTTAACCCGCGCAGGTCGCCCAGCAACTCGCGAGCAGTTTGGTATCGCTCTTCACGGTCCTTTCGCAGCGCCCTGCGCACAATCCAATCCAATTCGGAAGGAACGAGCGGTGTGGTGACGAGAGGCGTGGGATCACGTTCTAGTATCGAAACGATCAGATCGCTGGCTGTGTCACCTTTGAAAGGCGTGGCGCCGGACAACATTTCATACAACACCACGCCCAGGCTCCAGATGTCTGTCCGCGCGTCGAGCTCGAGACCACGTGCCTGTTCCGGCGACATGTATGCCGTTGTGCCCATCACCACGCCGGTGCCAGTATCAACCTGAAGCATGGTAGACAGCGAAGTATCGGCCGAAACCTTTGCTGTTTGCGTCAACTTCGCCAGACCAAAATCTACGACCTTCGCATAGCCGTCGCGACGCAGCATGATGTTGTCGGGTTTAATGTCCCGGTGAACTATGCCCGCCTGGTGAGCTGCTGCTAAAGCTGAAACGACTTGTATCGCCAGATCAAGGATCTCTGTGAGTTTCAATGGCGTGTGCGCCTGTCGTTGCCGCAAGGTTTCGCCGTCAACAAACTCGGCAGCAATGAATTGCCGGCCGTCAAAGGAACCGACTTCGTAAATCGTCAGAATGTTGGGATGATTCAGAGCTGAGGCAGCGCGTGCCTCGCGCTCAAAACGAGCCAGTCGCTCGGCATCGTTTGTAAAAGAGGAAGGAAGAAGCTTGAGCGCAACCTTGCGTCCCAGCCGGCTGTCCTCGGCTAAGAAAACCTCACCCATGCCACCGCGGCCGAGAGTCGAAAGTATGCGATAAGAACTAAGGACCTGGCCGGGAGTCACAGTAGGTTCACTTTTCATGAGCAGCTAGGCGCGAAGGCAACAGAACTAGTCCCTAAATTTGGTTTCCTGAACAGTACTCCATCTCAAATCCGGCTAAGCTTACGCCTTCGGGGATTGCGTTGATCCCTGTCGCCGCAGTGACTTTTAAGAGAAGCAACTCCGCGGGCATAGATTCTGGCATAGCCGGTCGGACTAAACGAGACCGGATTTTACATCAGGAAGTTTTTAACCGTGAGGGATTTCCGACAGGCTTGTGTAATAGCCGAAAAGGCTCTTTGCGATTACAAACGCATATCAGCTGGTGAAGAGTACCTTGCGGCCTCTCGTCGCCTTACGCAAAGTATTCTTGCGCGCGCTCTTGCGCTGGCATAGACTCGCGCCGTTTCAGCACATTTCAGTCAAAGGCCGTCCGATGAGCCCTCCTGAAATCGACAAGCCAAATATCCGTACCGAAGCCATTGCCGGTGTCACCACGTTCTTCACGATGGCTTACATCGTGGTCGTTAACCCTTCGATTCTTTCAACTGAAGGAACCGGGATGGCGTTCAGCGGCGTCCTGACCGCGACGGTGCTGCTCTGCTTCACCATGACTCTCTTCATGGGGCCTTACGCGAAGCTGCCATTTGCCGTCGCGCCCGGGATGGGGATTAATGCGTTTTTTACGTTTACCATAATTCTTACGCAAAAAGTTTGGTGGCAGGTGGCGCTGGGGATCGTCTTCTGGGCCGGCGTGCTGTTTCTGCTCATCTCCGTTACGCCGGTTCGTGAGACTATTGCCAAAGCAATACCACCGGAGCTGAGGCTCGGCACCGCGGCTGGAATCGGAATTTTCCTGACCTTCATCGGGCTGAAGAACGCCGGATTGATAGCCGCCGATCCGATTACCTTCGTCAAACTGGGCACGCTCGGCCTGCCAGTTTTGCTGACAATCCTGGCCACCGGCATTTCGGTTTGGCTGCTGACACGCAAGAGCGCGCTTGCGTTTCTGGCGGGAATAGTCTTCGCGACTGCGGTGGGCTGGGCGCTGGGCTTGGTGAAAACTCCCGAAAGTTTTTTCAGCGCTCCAGACTTTCATACAGTCTTTCTCAAGCTCGATATCCTGGGCGCCCTCAAGCTTTCGCTTCTGCCGGCGATCATCGCCATCATGTTTACGGATCTCTTTGACTCGATCAATGCAGCAAGTCCGTCACATTTTGTTACCGTCGCGAGGTTTGGCGCTGTGCATTGGGGATAGGTTGAATGATTTCTTTCAGCAGACCATGGTTGCAGCCAAAAGCCGCGCTGCCTCAGTGGTGAGTGTTTCCTTGCTAAGTTCACCAGGACAGAGACACGGAGAACACAGAGGTTTGGGTTTATTCCGACACTCCCAGGCGGGGCTGTTTCGCTGGGACCCCGCCGCTTTGAACTTTGAAGCGATTGAGCGCAGGATATTGTCATGAAACAAATAGCACCTGAACGAACGTGCGCCCTTGTTCTAACAATCTTTCTACTTGCCGCGACTGCAAACGTCGTATTTGCCCAGGCGCCCTCGGCCACGCCAACTCCCGACCAACGCGGACTTGGCATACAAGGTGGGCAGTCGAAAAGTGACGCACAAACGCAGCAAAAGGCTCGCGAGGCCAAGCCGGAACTCGTGCTCCAAACCGGCTACAACAATCTCATCGGCGCCACCCGATTTGTTTTCAGTCCCGATGGACGCTTACTCGCCACCACCAGCATGCGCACCAGCACGGTCAAACTATGGGAGACGGCGACGGGCCGCGAGTTGCGCAACCTTTCCAGCGGCACGCAAAGTGGGATGAGCCTGTCTCCCTTTGTCGCCTTCAGTCGCGATAGCCGGCTCATTGCAGCCGCCGCGGGTGACAACCAGGTAAAGGTCTGGGATGTGCTCACAGGGCGCGAAATACAAACACTCGCGAGTTCCCAGGGCGGTATGGTTTCGGCAATTGCCGGCGTTTTCTTCATTGCGTTCACCGCCGATGGCCGCGTAGTCACGATCAACGACGCCATCAGAATTTGGGATCCGGCGTCAGGACAAGAGTTGCGTTCGATCAGCATGAGCACATTGAATACAACTGCGTTAATGGGCAGTGGAGCGGGTGCAGTGCTTACTCCGGACGGCAGCCAACTGGCATTTGTTTCTACCGATGAAGGCAGACCGCAGGTCAAGTTTTGGGATCTGGCGACAGGTCGCGAAGCTCGAGCCATAAATCTCGCCGATAAACAGATCGATAGCCTGGAGCTTTCTTTTACACCTGACGGACGTTTTTTCGCCGGCGGCATCATCGAGAAGCGTTTAAGAATATGGGACCTGAGTGGTAAAGGCACTGAAAAAGAACTGGGACAGACGACCACGGATTATGGCCTCATCAGGTTTACTCGGGATGGAAGACTAATCGCACTCGCCGAGGGTTACACGGTCAAGTTTTGGGAAGTCGCAACTGGCCGCGAATTGCCGGCTTTGAATCTGCCGAACAGCGGACTCTTCGCGACACAGGGGCGCGGTTTTGCCGCCTTCAGCGATGATGGTAAGAGAATTGCGACTGGCGGCTTTGATACGCCCACCATCCTCTGGGATACAGAAACTGGAAAACAACTCGTCAAGATGAGTGGCCGCACCAACATGGCCTACAAGGTCGCATTTAGTGCGGACGGCTCAAGGCTCTGGTCTGGTGGGCGAACGCGCTGGGATCTGCGTGAAGGACGGGGAGCGCGAATCACCGCTGGTCCATCCGACAATGTATTTGGGTTGCCTAGCCCCGATGGCAAATACCTCGCGGCGTTCACGCCAAACAGCGACGTGCTTACGATTCTGGAAGTACCCGGTGGCAAACAACTGCAACGCCTGGCGCCTTCTTCGAGTGGGAGTGTGGTCCAACGCGCCAGTTTCAGTCCCGATGGCACGATGATACTGACTTCCTACGGACCAGATCAGGCTCAAATGCAGAACCCTACACTCACGCCACGTGGTCTTGAGACGCAACTGAAGATCTGGGACGTGAAGTCGGGACGTGAATTGCGCACCTTAACACTCCCCGCCAGTTCGTTTGAAGCCGGGTTCAGTTCAGACGGTCGCGCGGTCGCGACCGTTGGCTCGATGGGCGAGATCTCTCTTTGGGACACCGCATCCGGCAATCGCTTGCACGAATTGAAGTCTTCACCGCTCGGTAACCTGGGATCGATGACCGGTGCAACCATGAACCCCGGCGCTATCAACCCCGCCGCCATCATGCGAGGCGCCGGCAAGCCAGGCTCGATTCCTGCAATGCCCAACATGGCCGACATCTCCTCGATGATGACAAACATGATGGGCGCCATGTCTGCCGGCACGATGGGCCGCAGCGTCACATCGATGGCCTTCAGTCCTGACGGCCGCACGCTCGCTACGGGAGGGGTTGAATCGAAGTCGAATTTTGATCTGGCGGCAATGATGGGTGGCGCTCAGCCGGGCCAAAAGGGCCAAAAGAAACCCTCGAAAAACCCTCCCGATCCTCAGGACATTATGAAGAGTATGAAAGTCGAGGCTATTGGACAGGTCGTGCTTTGGGACGTTTCCAGTGGCCGCGAGATCGGAGCACTAAAGGGCCACGGCAAAGGCGTGACGTCCGTAGCCTTCAGTCGTGATGGCCGGTTATTAGCCTCGGGCAGTACCGACAACACGATCAGGATCTGGGACCTGGCCACCAAGAGTGAACTCCGCACACTGACGGGGCACACATCCAACATCGAGTCGATCGACTTCAGCCCGGACGGTCGACTGCTGGCCTCAGCCAGCGATGATGGCGGTACGTTTTTGTGGGATGCAAACACAGGTGGGCATCTCCTGACACTCATCTCGCTCGATGATGGCGGCGAGTGGATGGTAGTCACACCTCAGGGTTTGTTCGATGGCACGCCCGTTTCGTGGAACCAGATTCTCTGGCGTTACAACCAGGACACTTTCAACGTTGCACCTATCGAGTGGTTCTTTACTGAGTTTTATCATCCGGGTTTGCTGAGCGATATTGTCGCCGGCAAGCGTCCGCGCGTGGCCCAGGACGTTTCAAAGAAAGACCGCCGCCAACCGGTGGTCAAATTGTCACTAATCGGCGAGCCGGCCCCGGCAACCGGCATTGCTGCGCGGAGGGTGAAGATAAAGATTGAGGTGACTGATGCTCCGGCGGACAAAGAGCATGCGCAGGGCACGGGGGCCCGCGACTTGCGATTATTCCGCAACGGTTCGCTGGTGAAGGTCTGGCACGGCGATGTGCTGAAAGGCCAGGCGGCCGTGACGCTGGAGGAAGAGATTACCGTCACTGCCGGAGCGAACCGACTGGCTGCTTACGCTTTCAATCGAGACAACGTCAAAAGCAAAGACGCCCCAATGCTATTGACCGGCGCGGACAGGTTGAAGCGTGGTGGGACCGCTTACGTTATCGCGGTTGGCCTTAATGATTACGCCAACACCCAGTACAACTTGAAATACGCGGTGGCAGACGCGCAGAGCTTTGGCGATGAAGTAAAGGCAAGGCAGACGCAGGTTGGACTTTTCGAACGCGTTGAAGTTGTTCCCCTGATAAACGAGAACGCGACCAAAGCGAACATTCTTTCAGCACTCAAGCGTCTATCTGGCGCACCCGAACCGCCGAGTCTCAAAACGAGTGCTCTTGATCGACTAAAACGCGCCGAACCCGAAGACACCGTGATCATTTACTTTGCCGGTCATGGAACGGCGCAAGCCCAACGTTTCTATCTTATCCCTCACGATCTGGGGTATGCGGGTGATAGGACCAAGCTCAGTGAAGAAGGGTTGCGTTCCATTCTTTCACACAGCATCTCAGATGTAGAGTTGGAAGAAGTGGTCGAAGGGATCGAGGCCAGCCACTTGCTGCTGATTATTGATGCGTGCAACTCAGGCCAGGCGCTCGAAGCCGAAGAGAAACGTCGTGGACCGATGAATTCCAAGGGACTGGCCCAGCTGGCCTATGAGAAAGGCATGTACATTCTCACCGCAGCGCAGAGTTATCAGGCGGCGCTGGAAGCTGCGCAACTCGGTCATGGGCTGCTGACCTACGCGCTGGTTGAAGAGGGACTTAAGACGGCGATTGCGGATAGTGAGCCGAAGGACGGTGTGGTGAATGCGAAAGAGTGGCTCGACTTTGCGACGGACCGCGTGCCCCAGATGCAGGAAGAGAAGATGAAGCAAACGCGCGGAGTTGGTCTGGGGATCGCATTCGCTGAAGGTGAACAAAACATTGCCGACCCTGAGAAGCGCAGCGTCCAGCGCCCGCGCGTCTTCTACAGGAGAGAACTGGAGGCTAGTCCGCTGGTCATCGCTAAACCTTAGTTGGACAGACCTCTACCTTCACCCTGCTGATTTGGTGTAGATTACTCTTCATCAAAAGGAGACATCGCATGCGCAACGAATTCACTTCGGTGATTGAGGAAGATGGGGAATGGCTTATTGGTTATTGTCTAGAAATACCTGGGGCAAATGGGCAAGGCCGCACTGTTGAAGAATGCCGAGCAAATTTGTCGGAGGCGATCGCCCTGATACTTGAAGACAGGCGTGAAGATGGGTTGCGCGGCGTACCGCAGGATGCGATTCGGGACACGGTTGTCGTGCAATGAAACGCAGCTCGTTGTTGCGGCATCTCCGTAAACACGGTTGCTACCTGAAGCGGGAAGGTCGCGAACATTCTCTGTGGATAAATCCAAGGACTGGAGCAGTCGAAGCGGTACCACGCCATACGGAAGTATCAAATCAGCTTGCAGGAAAATCTGCCGTAACCTTTCTGTCCCGGAACCCTGATTTTGTAAGTTAGTTTCGACTCGTGGGAGTCCAGCAATCAATTCTGCATTGGAGGCTGTAAATTCTGCGGCTTCGCCGCGTTCCGTGCGGTAAGGCTATGCCTTACCGGAGGCTAATTCTCGAAAGAGGCTATGCCTCCGCTGAGTTGTTACAGAGGCGGAGCCTCATGAAAAGAAAGGCCCGGAAGGGCTGAGCCTTTCCGCACGGACTGCGGCCGAGCCGCTCATCGCCACAGTGGGCGGTGATGACCCTGGCAGTGTGGCATGGGTAATTGGCACCTTACGGGCAGGAAAAAGTCTTTCTCAGCGTCAAGCCGAACCATGGAAACACTTGAAGAGCGCATCAAGCGAGTGTTGCTAGAGGAGGTTTCTCTTGTTCCGTTCGATCCTGCCTGGCCACGGATGTTTGAAGAGGAAAAGAAACACCTCCTGGACTGTCTGCCCTCGCGTCTGATTCGGCGCATCGAGCACTTCGGGAGCACCGCAATTCCCGGCATGGCGGCAAAACCCATTGTCGACATGCTGGTGGAAGTTGGTTCTCTGGAACAAACAAAAGCGGGAGTCGCTCCGGTACTGGAGGCTGAAGGGTATGACTACTTTTGGCGAGCAACACATGGTGAAGATGGCCCGCCGTTTTATGCCTGGTTCATCAAGCGCAACGCTATCGGGGTTCGTACCCATCATATTCACATGGTCGAGAGCGACTTTGAACACTGGGACAGATTGCTCTTTCGCGATTACCTGATTGCCTATCCGGAGACGGCCAAAGAATATGAAGCTCTGAAATTGGCACTGGCTCGCGACTATCCAAACGACCGGATCGCTTACACGAATGGGAAAACAGAATTCGTGGTGAGAGTTACGGAAGCGGCGAAAAAGTATTTCACACCGTGAGCGGCTCGTCCCTGCGGCTCAGCCGCCTTCCGTGCGGTAAGGCTCTGCCTTACCGAAAGATTCCAACAAACTTCTTGAGGCTATGCCTCGTCGCGAGG
>JBPCKD010000175.1:0-32945 GCA_051004635.1 Pyrinomonadaceae bacterium
ACTGATCTCGAACAGGTTTCCCGATAGCCAGAGCGGTCCCGCAAACTACACGCTCACGTTGACCAAGACGCCCGGCCCTTACACCGTATCGCCCGGCGATGAAGGCGGTCCGATGACTAACGGAGCGACTCACACGGGTGTGATCGGCATCGGAGATCATGACGCATGGATCTTCCATGCCGTCGCCAACAACAGTATCAACTTGAGCATTGGAGAGGTGTTACCGGTTGGGCCCGATCCGGGGTTTTATCCGCGCATTCGGCTGCTAAGTCCGGACGGTACTACGCTGAATGATGTGGACGGTACAAATGCTGCTCAAATTAGCAGACAGGTATCTCTTACCGGCGTATACACGGTGCTGGTCTCAAATAGGTTTCCCGATAGTCAGAGCGGTCCCGGAAATTACACGCTCGCTTTCACCGGCCCGACGCAGCCGACGCTCACGATCAATAACGTTACTCAAAGCGAAGGCGACAGCGGGACCAGTTCGTTTACTTTCAATGTAACGCTAAGCAGTCCTGTGACTCAGATCGTTAACGTCAACTATCAAACGGCAAACGGAACCGCTACTGCGCCGAGCGATTACACCGCGATTCCATCTACACAAATGGCATTTAACCCTGGCGATCCGTTGACAAAAACTATAACCGTACTTGTTAACGGTGATATCAGCATAGAACCGAATGAAACGTTCTTTGTTAATTTGAGCGGAGCTTTGGTTGTCAGGATATCGAACGCTCAAGGGGTCGGCACCATAACTAATGATGATTTCCCGGGAACGATTCAATTCAGTTCCGCGGCCTTTAGCATAAGTGAGAACGGTGGCAATGCCGCCATTACAGCAACCCGTACCGGAGGCCGCAGCGGGGCGGTCTCGGTCCAGTACGCGACGTTCAATGGGACCGCAACCGGCGGGCAAGATTATACTCCTGCGTCAGGAACTTTGAGCTGGCCCGACGGCGATGCAGCCACAAAAACGTTTATTGTTCCGATTACGGACGACAACGTATTTGAAGGCAACGAGACAGTGAACCTGACACTTAACAACCCCACGGGCGGAGCAACCTTAGGGACACCAAATTTGGCTGTTCTCACAATAATCGATAATGAAACACAGCCTACGCTTTCGATCAATAACGTGGCTCAAAACGAAGGCAACACTGGGACTACTCCATTTAGTTTCAACGTCACTCTAAGCGGTCCGACGACGCAGACTGTTGGCGTCAATTTCGCAACAGTAGACGGGACGGCAACCGCTCCGGGTGATTACATCTCGATTCCGTCGACACAACTTACATTCAATCCACTTGAATTGACAAAGACGGTTAACGTTTTGGTTAACGGCGACACGAACGTCGAACCCAATGAAACTTTCTTCGTAAATTTAGGCGGAGCTCTGAACGCGACAATCGCAAACTCGCAAGGCACGGCGACAATCGTAAACGATGATGTCGCTCCAACGCCAACGCCCACACCAACGCCGACGCCCACACCGACGCCAACGCCGACGCCGACACCAACGCCGACGCCGACACCAACACAGAGTCCCACACCGCAGTGGCAGCCGGTGGTGTTGACCGCACAGCAGATAGCTGAAATCAAAGCCTGGACCGTCGGCGGGAGAACTTCTGTTTATGTGAAGCCGCAGTTTCCAGATGCCGGCTACCGCGTGGTTGATTGGGGGCAAGCAGTTAGAGCCCTCAACGATTTTACCGCTGATGCGAGTGTTGAAAAATTTACTGGTCCTTCGATCCAGGCAGTTGTTACCACCGCGCAGATTTACGATCTTGGACCACTGGCTGATGGCATATACAACTTTAATTTCAAGACTTCAGGAATGTTTACGACGGCGCTGCAATTTACTGTCAGCTCAGCCGTACCACCGCCGAATCCGATCGACGATGCACGTCAGTTCGTGAAGCAGCAGTATCGAGATTTTCTGAATCGAGAGGCTGACCCCGCAGGAGAGAACTTCTGGACCGACAACATCACCAAGTGTAGTGATCCCGCGCGACGACCGGCGGGTCAGACAGAAGCGCAGTGCACGCTTCGGCAGCGCGAGACAACCAGTGGCGCCTTCTTCCTTTCTCCTGAGTTTCAGTACACGGGCTACTACGTTTTGCGTATGTACCGGGGAGCGCTGGGACGACAACCAAACCTTTCGGAGTTCGTACCGGATGCGCAGTTCGTCGGTAGCGGGATAATAGTCAACGGTCAACTATCAGCAGCGAAGATCAACCAGAACAAGACAGCCTTTGCGCAGCAGTTTGTAAACTGCACGGATGCGACGAAGTATCGTTGCGCGGAGTTCAAGGCAATCTATGATGGATTGAACAATCAGCAATACGTGGACAAATTGTTTCAGACGACGGGGGTGAACGCGAGCGCGGCAGACCGCACGGCCCTGGTCAACGGGCTGAACGCGAGCCCGGCGACCGAGACGCGAGCGAGCGTGCTGCAGAAGGTAGTTGATGGAATAAACGTGATCTCGGAAGGGAACCAGCAGTTCACAACCAGCTACGGGCAGGCGTTCTACAATTCGGAGTTCAACCGAGCGTTTGTGCAGTTGGAATACTTCGGCTACATGAAGCGCGACCCTGACGATGCTGGCTATGCATTCTGGTTGGGCAAGCTGAATCAGTTTGGCGGCAACTTCGTCAACGCGGAAATGGTGCTGGCATTCATTTCATCACCCGAGTACAGAGCGCGATTTGGCCAGCCCTGAAGTAGCACAGGCTGCCAGCCTGTGCCATGGCGCGTCGCACAGAGGATAGCAGCCTGTGCGTACCAGCGGTGACGGGATCGAGAATAGCGAACCAAGATGCAAAAAAGGGAGGAAGCCGGCACGAGCTTCCCTTTCCTCTGTGTAGCGTGTACTCTTTGATTCGTTACGCGGCAGCGCCATCGATGCCGGTCAAGCCCTCACCCGGAATTGCACGCCGGCGTTCAACCATTTCACTCGTAATGACAAACTCCTTGACGCGCTTTTGCGATGGCAGTGTGTACATCGCATCCAAAAGCAACTCTTCGAGAATCATCATCAATCCGCGAGCACCCACTTTTCTTTCGACAGCCTGCCTGGCAACCAACTTTAACGAGTCTTCAGTGAATTTTAGTTTCACGTTGTCAAAATCAAACTTCTTTTGATACTGCTTGACGAGCGCATTCTTCGGCTCAGTAAGGATCTTGATCAAGGCGGCTTCGTCGAGTTCGTGGAGCACGCCGCAAACTGGCAAGCGCCCGACAAACTCCGGAATTAGTCCAAACCGGATTAGATCCTCGGGCTGAACTGCGGCCAACGCCTCCGCATGACGATGACGACCACTCTTCACTTCCGCCTGGAAGCCCAGTGACTTGTTGCGTAACCGCCGCTCGATCACTTTCTCAAGGCCAACGAAAGCTCCGCCGCAAATGAAGAGAATGTTCGACGTATCGATTGGGAAGAATTCCTGATGCGGGTGTTTTCGTCCACCCTGCGGCGGAACGTTCGCAATCGTGCCTTCGAGAATCTTCAACAGAGCCTGCTGCACGCCCTCACCCGAAACGTCCCGGGTGATCGATGGGTTTTCATCTTTGCGGCAAATCTTGTCGACTTCGTCAATATAGATAATGCCCTGTTGAGCGCGTTCGACATCACCGTTGGCGGCCTGCAGGAGTTTCAGAATAATGTTTTCGACGTCTTCACCAACGTAACCGGCTTCAGTAAGCGTGGTGGCATCGACGATGGTGAACGGCACGCTGAGCATGCGCGCGAGCGTCTGCGCGAGGAGTGTCTTGCCGGTTCCGGTTGGGCCAATCAGCAGGATGTTAGCCTTTTGAATCTCGACCTCTGATCGCCGACGTCCCAGCTCGATGCGTTTATAGTGCTGGTAGACGGCGACGGCCAGACGCTTCTTGGTTTCGTCCTGTCCGATTACATACTCGTCGAGAAAGCCTTTGATCTCGCCCGGCTTGGGCAGCGGCGGCCGTGTCGCTACGGATTCAGCTTGCTGATCGTCGGTGATGATCTCATTGCAGATGTCAATGCACTCGTTGCAGATGTAGACGGTGGGTCCCGCAATGAGTTTCTTAACTTCATTCTGCGACTTACCACAAAATGAACAGCGCAGCGTGTCGTCGGTTCGTCTAACCATAACAGTAGGGGATCTCCTTGAGCTTCGATCGAACCAATTTACTTGGTGATAACCGGGGAGTTGCCGGGAACTTCTGGACTCGCAACTATCTCGCGATACCGCTCAACGCACTCGTTACAAATAAAGGCACTCTTGCCGATCATTCGTTTGGGAACTCCGGCCGTACGCTGGGGTGTTCCAGACACGATGTTTGCGACTTCGTCTTTTGAGCGGCCGCAAAACGAGCAGCTAAACCCGCGAGCTTTCATGTTGGCAATCATCTGCGGCGACTCCAGGTTGAGCGCGCTATTCGCGGTGCGCGATTACCTCGTCTATTAAACCATATTCCTTGGCCTGGGCGGCGGACATTATTTTGTCGCGCTCGACGTCGCGCTCGACTGTCTCAAAATCCTGGCCGGTATGCTTGGCAATGATTTGAGAGGTCAATTCGCGCATGCGGAGGATCTCTTCAGCTTGAATCCGTATATCGGTGGCCTGACCCTGGGAGCCACCGGTGGGTTGGTGAATTAGTATGCGGGAATTTGGCAGAGCAAAACGCTTGCCCTTGGCGCCCGCCGTCAGCAGCAGCGCTCCCATCGAAGCACACTGGCCCACGCAGATCGTGGTTACGTCAGGCCGGATAAACTGCATAGTGTCATAGATAGCCATTCCGGCAGTGATGGAACCGCCAGGCGAGTTGATGTAGATGTTGATATCTTTCTCCGGATCCTCAGCTTCGAGGAAGAGAAGTTGGGCCACGATCAAGTTGGCAATTTGATCGTCGATGGGGGTGCCTAAGAAAATAATGTTGTCTTTCAGGAGTCGCGAGAAAATGTCGAAAGCGCGTTCACCGCGCGACGTCTGCTCGACGACCATTGGTACCAGGGCCATGTGTTCGTTAAACCTCTCCGGGGAGAATACAGAAATCAGGAGTCAAAAATCAGAATAAGAAGCGCGACGCCGTGATTCATTCTGCTTTCTGACTCCTGACTTCTGACTCCTCAGTTTTTTCTGTTTCTTCGCGCCACTCTTCATCTATCACTCGGGCGTTTTCAACTAAAAGGTCAAGCGCTTTGCGATTGCGCAATCTGTTCGCGATGCTACGTTCGCCCCCTTCCTTTGTCAAGACGGTGCGCACCTGCTCTATCGGTTGCTTAGAGCTTTCCGCAAGCGCGCGGATCTCCGCTTCAACCTCGTCGTTTGAAACGTCGATCTTCTCTTCTTCAGCGATGCGCTCCAGCAGCATCGAGCCTCGCACATCTTCTTCAGCCTGACCCTTCAACTCTTCTCGCGCACCCTCCCAGTTTATTTCCTGAGTGCGTGGATCAATGCCTCTTCCGATCATGTCGCGAACGGCAGTCTCCATCCGATAGTTGGTCTGATGATCGACCAGGCTTTGAGGCACTTCAAATTGATGTCCTGCGAGAAGCTTTCGCATCAGCTCTGCGCGCAAACGATGGTCTGCTTCCTGGCCCGCTCGCTTTTCCAGGTCTTCGCGAATCTTTCCACGCAGCGTGGCTACGGAATCAAAATCTTCGCTCAGGCTTTTGGCCCATTCGTCATCAGCCTCAGGAAGCTCTTTGACGCGCACGGCCGTGACCGTGGCCGTGTATTCAAGCTTCTTTCCGGCAAGGCCTTTTGATGAAAAATTCTCAGGATAGTCGACCACAAACGTCTTTTCGTCGTCCGCCTTAACGCCAATCAGATTGTCGGTAAACTCCTGCTGCACGCCTTTCCCACCAAGAGTGACCTCAACCTCGTCTGCCTTGATGTTTTCCTCTTTCGGGCTATCGGTGCCATCGACGCCTTCAACAAGAAACTTTCCCTCAACATTAATGGTCACGGTGTCGCCGAGCGCTGCGCCGCGGTCCTCCACCGGTTGCATAGCCGCGGATGTCTCGCGTAGCGCTTCGAGCATCTCGTCTACGCTTTCATCAGTAATGGGTCGAGTTTTCCGAACGGCTTCGATGCCTTTGTAGTCGCGCAATTCAACTTTAGGTAGAACCTCGACATTCACCCTCACGGAAATTGGCACTTCTCCGAATTTCTCCAGCGCATCCGTATTATCGAGTTGAACGTCTGGTTCACCGAGCGTGGTCAACTCATGCTTCTCGATCGCTTCATTAATTGCCTCAGGAACGAGTTCGCGGAGTACCTCCGACCGAATCTCGCTCTTGAATCTTGTGCGTACCACCGCGCGCGGCGCATGGCCGGGACGAAATCCCGGCACCCTCGCCTCCTTTGCATAGCGATCGCTGATCCGATCGTAGGTCTCGCGTACAGCCGCGGGTTCAATCTCAATCTTAATCTCCTTCCGCGTGGGGGAGACGTCTACAAACTCTGTCTTCATTAAACGCCCGGCCCGTTGTGACTCTTGCGGTCTCAACGAGCGTCCTTCCTGTTCAAATTTAGCAAATAGCAAATAGCAAATAGCAAACAGCAAACAGCAAACAGCAGACAGCAAATAGCAGACAGCAGACAGCAAACAGCAAACAGCAAACAGCAAACAGCAAACAGCAAACAGCTATCTGATTTCCGTAGCTAACATTTCTTTCACACCGCTCAACGTAATCCGGCTGATTGCTGTTTGCTGTCTGCTGTTTGCTTTCTTGGTGCGAAAGGGGGGACTCGAACCCCCACACCTTGCGGTACCAGATCCTAAGTCTGGCGCGTCTGCCAATTCCGCCACTTTCGCGTCGCGCTCTCACGACCGCATTCAAAGCGCAAAAAAGAATATCACGCTAAATTGCTTTAGTCACAGAGAGGTGTAGGCGTGCGCGAGAAGCGACTATTCCCGTGTCACGTGGGAAGTAAAGCCGACTGTCGAGTGTCCCAAAAATCTTTTGTTAGATAGCTGTGTTGGCTGAACGCTTCCCACAAGTAGCTGCGCGTTCATTCCGCCCGGAGTGAAAGTGAGCCTCGATTTCGGAAACTATCGCAAGCATCAAGATAACCGCTATGTAGATTTGCTTGGTGCGGTACTTAATAAGTGTTCTTTCAATTTTTCTTCCCAGTCCGCGCCCAGGATATGTTTCGCGATAGATGGAGCCGATGGCCCCGGTGCGACAGTCTGCGCACTGCCACACCAGGATGCTGCCGATCTGGGAGAAAGCTGCTGCCGATTATGGATGATCGGCAGCCGGAGAACCTGCCTGGGCGCTCGCGCACCTACTTGAAGAATTGCTCGACATACGCTTGCAATTCGGCAATTGAGGAATCTGAGACGACGCAAAAGACTCTTGCAACGCAGCCCGGAGGAAGTTGACGCGCCATGAGCGAGTCGGTGATTACGAAGGCCGCCGAGCGCAGACCCTTCTCCCAGCCTTTCTCGCGCGCATCGCGGAAGCTGAGCGCGTTAGGATCGACACCTGCGGCTACGAGCATCGTGTGCGACCAGCGGAGGAACTCAGGCCAGCACGAGACGATCGCGATAAGCGCGGCAGGCGGAGGTAGTTTTTCACCCCGCAACGACTCAGGAACCGAACGGGAGCGCAAAGTGATCAGATATGCGTCGCGCGGCAGCGCGGAGCGCACGACTTCGGCTTGGCGGAACATCGCAACTGGCGCGGCCCCGGTGAGCAGACCCGCGCTATTGCATTCATGCGGCCCAACGCCGATAGCGCGCACGCCTGTGGCTTCTTCGATCTCAGTAACAACAATCCGGCGCAGTTCGGGATCAGGTTCAACGACGAGGAAATGATCGGGCGGCCGCACTGACAACCAGTGTCTTAAGTGCGATTGGATCTCGCGCAGTGATTGACCCTTGTCCAGGCCGATGTTCAGGAGAAACGAGATTAATCGATCAAGTGGAAGATTTCCATCCATTGATTGTTCCAATGCACGTCCGCGCACGTACACGCCGCTGCCCTTGCGAAAGTCAACCCAACCCTTGCTACTGAGTTGACGATACGCGGCACTCACGGTGTTTGAATGGATTTTGTAGCGTCGTGCCAGCTCGCGGGTGCTCGGTAAGCGCTGGCCTGCTTTCAGATCATTGCTGAGAATGCCGAGCATGATCTGTGCTTCCAACTGTACCCGAATCGGAACTTCACTGCTTTTTGAGAGCCAGATCCGCATAAAAACAGGCAGGGGTTGTCACCCATGCTGATGATGTCAGGAAAAAGTCGAAAATGCAGAAATGACGATAGCAAAATTATGTTCCTTTTCGCCATTGGCAGGTCGAGTGGGATGGGCTATAGCAACGCACCTTGTCCTTTAAAGTACACGTCGGAGTCAGGCAAAATTCCGTATTTAGGTAAAGTCTCAAGCCGAGGCCCCGTGACCCGCTCTACGATCTCGTCGATACTTGAAAATATTTCTTCCGGGCAATGTCTGCTGAGTGACTCTGGGCTGTTGACGCCCCATGAGACGGCTCCAAAAGCGATCTCCACTGCATGAGCGGCATGCAGGTCTCTGATCTCGTCACCAATGAAGATCGCTTCGGAGTGGAAAACACCACTATTGTGAAGGACTTTCCTGAGCTTTACTCGTTTACCAAGTATTGGAGCGTCGCACGCATAATACTGAATCAAGGATGCATTCTGCCGCCCAAGAACCTCTCGAACGTTGACGGATGAATTGGAGGTCACAATCGCAAGGACGATACCTTGGGCCTGCAGACGCTGCAGTAGCCCATCGATACCGGGGAATAAGCCCTATAGCCGCCAACTGCTCAAGCTCCCTGAAGAGTTCTTCGTCATCGCTTGTGACCCGGTATTCGATATGGCTCGCTCAAGCCGCGTCTGGCTTCTTCGTATGATCGGTGAGATTTTGGACGCTCCAGGACCGCGCGGTATTCCGCCAAAGCCTCGCGCCTTCTGCCGGCGAGGTCCATCGATTGCGCGACCCGCAAGCGGGCCATCGTTGTCAGGCTGGGCTCGCCGCCAAGCCGCCGAGTAGCCGCCTGAAACTCCTCAATCGCGCGTTGCGGTTGCCCGGACATAAGAAGGGCCTCGCCATATCGAAAATGTATGAGGTCGGTAGCAACTGCCCACTCGCTGCCACCGCCTGTAGTTCGATCTTGAAGTAATGACTCGAAGATGCTGAAGGCTTCGGCCTGATCAGCGCTCACCGCCGAAGCGGAAGCACCCTTCGTCTGGCCCAAAGTGACGGCTCGCGCGACAAGAGCATCTGCAGCCTGCAGTTGGAAGAGGTAGTTGCGCGGATATCTCGTAGCAAGTTCACGCGCCGCCGCGAGTGCTTCCGTCCATCGCCTTTCGCGTTTGTAGAGATCAATGAGTAACAAGCGGGCGATGCCGCGAGCCCAGCGTCCTTCTCTCGCAACGCGTTCCAGTGTTTCTAATCCGCGCTTCTTTGAGCCTCGGACGCCGCCGATGCTCGCCAGTATTTTGATCGGTAACGGAAGCGATCCCACAATGAAGTCGTGCATGCCTATGCTCAATTCCGCGTCGTGAAAGTTCGGATCGAGCCTGAGTACTTCGCGGTGTCGATCCACTGCGCGCGAGCTGTCGCTCAACGCAGCCCTAAATCGTCGCTCGACACCGGCGGCAAAAACCGCCCGCAGCCCTTCTGTTACGCCGAGAAAATAGAGCGCTTCAATATCATGCGGGTTGCGCCGCAAACGTGCTTCGGCGAGCAGCGTCGCTGTTTGGGTCCAACGGCGAAATTGTTCCTTCAGCTGCGGATCAGGCTTGTCTTCGCCGGCGGAGAAAAACTCTGTACTGTACAGCGAAGCCTGGCGGTGACGGGACCGATTTAACTCCTGCAACCAAAGAGTTGCGGCCAGGCATTGTGGACCGGCGGGATGGTCTGGAAATTGTCGCACCATCTCTTTGAATAGGCGATTCGCTGTTTCGTAGTCGAGGTTGTACAAGGCCTCATATCCTTGCACTCGCAAATCGTCGAGATGTGCTTGAGCAAAATCGCTGGGGAGAACCTCTTCAGTCTGGGCGAAAGAGACGCCCGACATGGCGAACACAATGAGCAAATGGATAATCTGCCTTTGAAAACTCATCCCTGACTTCTAATCCGTTGAAAATAAGCTTCCTTGTGGATTAGACCTCATCCTGTACCGTCGCCTTGTGCGGAGTGTTACAGTTAAAGAAGTGTCACATGTCTCGTTGCACCAACCCATCCCGCGCATCTAGGTTTATTGGCTGCACAGCAATCAGGCACACCATTGCTGTGCTGGATACAGTATGAGGATCCGACGCGATGAGCTTTGTTGACCCTTTACCAGGTAGGCTCAATCCGACCTTTTGGACCCGGCCTAAGATCTATTTACTCAGCCGGTCGATCACATGTGCAGTCGTCGTTATCTCAATCGGCACGCTCTTCCTGCGGCCCGGTAATGTCCTGCAATACATAATTGACACGCTGTTGCGAACGTATCTCATGTTCATCGGGACCGTTATGGCACATGAGGGCGTTCATGGTCACTTGGGCCGGACGAGGGTTACAAACTTCAGGTGGGGACGGCTCGCGTTGCTTCCCACCATGGTCCCCTTCACGAACTTTCGTAAGACACATCACTTGCATCATGCTTACACAAATATTCCCGGCAAGGACCCTGACCACTTCATGAAGTCGCGCAACTTGCCGGAGCTTGTTTTGCGCGCCCTGGCTATGCCGCATCAATGGTTCTTTTGGTTATGGAAGCGGCATCGCATCCGAAAAGAGGATTTGATTGAACTGGTCCTGAATTACTTCGTCATCTTCGCGGTGTATGGCGTCATCCTGGTGTCGGTTGGCGCGTCCCGACTGTTTTGGGGAATGGCTCCTGCACTCATCCTCGTTTCAGTTCTCCTTTGGTATCCCTTCGCCGTTCAAACCCACGAGGGCTTTTCCACCGGGGCGGCTGAGTTACGTTCGCACAACTACTACGGCCGTTTCATGTATTGGTTCTCAATGGGTCTCGCGATGCACCGCGAGCATCATCTCCAGCCGAAACTATCGTGGATTGAGTTGAAGGAATACGTGGAAGACGCTCCTGTTGTCGCTGGGAAGTTGCTGCTCCTGCCCCGGCGGGATATCCGGCTCGAATCCCCCACGCCATGAAGTCACACATAACCAGCACCGGCCGGTTATCGACGATAGATCTCGCCTTTTCTATCATGGATAGCCAACGTCGCCCGCTGGACTTTACGCTGTTGTGTCATCTTCAGAACGCTCCAGGCGTTGATGCACTTCGCGCTGGGGCCAGAAGCGCGCGGAACTTTTTTCCTGCAACCGGTTCGTACATTGACAGGCACCACTGGGTGCGCTTTACCCGGCCCGAAGATGGCGTGGCGGCAATTTCGGTCTCTTCAACTGAGGAAGTCACGAAGAAGATCGAGGAGTTCCTCGATAGTCCGTTTGACTTGCACCTGCAGATGCCGGTGCAGCAACTCGTAATAACGAACTGCATCACGGCCGAAGTGAAACTGGTGACTCGTTTCCATCACGCCGTTGCAGATGGTTTGAGCGCCGCGCTGTGGCTCAGTCATCAGCTTCGTGTGGCTCATGAGAAGGAAGCTCCCGTCGCCGAGGTTTCCCCGTTTCATAATTTGCCGTTGCGAAGCCACTCCTCGGCGGTCAAGAGGAGCCGGTTCGCTTATCGCGGCCCGTCGCACCGTTTATGGACCCGGCACGCTCAACCGTCGCGCGCGCGACGCTGGCAAACCATCGAGGTTACTGCCGCCGACCTGCGTGAAGGTTGTCGCAGAACTCGCGGGTTCACGTATAACGACTTGCTCGCCACCTGTGCTCTGGAGGTTTTCAATCGCTGGAACCGCCTGCACTGCAATGGCCGCCGACAGAAAATTGGGCTCTGGTTGCCGGTTGACGTCCGGCAACATTCATCAGCGGGCTTCGGTAACGGCACTAGCCGGATACGCCTGTATGCCCGATATGGCGATCGCGACTCACTTGTAGACAAGTGTCGCGAGATTCGTCGCCAAATCTCCTGGTCCAGCCGGCACGGCGAATGGGCGGTTCCGCAAGAACCTCGGTTAACCTACTTGCCACGATGGGTAGTTGCTCCGCTTCTTCGCTGCTATCTCAACCGCCCCGGAGTCGACATGGCCACGGGCGTTTTCTCCCACGCCGAAAGGTGGACTGGAGAAAGCGGGGAACTCTTTCAGCACGTGGAAAAAATCGAAAGCATCGGGAATTTGCACACGCAATACTCTCTGGCGATCAACGGCGCGACCCACTCCGGTCGGACATGGCTCACCTTCACTTATGATCCCGGTCTGCTGTCACCCGAAGATATCCAACGCCTGGTCGAGATGTATCAAGAGCAACTCGCCATGGCGCGCCGAGAACTCGAATGAGAGGCCTGATCAATGACTGCCTGCGCCGGCTGATCGCACTCGGTGTCGAATGGCTCGGTCTGTTGCTGACCATCGTACAAATAGTCCAGGCAAGGCTCTTTTTCTGGAGTCAGAGGCGACTCAGTCGCAGGTATGGAATCACTTCAGATACGCCGGTGTTGACCTTCGGGCCTGACTTGGAACTATTGATTGAAAGAGCGGCCGCGAGAGCTGATAAGGGCGCGAGGTTCGCATGGACATCGGGCTCAACCGCCAAACCGAAACGCATCCTCTATACTAGACGTCGCCTGCGTACGGTGAAACTGGCTTACGTCGATTTCTTCGCCCGCTGCTGCTGGTCACTCGGTATCAAGCGCACAAGTCTTTATCTTTTCAGTGCTCTTAGCAAAGACGACTCGCTCACCTCGATGCTGTTGGAGGATACAGGCTTGCCGCATTACATTTCCTCGCTGCAGGCGCCGTATCGAGTGCATTGCCATCCCGCTATACAGTCTCTGGTCTCCGATTACGGAGCAACAGCCGTGCGCTTGTGGATTCTGGCGATCGCGAATCCAGGCATTCTTTACAGCACCAACCCCTCAACACTTTCAACCTTCCTTGATGAACTTGCGACAGAATGGCAACGGAGCGCGAGGTTGATTCAGGACTGGTATCGGAAACCTGAGGTCTTCGATCGTGCCGTTCACATGATCGCCAATCGCCTCGAATCACGTGATAGTAAGACTCGTCTCGAACGCATTGCGATGAGCGATGCGTCGCTTCCACTGCAGGTTTGCGCGCCAGCGGTCCAGACGTACGTCTGCTGGGTGGGTGGTTATGTCAAACCGTTTCTCGATCGGTTAGCTACTTATCTTCCGCCTGACCGTTACCGGCTCGTGCCAATGTACTCAATGTCCACCGAGACCCTGGAAACTGTAGGCCATTTCGCCGGCGATAAGGTGGCGTTCCTGCCCTTAGCGAGCCGAGTGCTCTATGAGTTCGTTGAGGAAGGCGCGGAGGATAAGCCTCAAACTCTATTGACAGCAAATCAGCTTCAAGCGGGGAAGACGTATTCGATGGTAGTAAGCGACCCGTATGGGTTGCGGCGCTATCAAACTGGAGATCTGTTCCATTGCAGAGGATTCGTAGCCGGACTGCCGGATCTCAGTTTCGTACGCCGCCGAGATCTTGAATACTCTTTTACAGGAGAGAAGCTTACATCCGAGCAAGTCATGACAGTGTTCCAGAGGTTGCGGGAGGATTATCCTCAACTCGGGGCTGGTAAATTCTTGACCTGCGTGCCATCTCATCCAGTTGACGAATCCGTTCCTCACTACAAAATAATTCTGATTAATGGACATAGCGAAAATGTCGGAGTCCCGGTTGATGAACTCGCCACCCGTTGTGATGAGCTGCTCAGTGACGTAAACCGCGAATACAAGAGTAAGTATCAGAGTGCACGACTGGGACCAGTAAGGTTCATGTTTCTATCGCACGGGGACTTCATTGATCAGATAAGAGGCTCGCAACAGAGCAGGGCATCGGAAGCGCAGTTCAAGTTTCTACCGCTTTATCGCAACACATGGGAGAGTCTGAAAACGTGAACGCAGCATTGCGCCGAAGACCCGGCTCGTCTAGCCCAGGTACGCGGCGCAGGGTAATGGTGCGGTTTGAATATGCATTGATGCCTCCACTTCGCGGTCGTCTTCAGACGGCTTTCCCGAAGGGTTAATAGACCATAGTTCGCCTCTGCGCGTTTTCCACCAAATTGTGTCTCGCAAAGGCGCCAAGAACTGAAACACCAAAGCCCATGTTTGATCGCCACTGAGTTAATCACGGCGTGTTCAAAGCAAAGGAGCGGAATGAGAATCAGGGAGCATTGGGCTAGATCACTGAACGAAACTGGTCCACGAGAGTATCAAAGTTCCGAAAGTCCTGGCCAAGGATCAGACACTGGCATCCGGCAGCACGAGCCGCTGAATCATCTCGGTCGGCTCGATCACCAATGTGAAGAAGACTTGTCGTTGAGATCTTGAAGTCGGCGGCGACGCGCTGAAATACAACGGGGCTGGGCTTCACGAATCCCAAGCGCTCCCCTATATAGATCGATGCGAAGCGACCCGCCAGTCCCAAAGAATCGAGCTTGTACGCCGCCTCATAGTCCGAAAGCACAACCTGCGGAACATCTCTAGCCGCCCAAAAGGAGATGACATTGGTGACTCCTGCTCGCGCTCCGGTTTTCTGAATCGCCGGACCGTACCAGCGCTTCTCCATCTCCAGCAGTACCTCTCGGCAGTTCTGCTTCAAAAGGAATTCAGCGACAGCACCGCCGGCCGAACGTGCAGCATTAATTCGCGCCCGATAGCGTCTGAGCGCCGCCAACTCTTTACCGGCCCTTTGTCCTTGGCCCCTGGCTACCTCATTCAGAAACATGCGCATGAGATGCCATTTCATGCGTCCGATAGAATACAGGGTGCCATCAATGTCCCAGCTCACGAGCTTAACGGGATGGAGTTTTATGATTTCTGCCTCATTCAATGATGCCTAATAGTCTTCGCTATCTTGCCGCAAATCCCCTTCTCATTCTCGTTATCCTGAATAACGGCAGGCGGTGGGCATTATTCGGATTAACTTCCCTGTTGATAACTCTTTGAGTTAGCGCAGAGGTGCTTGAGTGAATGCAACCGGCTTAAAACATTTCGCACGGAGCGAGACTCCAAACCATGAATTCACGCGACGCGATAGGTTGTCTTGGCGTGTCCGAGGAAGTCTTTACCGGTCTGCCTTGTAATTAGGTCGGCTTGTTCGAGTTCAAAGTAGGCACGTTGAATCTCGCCCTTGTCGACGGAGAGCTTTTGCGCCAGTGCGGCGGGAGAGGGGAGCGCATCTCCTGAAGCAACCGCCTTGTTAGTTATCTGAGTTTCAATTTGTTCGCGTACCTGAGCGTATACGGGACCCTTGGACATGTCTTGTAATGTGATGTTCATACTTGCGTCTCATCTGAGATCTCAGAATCCTGGATCAAAGCGTCCTCGTCACTTTCGACAACGAACGCGGCTGGTCCGGGTCCAATCCCTTCGCGTCAGCCAAAAGCGCAGCGAACAATTGTCCGGGAACGATATAAGGAATCGGCGCGACAAACTCATCAATCTCCTTCGGCATAATGATCGCACGAGAACAATCCGCCGCCGCTTCGAGGTCGCTGGTAAGGACCAACGTATCGGCACGCAATTCTCGCAAGCGCTTAATCAGGCTTTTGACGCCGGGGAGCATCACGCCGGGAGGCGCAAAGAGAATTACGGGAAAGTGACGTTCCACCATCGCCAATGGTCCATGCAAAAAATCCGCGGAGGAAAAGCGCTCGGCCACGACGTAACAGGTTTCCATTAATTTCAACGCCAGCTCATACGCGTTGGCGTAAGCCAGTCCGCGCCCAACCACGACACAGTTTTCCATAAATACGTAACGTTGGACGAGCTCAAGTATTGCGGGTTGTTGTTCGAGTGCGCGAGTCGCGAAATCCGGAATTGTCTCATACGACCAGTCGGGCGAACTGTGGGCGAGTTCTGCGGCCAGCATGTAAAACAGCATCATCTGGCCCGTGAAAGTCTTAGTTGCTGCTACTGAACGCTCGCGGCCGCCATGCATCAAGAGCGTTTCGTCGACAAGACTTACCATCGACGACGATGGCTCGTTTGTAATGCCAACGGTGTAGGCGCCACCGGCGCGAGCGTTTACCAGGACCTGATTAATGTCTTCGCCTTCGCCGGATTGAGATACGCCGATTACCAGCGCGTGTTGCAGATTAAGCTTTGCACCGTAGAGTGTGTGGACCGAGGGCGCAGAAAGAGAGACGGGAATGCCAGTGGTAATCTCGAGCAGGTAGCGGCCGAAGAGGGCGGCGTTATCCGAGCTGCCGCGGGCCACGAGTACGATTAGATCGATCTCACGCGATTTCAGAAACTTTCCCAGACGCGCGATCTTCTCGCGCTCTGCTTCAATCGTGCGAGCCAATGCCGCGGGCTGTTCCGCGATCTCTTCCAGCATTAAAGACAATATTGATTCTCCCGGGCTGATAGAGTACACCGAGGTTGTATTCCGAGTCGATTTGAGATAAAAGACGCCCGCTCTTTCAGAGCTGTCTAAACTGATCATATCGGGAAAAACAATATGGCTGAATCCGTACGCGGAGACTTGCTCACAGCAGGTTCCCGGCTTGTTTCTTTAGACGTGTTCCGTGGCATCACCATTGCCGGCATGGTCCTGGTAAATAATCCAGGGACGTGGAGCAAGATTTATTGGCCGTTAGCGCACGCCGAATGGAATGGTTGGACGCCAACCGATCTAGTCTTTCCGTTTTTCGTGTTTATTGTTGGGGTAGCAATCCCGCTTGCTTTTGGGCGCCGAATGGAAAGCGGAGGCAGCAAGCAAGATCTTTATTGGAAGATAGTCAAACGCACCTTGATTATTTTTGCGCTGGGAATATTTCTCGCCGGCTTTCCTTATTTTCAACTTTCCACTATTCGGATTCCTGGCGTGTTGCAACGCCTTGCGGTCTGTTATTTGTTCGCGTCCATCATTTTTCTGAAGACGAGAGTTAGAACCCAGGTCATCATTACTATTGCGCTGCTCATGATCTACTGGTTGTTGATGACGCGATTGCATGCGCCAGGCTTCGGCACCGGCGATCTGAGCAAAGAGGGAAGTCTGGCGTCCTTTATTGATCGCACGATCTTTGGGCCTCACATTTGGAGTCAGGGGAAGGTTTACGATCCAGAGGGAATACTCAGTACCATACCGGCCATCGCCACGGCCCTTTTTGGAGTTTTGACCGGCCAGTGGCTGCGCACAGATAAGACTCCGTACGAAAAGGTTGCCGGTATGTTCGTTGCCGGCGCGTGTTGTGTGGTGATTGGTTGGTGCTGGAATCCCTTCTTTCCTATTAACAAAGCTCTGTGGACAAGTTCGTACGTGTTCTTTACCGGCGGTCTGGCGCTGGAGTTTCTGGCTTTCCTTTACTGGCTCGTCGACATAAAGAAATATCAGAAATGGGCCAAACCGTTCATTGTCTTCGGGGTAAATGCGATTGTGCTTTTTGTGGGCACCGGAGTTATGGCGCGGGTGATGGGACTCATCAAGCTGCCGTGGGGTGACAAGCAAATCTCGCTACAGGGTTGGATCTTTCAGAAGCTTTTTCTCTCCTGGGCCACTCCGGTCCATGCCTCGCTTGCGTACGCAATTTGTTTCATCCTGCTTTGGCTGGGATTGATGTGGATTCTCTACAAGCGGAAGATATTTATTAAGGTATGAAGGCGTGTCCGCAGATTACGCAGATTAGTAACCGCGAAATCTGCGGATGGATAAACTCGAAAGGACAACTCAAATGGCAACTTACATTACTCTGCTTCGTTACACGCAACAGGGCGCGGCAAATGTTAAAGACAGTCCCGATCGTCTGGATGCGGGACGCGAAGCTTTCAAGAAGCTTGGCGTTGAAATTAAGGATACCTATCTGCTGATGGGGCGATACGATCTGCTCTGTGTGATCGAAGGGCCGGATGACGATACGGTGGCGAAATGCCTCTTGACACTCGGAGCTCAAGGCAATGTCCAAACTGAGACGATGAAGGCCTGGAAAGAGGACGATTTTCGCAAGATAGTCAAGTCGGTCTAGAGTCCCAAAGGTCTGATAAGCTCTATAGGCCCTATAAGTCCTGTCGAACTGACTATTTCTTGAATCCGGGTCCGCGGAGTGCTCGGCCGGCGAGTGCTGAAGTTCGTTTCCCATCATCGACGCTTATCTGGCCGTTCACGATCACGTACTTGATGCCTTCCGGATATTGATTCGGTGCTTCGAAAGTGGCGCGGTCCATGACTCGCCTGGGATCGAAAACCGTGATGTCAGCATAATAACCGTCGCGCAACAATCCACGATCACGCAGACCGACGCGTTTGGCGGGCATGCCGGTCATCTTGTGAACGGCTTGCTCGAGTGTTAGCTGGTGCTCATCGCGCACATAGCGGCCCAGAATCCTCGGGTAGCTTCCCCAACCGCGCGGATGCGACTTTGCTCTCGACAATGGACCATCAACCGCGCGCGCCCCACTGTCAGTACAGAAGCTCACGAAGGGCGCTCGCATCGCCGCGAGCAAATCAGCTTCGCTCATCATGAAATAGATGGCCCCAGTCTGGCCGTGGTCGGCAAGGATCAGGTCGAAGACTGCATCCAGGGGATCTTTGTTCTGTTCCTCGGCTATCTGAGACACGCGTTTGCCCTGCAATGCTTCGAGGTCTGGTTTGACCACCGACCCAATCAGAATGCCGGAAGCGCCACCACTACCCAGGTAAATATTTTCCCACTCCTTCGAATCAGTGGTTATTTCCTTCTTGAGTTGCTGGCGAATGCGCATGTCGCGCAATCGCGATAGCATCTTTTCCGTTCCGCCCTCGAGCACCCAGGGGGGTAAGCAGGCGCTCAGCGACGTGCTGGCTGCGATGTACGGGTAGATATCTGCGGTGATATCCAGTCCCTGCGCTCTGGCCTGCCTGATTTTTGCCAGCACCTCAGGCATGCGTCCCCAGTTTTTCTTGTAAGCAGCCTTTAAGTGCCAAATCTCAACCGGAATCTGCGCACGACGAGCAATTTCGAAAACTTCGGCCAGCGATTCGTCGAGCGCATTGGCTTCGCTGCGCTGATGTGTCGCGTAGATTCCGCCATACTGCCGGGCCACTTTTGCTAACTCCACAATCTCATCCGTTTTGGCGAAACGCGCGGGAACGTATTGCAGGGACGTCGACAAACCGAGCGCCCCATCCTTCATCGAGTCCGCGACCAGTTGTTTCATTTGTTCCAGCTCCGCCGGAGTTGGCGGACGATTGTCAAAACCGATCACGTATGCCCTCACCTGAGTGGCGCCCACGAATGTGGCGAGGTTCACGCCGGAGCCTTGTTTCTCCAGACGTTGAAAGTATTCACCGAGCGTGCGCCAATCGATGGTCAGGTTATAGCGACGGCTGAAGTCTTGCTGCTCCTTAATAAGCCTTTCGTTAAACGGCGCAATCGACTCGCCTTCGCCGGTTACCTCCGTGGTCACGCCCATCATTACTTTGCTCATGGCGCGGGGGTCGATGAGCAGGTAGGTTTCTGACTGGCCGAGCATGTCGATGAAACCGGGCGCCACTACCATTCCCGCAGCATCAATCACCCGGGCCGCTGCCGCATTTTTTAGCTTGCCGATGCGCACAATTCGATCGCCCTTGATCGCGAGGTCGGCCATATACCCGGGGCGGCCTGAGCCATCAATGATGCGACCGTTTTTGATTAACAGATCGTACTGCGAAGCCGAAGTTGTAGTGGGATTAGGTGCGAAAGAGGCTGGAAGCATTGCCGATAAAATTAGCAGGAGTGAAATCCTGATCATTATTTCACCTTGATTTGGGTTAACGGAGCGGTGAATCGTAGTCGCTTTCCAAGAGCGGGGGCAAGCCCGCCTTCCTTACCCAGAGCTGATTGCAGTTGATCACCAGATCCTGACTGAAAGGCTTTCCAGCAACATGACCGAAGGTACGGGTTGAAGTCTCGGGGTTGGGAAGGGCTACTCGACCCGCTCTTGTCGTTTCAAATCGACTCATGTGACTTTCCATTCACGCCTGCGTAGAATTCCTGACCGTGACCAAACTAGAATCGATAACTCTTCAACGAATAACCGACGTCGTCAGTGGAAAATTAACCGGCGACAGCCAGGTGCCCGTAACGGATGTGACCCACGATTCGCGGCAAGCTGGTCCAGGCAGCTTGTTTGTCGCTGTCCGCGGTGGATTGCTGGACGCCCATAAATTTCTTCCGCAAGTTATTGCCCAGGGTGCAGTCGGCGTGATTTCTGAACTTGAGCCGTCCGCTGAATTACTGCAAGGGAGCGAGCTTGGGTCGACCGCGTGGATTCAGGTTGAAAATGTCCGGCGCGCAATGGCCTTAGCCGCGGTAGAAGTTCATCATCACCCTTCGCGCGAACTGCAGCTTGTCGGCATCACGGGAACTAACGGAAAGACCACGACAGCCTATCTGGTAGCCGCAATTCCGGAAGCTGCCGGCGAGCCGGTAGCAATGACCGGCACAGTTGAGTATCGTCTCGGCCCCGAACGCCGCAAGGCTGAACGGACCACGCCAGAAGCCACCGACATGCAGCGTATGCTGCGACAAGCGATCGAGATTGGTTGCAAGACGGCGGTGATGGAAGCCTCCTCACAGGCAATGGACTTCCATCGTTGCGATGCTCTGGAGTATGCAGTTGCGGTTTTCTCCAACCTCACGCGCGATCACCTCGATTACCACAAAACAATGGAGAACTATTGGTACGCAAAGCAGCGGCTGTTTGATGGGCGGTTAGGGTCGAAACCGAAAACGTCCATTATTAATGCTGACGATTCATATGGAGTCGAGCTCGCCGAGCGACTCGAACAGGATGGCTTGCACGTGGTTCGTTATGCGGTGAAGTCAGAGGCTGATATCACAGCCGAGGACGCGGAGTTTTCGCTCAGTGGCATGAGATTCAACTTGAGAACGCCGGTTGGCACACGCGAGTTTCATTCGCCATTGGTCGGACCGCCACATATCTACAACACGTTAGCAGCCGTCGCGAGCGGGCTGGCATTGGGATACGAGCTTGATGTGATCACGCGGGCGTTACAGGGCTGCACTGGCGCGCCGGGGCGCTTTGAGCGCGTCCCGCATGATGGAGATTTTTCAGTGGTGGTTGACTACGCCCACAGCGACGATGCTTTACTGAACGTTCTGCGCACGGCCCGAGAAGTGACAAAAGGGAGAATCATCACGGTCTTCGGTTGTGGTGGCGATCGCGATCCCTCCAAACGGGCGCCGATGGGAGAAGCGGCAGGCAGCTTGAGCGATGTGGTGATTCTGACTTCTGACAATCCGCGCACGGAAGATCCCGAGCAGATACTTTCGGACGCGGAAGCCGGCATCCAAAAGACCGGCAAAGCTTATAGAAAGATCGCGGATAGGCGTGAAGCAATTCACCAGGCGATATTCGAGGCGGGTAGTGAGGATCTGGTTTTGATTGCCGGCAAGGGCCACGAGGATTATCAAATCCTTGGCCGGCAAACTTTTCATTTCGACGATAAGGAAGTTGCCCGCGAGGCACTGGCCCAAAAGAGCTCCCGGAGCGAATGAAAGCAATGAAAACTAGAGGCCTGCTGAAGACCATCCTGCTTACAGGGCTGCTGGTAATTGCCTCTGCTTGCCAGAAAGCACCGCTGCCGCAAGATGCTAAAGCCGGCGCGCCTTCGCCCGACGGAAGCGTCCAAAATCCCTCAAACCCGCTCAGCGAGATATATGGGCCGCCAATCAAAGTCGGTGTTCTGGAGGGTCGGGCGATAAATGAGAGCAGTGGAATTGTCGCTTCGCGGACGACCCCGGGCATGTATTGGACACACAACGACTCGGGCGATAGTCCCTTCATCTACGCCTTTGATGATCGCGGCCATAATCGCGGCGTGTGGCAGGTCACGGGCGCGACTGCGTATGACTGGGAGGACATAGCGGCTGGGCCCGGACCAACTGCCGGGACTAACTATCTGTACATTGGTGACATCGGAGATAACGAAGAAAAAAGATCGCAGATAATTGTTTATCGTGTTCCCGAGCCATTCATCACAGCCGCTGATGCCGCTTCGAAGAAAAGTAATCCGCAATCAACGGAAGGGGTGGAAGTTCTTCGTCTTCGTTATCCGGATGGCAAGCACGATTCCGAAGCGCTGCTCGTTCACCCTGTCACGGGAAAGATTTATGTCGTTACAAAAATACAGTTTGGAAATGCGAGGGTCTATGAAGCCGATCCGGCGCAAAGCTCTACTGGGGTATTAATGCTTGCTCGTGTCGGGGAGTTAAACGTGCCCACTCTTTTCGGTGGAATGATTACGGGTGGAGACATTTCGCCAGACGGGCTGCGAGTTGCCCTTTGCGATTATGTTCAGGGATACGAAATGGTTGTGCCTGACGCTGGCTCGACATTCAACCTGGTATGGAGCCAACCGTTAAGACCAATTGCGCTCGGAAAGCGCGAGCAAGGTGAGGCAATTGCCTATCGTCTAGACGGCCAGGCCCTGCTGGCAACAAGTGAAGGCAGGCGAGCTCCGCTGTTCCAGGTAGTGCGCCCCTAACTACGAATCGAATCCGGACCGATTCCAGGCTCTTCTGGTGGAAGCGGTGGTCCCGGTGTAGGCGTTTCCGGATTCTTTCTCGCGAAATACCAATACACCGGCAAGCCGGCCGCGATGATTATCAAACCAAGGAACGAAAGGAAGGGGGCGTTGTAGATCGTGAATACGATCAAATAGATCGTTACTAGAACGAAGACTGCCGGAACAATCGGGTAACCCCAGGTGCGATACGGCCGCGGTGCATCAGGTTCGCGACGACGGAAGATAAAGACTGAAGCCGTTACCATTCCATAAAACAGCCAGAAAGCGAAAATCGCTAGATCGGTAAGTTGATCAAACTTACCGGACACCGCAAGCACAGCCGCCCACACACCCTGCACGATTAACGCCGTCACAGGCACCCTGTTGTTCTTTGAAACACGGGCCAGACTCTGAAAGAAAACGCGGTCCCGAGCCATCGCATAGGGAATTCTGGCGGTACCCAGGATTGAAGTCTGAAGCGATCCCCACGATGAGAGCATCATCACTCCGGCCATTAACGTTACCGCCAAAGGTCCGAGCACTCGTCCAATTGACTCGGCCGCAACCGATGAAGTCGCTGAAACGCTCGCGACCTCCGCGGGTGTCATCACATAGTAGTAGCTCACATTCACGAGCACATAAAGCGCGATAATGATAATCATGCTACCGATCAACGCGATGGGGAGGTTTCGGTCAGGATGTTTCACCTCACCGGCCATATAAGAAACATTGTTCCAACCATCATAGGCCCAGAGCGCACCCAGCATGGCTGCGGCAAAGCCGGCAAATCCAGCTCCGGTGACAGCCACGTCTTCGCAAGTCCCCCCGACATTTGCCAAGCCCAGGTGACTCCAACTGCCATCCTGATAAAAGAAAGCCGCGACTCCCACGCCAAGCACCACAATGACTTTCAAGATTGTGACGAACGAGGCAATGTGGCCCGTAGCACCGACGGCGAGGCAGTTGATGAGTGTGGTAACTGCAAGAGTGATCAGCGCTATTACTTGGATGTGGCCAAAGGGGATCTCGATTCCAAAGAAGGGAATTGGAACTGTGAAGTAAACAACGTCGAGCCTGCCGCGAGTGAGATCGTTCATGAAGATCGCGAAGCCGACGGCAAGCGCTGCGGCTGAGGCAGTCCGCGAAATCAAAAACTGCGACCACCCGTTAAGAAATCCCCAAACCCGCCCGTATGCATCTTTCGTGATCACATACTCGGCGCCCGCGTGTGGTCGCATCGTCGTTAGCTCAGCGTAGGTGAGCGCTCCCGCCAGCGCCAGCAATCCGGCGGCAATCCAAACCAGGATTACGCGCATTGGCGTGCCCACGTTGCAGGTCATCACACGTGCCTTGAGAAAGATGCCGGTACCGATGATGTTGCCGACGTTGATGGATATAGCAGCGATTGGCCCAAGACCGCGAATTAACTCATGATTATTTGTGCTCATTGTTTTCTAAAGTCCAAAGTCCAAAGTCCAAAGTCCAAAGTCCAAAGTCCAAAGTCCAAAGTCCGCCTGATTAGCGGTATTTGCTTCCTTTAAGTTCTGATTTGCTTAGGTACTTCATCATGCCGGAAATCAACCGGCCAATCTCACTGGCGTTTTTGGACAATTCGTCAAACAAGTATCGAGGTAAATACCCTTGATCCACGGCAATGTAGGGTTGTGCGCGAACCTCGCCACAGGATCTTTAGCCAAAGCAAGGAATTGTAAGAACTCCTTGTCCCCACCTCGCTCGAAGCCCTCCGCGATATTTGACAGGACTGAGATCGAAGCGCGTCGGATCTGATCCTTCAAGCCAAAGTCACGAGTGAAACTACCAACGGTAGCCGCCTCGTAGATTGCATTAGTTAATTTTCTCGCCTTTTTCCACGATTCAAGGTCCTCAAACTTCTTAATTTTCATGCTATTCACCTCCTGAGCAATGAAAGAGGGTGAAAATTAGCGGTCAAGCGGCCTCAACAGGACATTGGACTTTGGACATTGGACTTTGGACCAAGCTACCAAACGTCGTTAGTAAGAAGGTCTTCGTAGGTATCTCGGCGGCGGATCAGCTCTGCACTGCCGTCTTCCTGGATCATCACTGCTGCTGGAAGAGGCCGGCCATTATAGTGAAACATCTGCGCCAGTGAGTAAGCGCCGCTATTAAGCAAAGCGAGCACTTCACCCGGCTGAACATTCGCCGGAAGTTTTCTGTAGTCCGGCAAACGACCCATGCGCTCGATGTCGAAATAGACGTCGCCCGAGTCGCAGAGCGGACCTGCAACCTTATAGCTCGTCTCATGCGCCTCGCCGGCGCGCGTAGCTGAGATGGTGTGGTAGTACCATTTGTAATTATTCATCGAGAGCATGATGTTGTAGCCGGCATCCGTCAGTAGCCACACGTCTCCCGTTTCAGGCCTCTGCTTCATATTAAGAACAGTGGTAAGCACCAGCCCTGCATCGGCGATGACGCTGCGTCCGGGCTCGAGCAGGATCGTTGTCTGGTCGAGAAGTTGCTCAGCTCCTGCGGCGCGAGCCGATTCGCGGGCAACTCGCAGAGCTTCCGAGAGCACCAGGGAAGGTTCCAGACTGGCTCCCAGCATGTCCCGCTCGTGTTCCGGGAGTTGGTCCGCCTGGGAACTATCACGAAGGTAGTTAACCGGAATGCCGCCGCCCAGATTGATATGCTCGAGCGTATGGCCCGTCTCACGATGGATCGCGACCAGATGTTCCCACATACTGCGAAAGGCTTCTGCAAAAGGTTCGACATCCGGGGTTTGTGAACCTACATGTATATGAATACCGCAAACATGAATTAGATCGGGGTTTTGTAAACCTTTCCGAAAAGCCTCGAGTACTTCAGACGACGAAATGCCAAACTTCGAAGTCAGCAAAGCTGTTTGCAAACCCAAGTGCGAGCGAGTTCCAATTTCCGGGACCAACCGCAACGCAATACGGGCGGGTTTCACGGGGCGACCGTGAGCTCTAGCGACTCGCTTCACTGCTTCTTCAACTAACCCGATCTCGTAGATGGAATCGACATTGATGGCATAGATGCCGGCGCTTACGGCGTCGTCAAGTTCGCCGGCGCTCTTGCTCGTGCCGTTGAAAATTATTTGGTCCGGCCGAAAACCTACGCGCAGGGCCTTGAAGAGTTCACCTCCGCTATTCACCTCGACGTCAATTCCCGAATCCAGCACCGTCTTCAGTACGGCCATATTTGAGTTTGCTTTCGAGGCATAGAAAAATCTGATCGGGTGTTCGACGGATTCGGCGGCGCTTTTAAGCCGGTTGATATTTGATCTAATGCGTGGTGCGGAAAAAACGAACACAGGCGAGTCGTATTTACGTACGAGTTCCAATGCGTCTGCGTCATTGATAGAGAGGTGTCCATTGCGAATTTCCAGATAATCCGGAATGGTCCACGCTGGAGCTGAAGATACTACTGTAGACGACATCGTTTGATCTTTCTCGTTCGAACAAAATGATGAAAAAAGAATTCGAGCGAAGATAGACTGGGCAGAGAAGTGCGTCAAGCTCTTGCAGAAAACGCAGCCGCTCAAAACAGCGTCAACTCCTTGGAGTGCGCCGCCTTGTCGGCGCTTTGGTCCGCGGCGGCCTGGCGCCGCTTTGTTCGCAGGTCTTCAACTAACCCGGTCTGCGATAGCGTCGATCAGACCAAAGCACCGACAGGGCGGCGCACTCCAAGGAGTTGACTCTATTTTGACGGTCTTTGCTCCCGATCTGCGTCTATCCGCGTGAACCCGCGGCTAATTCATCGTGACCCAACGCTGAGCTTTTTCAGCACTTCGCGAATCTGTTTGTAATGGCGCCGCTCGTGATAACCGACAAACGAAATGGTTGCCACGCCGTCGATGTCGCCCAGGAAGGGGTGCTTGAATACAAGCTTTCTGAAACGGTCGCGACCGTGTGTGGTGCAGAGTTTTTTTAGACTATTCCTGGCCCGGTTATAGTTCTTGATTGCAAGAGCCTTGGCAGGCGCTTCCAACGGGTTCATCGCTTTTGGAGCTTTGACCCGAATGAGCCGCACGGACACTATTGAAGTTGGAATTAGACGGCGGAAGAATCCGACTCGTTGCGGTTCACGAGCGATGGCCCGTTCGAGTTCCTTCATTACACGGTCTTCGACGAGAAAGAGGTGATGAACTATTTCAGCCACACTCCATTCGTTGTCCGTAGGCCGCCGCGAGTAGAGTTCCGGGTCAAGCGGGGAGACTATTTCAATGAGTTTTTGATGAACCGAATCCAGCCGCTTTAGCGATCTGTTCATGATCGGCAACCTCGAGGACGTTCACAGGAGACGCCTACTTGCACCCCACGCGGGCTGCGGCGGTTCCCGCCGGCTACTGGCGAACGAAGTTGTAAACAATCACGCCGGTAACTCTCACCGGCTCCCCCATTAGTGATGTCGGGCTGAAGCGGGCCTGCAGCGCAGCGTTCACTGATGGCTGATGCAACAGCGGAGGTCCCGACACTGCCTTTGCTTCGATGACCATTCCCATTTCATCAATAGTCACCTGGACCGCTACCGAGCCCGCAACGCCTGCCGTCCTCGCGTCAACCGGATAGTCCGGTTTTGGAAGAACGATGGCCTTGCCATTCAACACGCCGCCCGAAATAGGACGGCGCTTAGCTGGCTGAGCGTTACCTCCGGCCGCTGCTTCTGGTTTTGTATCAACATCTGCGGCGACGGCAGCCTCGGCAGCCGCAGCCTCTTCGGCGGGCGTCTTGTTTGTACGCTGTGGACTTTGGGGCATGGTTGCTGGATTCTGAGCAGCCAACGTCGGTGGCGGCTCAGCACCCTTCTCAGGCAGGTCAAAGGAACTGACAAACTCATCCTGAATTGAATCGTCTTTTTTCGAATTCAGGTAGACGAGCGCGTAGAACCGCTTCCTGGTAGTAAAAGCCTGAACCGTTCCAGACAAGGCGCCGACCGACAACCGGTATGCCCGTCCCATATGTCCTTGTAATGCTTTCTCACCCTCGAGCGTGAGTTTGACTGGCGCAGGCGGCTTTAGGGAAAGCTTGGGTGGAAACAAATTCTTGAAAGCGTCGACGTAGGAATTAACCCTTTGCATCTCGGAATACAACGCCGGGTTTGCTTTGATGCCGCTCAAAGAAACTACAGCGAACACCGGCCCACCCTGCCTGTTGGAAAGGTAAATCCGCGAATTCAGCTCCATTTTGTGATACGGCTCCTTGCTGGATTCGAAGGTGGAGCCTTTGGGCATTAGGACAGTGAATTCCTCTCCCTGTGGACGGAGCGTTTCCCAATCAATGCTGGCTTGTGATTGTGCAGCGACGACTGATAGAAGTCCCCCGGTGAGCAAGACAATAATTGAGAAGACTCTGCAGCTAAGAAATGACATGGCCGCTTTACTCCTTTGAAAAATCCAAACAGTCCGCAGATTACGCAGACAGGAAAAGAAGGTGGCAGGTGCAGGAAGCAGGAGGCAGGATCAAAGAGCCTGTTTTTCCTATTGACGCCGTCACTGCCCCTGCCTGCCTCCTGCCCCTGATTCAGTAATCTGTGGATAAATCATCCGACTAACTATACCGCAGTTGAAATCGTGGCTAAAGCTGAGCCACCATCTCGGCAGGGTTCCAATAGGCATGCAGGGTCTGGATCTTTCCAGCCTCATTCACTTCGAAAACGTCGATGCCTTCAAAGTGCACGTTCTTTCCCTGTTTGCTGATCCCGCGTCCGGTCCATTTCACCGCCGCTTCATTACCCGCGATAAAGACCTGGTCCTCAGTGAGTCCGACCTGCTTGAAGGCTGCGGTAATCGTCTGGAAAAACTCCCCCAGCTTTTGATGACCTTCGATGGGTGGCGCGCCGACCGGATCGTAGTCGATCGCGTCCTCGGCAAAAGTTTTTACCCAGGCCTGCTGGTCCATTGCTCGCAGAGCCGCAAAATAAGCTTTGACTGCTTTCGACACAACTTCAGGTGACATTTATTCTTTGTTCCTTTCTCGTTCTGCCTGCACCAAGACCCGGCGGAGGATCTTCCCCGACGGGGATTTCGGAATTTTATCGATGAACTCCACTGCGCGGATCTTCTTATGCGGGGCGACGCGCGCCGCCACAAAATCCATTAACTCATCCGCCGTAGCCTCGCCCTTTAATACAACGTACGCCTTCGGCACTTCTCCCGCCTCTTCATCCGGAACCGGAATCACGGCGGCATCGGCGACATCCTCATGCGTGAGCAACAACGCTTCCAGTTCGGCCGGCGGCACCTGGAAACCTTTATATTTAATTAGTTCTTTCGCCCGGTCGACAATGAAAAAGTGGCCGTCACTGTCGGCGTATCCAATGTCTCCGGTGTGAAGCCACTTCTCGGCGTCTATGGTATGGGCCGTCGCATCGGGGCGATTAAGATAACCCTTCATTATTTGCGGACCACGAACGCAAACCTCGCCTTCCTGGTTTGGTCCCAACGATTCTCCAGATTCCAAATCGATGATCTTGCATTCGGTGTTGGGTGCGAGAACTCCGACGGATCCAAATTTGACTTTCGCGGGATCGGCCGGTGAAGAATGCGTCACCGGACTCGTTTCCGTCATTCCGTAACCCTGGCGAATTTCACACGAAAGGCGTTTCATGCAGACGCGCGTCAGGTCTTCGCCGAGAGGCGCGGCGCCGGAAAATATGGTCCTTAGCTTTGGCAATTTGTAATTATCAACAACCGGATGCTTGCTAAGCGCGAGCACGATGGGAGGCACCAGGTGCGCGAGTGTTACTTGGTAGTCCTGAAGTATCTGTAAAAACGGTTCGAGCTCAAAACGAGGCATCGTTACTATCGTGGCGCCCTGCTGAAGGCCCAGGTTCAAAAACACCATGAGTCCATAGATGTGAAACATCGGCAGCACAGCGATCAGGGTATCCTTTTCGGTGAAGTAATTGAGACCCTGCATCTGGCACATGTTGGCAACCAGATTGTGGTGAGTAAGCATGACGCCTTTTGGCAGGCCGGTTGTGCCGCTCGAATAGGGAAGCGCGACCACATCTTCGAACGGATTGATTACCACCTCGGGAGCCCGGGCCTGGCTTTCCAGTAGCGACGAGAAAGGAGTGGCGCCGCCTCCTTCCAACAGCTCGTCACTCCCATCCTCAACAAAGACAAATACCTCTTCGATGTTTGTTGCGAGTGCAGCAGCAGCATTGGCTTTCCGGAGACACTGCGGCACGGTAACCAGAAAACGCGCGCCGGAGTCTTTTAGTTGGTGCGCAATTTCCTGCTCGGTGTATAACGGATTGACCGTGCAACTGATTCCGCCGAGAGACGCCACAGCGTGGAAGGCAATTGCATATTCCGGCACATTTGGGCTGAGAATTCCGAAAACATCGCCTTTCTTGAACCCGCGCGCATGGAGGCCCGCGGCGGCGCGCGCAATGGATTCCGCCAGTTTGGTGTAAGTAATGACGCGGCCGCTGGGTCCATCGATCAGCGCCGGCTTGTCGCCGAGTCTTTTCGCTTTTTGCAAAACGAAAGGCGTGATCGCAATTTCGGGGATGGTGACGTCTGGAAAGGGTGCGCGAAAGATCATAATTGGATGTGGCGGACTCAACGCCGCTTTTTCTTTAGGCTGGATGTTGTGAACGGCCGTTACATTATCAGGTGACCCCGCCTAAGCAAAAGGTTTATATTGAGCAGTCACGATGCACAGGGTCCCATGAGGTCAGTACCACCACCGGGTTGCCTGTGGGTCCGCCCGCAGTCACACATGCCAAAACTTCGAGCGCAACCCACCCCGCTATCCCGACTTGTCGGGATACCGACCTCATGGGACCGCCAATAAACGTCAATGCCCCAAGCAGAAGCTCGCCCACTAAATGTTATCTGCCTCGCCAGCTACTTTAAAGGCGGCGACTTTATGCGCGAGTGTAACCGTCTTGGCTCTCACGTGGTCCTGATCACAAAAGAAAAGATGCTGAAGGAAGACTGGCCTCACGACAGTCTCGACGATCTGATCGCCGTTCCCAACGATGCAGAGGTTCCGCTCTTCATTGACCTCGCGGCCTTCATCTCACGAAAAATGAAACCCGATCTAGTCGTCGCGCTCGAAGAATTTGATGTAATGACAGCGGCCTTGATTCGGGAACACTTGTGCCTGCCCGGAATGAGCAGCTCAACAGCAAAGACCTTTCGTGACAAGTTTAGGATGGCTGAAGCGGCGAAACTGGCGAAACTGGACCTGCCTGAGTTTGTCCCGTTGATTAATCCGGACGAAGTCGGCGCGTTTCTGAAACGCGTGCCGGCGCCCTGGATCATAAAACCCCGCTCAGATGTTTCAGCGATCGGAATTCGAAAAGTTGACGAGGCAGAACAGGTTTGGCGCGCAATTGATGAACTGAACGAACGAGAGAACCTTCGCGAAAGAGCGTCTTACTACTTGTTGGCCCAGTTCATTCGGGGCGAGGTTTTCCACGTTGATTCTGTTGTCGGCGATGGCCGAGTTTTGTTCGCGGGCGCCAATCGATATGGCCGACCGCCCCTGGAAGTGGCCCATGGAGGGGGCGCTTACGTCTCGCGAACAATTGCCCATCGGTCGGAGGATGAGAAGAAGCTTTTTGAAATCAACCGCAAGTTGGTTAAAGCATTTGGCCTCCAGCGAAGCGCGGGGCACGCCGAGTTTATTAAAAGCGATGCGGATGGCAAGTTTTACTTTTTGGAGATGGCCTCGCGAGTAGGAGGCGCTTACATAGCGGAAGTGTTGGAAGCGGCTTCCGGCCTCAACCTTTGGCGCGAGTGGGCCAGGATAGAAGTTGAAGGGACAAGCGGAGCCAGGTTGAAACCATCTCGCAATGAATACGCGGGAATCATTCTCTCGCTGGCGAAACAAGAATATCCGGACACGGATTCTTACGACGATCCCGAGATCGTCTATCGCGTAAAGAAGAGTCATCACGCCGGCTTGATCGTGCGGTCTAAGAAATTGGACCGGGTGGAGGAATTGCTCGGCCAGTATGCGGGGCGTTTCGCGGAGGATTTTGTAGCAGTTGTTGCCCCACTCGAGAAAGCTGAATGAAAGCAGTTTAGAGTTCAAGCTTTAGCTTGCGTGGCGGCTAAACAGCAGCCTAAAGGCTGAACTCTTAACTTCTTGAATGCCATTCCTCGGCAACCTTCACTGTTTGCTGGGTGTTCCCACCTTCACGTCTTCTATCTCAGAAGAAAAGCGGATGTAGTTGCTGTAGGTCGAAGTAGAGTCGGTGGTGACCCCATCGAAGAGCTTTGGATAATCAGCGCCGTTGATGCGGAACACTTGCGGCAACCAAATGCCATGCTTATGCAGCCGCATCATCTCAACATAAACCGCGGGAGGCTGTCCGGCTGGCGTGCTCGCCGGCCATCCGGCGAGGCGGGTTACAATTCGGTCCTGCACGTCGATCCAAATTTCACCCCTGAGTTGCGCGATGTATTTATCGTTTTCGGTAAATTGTGAGTCAGGCCGGGGAGCAAAACTGAAGATTAGCGTCTCGCGTCCAGTCGTTTCCCGCCGTACGAGGGTCGGCTCACAAGTTTTCAGAAAAGTAGTCACAGCCAGCGTTGCGCCGCCACGTCTGACTCCGAACGCTTCCCGGTTGATACCCTTTCGAGAGTACTGTCCGAGCGGTAGCATTCCTGTCACGACGGGTGAGGTTACGTTCGGTGGCGCCGCAGTTTCGCGCGCGCTTTTATTCTCCTCTTTTTCTATGCGCTCAGCCGCCCGCACTCGCTCCTTCTCCAATTCGTCTGGTGGTACCGGAACCTGATTACGACTCGTGACCACCAGGACGCCTCGAGTGCGAGCGCCGCTCTTCAGCGTTGGGAAAAAGACTTCATTAGTTATCCGCTCTTCTTTGACCTTGCCTTTCTTATCCTTTTCCCGCCTCACGGAATCCATCTGATAGGTGTAATCAGCCAGCATGTCGCCGGAGCCCTTGCAAATGGCTTCCTTCACTAACGCCGGGATGTCTACTGTGCCGTCGATCGCTGCAGGCGACACTGACACACATGATTTCGGAATAGCGGTCAAATGTTTGCTGACTTCGACGCGAGTGTTTTGCCCGACGATTGGGGAAGAGAAGATTAGCGCCAGTAAGATTACCAAACTCACGTTCATAGGTTTCAATCGCATTTGTTTCATCTCGTTAATCGAGGAGTAGTAACTTACCAAGCGATCCTTGGAGAAGAGTGGATTGTAACAGCACTCGGAGGGAGGCTCTAATTTTGAACCGGATCGGAGCAGCGCGAACTGCTGAGCGAGGAGCGGGGGCAAGCCCACCTTCCTGACCGCGAGCTGATTACAGCTGAGTCGTGGCCGTTGCTCGAAAGGCTTTCAAGACGAGATTCCCGAGCGCCCAAGAGTCTCGAGGTCGGGAAGGTGGGCTCGCC
>JBPCKD010000176.1:0-61192 GCA_051004635.1 Pyrinomonadaceae bacterium
CGCTTCGGTCAACCCTAGTTTGGAGTGCGGTAACCTGTTACCGCTTTGGTCGTCGGCGACCTGTCGCCGCCGTCTTCCGCGCCATTACAGCTGCGCTGCCTTCAATTTCGTCACCGACGGCTGCGACAGGTCGCAGACGACCAAAGCGCTGACAGGTCAGCGCACTCCAAGGAGTTGAGTCCACTCAACAAACAGAGCGCCCTGCCCTCCAGGCAGGGCGCTCTGAGTTCACCCCATCACAAACCGCAAAGCTAGCGGCATAACTCTAAACTCAACCGGCGTAACGCCGCGCACATTTCCATCAGCCTCGATCGGCATTGCATCCTCCGGCGCAAAAGTTTCTATGCGCACTTTTGTTCCCTGCCTGAGGCGCACCTTCGGATTGGCAACGTGGCCGCCTTTATGAATTCGCGCGAGTTCGCGCATTACACTCGCGCGAGTTAGGCCGGACGCGGTCACGACGTCCAGCTTCCCATCATCGAGCCGTGCTTCGGGCGACAGCATCATTCCGCCTCCGGCATAAAGTGCGTTGGCCACTGCTGCCAGATTCATGGTGCCTTCAATAACTTCCCTATCTTTATCAGAATCATCGATTGAAACTCGCACAAAACGTTCACGCCACCGAACCAGAGCGGCCATAGCCGCCGCCGCAAAGCGAGCCTCGCCTGAAAATCTGCGCATGACTTCTCCCTGAGCTGCCACGCGCCCAGCCGTCTCACCGCCAATCCCCATAGTCGACGCATTCAAACAAATGAAGGGCTTCTTGTATCCATCGCAGAGGCCATAAAGCACATCAACTAATCGCCTGTTTCCCTCGCCTTCCATTCGACAGTGAAAGATGAAAATGTCGATCCAATGATCGAGTGGCGCACGCTTACCCTGCATCAACCCGCGCGCAAAATCATCACCAGTGCCCGAGGGAAGTATTGCCAATGAAGCCGCCGAGTTTACCGGCGAAGGCAGTTCGTCAAGGCGCTCACCAAACTCAAAAAAGCCCTCGGCAGCTTCGCCCAGAGTCCCATCGCCGCCAACTACCGCAACGGTGGTGACGCCGGCGTTGAGTGCAGCGCGAGTTCGCGTCGTCGCATCGCCCGGCTGCCTGGTTTCGTAGAACTCAAAGTCGATGCCGCCAGCTTCGAGGCGCTTCCGAACAGCAGGCCATGCTTTACGCGCTTTGGCGGCAGCGCGGTTGATGATGATTAGTGGCTTTGGCATCGAGGTGAATGGTAATGGCCTACTATCACTCTTGTCAGTACTGAGCGAGGTGGAGTTGCTGTGAAACGTCTGATACTGAGCCGGGGACACACCCTGGTCATTCTTCACTCTGGAGACATGAAGGCCCATCGCTACGGAAGCTGTGTGAAGTTCAGCGATCGCAAAGGATGGCTCAAGCTTTGCCAATTCGCAGGTTGGGAAGGGTGGCATGCCCCCGCTCGAGCGCCCACAGCGCGACTGGTCACTTCAGCTTTCAAGTTGTGGCCCACCGCTCAAGCCTGAAGTGTTTCGACTTAGAAGGCTCGTTCCCTTTCCGTTGAACTAATACCGACCAGACGCGCCGTTGGCGCTTGAGCGGGGGCATGCCACCCTTCCTAACCTGCAAATTACCGTACGCCCTTTTGCGTTTTTATACAGTCGCTACCGCAGACGGTACTGACATTCGGCTATTCACGATCTACCATCCATCGCATGAAAGCCGTAGTCATCACCAGCCACGGCGGCCCGGAAGTGCTCGATGTCCGGGAAGTCGAAACCCCCGCTCGACCCACCGCTGATCGGGTATGCGTACGGGTGCATGCTGCCGGGCTCAATCGCGCGGACGTCTTACAGCGTCTCGGCCACTACCCGGCGCCACCGGGTTATCCACAGGATATTCCCGGGTTGGAGTTTGCGGGTGAAGTCGAGAATGTTGGCCCGGAAGCAGGTTTATGGAAACCAGGCCAACGCGTGTTTGGCATTACCGCTGGTGGTGCGCAAGCAGAGTATGTGATTGTGCCCGAGAATCATCTGGCGGAAATTCCCGCTAACCTTGACTGGGCGGAAGCTGCAGCCGTGCCCGAGGTTTTCATCACCGCTCACGATGCTCTCTTTACGCGCGCAAGCCTTCAGAGCGGCGAAACGATGTTGGTGCACGCCGCGGGCTCGGGAGTGGGAACAGCGGCGATACAACTCGCCCATGCCGTAGGGGCCCGGGCTTTTGGGACCTCCCGTACTGCTGAAAAACTCGAACGAGCGCGAGAATACGGGTTGCGAAACGCTGTAGTTGTTAATGACGATCCACAGGTTTTTGCCGGCGCCATTCAGGAATGGACCAGCGGACGTGGCGTCAACGTCGTTATCGATCTTGTTGGTGGCGCCTACCTCGAAGCTAACCTTAGCGCGCTGGCGCAAAAAGGCCGCCTGGTATTAGTAGGTACGACAGCCGGCGCCAAAGCAACGCTTGATTTCGGCGCCGTCATGCGAAAGCGATTAACGATAATCGGAACCGTGCTGCGCGCGCGTTCGGCTGAAGAAAAAGCGACCGCGACCAGACTTTTTGCCGATCACGTTGTGCCACTTTTGGCAGAGGGAATAGTTCGACCAGTAGTTGATAGAGTGTATGACTTGGAGGAGGTTCGCGAGGCCCACCTGCGAATGGAATCGAATGAAAGCTTTGGCAAGATTGTCTTGCTGATTGATTGATTTGTTCGTCAGCCTGAAAGGCTGTCAGATAGTAGCCGGTATATGGACCTGATTATTCGAATCGACTTCGGAGTGAGCACCAAAAAAAAAGGACAGGCAAGAATGCCTGTCCCCAATGTTCCTCTGTAAAAAGCGGACAGGCAGGAATGCCTGTCCTACCCCTTCAGGAGCGCACCCGCGCGCGTCTGCTGGCAGCTAAGGCGAGCTCACGAGCCCGCGGCATTGCTTCCACGGCGCGTGCGATTTGCGGGTCTTTCTCGTTGAAAACCTGAAAGGCGGCCATCGATCCATAAGCCGCTGTGGCCAACTCGAAACGCAATTGCTGCTCGACATAAGGCCGAGCGCGCTCCAGTTGTTCCGGTGTCACTTTAAACGCCGGTTTGCCGGCAACAAAACGCTTCAAATCCTTGAACAACGCGTCAGTCACGGGAAAGTCTGTCGCCTGGAGGTCGTGACCATACTGGATGGGGCCCTGGACTTTGTAGTTTTCAAAACCAGGTACACGGCCAGTAGCTAACTCCATCGCAAAGGCGAAAATAGAATAACTGAGTCGTCCCTCGGCGAGAGTAATCCTGCTGGGTTTAGCAATCTCGTCTGGCGCGATGCCGCCTCCACCGTAGACGGCGCGGCCGGCATCCGTATGACTTTCAGGACCTACGGGTGTAGCTGGGGTGGCGTCCTTGTTACCTGACAGTCCGCCTTTGGTGTAATAGTCGTAATAGCCGCCATTTGAGTAGTCGCGTTGAATCAGCCGGCCAGACGGAGTGGTATATTTGGCGATGGTCAGGAGCAGGGCCGAATCAAACTCGAGCTGGAAGGGAAGCTGCACCAGTCCTTTACCAAACGTATTTTCGCCCACGATAAGCGCGCGATCGTGATCCTGCAGAGCACCCGCGACGATCTCGGCTGCTGACGCCGAATCGCCATTTACTAAAACCACTAAAGGAACCGTATCGGGATTGTCATTCTGAGACTTAAAGTCTTCCGACGCTCCCCTTAGTCTTCCTTTTTGCGTGACGATTAACTGGTCTCTCTGCAGAAAGGTACTGGCAACTTTGACCGATTGGATCAAAAGCCCCCCGCGATTCCCGCGCAAATCAAGGACGAGGGTCTTCATACCCTTTTTATGAAGGTCATCGAGCGCAGCTTGAAACTCGGCTGCCGTCGTTAAATTGAATCCACTTGTCATCGCGACGTAACCAATTCCGGGCTTGATCATGTAGGCCAGCGGAATCGATGGCAGCGATACAGCATCGCGGATGATCGTGACAGTCTCACTTTCTCCGGTGGCGGCGTGCTCGATAGTGACTTTTACAACTGTGCCCCGGGCTCCTATCAAAAACTTCCGCACTTCGGGATACGTCTTGCCTTTCATCGACTTTCCATCAACTGCCACAATCCGGTCACCAAAACGCAAACCGGCGCGCGCCGCAGGTGAAGCGTCGAAGGTTGCTCGAATGTAGGTACTGATCTCTTCACCCTGGCGAAGATCCCCGATGGTCGCGCCGATACCAAAGTATTCCGAGCGCTGGTCAGTTTTGAAGGTGGCAAATTCAACCGGGTCTAAATAGTTTGAGTGTGGATCCAGCGCGCTCAACATGCCGCTGATTGAGGATTTGAAAACGGAATTGTAATCCAGTTTTTTGCCGTCGACGTAGTTGTTCTCAATCAATGCCAACGCTTCGGAGAGGTCACTCTTAACGACAGCGGCGTTGCTGGGGCGCGCGCGCGAATTTTCCGGGGCACTGGCTGGAGGTACAACTTCGGATGAGCTGCCGGCTCGGCGCGTGGAACCGTTCTGTTGAGAATAGATGGACGGAAAAGAAAGTGTTAATAAACAAAATACGATAGCCGGCAAATAATATCTTTTTCTCACAAAGCCTCCTAAAACCCTCGTTCTCGAACCCTGATGACTTAAACGCCCCACCCCAGGGCGAAAGCGGTTTGCCAGAATAGCACGAAGATGCAAACCTAATGAACCTGAAAGAAAGTAACTTAAACGGCAATCCGCAAATGGAGTTCGGCAAACCATGCAACGCCGGCCGGCTCCGCGATGATGTCCCGCGCGTTTCCACGTGGCTTTTTATGGAATCCGGATAATTCGACGATAAACTTGCCCCCGCAGTTCTCCCGAGTTAGTGAGGTGTGATTTAGAAAACGTTGCCTCCCACCTTCTTGAATGCGAGAACATTCGCGCTTTCCTTTGGCGTTTTACCCCAAGTCTTGATTAAACTGTCCCGGACAAACTAACCATCAAACATGGCGCGTGCGGAGAAACACTCCGGGGCGGCTGCCCGCCCGGGGAAGACGGTAGCACCGCCCGTTTGCTCTACTAATCTTAGATCGGAGGATTGCCCAGAATGGCGAACGCGCTGAACCGAGACCAGCTTTTCTCATTTGCCAGGAGTCACCGTGATGAATATGAAGCGCTGCTGAAGCAGTTTGTAGAAACACCTACAGTTTCGGTCGACCCGTCGCATGCTGAAGACATTCGCAAAGGCGTTGACTTGACAGTGCAAACACTGCGGCGATTCGGCGGCCAGGTGGATGTCTACGAGGTCAAGAATGGAAATCCAACTGTGCATGCCGTTTTTGGCGCCGACAAGAACCTGCCGACAGTCACTGTCTACAACCACATGGACGTTCAACCGGCCTCCAAACAGACTGAACCGTGGGACACCGAGCCCTTCGTGATGACGAAGAAAGGCGACAGTTATTTTGGACGCGGCACCACGGACGACAAGGGCCCCGCGCTGGCGGCCCTCTACGGCGCCCGCGCCGCGATGGAGGCAGGAGTGCCGGTAAACATTCGGTTCCTGTGGGAGTTTGAAGAAGAGATCGGTTCACCAAATTTCGAAAAGATTATTACTAAAGCAAGGCGTGACCTGCGCACCGATTCGGTCGTCGTTTCTGACACTGTTTGGGTATCGAGAGAGAGGCCCGCAAGCTCAGCCGGGTTGCGCGGTTTGCTTGGATTTCTGTTGAGTCTCGAGACCGGAACAGTAGATACCCATTCGGGAGAAACTGGTGGCGCATCGCGCAATCCCATCGCGGAGCTGATGCGGCTCGTTTGCGATCTCTATGACCCGATCAAGGGAAAAATCAAGATTAAGGGTTTCTACGATGATGTGATTCCGCCTTCAAATAAGGAATTGAACGATTGGGCCAACTGCGGCTTTAACGTGCGCGCATTTAAGAAAGCGCATCATCTGAAACTAATGCGGTCCGAGGATCCGCTCGAGGTGACGAAACGCATCTGGGGCATGCCAACAATGGAGATTCATGGAGTAGTAGGCGGATATCAGGGACCGGGCGTGAAGTCGATTGTGCCGCCGCGCGCGGAAGTCAAATCCTCGTTTCGTTTAGTGCCGGTTCAGGATCCTGAGAAGATCAAGAAACTGCTAAAGGCGGCCGTAAGAGAATTGAACCCGGACGTGAAGATTCACTTCGAATCGGCCGCCCCGGCGTTTCGAACAGTGCTGGAGGGTCCGTTGCCACAGGCTTTGAAGCGCGCAATCAAGTTTGCCTTTGGACGCGACGCTGTTTTTGTGCGTGACGGAGGAACGATCGGCGCGATGACCAGTATTGAGAAAGTGTTGAAGTGTCCGGTGTTGTTTCTCGGTCTGTCGCTTCCCGAACATGGCTATCATGCACCGAATGAAAACTTTGATTGGCAACAGGCCTCAGGCGGGATGGTGGCCTTCGCGAAATACTTCGAGGAGATTGCGAACCTGCCGCGATAGGACGGTCAGAACCACCTGCGTTAGCGGGTGGCCCTTGATCGCGCAAGTCAACTTGCCGCGCGGTGTCAGCCCTTGCGTTATTGGGTGGGCCTCGATCGCTCAAGTGCTGTTAGGTCCCGCCCGCTCACGCAGGTGGTTCTGACAGGCAAATCACCCAAGCGAGCCGCTCTTCATTCAATCCCACGAAACCGAGCGCTTCATAAAAATGCCGCGCCTCTGGATTCGCTACATGCACGGCTACATCGATGCGGGTGACGGATTCTTTCCTGAGTTGCTCTTTCAGTTGTTCCAAAAGAGCAGTACCGATGCCCTGGCCCCGTCGGTCTGCCTTCACTGAAACGTCGTCGAGCTTAGCGACCACTGCCCCCATCGAAGTAGAGATTGCGTAGCAGACCACGCAAATGGCTGCTACCCCATTCTCGTCATAAGCCATCCATACAAATCCCAGTTCCGACTGCTCGAGAAAGAGATCGAGCGCGTCGTTGAGTCCCTGGAGTCCCCGATCGCCATAGGCCTGGCTGCTCGCGAGATAATGCTCATCTTCATTGAGAAACGCGCTGAGCATGCCAAACGCGTCACTGACGTCAGCGGCCGTCATCTTGCGACAGGTAATCAAGAAACGCTCCTTTCGACCCTGTAACGCAAAGGTGCTCCCCAGCCGGGTTGCCCGGCTGGGGTGCTTGATAGTTTGCGAACGCTCAGTAAGCTCTCGTGCAAGCCCGCAAACTAACAGTTTGCGTTACAGGAAACAATGCCATACAAACATCGGTGATGCTATAATGCGCCTTCCAACATTCCAGGCAAGCAATTCCATTCTCCGTAAACTCGAGGTTCAAAAACCATGAAGAACGTCTTTCTGTCAGCTCTAGTGTTGATTCTCGCGGGCTCGTCCGTCGCGTTTGGTCGCGAAGCGAGGCTTGTTCGTTATCCGCATTATCACAACGGCCGCATTGTTTTTAGTTACCTCGGCGACGTTTGGGCCGCGGATGAAAATGGCCAGAACGTCCAACGGCTGACCGTCAATCGCGCCCGCGATGTCTATGCGCGCTTTTCGCCCGATGGCAAGTGGATCGCTTTCTCGAGCGATCGCAACGGCAACCTCGACGTTTTCATAATCCCTTCCGAGGGCGGCGCGGCGAAACAGCTTACCGTACATTCGGCCGACGACACGGTACTCGGCTGGCGGCCCGATTCGCGCGCAGTGCTTTTCAGCAGCAACCGCGGCGAAGATTTCGCCGGCCACTTATATCTCGTGAGCGTTGACGGCGGCCTGCCCACTAAAGCGGGCACGGACATGGGCGTGCAGGCAGCCTATTCGCCGGACGGCAAGCGGCTGGCCTATAACCCAAAGTCGCAAGTCTACTGGCGGAAATATTATCGCGGCGCCAGCCAGAGCGACATAGTGGTGATGGATGTCTCGTCGAAGAAGTTTACTCAGTTAACTGACTTCGACGGTCTCGACTCGTGGCCCATGTGGGGCAATGATGGCGGCATCTACTTTGTCAGCGATCGTGAAGGCAATGGGCTGACTAATATCTGGCGCATCTCTGGGGAGGGAGGTAAAGCAGATCGCATCACTGCTTTCAAGAGCGGCGACGTGCGCTGGCCGACAATTAGCAGCGACGGACGCACGATCGTTTTCGAGCATGATTTCGGCATCTGGAAGCTCGACCTAAACAGCAAGAAGACAACCCCAATTCAATTGAACATTGCCGCCGAGACGCAAGAAAACCTCAACGAGGTGCAGAGTTTCAGTTCTCAGGCAGACGATTTCGATCTGGCGCCGTCATCGCGCCGGGTTGCCCTTTCGATTCACGGGGAAATCTTTACCGCCCCCGTCGAAGAAGGCGATCTCAAACAACTGACCGATGGCCCAGCTCGCGACCGCTCCGTCAGTTATGCGCCTGACGGCAAATCAATTGCATTCGTCTCTGACCGCAGCGGGCGCGAAGAAATCTATGTGGCTGCGACCGATGGCGGAGGAGAAGCGCTGCAGGTCACCGATATCGATACGCTCAAACTCGGTTATCGTTGGTCCCCGGATGCGAAAGAAATCGCATTTGCCACATCCGACGGCAGATTGCGCAAAGTTGACACCGCTACGAAAAAGGTCACCGAGCTTGACTCGTCAAACTACGGCAACATAAGCACGCCAATGTGGTCGCCGGACGGCAAGTGGATTGCCTATTCCAAGGCTGACGTTTCGCGCACTTCTGACGTTTATTTGATTGCATCGTCGGGCGCGGAAAAGGACGCGCACAAGATGACTTTTGATTCGAATAATGATGTAGGCCCAACCTTCGCTCCGGACGGACGAAAACTTTTCTTCCAACGAATCGAAGCTACTGGTGGAAACACTCCTAACTCTGTTCAGATCTATTCAATCGCCCTCGAGCGGCTGGATCGCGATCCGGACGATGCGGAGGAACGGGCGGAAGCAGAAGCGGCCCCGGCCGTGCCGGCAGAGCCTGGCGGTGAAGGCGCGGCGGCCAGTGGCGGCAGCACCCGTCGTGGACCAGCAGAGCGACGCGGGCCGCCGCGAGAGATCAAGATGGATTGGGCCGGAATGAAGCGGCGCACACGCCAGATCACGCGCATGCCCTTTCCTGTTTCTACTTACACCCTAGCGCCGGATAGCCGGACAATTGTTTTTGTCACAACTGAACCGGCGGGCACCGCAAGTGTCCCGGTGATTTATTCGATCCAGGACGACGGCAAACGACTCACGCGCGTTTTATCAGGGCAGCCGCCCAGCGAAGAGGGTGGCCAGGGCGGTGGTGGTGGCTTTGGCGGTGGCGGTATCTCCGAGCTGAATATCTCCCGTGATGGCCGCACGCTTTTCTTTAGTGAGCGTGACGCAATTTATTCCGTGGCTGTGCCTGCGTCGCCTGCACCCGGATCGGCAGCGGCCGCAGCGGCAGCTAGCGCGCCGCGCGGCGAAGGCGCACGCAGACGCATAAACTTTAACGTGAGAGTACGGGTGGATCGTCCCGCCGAGTGGGCCGAGATGTTTGACGACGCCTGGCGGACGATGAAGTATCGTTTTTACGATCCGCAAATGCACGGTATCAACTGGGACGCAGCCCGTGCAAAGTATCGCCCTCTCGTTGACTACGTCGGCGATCGGCAAGAGTTGCTGAATATCGTCAACGAAATGATTGGCGAGCTGAATGCTTCCCACACCGGCGCGGCGCCACCTCCACGCGGAGCCGCCGGAGGCGTCTCGACGGGCCATCTCGGTGTCGAGCTGGAAGCCGACAACGGCGCCGGACGCTGCGGGGTCCCCGGCGGGGCAGCCCCGCTGGGGTGCTTCTATCGCGTAACCTACGTATACGAAGATGGTCCCGCGGACAAGGATTGGGTGCGTGTCGCTGTTGGCGATTATCTAATTGCTATTAACGGCAAGCCGGTGCGCGCCGGCGATAACTATTGGCAGCTACTCAACAATCGGCTCAATCGCAAGAGTGAGATTACCTTTAACAAGAAGCCGGACGAGGAAGGCGCGTGGCAAACACGTATAGAGACGATAACGCCTGGCGCTTACGGCCAGTTGCGCTACGAACGCTGGGTTAAAGAGCGGCGCAAGAAGGTGGATGAACTTTCCGGAGGACGGATTGGCTATCTTCATATCCAGGCGATGAACCAACCTTCGCTGCGAAAGTTTGAAAAAGAAATTCGCGAGTTTCGCAATAAGGAAGCCTTAGTAATCGACCAGCGGTGGAATGGCGGCGGTAATATCGATCAGGAGCTGCTGGCCATTCTGGTCCAACGGCAATACCAGATCTGGCAACCGCGCGGAATGGAAGAAATGCGGCGGCCTTTCGCTGGATTCTTCGGGCCGAAAATTGTTCTGCAAAACTGGCGCTCCGGGTCGAATGCGGAAATGTTTCCGGCGGGCTTTCGCGCGCTTGGCCTTGGCAAAGTAGTTGGCACTCCTACGGCGGGCGCGGTGATCGGCACCGGCAGTTATTCACTGATCGATGGCTCAACAGTGCGCACGCCCGGCGTCGGCGTCTTCCTCGCTGATCCAAAGCGCACCAACATGGAAAACTATGGCGTGCAACCAGACATGCTGGTAGAGAATTTGCCGGCTGATGTTTTGGCGGGGCGCGACCGTCAACTTGAAGTCGCCGTTGAAGAGCTGATGAAACAATTGCAGGGACCTAAGCGAAACGTGGCGAGCAGGGACGAGTAGCGCGGTCCTTCATTCACAACCGATAGGCGCCTTCGAAGATTCGACAGGCGCCTATTGTTCTGCTTGAGTCGGGACAACGGCACGTTACGCCGCCGGCATCAGTGATTATAAAGCGAGTATCAAAAAAAGGCGGTAACTCAATGACCCTCAAGTCCGTGCTTTCGCTCCTGCTCATTTGGATGTCAGTCATCACGATCCTTCCGCTTACCTCCGCACCCGCCTCGGCGCAAGAGCCCAACAAACCGACCGACGGAACCAACGAAGCCGATGGCTTGCGTTTTCGCTTGAGTGAAGGGACTGAGAAGGTCGAAGCTCCGGTGCCCAGCCCGACCGTCGCCACAGCAACATCTCTTTCCGAAGTTGAAATCAGAAAGCTGCTTGCACGTTTGCCTACCCTCAAACCGGACGAAGGCGACACACTTCCTTTCAAACTCCGCGAGCGTTCACTACCACCCCCGCGCGCCGGTGAAACTATTCAGGCCGCTTTCGCACTGCCAACCACAAACGCCCCGCCGCCTCCAGCCAACACCAACGCCCCGCTGGAAGTCACACGCTTCGCGCCCGAAGGTGAAGTCGCACTAGCACCGATGTTGAGTGTTACGTTTTCACAGCCGATGGTCGCGGTTTCGTCGCAGCAGGAAGCCGAGGCAAAAGTTCCGGTGACGCTCACACCGCAGCCGCAGGGAAAATGGCGTTGGCTCGGCACGCAGACGCTAATATTCCAGCCCCAGGCGGAAGGCGGCAGGCTGCCGATGGCCACGGTTTACACCCTTACCATCCCGGCCGGTACGAAATCCGCCCTCGGCAACGCGCTGCCGCAAGCTAAAACTTTTACCTTCGCCACGCCTCCCCCGACACTGAAGAATTCCTATCCCAGCGGCGAAAGCCAACCGCGCGATCCGCTAATGTTCCTGGAGTTTGATCAGCGCATCGACGCCGCACGGATATACCAAAGCATCAAACTTCAACCTGCCGCTGGCGGCGTGCTGCGCATGGCTACTTCCGAAGAGATAGCTGCCGACCAGTCAGTTAAAGCGCTCGTCAAGCAGGCTCAGGAAGGACGCTGGCTCGTGGTCCGCGCACTCGGTGCAGATGGCGCGACGAAAAACGCACTGCCCTCCGACACTAACGTTCGGGTCGTTATCCCAGCGGGCACATCTTCCGCCGAAGGCCCGCGCACAACCGTCAAAGACCAAAGCTTTACTTTCAAGACCTTCGGCGCTTTGCACGTGACCGATCAGCAGTGTGGCTACGAGAGGCGTTGCTCGCCGTTCGACACGTTCATTCTTTCATTCAGCAACCAGCTTGACAACGATAGCTTCCGACCTGAGCAAGTCAAAATCACACCGGAAATTCCCGGCGTAAAAATCAGTCAGACCTACGGAATCCAAATCGAAGGCGCGAAGCGCAGCAACACGACCTACACCGTCACACTTGACCGCGGCATCAAAGACCGGTTCGGGCAGACGCTCACGGGCAACAACCAGCTCACCTTCAAAGTAACTACCGCTGATCCAACTCTGTTTGCGACGGGCGACGGCTTTGTTGTTCTCGATCCTGCGGGCGGGCGGGCGTTCACGGTTTACAGTCTCAACCACTCGCGGCTAAGGGTCGCGATTTACAAAGTCACGCCTGACGACTGGCTACAATTTCGCCGCTATCAAAGTGGTCGCTCCGGTAACTCCAAAGAAATCTCGGGGCCGCCGGGCAAGCTGGTCAGCGATAAAACCATCGACCTGAAAGCCGGCACCGATGAACTGATCGAGACCGCGATTGATCTATCCTCCGCGCTCGACGAGGGCGGCTACGGCCAGGTCTTCGTCAAGGTCGAACCTGTCCAGCGCCCGGAAGACAAAAACAAGCCGGTCACCGTTTACGCTTACCGGCAAAACAAAGCCGAGGCGTGGGTGCAGTCAACAGAGATCGGACTCGACGCTTTCGCGGACAAAAACGAACTCGTCGCGTGGGCCAACTCCCTCCGTGACGGCCGTCCCCTGGCCGGTGTCGAGTTAAGCGTCGCTGCTGACGACCTTACTGGCACCACCGGAGCCGACGGGTTGGCGCGTCTACCTTTCAAAACTACGCCAAAGGGAAAGCCGGATAGGCCGTCGTCGTTGCTGATCGCACGTCGCGGCCAGGACGTCGCGATTCTTCCGCAGATTTACTACTCCCACTATTACAACGAGAACGAGAGCAACACCTGGCGGCGCGCCGATTCGAGCCGTGCGCTCAGTTGGTATGTGATAGATGATCGCAAACTGTATCGGCCCGGGGAAGAAGTAAACATCAAGGGCTGGATTCGAAAGATAGACTTGATCCCGACGGGCGGGACCGAGATGTTCACGGCGGCGGGCGAAATAGTCAACTACGTCTTGAAGGATTCGCAGGACAATGAGATCACGAAGGGGAGCGTGATGCTCAACGCCCTGGCCGGCTTTAATTTCAAGTTCAACCTCCCGGCGACAATGAACCTCGGCGGCGCGACTCTCGCATTCAGACTGGCAGAGAACGGCGGCGAACATTCACACTACTTTCAAGTGCAGGAATTCCGCCGGCCCGAATTCGAGATCACAGCCCGCGCGTCTGAAGCACCACACTTTGTCGGCTCGTTCGCGACTGCCACGATGACTGCCGCATATTACTCAGGCGGCGGACTGGCCGATACGGAAGTGGATTGGACGGTCACTTCGAGGCCGACGAATTACACGCCCCCGAACCGCGACGACTACACGTTTGGCAAGTTTTACGCCTGGTGGCGCAACGAAAGTAACGAGAGCGAAGCAAAAGAGCAGACATTCAAAGGACGCACTGACGCGGACGGCAAACACACGCTCAGGATGGATTTTGACGGCGTGAACCCGCCACTCCCGTCGAGTGTCACAGCCGAGGCGCGTGTGCAGGACGTGAATCGTCAGACGCTCGCGGCGGCGACCACGCTGCTGGTCCACCCGTCTGACGTGTACGTTGGCTTAAAGTCGGCGCGGTCCTTCGTGCAGAAGGGCGATGCCTTTGATGTGGCGACAATTGTTACTGATCTGGACGGCAACGCGCTCGCCGGCCGAGAAGTACGTTTACGGCTCGTACGGCTCGAGTACGTTCACGCGAAGGGTGAGTGGAAGCAAGAGGAGCGTGACCCGCAGGAGCAGACCTTAAAGAGCGGCGCAAACGCAGTGAGCGCGCGTTTTCAAACGAAGGAGGGCGGTATGTACCGCCTGACGGCGCGAGTGCGCGATGACCGCGAGCGTTTAAACGAGAGCGAGTTGTCACTGTGGGTCGCAGGCGGGAAGTTGCCCCCGAAGCGTGCGGTCGAGCAGGAGGTAGTCGAACTTATTCCCGACCGCAAGAACTACACGGGCAATGATGTGGCGGAGATCCTGGTCCAATCTCCGTTTGCTCCGGCGGAGGGTGTATTGACGATACGCCGCTCCGGCCTGTTGCGCACCGAGCGATTTACGATGCCGGAAAACTCCTACACCCTGCGAATACCGCTCGAAGAAGCGATGACGCCGAATGTGTTCGTGCAGGTTGATCTCGTTGGGGCTGCGGTGCGTGTGGACGATGAGGGCAATATGTTGGCAAGTTTGCCGAAGCGCCCTGCGTTCGCTACCGGCGAGATCAAGTTAGAAATTCCGCCTTCGGCGCGACGGCTGAGCGTGACAGCCACGCCGCGCGAGACAGTGCTGGAGCCGGGCGCAGAGACGCTCGTTGATGTAGAAGTGAAAGACGCGAGCGGGCGAAGCGTGGCGGGCACGGATACGGCGGTGATCGTTGTCGATGAATCAGTGCTGGCACTGACGAATTATAAGCTTGCAGATCCGTTGAGTATCTTCTACGCGGAACGCCACGAAGACGTGAGTGACTATCACCTGCGCGAGAGGGTGAAGTTGGCGAATCCTGAGGTCGTAAAACAACTTGCCGAAGCCAATCAAGGCGGTGGAGGCCGCGAGAGAGAAGGGCTTGTCGCGACACGAAAAATGGACGAGTTGCCAAAAAACGGTAGGGCATACTTGGAATTTGCAATGACGGAGGGAGAGACGGTAAGCGTAGTGGCGAGCTACGCAAGCTCGAGCGAATCTCAAGCCCAAATAGCTCTGCGGCAAAACTTCAACGCCCTGGCCGTGTTCGCCGCATCAATGCCAACCGACGCCAGCGGCCACGCCCAAGTCAAAGTTAAGCTGCCCGATAATCTGACGCGCTATCGTGTGATGGCGGTCTCCGTTGCCGGCGGAAGACTTGCAGGCTCAGGCGAATCTGCTATTACCGCTCGCAAAGAACTGATGGCGCGTCCTTCAGCGCCACGATTTCTCAACTACGGCGATGCAGCGGAATTACCGGTGGTACTTCAAAATCAAACTAATCAAGCGATGAACGTCAGTGTCGCTGTGCGCGCTTCCAACGCCGACTTAACTGAGGGCGCGGGTCGCCGTGTCATCGTTCCCGCCAACAACCGCGTTGAAGTCCGCTTCCCAATCGCGGCAGTAAAACCCGGCACGGCGCGTTTCCAGTTAGTAGCCGCTTCAGGCACGGCAGGCGATGCAGCTGAAATTTCGCTTCCGGTTTACAGGCCCGCTACTACGGAAGCTTTCGCGACCTACGGTGTGATCGATAAAGGCAGCATTGCCCAACCTGTCAAAGCTCCGGCCGATGCAATCAAGACTTTCGGCGGACTGGAAATCACCACCGCTTCTACGCAACTTCAGGAACTGACGGACGCCGTCATCTATCTGGTCAACTACCCTTACGATTGCACCGAGCAGATTGCTTCGCGGGTCATCGGCATTGCGGCGCTCAAGGACGTGCTCACCGCCTTCGAAGCGAAGGGTCTTCCTTCCCCGGAAGCAATGCGCGATTCGGTAAGTACTGACATCAAGCGTCTGCAAGGTTTACAAAGCGACGACGGAGGTTTCGGCTTCTGGCGTCGCGGCCAACCTTCGTTCCCCTACGTCTCCGTCCACGTTGCACACGCGCTGGTGCGCGCGCAAAGCAAGGGCTTCGCGGTACCTGAAGAGATGCTGACAAGATCGCAAAACTATCTACGTGAGATCGAAAAGAAGATTCCTAAAGAGTACAGCGTCGAGGCAAAGCGTGCGATTCAGGCTTACGCGCTCTACGTTCGCGCGTTGATGAAAGACCGCGACACGGCGAAGGCACGCAAGCTTATCGCGGAGGCGGCCGGAGTGGAGAAGCTCTCGCTGGAATCGCTGGGCTGGCTGTTATCCGTGCTGTCAGGCGATGCTGCTCCAGCTAGGGAATCAGCGAGAGAGATCGATGCCATTCGCCGTCACTTCAACAACCGTGTGACCGAGACGGCGGGCGCGGCACACTTCGCCGACTCCTACAGCGATGGTCCTTACACCATCCTCCACTCCAATCGTCGCGCCGACGGTGTCATCCTCGAAGCCCTGATCGGCGATCAGCCACAGAGTGACTTGATTCCTAAACTCGTGCGCGGTCTGCTCTCCAACCGCAGCCGCGGGCACTGGAGCAACACGCAGGAGAACGTGTTCATTCTTCTCGGGCTCGATCGTTACTTCGCAACTTACGAAAGTGTGCCGCCAAATTTCGTCGCCCGCGTTTGGCTTGGCAACGGTTACGCCGGTGAGCAAATTTTCAAAGGGCGTTCAATTGACCGTCAGCAACTGAACCTGCCGATGTCGGTTTTGGTCGAACGCACCGCTAACGCTCCGGCGAATCTAACCATCGGCAAAGAAGGCGCGGGACGTCTTTACTTCCGCATCGGTACGCAGTATGCGCCGGCGAACTTGAAACTCGCCGCTGCCGACTACGGCTTCCGGGTCGAGCGCAAGTATGAAGCGATTGATGATCCCGCGGATGTGAAGCTCGACGCGGATGGCACGTGGAACATTAGAGCCGGCGCGCGGGTGCGGGTAAGGCTCACAATGTCGAATCCAGCGCGTCGCTATCACGTCGCGCTCGTCGATCCGCTGCCCGCCGGACTGGAAGCCCTAAACCCTGTACTGGCGACGACGGAGCAACTGCCTGAGGAATCAAGTGAAGCAGGTGTCAGTAGGGGAGGGCGGGGTATTTATGATTATTACTGGTTCTGGCGCGGGACCTGGTATGAACATCAGAACCTGCGCGACGAACGGGCCGAAGCTTTCACCTCGCTGCTGTGGGAAGGCGTGCATGAGTACAGCTACTTCGCGCGGGCCACAACGCCCGGTTTATTCGTAGTTCCGCCCACGAAGGCGGAGGAGATGTATGCCCCTGAAACCTTTGGACGGGGACACAGCGACCGTGTGCGTGTGAAGTGAGGCTGCCATCATAGGTCCAATAAGTCCTATAGGTCTTATGGCTCTTCACCTTAGGGCTCTGTTTTCAGCTTGAAATCACTGGGCACGAATTCGATTGATTTCGCTACCCCATCAATTCTCGTGCGTGTGTCGGCAGCAGGCACGTAATTTATCACTACATCATTCTCAGGCTGGACCCGCTCGCGCACTTGCGCGCCGGCGATGGGCCTGCCCAGCACTACCTTCTGATCATCCGCAATGCTGAACGTGCTGTAGTATTCGGCCAGCCCCTCATTGAACCACGTGGGAACGTTGATACTCGTAGCATTAACGAGCAGGTGTGTGTATTCGTGAAAGATGATGTTAAAGGGTTTCCGCTCCGTGCCCCTGGATTCGGTAGTTAAGGTGATGTAATTAACGTCGGAACCAGACTGAAAGTAACCCGCGACGTTGGGCGTCGGCTTGAATGGCCGATAAGATTTATCACTCTTAAAGACTATAACGGTTGTAGGCACCGACGACTTGAAATTCGCTCCGGCAAACAGACGCGAGACGATCTCGCGAAACTGTTCGAGCCGCACGCCCACTTGCTTTATTTCTTTCTCATTGGCATTGCCCACCAAAACAAGGTTCTTCGAACTTACTCTTACCCAACTATCTTTCGCCGATACCGGTTGTAAGCACGGAAAAACCGCCAACAGATAGACGACTGTTGCGAGTAACAATGCGGGCCGGACTGGTGTAGAAAGGTTCACAGTCAATTTCGCTAGTTAAGGTTAGAGAATAACCGGCTAAACCAATGGGTGGTTTATTGGTTGTGGCGCCAGTTGTTCGGAGGAGACGGCCCAGAGACTCTACAAACTGGAGTTTGCCGATGTCAATGGTTGGAAAGCGCGGGTGCTGATGCAGTTGTTTCCGGTGGTCGCAGCCTACCGCAGACCACCGGCTACTTTCGTCTAACCTCCGGGTCAATTCCCGGTTCAACTCACAAAGACCGAACGGGTTCAGGGTGCTGCTACCAGCTTGAAATCTTTCGGCACAAACTCCATTGATTTCGCGATGCCGTCTGTTTTTCCGCGCGTGCCCGCCGGAACGTAGGCCACGATTACGTTGTTTTCGGGTTGGCGTGGACCACATTTTATTTCGGTCCCACCGTCAGGGCTGAAACTCGTGAGATCAAAATCCTCAAAGCTCGTTGTGGTCAGGTTGAGCATTCCCTCGCCAACCCGCACCACAAACGTAATGCCTTTCGCGTCGCAATCGATCCGCATCAGGAGACCCTGAACCTGCGTTTCGCCAGCCTCGGGTTTTCTCAGTGCTTCTCGCAGGTATACGGAAGGATCGACATTCTTTCTGCCTTTAGGCTGCGGGCCGGAGTTAACAGAATCTCGCAAGGTCGGCCTGTTGCGCGAATCTTCTCCTGAGTTCGCCAGTTGCTCTTCCATCGTCACCAACTGGGCCAGCATGGTCTGTGCACGTTGCCTCAACTCCGCATCGCTATTGTTCTCACTCAGCTTCTGAAGGAGCTCGCGAGCGATCTTGTAGTCTGCTTTGCGCATGTACACCTGGGCCAACATGAAGACCAGGTCATTCCGTCCGGGGGAAGTGGTCAGCGCGCGCTTGAGCATTTGGACCGATTCATCAAGATCGCTTCCGGAAACTAAATTTACAAAGGCCAGCAGGCTGTACGATTCGGGAAAATCCGGCCGCATCTCAATCGCCTTCTTCAGATGCTCGCGCATCTTTTCAATATTCTGCGGCGCAAAGGCGGTCACGATTTCCGCTCCACCTGAGCCTTCACGACTCAGTGCATAGGCATAGTAGTAGTGAATCAAATAATTCTGTGAACTCGCTGCCACTGCGCGTTCCAGACTCTGGCGCGCTTCCGCAGCCTTGCCCTCACGCACTCGCAACATGCCAAGGGAGGCATGGGCCATTGCCAGATTCGGATCAAGCTCCAAAGCCTTTTTCAAGTAGCCTTCAGCATCAGCCCGGTTGCTATGTAATAGCAGGTCGCCCAGGTAAGCCTGGGCTTCTGCCTCGGAGATCGGAACCGCCTGCATTTCCGTATCAGTCCCAATTTTTCTCTCGAAGTGACCAGACATGATCGGATAGCGATCATTTCGGATATATTCCCGCAGCTCTTTCTCCAGCTGCTCGAAACTCATTTCAAAAGACTGCTGAAACGCTTTTTCCATTGGAACGTTTTCCGACAGCAAGTCAACAAACTTTCCAATCTGAGTTACCCGTTGCCCACTCTTGCCCAGAATTAAGTAGTGCACTAAAGCCCACGACTGTGCGTAGAAGACACTTTGTTTGTCGCGCTCATTGTAATAGGGCGACTTGTGGTCCACCTGGAAAAGAGTTCTCAACGGCAGCATTTTCTTATCGCGAAGTAAAAAGACGTGATTGCTAATCGGGTTGCCGAGCGCAAACTTCTGATCGTCGGTCACTGTCGAAGTGCTGTAGTACTCTGCCAGACCCTCATTGAACCAGGTTGGTACATTCCCGCTGGTGTTGTTTACCAGCAGATGCGTGTACTCGTGAAAGATGACATTGAAAGGATACTGCTCAGCTCGAGTCTCGGTTGTCAGCGTGATGTAATTGACGTCCTGACCTGGTTGAAAGTACCCGGCAAGATTCGGGTTCGGCTTGAACGGCGCATAGGACTTGTCGTTTTTGAAAACGATGACGGTTGTAGGCACAGGTGAAGTGAAATTGGCCCCTGAAAACAGTCGCGAGAAGACCTCACGGAATTGCTCTAACCGGGTGGCGACCTGCCGTATCTCCTTCTCGCTCGCGTTGCCAATGAGAAAGAAATTCTTTGAACGTACGCTGACCCAATTGTCTTTGGCCCAAACGTTTGCCTGGGCGGGAAACAACGTTAAGAAACAGAGGATCGTCGCGAAGAAAACAGCTGCTCGCTTCATATTACTTATTCCGTTTGGTTAAGGTTGAGAATTACCGGTAACGCGCAGACACTTGAGAGGTTGGCCTCTAAAGCCTGAAATGAGCACGGCGTCAATCGAAGACGGAATATACAAGCGGGCGTCTATCAGTGTCAATTTGCCGCCTGGTGGGTAGTAAGTGAGTTTAGGGAGATAAGCTCACGGACCGAAGATTGATGAATCAGCCAGGCGAAACACATACTCGGCGGTGACCCACTGGGCCACAGGTTGGCCGTTTTTCATTGCAGGCTTAAATTCGATCTTGCAGGCGGCGCGAATCGCGTTTTCAGTTAGTCCAGCTCGCAATCCCTTCACAACTCTGACTCGTGAGACCTTCCCGTTGGCAGACAGCAGGACTTTCAGCGTGACAAATCCCTGGACCCCAATCCGGCGAGCCTCTTTGGTGTATGGCGGCTTAGGTTTTGCCGTCATCTCAACACGCGAATCGGCTTCTTTGCTGGAGACGATTATCTCGCTGACGTTTTCCGGCTCGAGAATCCTTTCGAGCCCGCCATCCATTACGCAGCGATAGTCCTGATTCCTCTCGGCAGTGACGGGAGGAGCTTCATCCGGCGTGGGAGCCTTTGGCTTCGGTTCAATCACTTCCTGAGGCGGCGGCTGAACGGGAGTCTTGATCTCTTTCGCTCGCCTCCCCGACTGTGAGTTGGCGAACGAACTCAAAACCAGAATCGCGGTAACCGCGACGATCAACTTCGTGACATTCATCTTAGGGGAGATTCTACCGGAAGCCGCTAGCGAGATTGAAGTGTTATTACGATGGTAGAAGATCAATCCTTATTTTGACAGGATTAACAAGATTTACCAGACGCAAACCCAAAGCTCGAAGACCCATCCCCCGGGCGGCGCTCTCAAACAATCCTGTGAATCTTGTGCATCCTGTCTAAAAACTTTTCATAGCAACGCGGTCTTACTCTTCTGGTCCAGTACAGCTTGGTCCGTGCAGGGCAGGTATCTTCTGACTGATGACGGGATACTTCGGAGCTTCGTCAATGTTGATCTGCGTCCAATGGGCATAGTTTTCAGGCACGTTGGTGTCCGCGAAGATTGCTTCCACCGGACATTCCGGCACACAGGCATCACAATCAATGCAAGTGTCGGCATTAATGTAGAGGCGGTCAGTCAGTTCGTGAAATGCTTCGACCGGGCACACGGCCGCACAGTCGGTATATTTGCAGTCAACACATAACTCAACAACTACATAGGTCATTGGCGGAATAAGCTCCTTTCGATCGTCACAAATACTTATTCAGTAATGAGTGGAATGTCAACAGAAAAATATCAGAAAAATATTACGGCAAAACGCACAAGACTTTTGCAGTGTGGTGAGTTGGTCACTGCTTTCGATCAAATCAGAAAAAGGGAGGTACCGATAAGAGAGTGGTTAAGATCCCGCAGATGCCTTTTTCTCAACGCTGCCTGGGCCGTTCACTGTTTTCTTCACGACTGGATCACCTTCGTAGGTAACGTGCGAAGGTCCCGAGACTGTTACCTCAAGTTGTTCCAAGGCATGGACATCGACTCTTGAGACGCCTTTTGAATCAACAATGGCTTTCTCGGCGCGCAGTTTATGCGTGTCGATTTTTCCCGCGCCGTTGATATCAATATCAATCAGTTTCGTTTCTCCGGAAACTCTTATCGTTGCTGCGCCATTCGCGTCAATCTCAAACTTTTCATTCTTCATTCCGGAAACTTCGATTTTCCCTGCTCCGTTGACCGCGATACCCTCGAGATTAGGTACTGAGATTTTCAGCTTGATGGGTTCAGAAACTGAGTAACCGCTAACGTTCTTGATGTGCAGCACGTTATTGGAAACGTTTGTGCCGACTAAGGGTAGTATGTTGTCGTCGCCTTCGATCTCGAGGCTAACGGGCTGCTGACAGACGATGTCAATTTCGAAGGCGCCGTCGGTAGAGATTGAATTAAACGAAGCGATGTCACGCTTTTGCTTCTGCCGGTTGCCTGAACCCGAAACCCGGTTCAGCATTCCATTATGGCAGCCAGCCACCAGCGACATCAGCACTACTAGCACGGTAAGTAGTAGAATCTTTTTCAAGTTGTCATCCTCCTATATTAACTTTCCGCCGAACGCAAACTGTTAGTTTGCGACGCTCAGCTTCCTGCCGCCTGCCGCCTGCCTACTGTTCTTTTCGCTATGCACCATTTACTATTTCCTCCATGATTGGACGCCCCGAACCAAACGAAGCCGCGCCCTACTATTCCACCTACATCAATCTCGTCTCGGATGACAACATCATTGAGGCCATCGAGACTCAGTTGGAAGAGACCCTGTCGTTACTTGCGGTCGTTTCGGAAGAGCAGTCTCTTCATCGTTACGCACCGGAGAAGTGGTCCATTCGCGAGTTACTCAGTCACGTCAACGATACGGAACGAGTATTCCTTTTTCGAGCCCTGTGGTTTGGGCGCGGTTTTCAAGATCCCTTACCCAGCTTCGATCAAAACATTGGCGTGGCTGGCGCTGGAGCGAACCAGGTTTCCTGGGCGAGTCATCTGGAGGAGTTCAAGGCGATTCGCCTGGCCACTCTCGCATTCTTCCGCAATCTTCCGGCTGATGCCTGGCTGCGCAGCGGCGTCGCCAGCGACAGCCCGGTTACCGTCCGCGCGCTGGCTTACATCATCGCGGGCCATGTCGCACACCATTCAGCCGTCCTCCGAGAACGCTACTTGTAATTGTCGGGTGGGGTGCCAATCCAAATTTGAGACTGGTTAGTGACTACTTTTACGAAAGCGACCGGACTGTATTCGGTCCATGGGACGGAAATTCGCATTGCCCCTACCCATGAGGGCCTGGGCTATCTCCAAGTGAGCCATGAGTCGGGTTCAATGTCTGAGTACTTTGGACCGTCCGGATTAATTGTGAGTAATGGTGTCTAATCAGCTCGGCTCCCCGGTTTGCTGCTGCCGCGAGATGGCTGGAGACTGACGCGCGTTCGCATCCGTCGTTGCCACTCGCTGCGCCCGACGTCGATCTCTTCGATCTTTTCCAGCGCCGCGCTGAGAGGGTCACCGCCCAACTGCCGCATCTTCAAATATAGCAACCCCGTCACGATGGATACCAATGGAATGATGAAGATGTTTATAAGGCCCGAGACTTGTTGGTAGATCTCTGCGCCCGTAGTTGAGGTTGAGACCTTTAGCGCGTTCTCGCTGCTTCCCTGTGGCCCTTTCTCGTTAGTTTCCTTTGGCCCTGTGTCAATGCTCACCTGCAGCCCTTTCTCGTTGCTTTCCCTTACGCCTATCCGTCCAATTAGCGCACTCACTGTCAGGGGAATCAAAATTTGCAGAAGTACGATTATGGTTACTCTTCGCCATGATCTTGACGCCAACTCGCGTGCCCGTCGCAGAGCCGCTTTTCCCTCAAGTCCCTCCATCAAGACTACCGGCGCATAGAGTGCATAGCGAATGGTGACGATGATGAAAGGAATAACACAAAGCAAAAATCCGATGAACTGGAGTAGCGTGACGCGAATGCTCGTTTTTAAGAACGCCCGCCAGCGGAGTTTCAGCACCGCGAATCCAGTGCGCAATTCCACGGGACTCAGCGGCGCAACCGACAACTGCGTTACGATAACCGCCGTCACTCCTGAGATGGCTGCAGCGGCTACGAGATAAGCCGCGACCTGCAGTAACCCGAAGACGATTGTAAGCGTGACCACTACCACCTTTCCGCCCACGCCTGAATCCCAAAGTCGTTTTTCAAACAACTGCAAACTAATCATTAGCACTGTAATTACTATCACGGGCAAATGTGCGATTAACGACAGCTTTAGGAACTTGGGGAAGTATTCGCTGTAGAGGGCGAACGCGCGCCGGTAAAGTGAGCCGATCCCTTCTGCCTGGGCGCGCAACGAGCTGGCGAACGCCACAGCGGTCTGCGGGCGGTTCTCCGGATCTTTCGCCAATGCGGCCATGACAACCTCTGCCACACGCTTTGACACTTTCTTAGTGCGCTCGTGCAATGGCGGCGGAGTCGCTTCGATGTGCTCGCGCATGACGTTGCCGGTTTTTCCCGCGAAAGGCGGATCGCCAGCCAACATCTGGTAGGCGATGACGCCCAGGCTGTAAATGTCGGAGCGCGCGTCCAATTTTTTGGCCGCACACTGCTCGGGGGACATGTAAAGCGGTGTGCCCATGATGGCGCCAACGCGGGTCAGCTCGGTGCCGCGTGTCACATTCCCACGAAATGTAGTCTCTTGCCCAACCGCGGTTTTCCGCGCCGCATGGTCAAACATGAGAGTATTCTCGCTTTCCGCGGCGGCGCCTTGAGTCGGATGCGAAGGGTTTGCGACACCGGTTTCTTCTTCAGCCTGCGCAGACTTAACGGGTATTTGCGTTTCCGCGTCTTCTGCGGACAGTTGAGTTTCGCCAATTGCACTGAACTGCATCGTTGAGCGCGCGTCAGTGGGGCCAACTGCATTTTGTTTAATCGGAGATTCTTCGGCCCGCGCAGCGGGATAAATAAGTGTGTCGGTTTCTAAATCTTCGTTCTCAGGATGCGGTGTTCCTTGAGCTGACTGGTTCGTTTCTCCGGCAGCGTCATGGGCAGAGTGATGGGCCGGCGGCTTCAAGTGGGCCGGCGCAGCAGCGTTAACGGAGCCGGTCGTAGAAACATCGACCTCGGCCAGTTTAGCAATACCGAAATCAAGTACTTTTACGCGATAGCCGCCAAGCCGGTTTGGTTCGAGCCAGATATTCTCCGGCTTCAAGTCGCGATGGACCACTCCCTGCTGGTGAGCCTCATGCACTGCCGAACAAACTTGCTCCAGGATGTCCACCACCCATTCGAGCGGCAGTTGTTTCTCCTCCGAGAGGATGTCGCCAAGCGTGCAACCATCGAGATATTCCATCACCAGATAGGCGACCGTCCCGCCACCAGCGTGCGCAAAACCGAAGTCGGTTACATCCACTACATTTGGATGGCGCAGGCGTCCCGCTGCTCGAGCCTCACGCTTGAAACGCGCGACAAACTCTTCGTTGCGCATGAACTGCGGGGTAATTAGTTTGAGCGCAACGTAACGTTCCGTGCCCAGGTGAGTGGCCAGATACACAGCGCCCATTCCGCCACGTCCGAGCAATCGCTCCAGGCGGTACTTCTCGTCAAGCACCTGACCGACGTAATGATCCGAATCAATCATGAGTGGGAGTATGCTACAGCCTGAATCCGCAATCGTAAATCGTAAGGCGTCGTCTACTACCTGGCCGCAGATTTAGCGGCTCATACGGATTGGAATAAACGGCCAGACAAGGGCTTTTGTTTAAAGTTTGGTGGGGCTTAAGATTAGCAACGGCGGCGTTGCCGGAGGCTACTTCTTCAACGCTTTGGGTCGGAACCCTATTGGCTTCCGTTTCGAGGGAGGCGGAGTCATCAGCTGACGAACAGCATCGAAAACTACTTTGAACTGCCGGTCATACTTACTTTCAAGCTCCTTCAGTTCACGGGTGAGTTCGGCGTTTGAGGCCAGCATCTGGCGGAGTTTTAAGAAGGCACGCACTACCTGCACACTTGCTTGGACTGAGCGTTCGCTATTCAGGACATTCGCAGCCATGATGGTTCCATGTTCGGTAAAGGCATACGGGAGATTGGGCGAGAACTTGAGCTTTCTGAGGTGGTCGCAATTTGCGACCACCTGCACTTTCTCAGTTTCAGTGAGTTGAAACATGAAATCGTTAGGAAACCGACGACCATTTCTCTTTACTTGCTCATTCAGGCGCTTCGTTGAAACGCCATATAACTTAGCGAGATCTGCATCCAGTATCACCTTCTCGCCACGTATCAGCAGGATTCGACTCTCAACGCGTTCAATGGGGACTCTTACGAGTGATTTGTCCATGCCGTCCTTTAGGCCGACCACGCAGGCCTCCACGCGTGTTGCTTGAGGTGACAATCTGGCAACTCAAAAGTGGCGGATGCGTGCTGTCGACTCTTGTCAATATCGAGGGCCGATACTGACATGATTCGCACTGAGGCAGCTTGAATCGGGATCGGGCTCATAAGCAATCTCATCGCGGTGAGTCGGGTGTCCAACGCAATGCAAGTAACTTGGTAAGAGGGCGCATCCTTAATGGCACAACGTGACCTTACAGGATGTCACAATTTGTGATATCCCTGGAATCTCTCCCCTTGAAAGCTCAAACATGAAATCATCGGGAAACCGCTCGTGGTTTCGCGTAACCGCTGATTGAGACTCGAGTCTCGCGGGCCCTGGCAAGCCTACCTGCACATCTGCCACGTTCTAATCACATCGATGGGGACAACCAGCATCAGGATCTCCAGTAGCAGACTGTCTCTGATCCACAGGAGGAGAACAAACTCCAGCGCCACGAATGCGATTAGCGATCGTCGGAAGCCGAGGCGCCGAGCGATCATGAAGCCAAGCGTGCAACAGAGTATGTCGCCAAGGGAGTTGACGACGGTGTCGCCGTTATAACCGAGTGCGGCGGTCGCAGTGCGGTACCGTTCGATAATGAAGTTGGTGTTTTCAAAGACTTCCCACGCGCCCTCGACCACAATGGCCAAAACAAGTTGCCAGCTTGAATCTAAGCGAGGCACCAGCCAGGCAATCAACCAGAAAAACAGAAAGCCATGAAGCACATGAGTGAAGCTGTAGGGATCGAAGAAGTGTTGAGAGTTGTTGGAGCTGCAGACCTCCCCAACCCACATTAAAAGCGTGCCGCATGAACATATCCACAAACGGCCTTCCACGCGAAGCAGGACCGCGGTGGCGCCAAATAACGCGACCATCGAAAGCCAGGGCCCAAGCTTTCTTGCTGAACTCCGCTTGGTGGCGGCCTGAATAGTCAAATTTTTTCTCGTGTGTAGTTAAGTACGTAGGGCGGAGGTTCAATACCTTTGGGTAAACGCGGATCGCTGATCGGTTCGCCGGCGACGACTTTGAGCGGAATCACACCCGCCCAAACATTCAGTGCGTAGTCTTCTTCTTCGTCGAGCGGTGGGCCACTCCGGACCTTGGCAGAAACCTCGCTGAGCGGTATAGACAAAACCGTCGTCGCTTTCAATTCCTGTTCGGATGGAACGCGTACTTCCTCCCACCTACCAGGGATGACGTGCTCAGAAAAAGCCAACAGTGCTGCCAGCTTCGCTTCTCTCTGCTCGACTATCGCAGCGCGTCCAAAGATAACGACGGAACGGTAGTTCATCGAATGATGAAAGGCAGAACGCGCCAGGACGAGACCATCCACCAGAGTTACCGTAACGCATAGGTCAACGCCTTCCGCCAGAGTGCGCAGCATGCGGCTAACCTGCGAACCATGAATGTAGAGCTGGTCGTCTACCCGTGCGTAACCAGTGGGAATCACGAATGGCCGGCCATCGACAGTGAAACCGACATGACAAATAATGCCTTTATCGAGAATTCCGTAAACGATGTCGCGGTCATAAACGCCGCGTTTGGGAAGGCGCTTTAGGGTTGTGCGTTCAGTTTGGGGAAAGCTCATAGGGATTTGATTTTACGTCCTCGGCAATTGAAACGTCAGCGTTCAACTCAACACAAGCAAAAGCGCGAAAAGTGTCCAGGGCTTGCATAGATTACCAGAGTTTCGGCGCGCATTGTGTCAATGTACTCTGGTGCGTGTAGAATATTCGCTCCCGAGAGTTTCAGTACCAGCATGCTTCTATCCTCCGCGTCGACAAAGTTCATCTCGCTGGCGGCCGCTGTGGTCATTACAAGCTCAATCAATGCTTGTATCAATCAAAAGCATGAGGACGCTGCAGCAACGCCCGTACTTTCAGGACCACCAAAGACAAGCTTTCCGATGCCTCCACTGAAAGCACGCTCCGAGATGGCGTGGGTTCTAAATGATGGCACGCGTGCGACGTTGGCGGATTATGAGGGGAAGCTGCTGGTGGTTGATTTCTACGCAACGTGGTGCCAACCCTGTCGCCAAAGCATCCCGCGGCTGATAGCTCTTCAGCAGAACTATGGCCCGCGAGGGTTGCAAGTAGTTGGGCTGAATGTGGGTGGGCCGGATGATCGAATCAAGGTGGCTAATTTCGCGAAGGAACTCAGCATCCAGTATCCGCTTGGTTTTCCGGACCAGGCTCTGACCGAGCTCTTCCTCTCCGATGATCAGACAATTCCTCAAACGTTCATTTTTGGGCGACAAGGTCAGCTGGTAAAGAGGTTCATTGGCTACGATGGAGCCGTGGGCGATGAGCTTGAGCAGGTCATTCAAAAGGAGATAACAGTAAGTAAGCAGTAAAAATGCCAGATAAAAAACCGACCCGGAAAGCGAAGATTCTTGCGACGCTGGGACCCGCCTCGCGCGACCCGCATGTTATTGAAAGCCTGCTCAGAGCCGGAGCGAACGGTGTGCGCATAAACATGTCTCACGGCACTCAGGAAGAGAAAACGGAAGACATCAAGCGCGCGCGCGAAGCTGCCAGAGTATTAAAACAACCGTTGGCGGTGCTGGTAGACCTTTCAGGACCAAAGATTCGGACTCGCCAACTCAGGGATGGAAAGCCGGTCACACTTCAAGCCGGCGATATTTTCACTCTTACTACGCGAGATGTCATCGGCGACGAAAAACAGGTAGCCACAAACTATCCCGATCTCGCTCACGTGGTCGAGCCGGGCACAAGGCTCTTGCTTGATGACGGAGCCATTGAGCTGGTCGTCGAAAGCACAACCAAGACTGATGTAATTTGCCGGGTGATCAATGGTGGCGTACTAGGTGAACGCAAAGGCATCAATCTGCCGGGAGTTTCCCTTCCTATTGACTCACTAACCGAAAAGGATCTTGCCGATCTGAAGTGGGCGGTCGAGCAGAATGTCGACTACATTGCGCTCTCTTTTGTTCGTCGGGCTGAGGATTGTTCGCGCGCAAAAACACTCATTAGGGAGGCGGGCGGACGTGCGCCACTGGTGGCAAAGATCGAGAAAGCTGAAGCAATCGATCATCTGGACGAAATCATTGCCACCGCCGACGCCGTAATGGTTGCGCGGGGTGATTTGGGAGTGGAAACCAGCGTGGAGCTGGTTCCGGTTTATCAAAAGCGGATCATTGAAAAGGCGGTTCTAGCGGGCAAGATGGTGATCACGGCGACCCAGATGCTGCAATCCATGGTCACAAGCCCACGCCCAACTCGCGCAGAAGCCTCCGACGTAGCCAACGCCGTTTGGGACGGAACTGACGCTCTAATGCTTTCGAATGAAACGGCCAGCGGCTTTTATCCGATACCAGCGGTCGAAACCATGTGTCGCATTATCGAATCCGCCGAATCTGGCAGAGAACCTGAGTCGGACAAGATTACGAAGTGGGCGGGTCGACAATCAGGCCGCGTGAGTCGCGCCCTTTGCGAAGCTGCAGCCTTCGCTGCTGAAGAGATGGGCACCAGGGTAACGGCCGTTTTGACGGAATCCGGTTTGATGGCGCGCAGACTTTCCTCTTTGCGACCCGAGCAGCGAATAGTGGCGCTGACCAATTCTCAGGAAGTACAAAATGAACTGGCTTTAATATGGGGAGTGGAATCGCTGATTGTTCGGCACGCGAGCACGACCGAAGAGATGCTTAGAAACGGCGAGAAAATCTTGCTGGAAAGCGGAGCGGTAGAAAAAGGCGAGATGATTGTGATTATGGCTGGAAGACTTTCCGGCTTGGGACTCTCAAGCTCGGTGACGCTGTTCACAGTCGCGGGGGACATTCACGAAACGATTGCTTAGTCCGTCAAGAGCGAACCAAAGAACCGGCTCGCTCTTGACTGGGTAAAATGGGAGCTATTCTTTCCGGTCAGTCTTGCCGAAGTCTGTGATGGCTTTGACTATCTGCTCTAACTTTTGTTCCTCGGTCATAGCATCCGTTTTTGGTTTAAAGGATTTGAAGAGGGTCTTGAGAAAGGTCTCAGCATCCTCCAGGTTCCAAATAAGCGCATTTGTTTTCGTTTTGTTATTATCGGCCATACCCTTAATCTCCTTTGTCTGAATATCGACCAACGTGAGGGCTCGGTGACGACTACGCCCTTATCCACCTGACCATCGCTTGGCCCAACGACAAGATACAGCGGGTGTCAAGCAATAGATTTGCTAGAAACAGAGGAAATTACACCGACGAGGTATTTTTATCGTAGTAAGACTATTTTTGGAAAGTAGCTCAATTGGGTTGTCAAGCAATAGATTTCCAAAAGGAGATGAAATTAACGCGGAGAGGTATTTTTTGTCCCGGTGAGATACTCTTAGAAAATGAACAAATGGATTGCGTTACCCAATCTCGATCTCGTCACACCATTTCAATATTACCAGGTTCAATCCGAGTAAGCTGCCTTCTAAAATTACGTTGAATCGCAATACATCCCAATCGCGGGAAGGAGGGACGTCACCGCGCCAGTGCCGATATACATCGGTAAGTAAATCGGCGATGGATGGAGGTTGTGGCAAGCTCCGTTCCTGCTCCTCAGCCCATAGTTGTACTTGTAAGTTCCGTTCTTGGTCCTCAGCCCATCGCCTTTTGTAAATTGAAATACGACCTGGAGCTAGAAACCCCACAAGGTTGACGGCGCTCATCCTCGAAGGCAGCTGGTGAACCTTCTTTATCTCTTCCGCAATATTTTTCAAAAGAGTGGTCGTAGAGTAAACCGCGAACCTTTCCGCTTTATCCCTGACAAAGAAATTGGCGTCAAATGCGGCACAACCAGCTGTTTCGAATGCTTGAGCAATCGCTTGAAGACTTAGCTGCCTTACCAAATCGACGATATCGGAATTATCACGATCCCAATAACCGCCGTGCTCAAGGTTGTATTCCGCGACAGCTACATGAGTGATAACGATGTCGCAATTTAGCTTCAGTGCTTCCAAGCGTTCGGCGGTTCCATGTTGAAAGGAAAGAACTCTTTTCAGAAAGGAAGGTTTCGGAAGAAATAGTTCACCAATCTGTTGGGTGGCCTGCGCAGAAAACCGTAGAATCGAGTCCGTGATGGTTGAGGCGGCCTCTTGTGCACTCATTCGAGGTTTAGGCATTCTCGATCAGGTGCCTCAAGAACTCTGGATATCCGCACCCGCCATCAACCCAGCCACGGACAAATCCTCATCGAGTTCAGGCCAGTGCAACGAAGTTCCGCCGCCGCCGATTTCGTATTTTGTTCGTTGCTCCGGTGAGGCTTTGAGCAATACTGGGAACCAGATTATCGGCACGCTGATGCGGCGCCCGTCGGTGAGTAGCACGTGCATCATATCTTCATCAAAATTCACGGACTTGGCCAATGCCGTTGTCGGCACGAAGGCTCTTTGAGATTTAGCGTCACTACTTACTAAAGTACTCATTCCAAACCTCCAGGAAAAACGGCTCGTTTTGCTCGACCAACCGCTCAAGCTCATTTAACTCCCGGCTCGAAAACCCGTAGTTCGCGGCTAGCTGTCTCGGAGTCAGCCAGAACTTCGCTTGATTCTCAGCAGCCTTCACGTGGATATGTGGTGGCTCTTGTCGCTCATTGCTGAAAAAGTAAAAGCGAAATCTGCCTATCCGCAGCACGGTTGGCATAAGGAAGTTTACAGCATCTTTGTGCGATTAGCAGCGTTTACTCAGCGCGGAGCACTTCGTGAATCGTGTCTTTCTGAGATCTCTCAGGCTTAGTCAGGCCGGGCGCCTGCTGAGGATCGCGCCAGTTGTCGAGGATTCCCACCTGGTGAACGCACTGAAGCGTGCAGGTAGGCGCACACCATTTCTCCGTCTTGTACTCACGGTCGAAGTCGGCCATCGTGTAATCCTCCAGCTTAATTCCCGGATAGCCTTTCTGCTGGGAACACCAATGGACCAAACCGTCTTCACAAATGTAGAGGTAGCGGGCGCCTGCGCGGCAACGCCAGTTGTAAGGTTTGCCTTCCGCGATGCTGTCCTGAAACCAATTGAGGCGGGCGTGGTCCTTGTTTCCCATCTTCTTTACCTGCTGGAAGATGTCTTTCTCGTTTGCTGAAAGCGGCTTCAAGGTGCCATCGCCATCATGGATAACGCCTACGGTGGTAGAGAATTTCAATTCGACAGCGCGGCGGGCTACGGACAATGCATCTTCAGGATTCTTTATCCCTCCGCCGATCACGGAATTAATGTTTACGTGAAAATCGGCATATTCCGACAGATACCGTAGCTTCTTATCGAGCACGCGCAAGCTCTTTCGCGAAACCTCGTCAGGCACCACGTTATCTATGCTTATCTGCAGATACTCGAGCCCAGCCTTGTTCAGGCGCTTAATACGTTCAGGCGTGAAGTAGTAACCATTTGAAATGAGTCCGGCAATCATGCCGCGAAGACGAATCTGATGAATGATGTCGTCAAGCTGGGGGTGCATCATGGGTTCGCCGCCTGAGATGGTCACAATTGACGTGCCCAGAGAACCCAGCTTGTCTATCCGGCGCTTCATGATGTCCAGCGGGACCGGAGAAGACGTGTGGTCATATTCGTTGCAGTAACCGCAAGCGAGATTGCAGCGGCGCATGGGAATCAGATGCGCAAGTACGGGATGGCGTGTGGAGAGCAACGCGCGGCTGATGAAACCAACCTCACGAAGCTTTAACTTAACGAATTTGCTTTTTCGCATCAGAGGGGCAACGAGCTGCCTGAAGACTATAGGAACTTCTCAACCTATATTTGAAAGCGAAGGATAGGCGACACGAGCGACAAAAAGCAACTGTGCTGGCCTATGGTCGTTTCGCCCAAAGGGAAAGGGCTCTGATTTAGACTCAGAGCCCCGTCCTTAGTTTGATTTGGCCTTGGACCTAGCCTTTAACGATTTTTACGTTTGAATCGAGCTTGACGTTAAACTCGTCACTGGAAATCTTTAGGTTTCTCTCCATGCCGCTCAGGCGCATGGTTGTGGCATCGTCGTTTTTCTCAACAATCTTTGTCTGCACGGGCATACCGGCAGAATCGACCCAAATCTCGGCATACTTGAAGCTTTCGTTTCCCTTGGGCACGAGGGTCAAGTGGATTGTGCTGATACCGCCCCATAAGGTTTCTTCGCGAACGTCCTGAACGGGTTGAAACCGCGCTTCGAGTTGCTGTCGCGTCATATACATCATGCCCAAAACGCCGCCGGCGGCGCCGCTTCCCTTCACAGATCCCGACTTACCAACTATCGCGGTTTTGAGACGCGGGCGAAACAAGGTGTACTTACCGTTTGAGACCGCCAGAATCTCATGCTGGGGTTTTTGCCATTCGACCCGCACCGAAGCGTCGCGGCCGCTTGCGGGCATATACAACACCCACCCAGTGTAGTTCTCCTTGTCACGGAGTTGCGCGTTATACTTCTCCATGCTGAGGCTCGCCTTGAGCGATTTTAGGGACTGACGGTTACGCTCCATTCGGTTCAAAACCGAACTCACCAATCCTGCACTCTGCCCACTCGCCGATTTAGCTGAACTGACAATAAGAGCGACTGCAAATACTGCCAAAATAATAACCGGGGGAACTAATCTCTTCATAACCACTCCTCATCGCTAATCAAAAGCCTTATCTTTATTACCCCTTTTGATAAAACTTGATAATTATAAGGATTGACTAACGTATGTCAACCTCATAACCACGAACTTTGCCATCCGTACCTACCACCTTGCGCACATCAAGCACCTTGACATCCTTGCGGCCGGTAAACTCTCGCACCACTTGCTCTATCTGACTCTTATCTTCTACGTTTCCAACAAGTTCCGGGCCAATCAGCAGGATTGACGCAGGGTGACTTTGATGCTTAAAGTAGCCTCGCCGTTCGCCATTCTCGAACCAGCTTTTAGGGGTCAAAAAAATAAAAATAAGTATGACTACGCACAGAGTGTCCCACTGCCAGGTGTTTCTTTCGTAATTCCAAAAAAACAGTTTTTTTAATACGCTCAACAAAGGTCGCTCCTGGTTTTCAATCGAGGCATGGCAAGTCTCAGGCCAAGTGGTGAGGTGAGGCCGACATTCTAGTCCGCGTAAAATGCCCTGCAAATCAGTGGTAGCTGGTTACATCTGAACACTTACGGCGGGCTCGATTATGTGACCGTCGCGCATTTGCACTATTCGTCGGCACATTGCTGCGGCTTCTGGATTATGAGTAATCATAACGATGGTCTGATTGAAGCGATAATTCAATTCCTGAAACATATTCAGGACGAGGGCGGAATTCTCCGAATCCAGATTTCCCGTCGGCTCATCGGCTAAAACGATAGCCGGCCGGGTTACTACGGCTCTGGCCAAAGCCACGCGCTGTTGTTCACCGCCGGAGAGCTCGAGCGGCTTGTGGTGCAACTTGTCTTCGAGCCCAAGCAAACGCAGCACTTCGCGCCGGCGCTGCGGATCTTCTCCTCCGTTGCCGTGAATGCGCTCGGCCAGACGTAGATTACCTTCAGCGGTGAGAGTGGGAAAGAGATTGAAGCGCTGGAACACAAAACCAATTTTACGACGGCGAATGTCGGTCCGCTTGGCGTCGGAGGCCGCAGTCAAATCCTCACCGTCGACAATGATGCGGCCGCTTGTCGGAGTGAGAAGTCCGCCCATCAAGTGAAGCATTGTTGACTTGCCGCATCCCGAAGGGCCCATGATAGCAAGGAATTCGCCCTCGTGGACTTCGAGCGAAACCCCGCGAAGCGCGGGGACATCAACCTTGCCAACGCGATAAACCTTTACCAGATCCTCAGCCTTTAGAATAGTTCTCATCAACCAGGTGACCGGATAATTAGCCAGGGTTGCGCGTTGCGCATTTAGAGGGTTATCAGGTCGCTTGATGTTAATACAGCAACGGGTTTAATAGCTACCGCCGGAATCTGTCAGGGAGTAACGGTCGCTTTATCGCGTTGGCGGGAGTCGAGATCGACTTCAGGCAGATGCCATCTGTTGTCCAGGACAAAGACCTCGGGTCTGTATTCTTTGTTTATGTCAACAGTCGCAGGTGCCTGGTAAGCAATGCTCAGCTTGTAGTGGTCGTGAGGTCGCGTTATTTCAATGCGCGAAGGTAGACGAAGTTGCCCCGTTTCGCCAAAAGGTTTTTCGTCCCAGTAGGAGACATCCGTGATGAGAAGGCCTCGATCATCGAACGTCTGAAGTCGGGCTAAGCGAATGCCATTGACTCGATCAAACCAAAATCGGCGCAACAGGCGAGCCTCGCCGGAACTGATTGGCGATATCTCTTCCAGCAAATAATAACCCCTCACAACGCGCACACCTGATTTTGCTCGGGGACGGTTATCTGCTTCTTCCTGGTAGAACTCGCTACGAACGTATGTTAGGCCGCTTTGCGCCGGGTCTGAGATTGCACTGACCATCAACGCGTCGGTTAGATGTTGAGGCCGCAGGTTGGAAAGAGCAGTCACAGCCTCTTTCGCATTCATCAAGCGCTTCTTGTTTTCAGCGTCAGGCTGCGTTCCGTTCATGTCAAGTTTTTCGTAACGCGCGCTATTCGTTCCCTTCACAAAACGACGATACTTTTCGTCGCCTTGCAGCACGGCTACGCGAAACGTCTCGCCGTTGGAGGTCATTTGTGCGATGTCGGTAGCAATAAACGGAACCTTAATTACAAGATATACCTGACCAGGTCGTTGAATCGTTACGGTACCATCAGCTTGTCGATATTTTTCAGCTATGCCGGCCTCGGCGAAAGAAGTGTCTTCGAACAGAATGTCGACCTTACCGTGAATGGAACGCACGGCGGCGAGCCGGTTGACCTCGCTAATCAATCGGGCAGTATCTGCTTCAGCTAAGGGCGTAAGAAGTTGAGGAACCTGAACTTTTTTGTGAGTGCCAAAGAGCCCGCAGCCGCTCGCAAACAACAGAGCCGAGATTAAGGTCAAAAGGAGTGGCAGCCGTGACAACGGGCGGGATTCAGCAGCAGTTGAATTGAGCATGAACAGGGATCTCGGCGAAACTATACACAAGTGGCAACATCTTAATAATTAGAAGTCAAGCTAACAAAGACGTTTTTCCTTGTCAACGCGCCTTTTTTGGCAGTCCAGCCGCGGCTGCCGTATTTCATCTCCAAACGGAATGCCTCGACTGCAGGTTTCCAGTGATACTTGCCAACAGCCTCATTTATGAACCGCTTTAGTCGAGCACCAGGCTTGGCTTGCCAAATCTGTGCCGCAATTTATTAATGGTCCTTAAGACCTGCGGCCTACTCACCAACTTGTGTTCCAGACGACGTCTGCCCGGGAAATCGAGCAGCATTACCCCGAGCAGGATAGTCAAGATGCCCTGTCCCGGCACTCCGGGAACCGACATCACAACTCCCAGTGCGACCAATAAAACGCCGAGAACATTCTTCCCCACGATACCAAGTAAGCGAATGGCCGGATGACGGCCTGCCAGAAATTCTGGTGAATGGTCCTTCCTAAAATAATCGGCCGGAATTTTGACCATGATGAAAGAAACGATCGCCAGGCTTATTGCGAAGGTCACTAGAAACAATAGCACTCCAAGCAACGCTCCACGCAGGGTAATCAGTTCCAAAACGAAAGTTAGCATCGTCTGCCTTCGGTTTTCCACTATTCGAGCTTGAGTCGAGCGTCCAGTAATGACTGTAGTAACTCTCTAACAGTTTCGTCCGCGACTGGCGGAAGCTGAAAGTCGGCATCGCGAGCAACTTCCCAAAACTCGTCGAGTCCCTTTGCTCCTGAGTGCTCGAGTGTATAGGCCTGAATCAACAAGTCGATTATGTCCGCCGCCTTAACGAGTCGCGCCTCAAGGCTATCCCGTTGTTCGTAGTCCTGATAGAGATTCTTGTACTCAGACTGCGCCGCACCGAGGGGGCCCACGATGTCGGCGAAGGCCGTGGTTTCCGCTTTCTTTCTAACGTCAGCACCGAAGTAGCTCGTGGCTGTTCTGGGCATGTCGCCTACGCGCGTCTCCGCCCAATCGTGGAGGAGCGCCATTTTGAGAACGCGCTCGATATCCAAATCTAGTCCACGGTTCTTGATCTTGTCGGCCAGCATCATCGCTGTGACACTAACACCGAACGAATGTGCGGCCACCGACTCGGTTCCATTAGGCATACCCCGTAACGTCCAACCGGTACGCTCAAGGCGTTTCAAGCGCTGAAGTTCTATAAGTGCGGGCAGCATGGTTAGATACTTTATCGTGCACTATCCGTAGCCACAACAGCCGCACCTTTTACCGCCGTAGTTCAGTTGGACATTGAGGTGAACTAAATCAAAAACGGCGACGCGGATGCCGCGTCGCCGCTCTCTCTTCAAATCCGATTTCCAGTGGTTATTGATCTTTCGTAGTGCCTGCGCTAACCGACTGCGTCAAGCCTAGGTTAAAGCGAGTGCCCTTCTCTAATCGCAGCAACCTTTGCAAATTGCTACGACTAGAGGTATTCGCTATGTAGAAACACAGCGGATCTACGGGGGAGTATTGCTTTACTTGCCGAGTGAGCGCTAGCAACCGTCGTGCTGGCAATTACAACCTATTTCCGTCACATGCGCCTTTTCGGCCTCCTCGCAGTACTCGCCGCAATACTTGCTATCCTTTTCTGGAGGGCAATCACAAGCAGGATGCCCACATTTATTTTCCTGATTCTCTGCCATAAAAAGTACCTTGCTTTCTGGAAAGTTGGAGAGTCATCCTAAGACTCAGGCTTGCAGTGGTCAAGGAATCGAGCTTAATTTTTAGGTGCTTCACGCAGGACTATTGTTCGTTGCGCAGTTCCAAGAGTAAGTACCATAGGCCGCTCTAATTGAATCGGGTGTTCCTCGCCATCCACGCTAATAATCAGATTCAAACCCGCTCGCCTTTCAGAGGAGACAGTGGGCGTAGTCACATTGGGAGCCACGCGGGGTACCAGGTTAGTGGCAACTATGCGCCAGGTTGCCGGCGCACAACGAATGCGAATCCCAGGAGTATCTGTCTCAAATGACTCATTCACCGAAAGCGCATCAGCCTTGAATATTCCTTCCCCACAACGGACGCCGGTGCCGTCGTAAAAAGTAACGAGCCCGGAAACGAACGCATAGGAAACAACGCTGGAGTTTTTCACCACTAAACGAATGTTCGTGACCGGTAAGTCAGGTGTGCCGTTAAGAACTGTGGTTTTTAGAGTTGCTTCCAGTGCTGAGGCGCCACTACCGTCCCGTGCCACAGCTGTCTCCGTGAGCGGCACGTGCCTTTCGATTGAACCTGCTGGGTCCTGAGCCATTACGCAGAAACAACTGACTAACAGCAGTGTGGGCAACATAGTGATTTTCATAAGCTCCCGTCTCCTTGCTTGCGGCTGCTCAATCCATTTGATTTCGAGGTCTCGATTCTAGTGCGAGGCGCGCTTACAATCAATAGGACGACAGCCTGGGTCTCGAGAAAAGAGTGTTCCTGTCTGGCAAAACTCGGCTGCAGTTTTGTTGAGTTCCGATGATTTCAAGAACGAGGCTACATCAATCAGACACTTGGGTTGTGGTAAGTAATCGCAACCTCACATCGTTTGACTCAATTTCGAATGAAGATCAACCATTGGACTCAAGCCGAGGGAGTAGTGCTGCTCCCCGAGGCATAATGTACCCTTCCGTCTCGCGGCCCAAATTATCAATCACAGCACTCACTGAGCGCGCCGGAATCATTCGCATGCGCCGAACTCCTTCGTCGGGCAATCTTGAAACAAGATGAATTCTGTAGCGTTCTGCCTTGCTGAGCAATGACCAGGCCGTTTGGCCGTTCACTTGGTAAGCATCGCGTAAGCGAAGCTCGAGCGCCCGCGAGTCTTTCTCAGCAAACCACTTGAGAAAATCTGACTGTCCCAGGCCATCACGACACTCGGCCAGCAGGATAATGGTGCCCCCGTCTGTGCAAGCGTGAGCGGCCATATCCAGAGCCTTATGTGCTTGAATGAGGTTAATATCATAAGGCGAGCCGCCACAGCTAACGATAACAATCTCCCGTTTCGTTTCGATGGTAGTTGAATGATTGGCGAGATATTCTTGGCACCCCTTACGGTGGGCCGCTCGCCAATCGCCCGCATAGATGCGAACCGCTCGCCCGCGCTCATCAACTACAGTATTGATGGCAAAGCGCGGTTTCACCATCGCGGCAATCCGTTCACATTCTTCGTGCACAGTGTTGCCATCTAATAGGCTTGTGCCGACACCTGTCCGTCTTCCGCCCATTTCGAAATCAAGGGCGAGCATGTGTGTAGCCTCGATGGTTCGGGCAGAAGCAAGACCGGGGCAAATTGACTTGCGACCGCCAGTAAAGCCGGCGAAATAATGAAACCCGATAGCGCCTGTTATTACCACTTGGGAAAAATCCATTACAGCGCGATTGACCTCGATGGGCGTGCCGCGTTCTGTCATACCTAACAAAACCATTGCTGACGCATCGTGAGCACTATGGTCGATTGTTTTCACCCGCTGCGCAATGAAGGGAGTAAGCAATTCTGTTTTTTCTTCAGGGGCAACGGGCCGATGTATTCCGGTGGCGAAAATAATTCCCAGGTCCGAGGGTCTGACCCCACCCTGAATTAGCCGCCGCACGAGCAGATTTACGATTTGAGCGCTCGCTGTAGCCCGGGTGGCATCGGACACAACAATGAGCACCGAGTCACCGGCTGAAAAGTGATCTTCCAGTGGAGATGACTCGATTGGCAAGTCCAAAGCTTCACCAATCTCCACGTCAGTTAGCGGCTGTTGAGGGGATGAACTTTCCTGAAGAAGTTGATAGCGGTTTTCGTCAAAAGCTAAACTGAGCGAATTCTTTCCGTAGCCTAATTGTATTTCAGTCATCGCCGGGTTTCGGTGTTGCTACTACGGTTAATTGCTGTGTGAGGAGTGTCAGACGCCAAAGCCTACCAATGCGCGCTCAATGATGTGCAACGAAGCAAAGTCTGTATCACCAGCTGTGCGCGCCTCTGCGAGCCATTTGCGGAGTTGACGAGCCTCTTCCACAGACGAGATGCGGCAGGCGCCGGTCAACGCAAGCGTAACCAGGGCGTCGGGCGCACCGTGTGTGACGAGGGCCGCCTGCAAGGCTGCTTGTTCGCGCAGATCCAGCGTTAGCAAAAGTTTGATTTCCATGAAAAGGGTATCGGAAATTATCACAAGCTGAGAAATGAAACCAACAAAAACTCCGAACCGCTCGCGGCTAAAACATGGAGCGCAGTTGCACACAGGTCTAATTCGTTAAGCTAATTTTGAAGATATTATCGCTGATATCACTTAGGCACTCGATTCTATCTGTTCGGAACGACAGTCTACTCCCAGGCAAGTCACTGTCAGAGTCGTACGCGGCTTCACCTCTTGTAAAGGCCGAAACCAGCCCACACGCCATCAAAAACAAAGAGCCCCTTCGCAGGGGCCCTCAAAAGATCTGATAAAGCTGTGAAGCTGATTTAATTACAAGGCAGGAATCCTCATTGCGTTGTTGAAGTCTTTGTACAGTTCGTTGAACTCGCGAACTCGATGTTCGATAAGCGTCGGGAGGTCTTCGATTTCGTTAACGTTGATTATCGCATTAACGTTGTTCAGAAAAGCTGCATGAGCGTCCATAGTGCGTAACGAAGTCGACAACAAAACAAAGAACAATCTGCGACGTTGCGCCGGCCTGAGAATGTTTACCTCGCGTGTGACGAAAATTGTGCCCTGCTCCACCGGATCAAATCTCTGATCAAGCAGTACCACATCCAACTGATCCTCGCGCATCCGGTCGACCGCCTGACTCGTGTCCTGTGCGACAAACACCTGATACCCATTCTCTACCAGGGCGCGCGCGACATTATCGCGGTTGTCTTCAGGAATACAGACCAGTGCTTTCCTGGGATTCCATGAAGGTCGGGCATTCTGTCGGTTATCGTCCCCAGGGCCCGCCTGACCGAGCAGCCCGGAGAGTAATTCAACTAGTTTCTCCGCTGCAGAAGCACCAGCGTTAACCTCTTTACTGGGTTGCTCAAGTTCAAAAAGCGGCGCTGGTTTTGGCTGTTCGAAGCGAGGATTTCCCGTCGCAGGTGATTCACCTACCGCAACTGCACTTTGCTCAAGAGCGGGACTGGCTGAGGAACAATCCAAATTGCTGTTACATTTGGGACAGCGGATAGTAAACGAACGCGAAGGAATTCTCATCTCGTCGACTTGTAGTCGCGAAGCGCATTTTTGGCAGACAATAATCATAGCGATTTCAAAAGGTCAGTTGTAATTTGCTAACGGTCGTTGGCATTACTCGATCATGCTCAGCATCGAACCTCTATCTGAAAAGGCAGCAGTAGGAATACCATTACCCTCGCGCTGCATGAATTCTTCCGAGGCGGTCACCCCTTTCAGTGAGAGGAGGAGGTTGTTTGGATTTGTCGCGAATGTAAGTCCATCCTCGAGCGTTATCGTGCGGTTTTCAATTAACTCTCTGATGACGGTATCAAAATCCTGCATTCCATCGAGCTTTCCGTCCCGCATTGCATCAAGCAACGATTTCCCGTCCGCCTCACCAGCTTCTATGTACTCACGAGTACGCGGACTGGATCGGAGAATTTCAACAGCGGCTATGCGACCGCGTCGATCGGCTCGCGGCACTAGACGTTGAGAAATAATGTAACGGAATGTTTGTGCCAAGCGTGTCCGGATAACCTGCTCTTCGTTCTTTGGATAGAGTCCGATGATTCGATCAACTGTTTTGGAAGCGTCGATTGTATGCAGGGTTGAAAGAACCAGGTGTCCGGTTTCAGCTGCTTCGAGAGCGATTTCGGTCGTCTCGAAGTCTCGCATTTCACCGATAAGGATCACTTTCGGCGCCTGTCGGAGGGTCGCGCGTAAGGCAGAAGGAAAATCCCTTGTGTCGTGTCCCACCTCGCGTTGATTAATCGTCGAGTTCTTGTGTGAGTGCAGGTACTCGATCGGATCTTCGATAGTTACAACATGATAGTGCTTCTTTTCGTTGATGATATCGATAATGGCGGCCTGAGTTGAACTCTTGCCCGCACCAGTCGGCCCGGTCATCAGTACCAGTCCATTTCTCAGATCGGCGATTTCCGCTAGTTGTCGCGGAAGCCCGAGCGATGTCAGCGTAGGAATATCCGTGGGAATAACTCGCATAACAATCGAGTAAACCCCCCGCTGCTGAAAAATATTTACGCGAAAACGAGCTCGGGAAGGAAGCGAATAGCTAAGGTCGGTTGTTCCAGAATGGGCCAGCCGTTCCGCCGCGTCGGGATTCCCTTCCATAAGAGCCATCGCGATAATCTCGGTCTGGTAAGGAGTCAGTTTTTGCATCCCCAGAGGCTGCACAGGCGTTAGATTCCCATTTATTTCCACTTGGGGAAGCTGACCAACTGAGAAGTTTAGGTCACTGATTTTGTCTGAGACGAGCAGCATGCGCTCGATAATGGGCGGCAGATCAAAGAAGCTCATTAAGATTAGGACTCCGGAAGTTGTGATTGAACTGAAAGGGTGGTGGCTGGCGGCGAATGTCTCTGCCCTGATAAGGGGCTCAAGGATTCTCGCGCATAACGAAGTTGAACGCAAGCATAATCTGTTTCCGTTAGGAAAAGACCATTAGATGCGATGAAGAAGAATTTCAGTGTGAGCGGCAACCTGCCCCGAGACATTCCAAATATCGCTGATTACCGCAATTGCATCTGCACCCGCATCCAGTACCGCCTGACTGTTCTGGGAGGTAATCCCGCCAATAGCCACCAAGGGAATCTCAGGGACGGCTTGGCGTACCTGGCTTAAGCCATCGAGACCAAGGGGGGGCTCAGAGGATTGCTTCGTAGCTGTCGAAAAAATTGGGCCGATAGCAATGTAATCGATCGGCATCTTCGTAGAAAGGAAGGCCTGCTCGAGGTTATGAGTAGAAAACCCAATAATAACCTCGGGACCGAGCAGTTTCCTTGCGTCTTCAGCCGGTAGATCATCCTGACCAAGGTGAACTCCGTCGGCTTTTAGCGCCAGGGCGATGTCAACTCGGTCATTAATTATGATCTTGACGCGCCGTTCGCGCGCTATGCACACGGCCTCAGCGGCCTCTCTGTAAAATTCAAACGACGAGAGAATCTTTTCTCTCAATTGAACCAGGGTCGCTCCACCCTTGCTCAGATGTGCTACCTGTTCAGCGTGCGATAGTCCGGAAAGGCGCCGGTCGGTAAGTGGGTAAAGCCGAGTATTAGCCAGATTGTTCAAGAAGAGGGAACTCATACTTAGAGGCTCATCCTTCTTTTTTCTTTGGCCGTTCGTTGGAGCGTAGCACTCTTTTGCGTAGTCGAATGCTGTGTGGAGTAACCTCCACCAGTTCATCTTCCCCAATAAACTCAATCGCCTGCTCGAGAGAAAGTTCCTTCGGAGGCACAAGCCGCATAGCGTCATCTGCCGATGCGGCGCGCATGTTGGTCAGTTTCTTTTCCTTGATGGCATTGACATCCAGATCCACGGCACGTGCATTCTCGCCGATGATCATTCCCTCATAAACCTTGATTCCTGGACGAGTAAACAAAGTTCCTCGCTCCTGTAAATTGAATAGCGCGTACGTCGTAGTTTCTCCAGTCCGGTCAGCGACCAAGGATCCAGTTGAACGCCCGCGCATTGGGCCTTGCCAATCACCCCACCGAAGGAACATCGTGTTGAGTAGTCCTGTGCCTTTGGTTTCCGTTAAGAACTCATTGCGAAATCCAATCAGGCCGCGAGAAGGGGTCTCAAACTCAAGACGCACGCGACCGGTTCCGTGGTTGACCATCTTCGTCATTTGTCCCTTGCGGCGTCCGACGGCTTCGGTAACCACTCCAATAAACTCTTCAGGGCAATCGATCACAACAAGCTCAATTGGTTCGAGAGTGCGGCCCGCGCTCACGCGAGTGATAGCTTCGGGCTTGGAGACCTGCATCTCATAACCTTCCCTGCGCATCATTTCGATGAGAATTGACAACTGCAATTCGCCGCGACCGGAAACTTTGAATTGGTCCGGGGCCTCAGGCTCAATTTCAACCCGGATCGCCACATTGCCCAGAGTCTCTTTTTCCAAACGCTCCCTGACCTGGCGGGAAGTTACATACTTGCCGTCTTTACCTGCAAACGGCGAATTATTAACACCGAAGATCATCGAAATCGTTGGCTCATCAACCGCAATCACAGGCAGGGGATGTGGATTGTCAACAGATGTTATGGTGTCGCCTATCTCAATATTGTCCACCCCCGCCAAGGCCACTATCTCGCCAAACCCGGTGCGCTGAACAGACTCTCGTTTCAAACCCTCGAAAGCGTAAAGCTGCGAAACGCGTACCTTCTGGAAGGAGCCATCAGGCTTGGCCACCGAGACCTGGTCACCAAGCGCAATTTCGCCTGAGAAGATTCGACCGATCGCCAACCGTCCAACGTATTCGCTGTAGTCAAGATTCGCCACCAGTAACTGCAAAGAGTCTTTTCGTATCTGCTTCGGAGCAGGAATCGTTTCCACGATCTGATCAAATAAGGGCTGCAGATCCTTCGATTCGTCAGTGAGTAGTCGTTTGGCAATTCCTTCACGCGAAACGGAATACAATATGGGAAACTCAATTTGCTCATTCGTTGCGTCGAGGTCCAGAAAAAGTTCATAGATCTCATTCACTACCTCTTCCGGCCGCGCGTCGTGGCGGTCGATCTTATTAACCACCGCGATCGCAGGAAGGCGAGCCTCAAGGGCCTTACGAAGAACAAACCGAGTTTGTGGTAGGCAGCCTTCGGCGGCATCCACCAGCAACATCACTCCGTCTACCATTTTCAATACGCGCTCAACTTCACCGCCAAAGTCCGCGTGACCAGGAGTATCCAAGATATTAATTTTCACATCCTTGTAATGTACGGATGTGTTCTTAGCCATAATAGTGATACCACGCTCGCGCTCCAGATCCATTGAATCCATCACACGATCACGAACCTGCTCGTTCTCGCGAAAAGTGCCTGACTGTTTCAACATGGCATCGACCAACGTGGTCTTGCCGTGGTCAACGTGGGCGATGATTGCGATATTCCGAATGTCTTTTCTCTCTTGACTCATTATTTCCCTGGATGGATCTGATCGGTCCAAAATACTCAACGAAGCGAAACCGCCCATCTTAACACTATGCCGGTGAGAACTTAAAAGACAGCATTCATGCAAAGCTCACGAAACACACGTCCTGCGGAGAGTCACTAGGTTAGGACGTTCAATTATCGATTGGGTGTTCCAAGAGATCCGGTTTGGCGTAAGGCTTCGTAAAGAACAATGCCGACAGCCGTCGCCAGATTGAGACTGCGGACGTTTGGATTCAACATAGGAATGGTGAGGCACCGATCCCAATTCTCGCGTAAAACTTGTTCAGGCAATCCACGCGTTTCGCTCCCAAAAACCAGGCAATCCGCGCTGCTGAAAGGCCAATTGGAATAACTCTTATCAGCCTTGGTGGTCAAATAAACTAAGCGAGCTTCAGGCAGGGATTCGTTAAGGCCTTCCAGATTTGGATGACGTCGTAAGATTACTTCGGACCAGTAGTCCAAACCCGCTCGCCGCACTGCCTTGTCGTCAAGACGAAAGCCTGTGACTCCAACGATGTGAAGTGGAACTCTAGTGGCGGCGCACAAGCGAGCGATATTGCCCGTGTTCGGTGGTATCTCAGGTTCTACAAGGGCGACACGAATCATTTCAATCAGGATCGAAAATACTAGTCTTTAAGAGAATGATACAGGCGACCATTCAAATCCGGCGGATTATCCATAAGAGACATAGCCGGTAAAATACAAAAGGAACGACGAGATTCACTTGAAGTACTCGTCGTTCCTTTTGAAAGGCCGTCGCGGCCTCAGAAGTTTGTGTGCGCCAGTGGAGGGTTGCTGTTGAACCGTACTGGTCCGAGTTATCTCTTCTTGGCTGCTTTCTTCGCTCCGCCCTTCTTTGCTGACTTCTTGGCGGCACCCTTTTTCGCTGCCTTCTTTCCACCTTTTTTAGTTGCCATAAGCTCTATGTGCTCCTTCCTTCAAAGATTTTTTGTTTCCGGGTCTACCACAAGATGATGTGCTTACTTCTCTCTTGTGGGCTAGAGTAAACGGCGCACAACATCTTGCTATATAAACGTAAACGGCCACGATGTCAACAACTTATTACTATAATGCGAAAATATTTTCGATAGTAGCGATCTGTGATCGCGGCGACAAGACAAGATTTTTCTGTCGGAGTTGATGTTGAATCAGGGTCGAGACTTCATGAATTAACCGGCGCGACGCGCGATTAACTAACATGAACTTGAGTGTAAGAGTTCGTTTGTATGATGAACTAATGAGTGTGACTACTTCAGCTGTGGACTTAGCTATCTGAAGAAAGGAGTGAATATCCACTCGGCGTGCCGACCGATCCCGTAGTAATGAATTATGGAATCCGTTCTGCTGCGACTGGCCACTCCAATGAAAGGTCCAGTGGAACTGTCATCACCAAGGGACGTCGCGCTGGTTGACGCGATTCCAAGAGTCGGCAGCACTGACTGCAACATATCTCGTTCTGCTAGTTGCAGTTGTTGGTCATTGGTAGCGGGCTTGACGTTCCCTGCAAATAGCATTACTGCACGCTGAAAGTCCGCCATTTCGGATGAGCGCGGTCGAATCAATCTCCATTCACCAGCATCAGAGAGAGGCTCACGCGCGGCGGATGGACGCAGTATCTGAATCTTTTTGGTTCCCCTTGGTATGCCCTCGAGCAGTTGATCTATCGACGTCGGAAGACTGTTGACGCCGCCAGCTGCTCCTTGACGGGAAGAAAAATATACACGAATTGCTGCGGCAACCTGCTCTCCGCGAAAGATCGCTTCGACCTCACGCTCGCGTTGAGCCTGGTGTCGGATGCTTGGCGCGGCAGCTGCTGCAAAAAGAGCCAGGACCGTCATCAACGCAAGGAGCGCAACGAGTGTATAGCCTTCATCATTGCGTCGCCGCGAGCTTCCAACGTTGAGAGAAAGCCTTTTCGATCTCCTTACCAACTGCCATATCTTGTGGTGTGGTCCACGCCTAAAGTTCATCGTCCTCACCGTCAGGTCGTGGCGTTGGCCGCTGCAGCGGGTTACCTCTGTCACCTTGAGTGGTAAAAGCGAGCGCATGTTTAATCTTTAAATTGTTATCCACGAGAATCAACTCTTTCTCTGAGATGCTGGTGACGCGAAACCTTCCTCCCAGAAGATCCCCACGCTGTACGTTGAGCATCTCCTTGTTTGCCTTGTCCTGGACGATTGCAGTGTCAATGTGCCGGCGCGTTCCAATAATTCCAACGTACGTGTAATTCGGTGTGGGAGCGGGAGCCACGCTAAGCGCTGCAGGATTTGAGTAGAGCGTGCCATCAGAGGATCGCAGCATAACCTGCCGCACACCAGGGCTACCGATTACAGCAGCAGGCACGTTAGCGGAGACTTGCTGCGGGCTTATATACCGCGTCGGCATCTCGTTATTGTCGATCAAGACTTTCAATTGCGGAGTAAACTTGTCGCCAGAAACCTCTAACGTGAAATCACCAGTACGCGCAAAAAGGTTCGTCGGAGAGAGGCTTGCAAGCAGCACCGGGGGCGTCGGGGTCGGCGTCGGGGTCGGAACAATCGAAGCCTTCACGCCCGGCGGCGGGGGTTCATAATAAGCGAATATGTTGCGCTTTGCTTCCGGCACATTCGGGGCAGGAGACTGGAAGTTAACAGGGCGCAACTGATCGAGGGGGTCTCCTTTTAATTCGACGACCGTTTGGGGTTGGACCCTACTCGATGTAGCACGATTGCTTGCGGAAGTTTTCGTTTCACTCCCCGTGGTTGGCGATACTCTATTAGCACCCGTACCAAAGCCAACAAATGTCCACCATAGCGCCAGGATCGCCAGGATTCCTAGAATTCCCGCACTGATTAGTTTTTTTCGTTCGCTCGGATTCTGAGTATCAGTCATCTGCATAATATTGCTCACCGCACTACTGGTTCCAGCGCGAGGCCTTGAGAGCCGCGCTGAAAGTAAGTCGCCATTTCCAAACGCAGGCTCACGAGCGATCCACGCGTGCCACCTGCCGGATCACCCTCAACCGGCGGTGCACTGTCTGTTTCGGTCGCGCGCTCCAACTCCACGCTATTGATAATCACGAACTGTTTATTCGTCTCCATGTCACGAACAAACCGACGAAGATTTTGGTATTGGCCATCAACCGTCAGGCTGATTGCGATGCCGGGGTAGATACTTTGCCACTTCGTATTAGCGGATCTTGATCCACTAGCACCCGCTTTCGATCCTGCTGGATCGAGCGGAGTATATGTGGGACCGGAAGTGTTACGCAGGCCATTCTTGCGGATCAGTTGGTTAAGAGAGTCATAGAGACTCATGCGGCCGGGACTAGCGCCAATCAGACGCTCGCTCTCGAAGGCATCCAAACTTTGCGTAATGTTCTGGACGGTAGCGTCTGTGCTTTGGCCCTGGAGAAGTACGGCCTCCGAATTCCGCACCTGACTCTGTAGCCGCGAACGTTCCAACTGAAGCGACTCGAGCCGAGAGCGCGCGGGCATCAAGAAATAGAGATAGCTAACAATCACCAGTACTAAGATCAAGACACTACCGGCGAGCCCTATGAGCTCCGCGGGACCAAGGACTCCCTGCTGGCGGGAGAAGCTGACTCGGTTAAGCCTGGCTCGTATCCGATTGCGGCTGCCACCTCCACGGATCGGCGCCGGTTGTTCGCTCATTGGCCACCTCCTCCGGATACGCTCGGCTTAACCAGAGCTAGTGGCGAACTAGCGACAGGCGAACCGGCTCGCGGCCGATACACCACATACAACTCATACTCGGCCCCGCTTTCACCTCTCCCTCGCTGCAAATTCTGCGAGCGTAATTCAGCTTGGAAAATACCGATACGATCCATATCGGCAATCATATCTGTGATGGCCGCAGGACTTTTTGCTAACACCGTCAATTCCAATTCAGCCAGAGTCTGGTCGTTTCGCGTGCCCACGCCGCGCACGGCGATTCGTTTGACGCGCACGCTCCCCGGCAACGCTGACTCCAAATCTGCAAACAAACGCGACCAGGAGAAATGTTTGCGATCCACAAGGGTGTGAGCAGCTTCCAGCGTCTGCAATTGTTCGGTCGTTAGGGAGTTTTTTACTGCTTCAGCCTGTTTACGTAGAGCCTGCTCATGTTGGCTCAACCTATTAATATCATTCTGTACGGCCTCAGCCTGCGACCGCGCCTTACTAGTGACTCGTACGATGAAAACGAGGCAGACGAGGGAAAGGAGAATCACGAAAGTCGTCACTACCCATGGCAGTGAACGGTTAGTAAATGGTTTTGTGGAGAGGTTGAGTTTTGTAGCCATTAGGATTTCCAGTCAAATAAAGCAAGACTCTTAACAAAAAGTCAGCTAGAGAAGCATACACGGCTCAATTAAGAGGACGCAACCGGCGGGAAACCGACATCGCGCTCCAGCAACATTACACGCAGGAGTGTGCAAAGTGTTTCAGAAAGAAAGAGGTTCGAAACCGAAGCAAGAAAAAAAGAGGTAAAACAGAGGGGTCACTAGGTGCGCCTGGGAGGTAGGGAGCTATCAGTCACTACTACTGATGGCTGGTATGAGCAAACTCGATTTCGACCACTTCGTTTAGCTCGATAAAGTGCGGAGTCTGCAAGTTCTACCAATTGTATTGGATCTGTTGCATCGTCGGGAAAGGCGGCAACACCAATACTAATCGTGATACGGTGCGTCGCCCCACTGTCTTGCGAGTCCACCCGGCTCGCCGGAAACTCATGTTGTGCCAGGGCTATTCGTACGCGTTCGGCAGCGACTAAGCCCTGACCATAAGTGGCATCAAGCAAAAAAGCAGCGAATTCCTCGCCGCCAAAACGTGAGGCAACATCACCAGCTCTCAAGGCTTCTTTGATAACGCGACCAGTTTCTTCAAGAGTCTTACTGCCAACAAGGTGGCCGTAGGTATCATTAACTTCTTTGAAGTGGTCAAGATCCATCATAAGAACGCAGAAGGGACGAGATTCGTCCTCAGCTCGAGCGGATTCGCGACGCAGTTCAGAGAAGAAGGATTTGCTTGTAAGTAATCCAGTGAGCTCGTCGTGCGCCAAAAGACGATGGATCTGCTGTTGAAATTCCCGATCGATCTCATCGAGCATATCGAACCGAAAAAGGTGATCGCCTATTATGATCTTGTCGCCATCGTTGAGAACGGCTTCCGTGATCAGCTCACCATTTACCATGGTGCCGTTGGTAGAGCCTAAGTCAGCGATTCTATAGCACGTCTCCGTCTCTCCAACATGTTCACTTGTAATGCGCGCGTGAAGGCGCGACGTGCGAAAATCATTGAGGCGGACATCGGCTTCCAAAGCGCGTCCAATAATAACAACGTCTCGCTCCAGGGGAATAGGAACTGCCATCAACTCTCCGCGAAGGGAAACTAGAGCCGGCCTAAGCTCTCTTTGATTTGACTTTCCATCCCGGATGGTTTGACGTAGCTGGGTTTTTTCGCCGAATTCGTCTTCGTTAATATCTTGAATGGGCATTCGATCTGGCTTTTAAGAAGCCCCCCTCGGGGCGCACCTTCCAAGGATGTCACGTAAACCAAGCAAGGTCAGACGCCGGGTATCTTACCGCTCGCGTGGGGCCCTAGCAATGTGATGTCACGTGTCCGGAGGTACAAACTCCGAACCTCTGGTTCAGGAGGCCTCCGGTAGCACTTGGGGCCTTACTACTATAAACTCATAACTAAAGAATTGATTGGTTACATCATTGTGCTGATGTTACGCGTGAAAGAAGGAGACTCGGTTGCAAGATCAAGCCACTACTGGCTCGTGTGCTGGAGCTGACAAAAGCTTATCCGTGGAGCGCGTGGCCGTCGCGATTCTGCCCACCGAATGGGGCGAATTCAGTATTGCCGGTTATCGTTCGCTTATTAGCGACGAAGAGTTTGTCGCGCTCTTCAAAGGTGAAATGCGCCGAGACACCCCAACCCTGGTGCGCATCCATTCGCAGTGCCTCACCGGTGACGTTTTTGGTTCGACAAAATGCGACTGCGGAGCACAACTACATCAAACGATGCAGATGATAGAGCAAGAAGGCCGGGGCGCTATCGTATACCAACAGCAGGAAGGCCGCGGCATTGGAATCCTCAATAAGATTCGCGCCTATTCGCTGCAGGATGAAGGAGCGGACACCGTTGAAGCAAACGAGCAACTGGGATTGGCCGTGGATCTACGCGAGTACAGACAGTGTGCTGAAGTCCTTTTTGATCTTGGTCTTTGCCGCGTGCGAGTGATCTCAAATAATCCTCTGAAACTTCGGGCGCTCGAAGAAGCCGGTTTAAATATTGTCGAAAGAGTATCTATTCAGGTAGAGCCAACCGAAAAAGCAGCCGGTTATCTGCGAACGAAGAAAGAAAAGATGGGACATCTTCTGGACTCTGTTTCCTGACATCTTTTGGTCGAGAAACAACGTTTTGAAAGTGAGGTGCGCAAATGATAGAGAGCCTTGTCCTGTTGATACTCCTGGCGCCTGCTGTTCCGGATCCACCTACCAGGGAAAGCCCCGTCGTAATGGCAACGCATACTCTGGCCCCGCAAGGTCAGAGCTCAATTACAGGTTTCGTGTTCGATCAGTCTCGGCGCCCGCACAAACTATGCGTTAGGTCAGGCCTTGCGCCCCTTACATGGGGAAGTGGCATGAAAGAACCAACACGCCCTTGAGTGCTTTGGTGACACAAAGCGTTGTTGGCTTATGCTTGGTGGCGTTTGCGAGTGGCAACGAAAGATTCGAAACCTTGGTTGAATACACGGGCCCCTGTGTTTTGGTTCTTCTTTCTGCTTACAGGAATCTCGCTCGTCGTACTGCGTGGGAAGGACCCGAACGCAAAGACGCCTTTCTGCGTACCGCTTTACCCTTTGACGCCCCTGCTCTTCTGCGTCGCCTCAACCTCTATGCTGTGGTCAAGCATAGCGTACACGGCCTTGCGTGGATTGGCAGGAATTACTGTCTTGCTTATTGGGGTTCTGGTTCTACTTGCGGGTGGCGAAAGAAAGCCCGGGGGTGACCCAGTTTCTGCCAACTGGAAAAGTCCATGCCAGCGGAGTTGGACATTCATCTGATCGTCGACAATTACAGCACCCATAAAAGCGCCGAGGTACAACGCTGGCTCAGGCCCAAGAAAACGCCGCCGCTTCCATTTTCCCTTCACCCCAACCAGCAGTTCCTGGCTCAACCAGGTGGAACGTTGGTTTGGACTGATTACTGAAAGAATGATCCGACGCGGCACTTTTCACAGTGTCAAAGAGCTCGAGCAATCTATTTACCAGTGGTTAGCCAACTGGAACAACGAACCCAAACCCTTTGCTTGGCGCGCCACTGCTGATGTCATCATCGAGAAGGTCCGCCGTTGTAAAGAATTAACTGGGACGCCACACTAGTATTACCAGGAGCGGCTGAAACAAAGCTATCGAGTTGCAACGCTGCCCGAGGAATACTTCAGTGGACTTCATGAACCGCAGATAAGAACAGACATCGGGTTGTGTTGAAGGGTGGCAATTGGTGACATCGTTTGCTACCCGATTGAGGTGAATTACGAAAGCTTACTTCTTTTTATGCAACTCGCCGATGAGTTTTCTGAGCTGTTCCGCATCGCGCGAATCTGGCTGCACTTTCAGGAACGACTCCAGCTCGTTGGCGGCCTCGGCATACCTGCCAATTTGATTGTAGAGCAGTGCAAGCTGCCAGTGGATCTCGGCACGCGGGGTCTTGTTTAGCGACTTAGCTTGCTTCAAATGAGTCTCGGCGGAAGCCCACTGCTTTTGCATCCGCAGCACCGTTCCCAGTAACAGGTGCGTGTTAAGCGATTCATTGTTAAGAGAAGCGGCCTTAGTTAATGAGTCGGCAGCATCGGGCAGTAATCTGCGTTTTGCGGGGAGTCAGGACAAAATCCACCTGTTCAGACTGCCCGGCCCTGCCGCCGCCTAACGATCCCGTAAGTGCCACACGTTCAGTCTTGCCATCGTAATCAGTTCCTGTTGCCCAGACTTTGACTTGGAAAACGCCGGTAGAGAGTCGGTAAAAAGCGTACTGCCCAGCAGCATTCGTGCGGGTGTTAGCCAGGACGCCGTCTACCTCATCAAGCAGTTCTACACGCAAGTTCGCGAGGGGGCCGGTGAAAATTGTCTCGCTGGCAGCTTCAAGTGTGGCAACCGCAATCAGGAGACTGATAAATTTCGCTCCGTTTTCTCCGAAGGCTCTTCGCATAAGCCTCCCAACAGCCATAGCAGGAGAAACACCGTCCGGCTTGTTGAAGGTCGTAGACGTGACCGTGTTGACTTGTCCCACGCCGGTTGTGCCAACAGGCTGAACGTCGTTAGGCGAACGGGTATGTATTGTGGGTGGTAAAGGCATTGAAGAAGTCGGCGCCGAGTTGAATCCGGCGTGTCTCCCCCATTCGGAAGTTTTTGAACATTGAAAAGTCGAGGTTGTTGATTCCCGGCAGTTGCAGCGTGTTGCGGGCGGAGTTGGAAATTGCGCCCGATCCGGCACGGATTTACTCCGCGTTCGGGTTGACTGCCACGTAGCTGACGGTCTCCCCGCTGGTATTTTTGAGCGCCGTCAACGTGCTGCCCGCGGCGCGCACGCCTTCGGGTTCCTGATTGTGCGGCCGGGGGCGCCCCAATGACGAGATTGCGAAGTGCGCTGCTGGCGCAGAAGAAAAGGGGAACTCAACGATGTGAGTTCCCCATGAGCTAGGCTAGTAAATGAACTTACTGGCTAGAACTCGAACTTCGCCCGCAACTGAACGGTGCGGCCGCTAAAGTTACCGATGCTGTAGTTGTTGAAGAACGCGCTACCTGAGTTGGCAAAGGCCGAAGTCGTTGCGCCGACACCTGATATAGTGCGGATACGCTGATTCCACAGATTGAAGATCTCCGCCCCGAATTGGATGTGCATGGTTTCACCGAAGAAGATCTTCTTAAGAATTGTTAGATCAGTTCGGTTAAAGCCATTCGAGCGTAGCGTGTTCCTCCCCGCAGTTGAAGTCGCGCCAGGACCTGTCTGAATATACTGAGCATTCGGATTGAAAGCCACATAGGCCACCGTCCGATTGTCGCCCAGAGGCGCGTTCACCACTTGACCTGCGGCGTTAACCCTCGTGAGTCGCAGGCCGTTAGCGCCGACTGGAAAGACGCCGCTGCCTGTTCCTTGAACGCCATTTGGATTGAGGACCGTGCGGTCGCCGGCGGCGTCAAAGTCAAGATTGGAGTCAATCCCGGCAAGCGGCGTGATCGGTTGACCGGATTGCGTTTGGAATATCGGAGCAATCACAAAGCCACCGAGCACCTTCTTGAGAAAGGTACCTTTGTCATTGAAGAACGTCGGCTCATAGTTTGCCGCAAAGACGAAGCGATGCGGAATGTCAAACGTTGAGAGCGAGCGCTCTCTTCTCAGGTTGAAAATATCCTCCGAGCGGCGCGGATTGACGCGGCTGGTGAAAAGTTCGTTGTCCGTGTCGGAGATGGTTTTGCTGAACGTGTAAGCAGTAGTGAAAGCCAGGCCTGCACGGAAGCGACGTGTCAAGCTAATGGCCCCGGAATCGTAATTGGAGTTACCGACCGGTTCAAAAGCTGTGACAAAGCCGCCGAACTCTTCGCCGGGAGCAGTGAAAGCATCCAGTGGGAAGACTGTAACGTCAGGGCGAGCGCGAATGGAGCCAAGAGTTGTAAGTCCCGCAAGTTGTGCCGCAGTTGGTGCACTGAAGAAAGTCGGGATCGTTAAAGCAGCCCGATTGGTGGTGCCGCCGTTTCGGCGCAATTGCACCGGAAGGTGGCGAGCCCGTGTGCCGAGATAGCGCACTTCGAGCGCCATTGAAGATCCCAGTTCCCGTTGAAAACTCAATGCGAAAGCGTAAATCTCACCGAATCTTTGGTCGGTGATAAAGCTTCCAGTCCCTGCGCGCGCTGCCGCGCGTGTAATAGGCGGAATCGGGGTTGGTGGCACACCGCCTTGTTGTAGGAACCTGGTTTGTAAATTTAGTCCGAAGGCGCTTTGAGCCGTGGCCACATCGCTCTCTTGCTGGAACTGTGGCGGCAGTTGCAGCAGGATCAAGTTCTGGAAAACTTCCGTATAGGACATACTGAAATTGCCACGAATCGAACTTCGTCCCCGCTCGCCAAAGAGTAAACGTCCTATGGAGCCACCGAAGGCCGGCGCATAAGCAAATCCTACCCGGGGCGCAAAATTGTTCCCGTCGTTTTTTGGCACTCTGAATTCGAGGACGCCGGGAATGCTTGCGATCGCATTCTGAGCTTGTAATGCGGAGTCGCGCGGAATCGTCACGTTCTCGTACCGGAGACCGAGATTCAGCGTCAGATTCTGTGTGACCTTCCAGTCATCCTGGCCAAAGAAGTAGAGACGCCGGTTGCTGCCGACGAAAGCTCCGCTGCCGACTCCGCGCAGGTCAACGATGGTTGGCGCAAAATCCCGGATCAGCTCGTCGAAGTCCGCGTAAACGTAGTCGCCACGACCACGCGGTAGGAAGTTAGTCGACGTTAGCAAAAAGCGAACATCGGCGCCGAATTTAAAAGTATGCGGGCCGCGGATGTAGCTCAGAGTGTCGAAGATCTGGTAGCTATTATCGCCGCCGCTCTGCGGTAGATTCCCATTCGGCCCGAGCGACAGGTTAAGCGGCTGCACTGTGATGTTCGGGAAAGCAAGGAATGCCGGGTTCTGCAACGGGAAATCATTAAATGTCCGCCTGTACGCGAGGCGAAGCTCGTTAACGGTAGCTGAACTGAATGTCCGCACGTAGGTGGCGGAGAAAAGGCGCGATCCGAATACGACATTATTGTTGAACTTCGGATTACCCTCGCCCGCCTGGTCTCCGCTGAAATCATCGTAGCTGAAACGGAATCGGAACTGATTTTTATCGTTCGCATTCCAATCAATGTTGGTCTGGTACTGCTTGTCCTGATCCGAAGCAGGAATGATTGTGTTCACATTGCCAAACGGAATATTTGGAACGCCGAGCACGGTTTGAGTAGTGGTCTGAACAGGCGCAAGAGTCAGATTGTCACGGAGGAGGTTTACGACGAACGGACTCGCGCCCGGTAAGGTTGCGATCTGCGTTAACCCCGCGGCGGTCGGCGCGAGGAATGTCGTGCTCGATCCCTCTTGACGTCGAGGTCTGCGCTCAAACGCAAAGAAGAAGAACAGTTTATTTCTCAGGTTAATCGTCGAGGGGCCGCCTTCACCAAATCGGGGCAAAATAACTGGACCGCCAACGGTTGCACCGTAGCGGGTATCTCTGAAAAGCGGAAGCTGAGTGATCTGGCCCGATTTAAGCAGACTCTCCTCAGCGGTGGATGCGGCATTGAAGCGCTCGCTCTGGACATAATAAAAAACATTACCGTGAAAGTCGTTGGTTCCACTTTTGGTGATAGTAACGAACTGCCCACCGCCGCCCTGACCGAATTCCGCATTGAAGTTGTTAGTCAACAACGTGAACTCCGCAACCGCGTCCTGGATAACAGTGGACGCTGGGCCGGTGACGGATGGGTCGTTGTTCTCAACACCGTCAATGGTGAAGACGTTGTAGCGCGGACGAACGCCGCCGACCGTGCCGCCAGAGCCAGCCGTCCCGGCTGATTGTCCGACGACGTTCGCCGAAAGCAGCGCCAGGGAGTTCTGATTACCGAAGATCGGTAGATTCTCTACTAATTTGGTCTGGAAACTAGTTGCAAGCTGAGAGCTTTCGGTCTGCACCAGAGCTTCGCTCGCGGTCGTGACATTAACCGTTTCCCCGATTCCGCCGCCGACTTGCAGTATCGCATTAACGGCCGACTCTTGATTGAGCGCCACCGTCACATCCTGTGTGACGGATTGAAAGCCGGCGGCCTCAATCGTGATTTGGTAGCCACCGGGTAGCACGTTTGGATAGCTGAATGACCCGGTGCCTGTTGTCTGAGTTGTCAAGGTTTGACTGGTTTCTTTGTTATTCAGCTTAACATTCGCGCCAGGGATGGCCGCGCCATTAGGATCTAGCACCGAGCCGGTAACACGACCGGCAGTAACTTGTGCCTGAGCTACCAATACACAGCTTAACGTGAAAAAGATCGCAGCGAAAAACCGTGCTAGTTTGCGAGAGCCTTGCATAAATGAATCTCCTGTTTGGGTCAAATTATGAACTTGGGGAATTGATTCCGATATCTTTGCTCAATCGTTAGCTTCCACGCGGGCAACTTTTATTCCCTTGTTCTGGCTGTTCGAGATTCAAGCTTCAATATGCGAGTAACCTGTTTGAGGAAAGCAACTTAGGGTAGTCCAGTCCGTTGCCGGTGGGGTTAAGAACTTATGAGGGGTCATCCAACTTTGCCAAGAGAATCCAAAAAAATGGGAAAAATCCATAAATCACAAATGAAAGCCGAAGGGATCGGGAAGACAACCGCTGAGGCGCGGGGCTGCTTCATGAGAAAAAGCAAGGGAGGCCAGTTCACATTGAAAACAGACCGGCGCCAATTCTTCGGGGGCTGAGCGATAAGGAAACGGTTGTCGGTAGTAATGGCGGTGGACCGACGCTTTATTGCATCGAGCGCAATTTCTTGATGGCTTCGCGGATGGCGGCGGCATTGGGAACGGTTGGACTTTTTTTCAAATACTTCTCCAGCTCAACGGCAGCGCGAGCGCGTTCACCGCGCCGCTCGTAGACTCGCGCCAACTGCTGATGAACCGCTAACAATCTTTTTCCACTAACTTCATATGCCTTCTTTAGCGATTCCTCGGCGTCGTTTAGCGCCTGGCTTCTGGCCGCCGCCGATTGCGACGAGAAAGGGTCCAATGTTGAAGCGTAGTCGATTAAGGCTATTCCTCGCCACAGCAGGTATTGGGGGTCTTCAGCCTTTATGCGTGCTGCTTCGGCAAACGCCGCGGCGGCTACGGCGAATTTTCGCTGCTGCATCATCACAGCGCCAAACATTTGATAGAGCCGCGCGTCAGCAGGGTTTATCTTGCGTGCCAATTCAAACTCTGAAATTGCTGAAGGCATGTCTCCGGTCGTCAGCAATGTCGAACCCAGAGACAAGTGCGCCTCAAAGTAGTTTGGGAAGAGCTGCAAGGCCTCCCGGAAGCCTGCGACTGCTTGCTGAAATTTCTTTTCGCGGACGAGTTGCTCGCCCCTTTCGAAAGCAATACGCGCCGACCGTGGAATGTTTTGAATGAAGATGGCGCGTGCAGGTCCGATGCGAGCGGTCGCCTTCGGAGTCAGTGTGATCTCAATGGTGCGCATCTCGCCCGGTTCATTAGCTGTAACATTGCGCACAAACTCAACGCGCTCCGAGGCGAAATTATAGTCGGGAGCTGAGATGGTCATTGTGTAACTCGTTTCATTCAGGCCCCCGAAAAAGAAATCACCTTCGTTATTCGTGACTGTCTGATTAATCAAAGCGCCGGTGCCGGATTCTAAACTCACCGTGATGCCGGACAAATTAGTGCCTGCTGAGTTATGGATTTTGCCGCGTATGGTGTGCCCTTGACCCCTTGCTTCGGCTGCACAGACGATGCAGAAAATTACCGATGACAGAATAAGAACGCGGGATTTCATTTGGTAAACCTCTATGCGAAATCGAACGGAGGCAGGCCGGGGCTTTAAGGAATTTAACGAATTCGTGGACGATAGCAGAGAAGAAAGGTGGAGCCCTTTTTTAAGGGCCCCACCACAGATAAAGCGCTAACCTCCTGGTTCGCTTAGAAGCGGAACTTCGCAGCAAACTGGAAAGCACGCGGACCGCCGGTTCCGAACACGCTGGTAGTACGTGCGGTCGGGCGGAACGTCGTGATGTCCCCAGCGGGAGTACCGGCATCCGGAAGTTCCAAGTCGCCCACTTGAGTCAGGTTTGCAATGTTGAAGAGGTTAAAGACCTCGCCAATAAGATCAAGCTTCACGGATTCGTTGAAGCTGAACGTCTTGGTCAAACGCACGTCCTGCGAGATGACCGAGTCGCCCCCGATCGGCGTATCAGCGGGCAGCAGCGCTAAGCCGCCGAGTGGCGTACCAAACGGGTCGGTCTTGCCAGCAAACTGCTGGTTGTACTTCGTGATTATGGCGTTCAAATCGGCGACTGATTTGACGTCGCGTCCAATGGAGCCCGGACCCGTCCCAGGCAAATAGCTTTGGAACGTGCCAGTGCCGGATAGGTCCGCACCGTGGGGAAGGAACGCGCTGAAGGGCACGCCGCTGAAGGCCGTTGAGATCACGGAGATCTGCCAACCGCCGAGGACGTCCCGCTTGAAGCGGTCGCTGCTCTTGCGGAAGAACGGCAGGTCGTAAATGGCGCTTACAACGAGGCGGTGCGTGCGGTCAAGACCCGCCGGACCGAACTCCTTGCGAAAGTTGTTGAGGTCGGTGACGGATACGCCCAGACCGAGTGCGTCGCCGCCGAACGCTTTGAAGCGCGATAGTGCGTAGCTTGCCGTCATCTGGAAGCCGTTAGAGAAGCGACGATCAAGGCGGAAGAGCCCCGCCATGTAGGTCGAGTAGGCTGAAGAATCGGCATAGGGGATCGAGTTCGGGAAGCCTATTCTCGGCCCATTAACGCTTTCGAAGTGATTCACGTCATAGACGATCACCTCATGTAGGCCTTTGCGGTAGTTGAAGTCCCCCTGGAAGACCATCTTCCCGGGAAGTTCCCGTTGCACGCCGATCGCGTATTGGATTGAGTACGGCACTTGGAATTCCGTAGAGAAAAGCGGACCGGAAATGGCTTCGAAACATTCGACCGAAGTTTTCAGTGAGCAATTAAAAGCTCGGGACTCTACGTCGCGTCGCACCGCGGGGTAGAGCGCGAGCATATCTCGGAGGGTGATGTAGCCGCTCGAACTACCTGGCGTGCTCCCGAACCGCCCGTTACCACCCGGCAGTAGCGCACTCGCTATGTCATTGCCCACGAGGAATAACTCCGCTCCCGGCGGGCCCAGATCAGCACGCTCGAAAAGTCTCAGGTTATCGATAGTGTTGTCATAGTAGATGCCGACGCCACCTCGAACGACCGTGCGGCCATTGCCTGACACGTCCCACGCGAAGCCGACGCGCGGCGCGATGTTATTGGTGTCCTTCGGGCTAGGTGCGGTACCCTTGCCGAAAACCTTTGCGATGATCGCCGGGTGTCCCTGATCATGGTTCCATAGATTCGAGTCAACTCGGTAAGAGAGCCCGTAGTTGAACGTGAACCTGTTCGTGAGCTTCCACGAGTCGTTTCCGTAAAACGAGATGCGGTGGTTCACGGTCGCGCCCGAGGGCGAGTTAAAGGGAAGGATGTCGTTCCCGACACCCAGTGAGATGTCACGCACAGGCGCGTTCAGGAAGTCCGCTTCCGTTAGGTACGGAGTTGCACCAGCGAAGAGGCGAAGGCGGGCGGGCTTGGCGAAGGCAAACTGACCGTTAATGGATGTCCGCTCGTAGTTGCCGCCAAACCGGAACGTGTGATTGCCATGGACCATAGTCAGGTCGTCGCGAAACTGGTGACGCTCCTGGAAGGTCGTCTGCGGCGCAATGTAGTTCGAGCCCGATCTCCAGAGCTGCGATCCGGTGATGCGAATCTGGGGAAAACCTACGGTTTTGGGCAAGATCACGTTTGAGAAATCGCTCAGGTTAAAGACGAAGTTATTGCTCACCGTTGGGCTGAAGGCGTGCGTTATGCCGACGACGAGGTTGTGCGAGCGGTTCGAAACGAGCTGGTTGTCTGACTGGAAGATGCCCGAGGCGGACGGACGTGGCACGATGCCGGAGCCGGCTGGGAACGGTACATCTTGTTTGTTGTCATCAAATGAGTAGCGAGTACTGACATTTGTATTGCTGCTCGCGACCCAGTCGACTTTTGCGGTGAGCAGCTTCTCATCGAACGGGTTAGAGGTAAAGCCCGCGAAGCTTGAAGCCTCGGGCGGGTTATGAAGCGCCGAGCCGTCCTGATTATTCCCCTCGTAGTTGAAAAAGAAAAAGAGTCTGTCGCGTCCGCTAAAGTAGGACTTGCCGCCTTCCCCGAAGCGGGGTAAGTGAAGCGGGCCCCCGATGGTGCCGCCGTACTGTTCACGGTCAAAAGGAATCCTTGTGGCACGCGCGTTTGCCGGGATGCCGTTTGCCGCGTCGAGGCGCGAGAGCGACGGGAATGCCGCCCAGCGGTCGTCGCGAACGTAGAAATAGCCGTTGCCATGGTACTCGTTCGTTCCTGACTTCGAAATTACATTGACAGATCCGGTTGACGAAGCGCCCGTCGAAAGATCGTAGTTCGAGATACCGAGCTGGAACTCCTGCACGATCTCCTGTGAGAAGTTCTGCACGGTAGTGCCGACGACGTTATCGACGACCGAGCCGCCGTCGACCGCGATCTGGGTGGAGCGACCGGCCTGCCCGGCAATCGAGATGCCGGTGTAATTGGCTTTGGTAGGATCGAAACTCGCACCGTCGACCCTCTCTAC
>JBPCKD010000177.1:0-8538 GCA_051004635.1 Pyrinomonadaceae bacterium
CTTTCCGTTTGCTCGTAGCTTCGCTTTTGTTCTGCTTGTGTTTGGCAACGCGAAGCCAAGCGCAAACGCCACCTCAATCTCCGTCGCCCTCTCCGTCTCAGGAGACCGCGAAGCCGGCAGAAACAAAACCGGCCAACCAGGAAGGTGCGGGGAATCCGTTTGCTCCTGAACCGGCGGCACCCCTACCGGCTGGAATGACTGGCTCCGATGCCAATGACCCGCGCGCCAAGCTCGCACCCGGAATGTACGACGCAGGTGAAACATCGATGGGCCTCAAGCACGTCGTGCTCATCAAAAAGCCTGACGCGTTTCAACTCGGGTCCGACGATCCTGATAATCCGAAGGTCGACAAGACTCTGGGTCTGATCGGCATAAGCGATCCTTCAAAGATGCCCAAGCCGTTAAAGTTGGTTCTTGCTCAGCTCGCTTTTGCGAACTCGGACCTGGCGTTCCAGGGTAATCACCTGTTTCAGGGAAACTTTTATGGCGTCAGTATCTATGACATCTCCAATCCGGCGAAGACAGCCTTGTTGACTTCCATGGTATGTCCGGGTGGGCAGGGTGACGTGTCGGTTTACAAAAACCTCCTCTTCATGTCGGTGGAGATGCCCAACGGTCGCCTCGATTGCGGTACACAGGGATTTCCGCCGGAGCCCCAGCCTCCCGCCGCGCCCGCAGGACAAGAGAACCAGCCAGCCTTGCCGGCAGCGCAAAAGGATCGTTTTCGCGGTGTTAGGATTTTCGATATTACAGACGTCAGGAGTCCGAAGCAGGTGGCCGCGGTGCAAACTTGCCGCGGCTCGCACACGCACACGCTGGTGGTCGATCCGAATGATAAGAACAACGTCTACATCTACGTCTCCGGCACCTCTTTTGTCCGACAAAGCGAAGAGTTGGCCGGGTGCTCGGGTGAAGCACCGGACAAGGATCCGAATACGGCGCTATTTCGCATTGATGTGATCAAGGTGCCACTAGCGGCACCTCAGGAGGCGAAAGTCGTCTCTGGTCCGCGAATCTTTATGGATCCGCGGACGGGCGCGCTTGCCGGTCTAAGCAATACTGGCAGCCATACCCCGAAGGGACTGTCAAAACCGTCGTTCAGCGATCAGTGCCACGATATTACCGTGTATTCAGCGATCGGGTTGGCTGCCGGCGCTTGCTCCGGAAATGGAATTCTGCTGAACATCAAAGATCCCGTAAATCCTAAGCGTCTGGACGCGGTAAACGACCCGAACTATGCGTACTGGCACTCGGCCTCGTTTTCGAACGATGGGAAAAAAGTCGTGTTCACCGATGAGTGGGGCGGCGGATTGGGCGCGCGCTGCCGGGCGAACGATCCGAACAAATGGGGCGCTGATGCGGTTTTCAGTTTGAAGGACAACAAGCTGAGCTTTGCAAGCTACTACAAGTTGCCGGCCGCCCAGGGCGACAGCGAAAACTGTGTAGCACACAACGGCTCACTCATTCCGGTTCCCGGCCGTGACCTTAAAGTGCAGGCCTGGTACCAGGGCGGCATCTCCGTCATGGACTTCACCGACGCGGAGCATCCGGTTGAAATCGCCTATTTCGATCGGGGACCGATTGATCCGAAGATGCTCATACTCGGCGGCGACTGGTCCTCCTACTGGTACAACGGCCACATTTACGCTTCGGAGATCGCCCGCGGCCTGGACATCTTTGAGCTGACACCCACGAAGTTCCTGACTCAGAACGAGATCGACGCCGCGAAAGCGGTTCGGGTGGCTGAACTCAATGTGCAGAACCAGGAAAGAATCGAGTGGCCGCGAACGTTGGTCGTGGCGAAGGCGTACGTGGATCAGTTGGAGCGATCGCAAGCTCTGCCTGCTGATCGTATTGCCGCCCTGCGGCAGGCGCTTCAAAGCGCCGAGAGTTCACACATGAAACGACGAGAACTCGCAAAACTTAAAAGCCTCGCACCATCGTTGGAAAAGAGCGCTGCGATTACGAAGAGTGCAGCAGACTCAATCCGATTGCACGCCCTGGCGGAAATCCTGAAGCGACCTGCCCGATGATCTTTAAGGGCTTCGCACAAAAAGCAGCGGCTACCCGCCGCATCAGAACCGGGAGTAGTAGCGACCGGGTCGAGGCTCGTAGGAGAACGCGTTTTCGCCTCTGAAATCTTTTACCGCTACAACCCGGTCGCTACCGCTTCCGGTTCTGATATAGCTTTTTTCATCGACTTTCATACTTTTTGTGCAAAGCCATCTTTTACGAAGGGTCGTTTTTGGCGATCGCGAAACCGCATTCGAATGTGCCACGTCCAGAGTTCGCTGCCCGGCGTTGACGTTGGTCAGATTCGATTGGTTCAAGCCATCGGCAACCGATTCGATGCGAAACAACAGCAGGTCAGCCGCTTGCCGCAGTTCCGGGCGTCACACGACCTTCGAATTCCGGGCGCACATTCCTTCCATGAACATGTGCGACCTATGTACTTGCCTTGAGGGTCCGCAAGAAAAATATCCGCGCTTCGATTCATCTGTTGCGCTCGGCCTTTGATCTTCCGGCCCAAGCGGGCAAGCGGCTCGAGTTGCATTCCAATACTTGCCGTGCCAAGTCACGGGTTACCGAGGGAAAGCACTCCAGGAATTCTTCCAGCGAGTAATCGTTTTCGAGGTACTCGAACAGGGTCTTTATCGGTACGCGAGTTCCCTTGAATACGGGTACACCACCGAGAATTTCGGGGTCTATTGTAATGAGGTCGCCAGTATCCATATCCTAAGTTTAATCCAGGTAGAGCTTCGGCGTAAATCTGTATGGGGAGACCCTACTTGCGCCATGTTAATATTCGCTCGAAGCGATGAAGTCCAAAACCAAGTCCACAACAGTCCGCAAATCGCGGGTTAATGAGGGCAGGATCGAGCTTAGCAGCGGCAATGTGTTTGCCGATCTCGGTCTGCGAAACGCTGAAGAGCGTCTTTTGAAAGCAAAGCTAACAAGTAAGATTGCCCAATTGATCGAAAAGAAGGGTTGGACCGAAGCTCAAGTTGCTGAGCGGACAGCTTTGGTCCAACCAAAAGTGTCGCGTCTTTTGCGCGGCCAGCTTTCCGGCTTTCCAGCGGCTCGCTTGTTCGCTGTCTTAAATCGCTTGATGTCACAGCGTTGAAATCCGTATTTCCGCAACGCGCACCGCAGAATCTCGTACCAGCTTCATGATCGGGCGAATGGCTCCTAGAACGGGATATCATCAAATTCATACGACTCGTCGCTCGCTGAAGCTGCCGCATCTTCGCTGTGGTCAAGATTTGGACCGGCATCGAATCCCTTTGGTTCTTGTAGGAAACCGCTGATTTTATTGGTAGCGGGGGGGAGACTCGAACTCCCGACCTTGGGGTTATGAATCCCACGCTCTAACCGGCTGAGCTACCCCGCCATATTGGGTGGGGGATAGTTTACGAGCAGGTTGCGGCCTAAGTCTACTGACCGATTATGGAGAATTTGGAACACGGTCTAAGAACAGTAGATTTTCCATATCTCATTTCACATTTCTCATTTGCCATTGCCGGAAAAGACATCTGTAGATTTCGCGCATTACAGATTGCACGGATATGACGAGAGCAACCAGTACAGGGAATATGAAGAGAGCAACCAGTACAGGGAATATGAAGGGCAATCAGAGGCAGCGGATATGATGCGCCAGGAAACATTGAGGAAGGCACTGGCAAAAGAACGGGGGAGCAGTAGGAGCTGCTCCCCGTTTGTTTAGGTTGGCCATGTGTTTCGTGTGATTCGTGGATCGCCTTCGCCAAGGGCAAAGAATCGATCCACGAAATCACACGAAGCCGCACGAAAGTCAATTTCGAAGCGACTCACTTCGTCGTAAAAATCCACACCGCTCTCGATGTCGGGTGTGTGTACTTCGCCGATTGATTCCACCTTCCGCAAAAGCGTGAAAGTCAATTCTCTCAGACTCGTGATGTGGCCTCCCGCTGATGTTAGCTCCGTGTTTTCAGCCGGCGGCGCTCCACTTACTAAATCTAAATCTTCCCGTTCCCAAGCTGCTGTTGATTGCATCGTAACCTCCCTATTCTCACTTCGCATAATTCTCGTTAGAGGATTCGGCGAAGCGAAGGATTAAGCCAACAACAGGTCTCACACAAGTGGTTTGTGACGAACTGGCCGCGAGCAATGGCCAGACGGCCCGGAAGAATGATGGCGGCATGGGGTTCTTTACTGATAGGTACGAGAACTTCCACCAGGCTTTCCCCTGGTTTACTCGCGCGCAAAATCGATGAAGCCTCGCTCGGGATCGGTTGAGAGCAAACGAACGCGCACTTTATCGCCCACGCGCAAGCCGTGTTCGCCGCGCATAATGCGTCCGTCCACTGGCGGCTTGAGCACACGCGCAAATGTTCCTTTCTCTGTGGCGCCAGTTACAATAGCCTCAAACTCTTCTCCAATTCTATCCTTAAGCAACACTGCCGCCGCCACCTTGCGCATCTTCCGCTCCACCTTGCGGGCGGCGTCATCGCGATCAGTACACTGCTCCGCAATTCGCTTCAGTTCTTTTACCGTATAGGGGGTGGGCTTATCAGCTAAAGCGGCTTTCACCAATCGTTGAGTTACGACATCGGCATAGCGGCGATTCGGCGCCGTCGAGTGAGTGTAATCCTGGACAGCAAGTCCAAAATGGCCTTCGCCCTCCTCCCCCGGGCCTTGCACGGTGTATTCACCTGGGCCCAGTGATTTGACGACCGCCAGCGAGAGATCTGGAAAATGCAGAGGGTCGGCTTTTTTACGCCGCGCGAGAAAGTCAGCAAGCGCTCGCGAGTCGGGGGTGGTGGGAAGTTTTTCACCCAGCTCCGCTGCAATCTCAACAATCCGTGGCCAGTATTTAGGCGTGCGCACTACACGCCGGAGTGATGGCCCACCCTTAACTTTCAAAAACTCGGCCATCTCGACGTTTGCAGCAATCATAAAATTAGCAATCAGATCGCGCGCGCTGTTCTGTTCTATCGCCTTAAGCTCTTTAACCTTGCCATGATCATCCACCACGGGAGTCACCTGGATCGTGCCTAATTCAATTGCGCCGTTCTGTCGCCTCAATTCGCCGAGGCGATCTGCAGTTTCATTCTGTAAACGAATCTGCGCTTCCAACCCTGGGACATTTTTGATGCGTTCAGGAACGTCCGACTTTCCGTCGAGCCAGTCGCCAACCGATTCATACGAGAGCTTTGCGTGGTTGTGCACTATTGCGCGATAGAAGTCGGTGGTTTTCACCGTGCCGTCACGGGCGACTACCATTTCGGTGACCACCGCCAGCCGATCCTGGCCCGCGACGAGTGAGGTTAAGTCGGTCGACAATTGTTCCGGCAGCATCGGGAAGGTCTTAACTCCGGTGTAGACGGAGGTGCAATTCTCAACCGCATGTGCATCGGTTGCCGAACCCTTATGAACAAACGCATCGACATCTGCGATACCAATCAGCAGGCGCGTGTCTCCGCCCGGAAGCGCTTCCGCGTACTCAACCTGATCAAGATCGCGAGTTTTGCTGTCGTCAATTGACGACCATAACACCGCACGCAGATCGCGCACTTCGGGAGCTGGAAGCTTTGGCGGCTTACTTGCCAGAGAGTTCACTTCCAACTTGACCACAGCGCTGAAATCAGGCAGAAAGCCTGCTTCGATCATCGATCGGTGAGCTATGGCAAAAAGATCCACTGAGTGTGAATGCGATGTTTGCTTGGGCATAAGAAGTTAAGCAGTATAGCCGAAACGCCTGGCGAACGCTGCTGCACGCAGTTCCTGGTAGTTTCAAATGGAAAAAGGGGTGAACGATCCACGAACCCACACTAACCAACCAACACTAAACTTTTTTCGTGAAATTTTGTGTGAGTTCGTGGATCGTTACGGTCAAAAGCCTGAAAGAAGTCGATAAACCATATATCCAGGTCGTAACCAGTTCTTCGTCACGGAGGCCCAAGCCGTGATGTTGGTGAAACATTTGAATTTGCCGACATGTGTACCCAGTACCCAATCAAGCGCTACGTTTTTGGAACAAATTTGCACTACCGTGAAGCAAATGAAAATCGAAGTAATCATCAATGCCGGCTCTGGAACTGACGACAAGAACGACGTGCAACGACGCCTGCATGAACTCTTCGTCGCAAGTGGCCACGAAGCACGCATCTCCTTAGCGCGCACCGGAGCCAGGGTTGTCGATCTAGCTCAGCAGGCAGCACAGAGCGATACTGAGATCATTGTCGCTGGAGGCGGGGACGGTACAATCAACTCAGTTGCTTCCACAGTTATCCAGTCTGGCAAGACGTTGGGCGTCTTGCCGTTTGGAACCATGAATCATTTCGCCAAAGACCTGCACATACCGCTTGACCTCGAAGGCGCCATTCAAACTATCGTCGCGGGTCATGCGGTTAGAGTTGATGTTGGCGAGGTCAATGGTCGCATCTTCGTGAACAATTCAAGTTTGGGTCTTTATCCCAACGTCGTTCGCGAACGCCAAAGGCAGCAGCACCTCGGTTGGGGCAAATGGCCCGCATACGTTTGGGCTGCGCTCGCCGTCCTCCGTCGTTATCCCTTTCTGAATGTTCGACTCGGCGTTGACGGAAAAGAGTTAGCGAGCCGCACGCCCTTTGTTTTTGTCGGTAACAACGAATATGAGATGGAGACTCTCAATATTGGCGGACGAACTTGTCTCGACGCCGGAGAACTTAGCCTTTACATGAGCGATCGTACCAGTCGGTTGGGGCTGATTCGGCTCGCCTTGCGTGCGCTGTTTGGGGGCCTGCGCCAGGAAAAAGATTTCATCGCGTTATGCACGCAAGAAATTTGGATTGGTACGAAACACAAGCGTGTGCGCGTTGCTCTCGACGGCGAGGTATCAGTGATGGAGCCGCCACTTCATTATCGCGTACGTCCGCGGGCCTTGCGCGTGCTCGCGCCGACAAATGATCAAACCCGGTAACGAGTCAGGTAATGCGCTCAATAGTTCACCTTTCAGACATCCATTTTGGTCGGCTCGATCCTTTAGTTATTGACCCGCTGATTGAGGAGATTAACGGGCTCAATCCGGATTTGGTGGCGGTATCGGGCGATCTCACGCAGCGGGCACGCTCACATGAATTCAAAGAAGCACGAGCGTTTCTTGATCGCTTGCCCAAACCACAGATTGTCGTGCCAGGCAATCATGACGTCCCCCTGCACAATATCTTCGCGCGCTTTCTGCAACCACTGACCAAATACCGGCGCTACATCACTGACGATCTCCAACCCTTCTATTACGACGACGAGATTGCGGTAATGGGCGTAAATACTGCACGCTCGTTGACCATCAAGGGAGGACGCATCAATGAAGAACAGGTAGCCTGGATGCGTGAGAGGCTTTGCGCCTGCGCTCCGGGGGTGGTGAAGATCGTCGTCACCCACCACCCCTTCGATCTGCCTGAGGGACATGATGAGCGTAACTTGTTGGGCCGCGCCCGGATGGCGATGGAGGCATTGGCGAGCTGCGGCGCCGATGTTTTTCTTGCGGGCCATCTCCACACTAGCCATACGACACACAGCGCAACTCGCTATAAAATCAAGGGGCACTCAGCTCTGGTTGTACAGGCAGGAACTGCTGCTTCAACTCGCGGCCGCGGTGAAGCAAACTCCTTCAATCTAATCCGGGTCGATAGACCACACATCGCCGTTGATCGACTGGAGTGGCAGCCTGATAGCGCTCGGTTTGCTCTGGCCACAACAGAACGTTTTCGCCACACGCCCGACGGCTGGACTCGAATCTAGGTAGGACAGGCATTCCTGCCTGTCCTAAGTTGAATCAACCAAACTGTAGAAAAGGAAGATCAGATTTTCCATATTACTGTCCCAACGTTAGTCACTCATGAAGAATCATTTCCCATCAAAGGGTTATCTCGGTTTACATCTCGTCATTGGCTTCCTGGTTTTCGCCAGCACGACCTTGATCCTCGGTGAGATTGCTGAAGACATAATGAATGGTGAGCCGCTGACCATCGCTGACGCGCAGATTAGCACCTGGCTGCATACGCATCGTTCTCCCCACTTAACTACCGCTTTTTGGATCGTTACGACGTTTGGCTCCACGGAGCTGGTAAGCTGCGTTGCGGCGGTGGTAGGACTTTACCTGCTATGGAAACGACAGCCTTACTGGCTCGCCGCTATTTGGCTATCTGTTTTCGGTGGGATGTTACTCAACAAATTCTTGAAGTATGTATTTCATCGTCCCCGACCTCACTTCGATGATCCGATTCTTGCGCTCACCAGCTATAGCTTTCCCAGCGGACACACGATGGCGGCGACAGTTCTGTATGGCGTCCTGGCCGCACTGCTGGTTACCAGGGTAAAGCGCCGCGGATTCAGAGTGCTTATCATTCTCTCAGCAAGTCTTCTGATCGCCTTGGTCGGTTTCAGCCGAATGTACCTCGGCGCTCATTACTTGAGTGATGTGCTGGGCGCAATTGCTGAAGGATTAGCCTGGCTGTCGCTTTGCTTAACCGCAGTCTACTCTCTCTGGCGGCCACGAAATTCTGCGTAGGGCTAGGA
>JBPCKD010000178.1:0-50838 GCA_051004635.1 Pyrinomonadaceae bacterium
GGTCCGGAATGGTGCTCACGATGCCCGGAACGGTGCTCACGATGAACCGGAATGCTGCTCACGATGGCGCCGGAATGGGTGCTCACGATGAACCGGAATAGGTGCTCACGATGGCCCGGAATACGCAGATAACCTTAGGTGATCGGCACGGAGCAGCCCAAACCTACATGTATCTGGGATTCACATATTCAGATCTGGGTGAGCCCACGAAGGCCTTCGAATCTTTTGAAAAAGCACTTCCTCTTTGGGAGTCTCAGGACGACCGTATCGGCAAAGGTAATGCCCTGGCCGCCATTGCCAGGCTCTATTCGAGGCTCGGCGAGAGTCAGCTGGCACTTGACCAGTTTAATAAGGCTCGCGACCTCATGCAGGGGATCGGTGATCCGATCAGTGACGCCAGAGTTTTGAGCGGCATTGCCTATGTGTATGACGGACTGGGTAATAAGACGTTAGCTCTTGATTACTACGGCAAGGCTTTAGCTCTGTATCAGGGCATCAAATATCTTAACGGGGTGAAGGTCATACTCTTCGACATGGGAAGTCTTTACCACTCATTAGGAGAGTATCAAAAGGCCCTAGACTGCTACAACCAGGATCTTGCGCTTAGCAAAACCGTCGGTGATAGTCGAGAGCAGGCATTCGCTCTCAGAGGAATTGGCCTGGTGTATAAATCACTTGGGAATCAGACTCAGGCACTAGACTATCTTCGACGGGCACTAATCTTCTATCAGGCCCAGAAAGATCTGCGGGGTGAGGCCGATACTCTTAATCTAATTGGCGCAGCTTATGCGGGAACAGCGCAAGCTGGGCAAGCGCTGCAGTATTACAACCGGGCGTTACCAATCTACCGGCGGGCAGGGGATCGTGCCGGCGAAGCCTCTTCGCTTTACAACATCGCCCACCTGGCTCGTGACCAGGGCGACCTATCGGAGGCTCGCTCCCGAGCGGAGGAGGCTTTGGAAGTTGTCGAGTCACTGCGAGGAAAGGTCGCTAGCCAGGACTTACGCTCTTCATACTTTGCCTCCGTGCGACAACAGTATGAGTTCTATATTGACCTGCTCATGTCCATGCATCGCCAGCGCCCCAACGAGGGTTTCGACGTCGCTGCATTCGAGGCAAGTGAACGAGCGCGAGCCCGATCGCTACTTGAGACGCTTACTGTTGCGCGCGTGGGCATCCGTAGCCAGGTTGACGCCATTCTGTTGGAGCGTGAGAGTTCACTGCGCAAGCAGTTGAATGAGTCGGCGGAGCGCCAGATGCGCCTTCAACCTGGCGCTGAAGCTGAAGCCTCCGCCCAGGCCAAAGAAATTGGCGAACTCACTTCTAAGCTTAACGAGGTTGACTCGCAGATCAGGGCCGGCAGCATGGAGCATACAGCTTCGCTTCAGACCAAGCCTCTGGACTTGAAGGCTATTCGAGATCGCGTTGTGGGCGATGACACACTCCTGCTCCAGTATTCACTCGGTGAGGAGCGAAGTTACCTGTGGTTGGTAAGCAAAACGACGATTGACAGTTTCGAGCTCCCAAACCGTCCCCGAATCGAGGCCGTTGCAAGAGAGGTTTATGACCTGCTAACAGCAAATCAACCTCTTCCGGGAGAAACATTCGATCAACGGCAGGCACGGCTGGTCACGGCTAACGAACAGCTTCCGTCTCAAATCGCAAACTTGAGCAGGATTCTACTCGAGCCGGTGGCGGCCAAGCTCGGAACAAAACGCTTGTTAATCGTTGCTGATGGCGCGTTGCAGTACATCCCGTTTCAGATTCTGACCAAACCAGCTGATCTAAACCGGACCGGTTCCGAGATAGGTGTAGCACCTGCAGAGCTAAGACCACTCGTGGCCGACCACGAAATCGTCAACGAGCCCTCGGCTTCCGCATTGGCGCTTCTGATCGGAGATACAACTACGCGTAAGCAGCCTTCGAACTCCGTAGCTGTTTTCGCCGATCCAGTGTTCGAAGTAGACGATCCGCGGATCAAGGCAGGTAGCTCCACGAAAACTGAGGTCATGACATCAGAGTTAAAAGAAACCGAACTACATCGGGCTCTTAGAGACGTCGGCTTAATGGGAAACGGGGCCAGAATTCCGCGACTGCCGGCATCGCGAGACGAGGCCGACGCTATCATGGCTGCGGCCCCCTGGTGGTCGGGATTCAAAGCAATGGGTTTTGAAGCTAGCCGGGCAACGGCAATGAGGTCAGATCTTGGCGATTACCGCATCGTCCATTTCGCTACCCATGGTTTTCTCAACGATGAGCATCCAGAATTATCCGGGGTTGTGCTTTCACTGTTTGACGAAAAAGGGCAGTCGCAGGAAGGATTCTTACGACTCCACGACATCTACAATCTAAAACTTCCTGTCGATTTGGTAGTATTGAGCGCCTGTAATACCGGACTCGGAAAGGATGTAAGGGGAGAGGGGCTGATTGGGCTAACGCGCGGCTTCATGTATGCCGGGGCGTTGAGTGTGGTTGCGAGTTTGTGGAAAGTCGACGATGAGGCGACGGCTGAATTGATGCGACTCTTCTACGGCTATATGTTGCGAGATGGTCTGTCCCCCGCGGCCGCGCTCAGAAAAGCGCAAGTGACAATGTCGCAGCAAAAGCGTTGGCAATCGCCCTATTACTGGGCCGGCTTTGTAATTCAAGGGCAGTACACTCAAAGCGAAAGAATAAGTCGCTTTTCAATCCCTCGCCTCGCGCTCTGGTTATTTGGAGCAGCGGTCCTTAGTGCGGCCGGATTTTACGCCCTGAAGCGAAGACGAAAGATCTCTCTTTAGTCTACAATGCCCGGCGAGGAGAATCAGTTTGCCCTGAGTTGTTCCTGAAAACTTTCAACTGGCTCGCCTCCCACCCGCTTAATGAACAAAGACTGGATTCTAACTCAGGAGTCTTTTGATGCCCTGCTCGCCTGGCTCAATCCGGCGCGTGAAGAGGCGGGACGAAAATACGAGCAAATCCGGCTGCGGCTCATCAAGATTTTCACCTGCCGGGGTTGTGGCGAACCGGAAGACCTGGCTGATGAAACCATCAATCGGGTAAGCAAGAAGTTGAAAGAAATAGAGAGCGGTTACTCAGGTGACCCCGCACGTTATTTTTATGGCGTAGCTAATAAAGTGCACATGGAGTATGTCAGACGCAAGCCGGTTCCCATCCCCCCAACCCGCCCTGAAGACTCAGACGATATCGAAAAAGAGTATGAATGCCTCGAGCGGTGCATCCAGAAGCTAACCCCGGACAACCGCTTGTTGGTCTTGCAATACTATCAGGAGGATAAAAGAGCGAAGATCGATCATCGCAAACTCCTGGCTGAGCAGCTTGGTATTGCGCTTAATGCCTTGCGAATACGCGCCCACCGGATTCGCACCTCGCTGCAAGAATGTGTTCAAACTTGTGTTAGCGAAGCAAGGGCCTGAAATGATCAGCAGCAAACTGTCATTATATAGAGAGGGGTTTGCCCGGGAAGTATCCACCGTTGAGCCTGGAAATTAGAGAACAGCAAACGATTCGCCAGTATCTGCTGGGCCTGGCTCCGCAGGAGGATTCGTCGCGCCTTGAGGAACAACTCCTGACTAATGGCGCGCTCTACGGAGAGCTGCTTATTTCCGAAGATGAGTTGATTGATGAATATCTTAGCGGCGAGCTCTCCCAGCTTGACCGTAGAAGTTTTGAAACCCATTTTTTGACCGCGCCGGAACGCCGGCAGAAACTGCGCTTTGCGCAGGCGCTAAGGAAATATCTAACTGTCGCGGGAGCGCCGGACTCGCAGGAAGTAGTGGCGGCCGAGAAATCCTTCGAAGAGGCAAGTGCGGTTACCAGGACTGCTTCGGGGCGGAAGTGGTCTGTCACATCCTTATTCCCTACCTGGAATCCCATTGTTTCTTACTCACTCGCAGCTGCTATGTTGCTGTTTACAGGAGGCATTTCCTGGGTAGTATTAAATAACTGGCGACAGCAAGAAGCGCGTCAAGCCGGCAACATTTTAACGGTGTCACTCACGCCGGGTCTCGTTCGGGACGGTGGGGAGACGAAAAGGATCTCAATCCTGCCAAGTACCGGTGGCGTGCGACTACGGCTTATCCTCAACACAGACGCAACTCAAATCTACCGCGCCGAACTACTCGACGGCGAGCGGTTGAGTCTGGTGGTTCAGGACAATCTTAAACCCGAAACCGAAGGCGGCGAGAAATTCGTTACGCTCGACTTGCCCGCCAAAATCCTCAAACGCGGTGATTATCAAGTGAAGCTGGGCCGACAACTCTCCGACGGCAGCATTGAAGACACGGGACGTTATTCATTTCGTGTCGTCAATTAACCTCGTAGCTGTCCTGACATGTCGGGTCTCCTCTACCTCCCTCGTGTCGCTCGTCTCAAGCAAAACTAACCAACCATCCGAGATGGAATGTCTTGCGGGTGTTCGTCATCATGTTTAGAGCAGTAAGCGTCTTCGGGCCTGGGCTTCATTACTGGGCTGAAGAACTAAAGATCGTAACGGCCCCGAACTCGGATGGAATCTCGCGGGAGTTTGAAATCAGCAGTACGTTATCTTTGATCGGAAGATAGCCTCCCTGCCCGCCGAGCTTGGTAAGAGTCTCCCCAGCGTCGCAGATCGGGGCCGTTAAGGTATCCAACAAGAGGAGCCAGTGATGCCACATAAGAAGGCAACTCTTCGTTTGGCACTTTGCGCCCTAATTGCTCTTAGTCTGATGACCAACTGCCTGCTCATAAGGGTGAGCGCGCTGGATGCAATCTTCGGGATACAAAGTCCTGAGTCTTGCACCAGGTGCCGGGTCTAATTCTCAGCTATGTACTGTTGGTGCATCTGCATGGGGGACGAAGCAGCGGCGGCAGCGGGCTTCGTACATGCCGGTGGCGCCTACGGCGACGCGCTCATCGGATTCAAAGGTGCGTTGGGAGTAGTTGGCAGGTTGGCCGCACTTCATGCAGATGGCGTGGGTCTTGGTGATGTACTCGGCAACGGCAAGGAGTTGAGGCATAGGCTCCCAGGGTTTGCCGGTGTAGTCCTGATCCAGGCCGGCAATGATTACCCTCACCCCTCGTTGGGCCAGTTGGTTGGCGACATTAACAAGCTCGTTGTCGAAAAACTGGCCCTCATCGATACCAACAACTTCAGTATCAGAGTCGACTTTTGCCAGGACTTCCGAAGCGCTGCGAATGTTGGCCGATTCATGCCGCATCTCTGAATGTGAGACGATATGGTCCTGTGAAAACCGCGAGTCGATTTCGGGTTTGAACACCTGGACCTTCTGACGAGCAATTTTCGCCCGGCGTAAGCGGCGAATCAGTTCTTCTGATTTCCCGGAAAACATCGAACCGGCGATCACTTCAATCCATCCCGTGGTTACACGTGAATGGTGAGTTGGTTCGCCGTCATTAACCTGTGCGATTAGTTCTTCCATGTTTGATTTAATCAGAATCAGTCGTTTCCTCTAAAGCGTAGAGTTTCCTATTATAGAACGGCGCGAAGGCAGCGATCAGGGCTACTTCAAAACTCATCGAGCGTGTGACTAAATCGCGAGAGAGAACACCCCAGGCTCCCTGGCGACTGCGCACGTCCTGTACTCCCGCCACTTTATCGATCACCAATCCAAGTTCGATACGCCCCTCGATTACTTTCTTAGCAAGTGATGCCGGCACACTAATCGACGGCGTGCCGCCAAAGGTTCCGTTCTTTCCATCGGTGGCATAGGCCCAACCTCGCAGGAATGTATGCCACTCGCCTTCAATCGAAATTGAATGAAAGCCTCCTTCAAGTCCAACGTAGATATCGGCATCCAGTCGCTGAGCACGCAGTTGATCGCGCACGGCGAGCGCTCTTTCACGCGCACCCTGCATCAACTGCCAATCGTTCAGCGGCATCGCCGGCACGTTTGTCTCCACACGGCGCGCGACCACCGTGGCTTCAGCCCATGACGAATCTATCTCCGCTACGCGCGCAATACTTGCGCGCACGGCTACAATCTTCGCGGCACGATCAGATCCTAAGGCGACCGTCTTAACTTGAGCCGGAGCTTGATGGTTCAAAGTTGAAGGATTAGACCTGGAAACTTCATTAGAGCGAAACGCGTCAGAGGCTATAACAGAGCGACGCCTGCCGTCAAAAGTATCGACAGGAATACGTCGCTTGACATTAACTATAGCGGTTGCTGTAATCGAATTTCTTTCCAGTTCAAAGTACAAGTATCAGCTTCATAAGCCTGAAAAACAGCTATCTGCAGCTTGTACCCGGAACTTCTTGGACTAAGGTGGTGATGGGGGTTTTGCGCGTGTCCGTTGATGAATTGGTTTACGATTGGAACACAATCGATCCTGTGTTGATTCATCCCAAACGTCACATCGGGTTTGACGACGAAACCCTGCGCGATGGTCTGCAATCGCCGTCGGTTAGCGAGCCGCCGGTCGAACAGAAAGTTGAGCTGCTTCACTTGATGGACGCGCTGGGACTCGACACGGCCGACATCGGGTTGCCCGGAGCAGGCGGAACTCATGCGGCCGGGGTGGAGATAATGGCCCGGGAGATAGCTGAGCAGAAACTGAAGATTCGGCCAAACTGCGCCGCGCGCACTCACCGCAACGACATCCTCCCCATCATCGAGATTTCACAGCGCGTTGGGATTCCCATCGAGGCCTGCACCTTCATCGGATCTTCAGCGATACGTTTTTTTGCGGAAGATTGGACGCTGGACAAGCTCCTCAAACTAACGGAAGAGGCGGTAACGTTTGCAGTGAGCGAAGGTGTGCCGGTGATGTACGTCACTGAGGACACGACACGAGCAAATCCGGAAACTATTCGCGCGCTTTATACGACGGCCATCCAATGCGGCGCGAAGGCCGTTTGTGTTTGCGACACAGTAGGACACTCAACTCCTGACGGCGCGCGTGCCGTAGTCAAATTCGTCAAAAACATTATCGAGGAACAGGGTGGCAATATTCGACTTGATTGGCACGGCCACCAGGATCGAGGTCTTGGCGTTATCAATTCTATCGCTGCAATTCAGGCCGGCGCCGATCAAGTTCATGGGTCGGCGCTGGGCATGGGCGAGCGCGTGGGGAATACGCCGATGGATCAGTTGCTTGTCAATTTGAAACTTATGGGATGGATCGAGAATGATCTATCACGTTTGGGCGAATACTGCGCCGTCGCTTCGAAAGCCTGCGGTTGGACTATTCCGCTCAACTATCCGGTCTTTGGTCGCGACGCGTTTCGCACAGCTACCGGCGTCCACGCGGCGGCGGTAATTAAGAGTTACAGAAAAGGCGACCGACAACTTGCCGATATGGTTTATTCGGGAGTGCCCGCAGGCCTATTTGGCTTGGAGCAGGTCGTTGAGATAGGGCCCATGAGTGGCAAGTCAAACGTAATTTACTGGCTTGAGAAGCGAGGGATCGAACCAAGCGAAGATCGCGTCAGCCGAATCTACGACCGAGCCAAGCAAGCCTCTGCTGTTTTGGCGGACGAAGAAATAATGCTGTTGGTTGAGCCGGGCAGCCAGTGACTCAAAGCCGCGACGCACAGCTTTACTAGTCTCTTCACATCGAACAAAGATCCTTATGTCTTCGGTACAAGCATTTTCGCCCGCCGCAATCATCGGAGAGCTAATTGAATCTCCCAAGGTGCAGCGCGCCTTCAAGTTTATCGATTCACACCTGGAGCAGATTACTGAAGAGCAGATTCGCATCTGTTCAATTCCGGCGCCTCCGTTCGGTGAAAAGGAGAGAGCGGAATATCTTCGGGCGAGGTTGCTCGACTCAGGTCTCGCGGATGCGACGCTCGATGAGGAAGGAAACTGTCTTGCGCTGCGAAGAGGTCACTCGGCTGCGCCACTTTTGGTAGTAAGCGCACATCTGGATACGGTTTTTCCGGCAGGAACGGATGTCACAGTTCGACGCGACGGTAGCAGACTATTGGCGCCGGGAATTTCCGATGATGGCTGTGGCCTGGCGGCGCTGATTGCGATCGCCGACGCTCTCAACGCAACCCGAATTGAAACCGCCGGTTCCCTATTATTCGTGGGCACGGTGGGAGAAGAGGGTGAAGGTAACCTTCGCGGCGTAAGACATTTGCTAACGCGGGGTGAATGTGCCAATCGCATCGATGCGTTTTTGAGTTTTGATGGACATGGAATGGAACGGATTACAAATCGCGCGCTCGGTTCTCGTCGCTATCGCGTGCGTTTGCACGGCGCCGGGGGGCACTCCTGGAGCGATTTCGGTGTTGCCAACCCGGTTCATGCGTTGGGACGCGCGATTACAAAACTCGCTTCTTACCCGGCGCCAAAAGAGCCACGGACTACTTTCAATGTTGGCCGCATCGAAGGTGGAAGCAGCATCAATGCAATTCCCCAGGAAGCAATAATGGATGTGGACCTGCGTTCGGCGGGCGCCCAGGAACTACTCAAACTCGACGCTTTCTTTCGCCGCACGATGCGAGAAGCTGCTGAGGATGAGAATGCGGTGCGCCGGAACGGTGGTCCTCCGCTGGCGCTAAAAGTCGATCTAATTGGCGAGCGTCCAGGCGGCGAAACTCCTGCGGACGCGGCTCTCGTTAAATTTGCCTGGGAAGCAACAGAGGCGCTGGGCTTTATGCCAAGTCTTGATCAAGCATCAACGGATTCGAACATACCCATCTCTCTCAACATTCCGGCGGTGACTCTCGGCGCCGGTGGCACAGCCGGCAACGCTCATAGTCTCTATGAATGGTATGACCCCCGCGGTCGCGAGGTCGGATTGAAGCGTGGACTACTTGTGATTCTCGGGATGGTTGGCATGAAGACGTAGGGAAAGGGAAAAGGGGTAAGAGGTAAGACTTGTTTCTTACCCTTTACCCCTTCTCCCTATTCCCGTTTGTCTGTTTTAGTTTATCGGAATCGTAATCGTGGCTGAGCCGGCCTTCCCCGAGGGGAAGCGTTTCTGACGTGCAATGCGAACGGCGCTCGCATCGCCGCCCGACGCCTGCGTGACGCGGCCCGACTCATCGTAAGTAACTGTTACGGTAACTTTCTTGGGCCCAGACTTCGTTCCATCAGCAACAATGCTCGTTGGCGAAGCGGGCGCCAGCACACCGGGAGCAGGTCCGGATTGGCTTAATATTGCTGTCCTCTCTTCACGCGCCTTGGCTCTTTGCATGTCGCGCCATCGCTTCGCGGCGAGTGCTGCTTCAGTGCTTTGAACGGTTGGGTTCGCAGCCTCGACAGCTTCGTCCTTCGGAACCTCAGAAGTTCCAGTAGACAACGGCGCCTCGGTGGGACCTGCGGTGGTTGGCTGGATAGATGGTTGGCTGACAGCAGTTGAAGGTACTGTGCGACCGTACCATCCTGCGGGGACGCCGATGGCAGCAACACTGGCAAGCACAACAACGGCGACCGCTCCTGTGATCAAAAACCTTCGCTTGCCCATCGATTCCTTACCCATGAATGAAAGAAAAGTGGGGACTCGCAAATTCTCAAGCTCGGTAGAGTCCGTCTCCGGCTGGTTTGATTCTGGAGCATCGTCCTCCTGTTCGTAGCCCGCCGGAAATGCAGCTGCAGGGACAAGCCCTTCGTCGAGGCGGCGCAATCCTTCAAGCACGACCTGCGTCCAGGGTTGATTGATCGTTCGCTCAGTTACTTCAGATGACCCCCCAAACTCAAACCTGGCACTGGGAAGCGTCAACGCATAATAGACGGCCTCGATTCCCCGCAGCACTCCAATGCGTGCATCCACTACTGAGCCGCCTTGGATATAGAAAATCCCGTAGCCCTGCGGATAGAGGACCTTAAGCTTTCCGGTCTTACGTTGGTTGCAGAAGAACTCAATCAATTCGGAAAGCGAAAGATCGCTTAAATGTCCAGTTAGTGCCATCAGAATTAGCTCCTGGTGTGACGAGAAATATCGTTGGAGAAACAGGGGGAGCCGAAAAACGCCGATCAGCCCTTGGCTTCTTTCGTTCCTCGGAGAATCATGGGGAGAGTGTGAACCTATAATCGATCGAGCCAGTTACTTTCACGGGCTGGCCAGAAAGCTTTGTCGGCGTGAACCGCGCGCGCTGAGCGGCTTGTACGGCGGCCTCCCGTAGCGCCGATGGGCCATTGATGGCTCGGGCGGAGATTACTTTTCCTGTTTCATCTACGACCACCTCTACCGAAACCACTCCCGACATCCTGAGCCGCTTCGCGGTTTCGGGATATATTGGTGACGGCAAACTGATTGCAGCGCCATTGAGTACACCGCCTGAGACGGGCTTAAGAATTGGCCTCGCAGGCGCCAGCGGAGGAGGCTCTGAATCGAGTTTGACCACGGGGGATGGCGCACTCGCGCTGGGTCGCGCATTTAACACTTGACTAGCTCCCTCACCTTTCAGTTTGTCTAAAGTGACCGCCGGGGCCGGTAATGAGGTTGCGGTTTTCTGATTTGAGGTCGAGTTTTCGACCGTGGGCTTTTTCTCCACAGTTGCGCTTTTAGTGCCTGTATTTCCGCTGGCCACGTTGTTTGCAGCTGGTTGAGAAACCAAACCCGGCTGCGCACCGTCCATAGTTGGTTGTGCCATTCTTATCATGTTTTCGTCAAGGTAGTACATTATGGAACGGTAGGTTACTTCAGTTGGCTCAAACGCCACTCTGCCGCCTTCTATCACGGCCACCGACGTGGTCATCCTGTTCCAGTTACCCGCGAAATCAAACTCGTATTTGTAGACTTCTTTGCTCATCAATGATCCATCATCATTCACGAGCGTCATCTCGCTGATGTTTCCCTTGGCGTCGTACTTGTAAACTTCTTTGCCGGTGAGGTTCGCGCCGGCGATCGGAAAATACTGATTCTCAGTTTTGTTGCCCTTGATGTCGTAGGCCACTACCTCCAGGATGGTGTGTTTGCCTTCCAGCGTTTTCCCACTCTGGTTTGAGAGTTTGGCAACCTCGGTCCTCACTCTGCGCACAGGCCCAACTAGTCCGTCTCGGGTGCGATCGCTCTCCACGCCGGCTCTGGATGGCGCCGGCTGGAGCACACTAGCTTTTGCTGTAAGGTTAGACTGACCAAGCGCCGTTGCAGTAAGCGCCGACAATGCGAGCGCACTCAAAGTCAACATAACTATTCGTCTTAACATCGGATTTCGCTCCTGATTCTGTCTGATAGGCAGAAGGTGGGACTGTCAAAATACAAACTGTTCTGTCAAAATACTGTGAGACACCGTGAATCCTGGGTAAATGAGGCGGCCGCGATAACGGCGACCGCAATAATAGCCGGTTTAACTTGGTTTGTCTACAGCCAACGTTGGCAATCCGCGAGATTTATTGCACTTTTTGTGGTGTTTCGCCCGGAAGGTGAGGAAAAGCTGCCAGGAGGGCGGTTATTTGATCTATCAGGCGAGTGGCGTTTCCTCGACTTGTCTGGTCGTTGCATAAGATAGAGAAGGCCAACTGTTTGCCCTCGGCGGTTGTCAGGTAGCCCGAAAGTGAGTGGCTGTAAGTTAAGGAACCGGTTTTGGCTGACACCCGATCACTCACCGTCTTTAGTCGACCCCGAAGAGTTCCATCCCGGCCCGAAATTGGTAAAGACTGCCTGAATGTCTGGCTCGAAGCCGTCTTCGCAAGCGAAAGCAATAACCGAACGGTGGACTCAGGTGTCACCAGATTAAGCCTGGATAGTCCAGATCCGTCGTGAAGAGCGATGACGTCCGTCGAGATGCCAGCGCGCATGAGCCACAAGCGGATCACTGCCAATCCTGTTTCATCATCTCCCCGTTCCCTGCCAATTTGCTGAGGGCGCCCAAGCATCTCTCCACGTTCCCTACCAAGTGTGCGGAGAATCAACTCTGCATATAGATTGTTGCTTTCCTTGTTTGTCTTTTTTGCGATCTCACTCAAGGGCTGGCTGGTTGCGACTGCAAGTTCAACGGCCTGCGACGGATCAAATCTTTGAGTTTGCGGGTGGCGAGAATCCCGCGCTTGCGCCTGGCCTGCCACAGCTATACCGCGAGTCTCGAGCTGATCCAAAAACATTTTCGCCGCCCAGAGCGCGGGATTGTGCACGGAAAGACGAGCACTAAAGCCTTTGCTTCCCGGAGCAAATTCCCCCCACACCTGAATGTTGTTATCCGAAAGTCCGCGGTGTAAACCAATGGTTGTGCGCACGCCCTGTTTTCCGGTGACCATGCGATTTTCGACAGTCACATAATTTTCGGCATCGCTGGTTTTTGCGATTGGCGGTTCTTCGGTCTTGCCGGAAGGAACAAGGTTCACATCAATCTGATTCTCGTTGACTGAAAGCGCGCTCGCTGCTGCGCCGAAGTACCACTGCATATCGGTCCATTGCCAACCATCTCCGAGAGAATCTCCACGGAAATAGCTATCGTCGCCAATCAAGTTTCCCTCGACACGCCTGACGCCTCGGCCATAGAGGTCGTCTGCGAGTTTGGCCAGTGAGCCTTTGTTGACGTCCTGGCTGCGCGATGAGAGATCGGGGGCTCCGCGTCCGTAGAGCGTGAGGTCGCCGCGAATTGTCCCGTTCTCATCCGGTTGGGTTTTTGCATAAACAGAAGTACGCCACCGGTAGTCTGCGCCTAAAAGGTCCAGCGCAACCCCAGTGGTGTAGATTTTCATATTGGACGCTGGTGTAAAGAGTTTGCCGGCATCTCGCTGGTAGAGTGTCGTGCCGTCAGACATGGCGACTACGCTGATACCCCAACGGGCGGCAGCAAATTCGCTTTCATCGATTGCACTGTTTATTCGTCTGGCCAGCTCGTCAGTCTCTGAGGTTGCGGGTTTCGGCTGGCCAGTTATCGGGGTTTTCTGACGTTCTTTCGAGGCATCGTCCTTCGCCTTGCCCGTAATCAGAGGTCTGAAAAACAGCAGACCCGATAATGCCAGAAGAAGAATCAAGAGGGTCTTTGCTAACAAGCTTCGACTTATTCGGTGAATATTTTTCATTATTGCGTTGACGTTCGCAGGTTTTTAGGTTGGGGGCAAAACCTCGGGGATTTCATAAAGCAACAGTTTGAGGAGCTTAACTTGCGAAGAGGGCGGCAGTTCGGCCGGAGGCTAGAATTGATCTCGTCGCTTCGTAAACTTCATCAACGGTAATGTCGCCAATGATACTGTTGTAGATCACCCGATGGCGATCGCCCTGAGGCAGATAACTTTCGGGTGCACGCTTGTCGAGCAGAAGGACAACGGGCGTACCGACTGCCGATGCAATATGCATTGGACCGGTATCGTTTGAGACGAAAGCCGCAAGCCGGGCCTGGGCCGCGGCGACTTGCGGGATTGTTAGTTGATCGAGAACTACAACTGACGCTGGGAACTGCTGACGAATGTCTTTAACGAACGAGCGCTCCTCAGGTCCAACAAAAACAAGAACCTTCACTTGATCATTCCTAATCAAAAAGTCGGCGAGACTTGCGAATTGCTGTAACGGCCAACGCCGACTTGGATGGCCAGCACCGGGAAAGAGTCCGACCAATGGTGAGCCAGAGTCGGCTTTGGCCTTTCTCAAAATTCGCTCAAGGGTTGCGTTGTCCACTGCTCTACTCTTAAGCACAGGCAGACGTTCAGCTTTGTTAATCTCAAGCGGGATCAACACGTCAAGATAGCGATCGATTAGATGGCGCTTGCGATGATCAGTCTCGACAGGCGGACGTGGGTTAAAGTTTGCCAGATAGTCCAGGGAACGGCCGGGCCGGCGCGCAAAGAGCCGCTTCGACGCTCCTGACAGAAAGCCCAGCAGGTTGGTCTCGGAAAGACTGTGAAGATCGATAACGAAGTCAAACTTCTTCGCCCTTACATCTTTTACGATCTTAAAGATTCGAAAAACGGAAAAAGGCTTAAAGCCATCGCGCAAGGACACCCGATCCACGACCAGTGTCTGGTCGGCATGCCCTGAAAGGTTAATTACGTCCGCACCGGGTTTGCCGACTGCTACCGTAATCTTTGCACGAGGAAAACGCTCGCGAATTGCGCGCAAGGCAGGTAGGCTAAGCACAACATCGCCAAGTTGGCCAAAATCAATTACCAGGATGTTGCGCGGGTCAAAATTCACTTAAGTCCATTACTAAAGCTACTCGTGCGCGAAGCCTCAATTTCCTCCGTAGCGAGAGAAAAGGATGACTTCATCGTCAGTAGCTTTTGCCTCGACGTCCGCTCGGATGGATTCAATCTCGTCCAGTGCCGCCAGTGTTTCGTGATAGTACTCAACGATCGAGAAGCACGGCTGTAAGGTCTCCATTTTGATCCACGACGTATTGCTCTTTGGCAGTCATCCTTTCACCTCCAACGCAAGTTTATCCTACCTGTCAGCACTCGGCACTACCGACTCAGTTCGCAGGTCTCGCCCGGTCATCTCCGGGGGTTTTTCGTTCCCGAGCAAACCGAGCAAAGTGGGAGCAATGTCTTCCAGCGCGCCGCCTTCTCGCAATTTTAGTCCTCGCGACGCTTCGTCGATCAAGTGGAATGGAACTGGGTTGGTTGTGTGCGCGGTGTGGGGTCCACCCGACCGTGGATCGATCATCTGTTCCGCGTTGCCATGATCAGCAGTGATTAATGTAATGCCACCGGCCTGTCTAATACCTTTGGTTATCCAACCGAGACAGGTGTCAACATACTGGCATGCGTCCACCGTCTTATCGAGTTTGCCGGTGTGTCCAACCATGTCGGGATTCGCGAAATTGATGATGAAGATGTCTGTTTCCTTTTCTTCAATGCCGCGCAGAATGTTCTCGGTTACTTTGAAAGCCGACATCTCCGGTTGCAGGTCATAGGTGGGAATCCTCGGCGAAGGAACCAGCAAGCGGCGTTCGCAGGCATGTTCTTTTTCAACTCCGCCATTGAAAAAATAAGTGACATGGGCATATTTTTCCGTCTCAGCCAAACGATAATTGCGCACGCAGATCTTCTCCCAAACCTCCGCCAAAACGTTTTTATGATCGTGTGGAGCGAAAGCAACGGCGAGCGGAAGCGTCCTGTCATAGACCGTGAAACACACAAAATCGATTTGGGGACGTCCTGTCACGTCAAACTCGGCAAAGCCTGGCACAGCCAACGCCCTGGTAAGCTGCCGCGCACGATCTGGCCGGAAGTTGAAAAAGATTACTGCATCGCCATCCTGGAGCGTCGCTACGGGATCACCCCTGGCATCGACGATGACTATGGGCTCAATAAACTCGTCGGTAATACCCCTCTCGTAAGAACGCAGAACTGCAGCGACCGGATCTCTACTTCGTTCACCTTTTGCATTTACCAAAAGCTGGTAGGCGCGCTCGGTCCGCTCCCAGCGTTTGTCTCGGTCCATTGCGTAGTAGCGGCCAATGAGCGAGGCGATCTGGCCCCAACCGATTTCCTCAATCTTTTTCTGAAGGGCTGCAAGGTAATTGACTCCGGAGGAAGGAGGAGTGTCGCGCCCATCGAGAAAGCAGTGGATAAACACGCGCTCCAGGCCACGCTGTTTGGCAAGTCGCAGAAGCGCGTAGAGATGTTCCTGGGAGGAATGTACCTGACCGTCCGAGAGCAGGCCCATCAAGTGAAGTGCCTTGCGTCGTTTTTTCACACCATCCATCGCCGCCACCAACACCTCATTGCGGAAAAACTCGCCGGTAGCGATGTCGTAATCAACTCGAGAAACGTCCATCCGAATGACGCGTCCCGCTCCAATATTCAAGTGCCCTACCTCGGAGTTGCCCATCACTCCGGCGGGTAAACCCACGCGCGAACCTGATGCTTCAAGCAACGTGTGTGGATAGGTTTCACAGATTTCGTCGTAGTAAGGCGTTGAGGCCAGCGCAATAGCATTGCCTTCGCGCTGCGGAGAATAACCCCAACCGTCGATGATGATGAGCGCTATCGGCCCTTTTGAGTCCGGCAAAAAGATCTCCTACCAAACGTCCCCTACGGCTTGTTCAATTATCCCTGGCATCTTGCCAATAATCTGGCGCTTCCTGCATTTGCGGATCGGGGCGTTCCATCCAACGCTCTGGCCGCTTAAGTTCCTGGAAACCAAACTGTGAGCATCCCTGGTTGCCAGAACCCACCGGCGAAATCCCTGCAACTCCGGATGGGACAGGATCGATTCCATCAGCCACTTAGCCAATCCCTGCCCGCGGTGGTCTGCGAGAATGAATACATCAGCAACCCAGGCGAAGGTGGCGAAGTCGGTAACTACTCGAGCAAAGCCTACTTGCTGATCGTTCTTGAAGACTCCGAAATTTAATGAGTGATTGAGAGCGCGCTGAACGGTCTCAATCCTTCGCCCCTGGCCCCAATAAGACTGATTCGAAATAAAGTCGTGGATGAGCGCAACATCAAGACGCTCGTTGTCGGTACTAATGCTGTATTCGCCGCGCGGCCATTCACCTTCCCCACCCTGGTTCATTTCCTGGCTTGCTCCTTCAGCTTTTTGCGGCGCGAACTTCTCTGGTCGGGTCCGGCGGATTCGGAACTGCAGATTCGAGTTGATAAAACGCTGAGCGGCCGGGATAGCGCGCAGCAGCGCGCAGGTCTTCTTCGATTCGCAGGAGTTGGTTGTACTTTGCGGTCCGGTCCGTCCGAGAAAGCGAGCCAGTTTTGATTTGACCCGCGTTTGTCGCGACCGCCAGATCGGCGATGAAAGGATCTTCAGTTTCACCTGAGCGGTGAGAGATCACTGCTGTGCGTCCGTTGATTTTGGCCAGTTCAATGCAGTCCAGGGTCTCGGTAAGAGTGCCAATCTGATTCACCTTGATCAGAATTGAGTTTGCGACGCCCAGTTCAATTCCCTTGCGCAGGAATTCCGTGTTAGTCACAAATAGATCATCGCCGACGAGTTGAACGCTCCGGCCAACTTCATCCGTCAAAGTCTTCCAGCCGGTCCAATCGTTTTCCGCCATCCCGTCTTCAATCGAGATAATCGGATACTTCGCGATCCAGCCCTTCCAGAATTCGACCATCTGATCGCTCGACAATGTTCGCTTATCACTTTTCTTGAATATGTACGACTTGCCATCGTAAAACTCACTGGCTGCAGGATCCAAAGCGAGCAGACAATCTTTTCCGGGAGTGTATCCGGCCTGAGCGACAGCTTCGAGTATTGTCTCGATGGCCTCTTCGTTGGAGCGAAGATTCGGAGCGAAGCCGCCTTCATCGCCAACGCTGGTGGCTTGGCCCTTCCTCTTCAACACCGCTTTCAGAGTGTGAAAAATCTCTGCCCCAATGCGCAAACTCTCGGTGAAACTAGCGGCGCCCACGGGCACTACCATAAACTCCTGGAAGTCGACGTTGTTATCGGCGTGCGCTCCACCGTTGATGATGTTCATCATCGGAACCGGCAGCGTGCGTGCATTTGGTCCACCGAGGTATTTGTAGAGAGGCAGCTCCAGATAATTAGCCGCCGCGCGTGCGGTCGCAAGGGAGACTGCCAGCAACGCGTTTGCCCCCAGCCTGGCCTTTGTGGGAGTGCCATCGAGAGTGATAAGCGCATTGTCGATCTCTGATTGATCGAGTGCATCCATCCCTTCGATCTCCGGCGCGATAACCTCATTTACGTTATTGACCGCTTTCAAAACGCCCTTACCGGCATAGCGTTTCTTGTCCTCGTCGCGCAACTCGACGGCTTCATGCTCGCCCGTGGATGCGCCAGATGGCACGGCGGCCCGTCCCACCTGCCCGTCTGAAAGCATAACTTCCGCCTCAACTGTGGGGTTGCCACGTGAATCAAGAATCTCTCGAGCGTGTATCTCCTCAATCAAGCTCATCTCGTTTGGCTCCAATCAAGAATACTTTGTCCGCCCGCTTACACAGGCGGCTGTGACAAAGCGCATTAGCGCAACGACCTTCAGGCGGAAGAGACCTATTTCCAAGGAAAGCAACTTTATCATCGTCACAGTTGGAATCGAAGTGTCAACAGCGGAAATGTGGATGGTTCAGCCGGCAGCGCGGGCAGTGTCACTCGGTATCTCAGCTTGGGTAGTCTTTGAGTTGGATTGAAGTTCCAGGCGCACGCTTATCACGCGCCGGCGCTCTACGCGGTCAACCTCGAATTTAAGGCCGTTGTATTCGACAGCGTCACCAGGCTTGAGAACGTGGCCTGCCTCGGTCATCAGGAAGCCGGCAATCGTGGTATAGCTTTCCGACTCCGGCAACGAAAGTTTCAACCGGCGATTAAGGTCGCGGACTGCCAGGCCGCCTGCCAAAATGTATTTGTTATGGCCATCAGGCGTAATCTGCTCATTGACCTCTTCATCGTGTTCGTCAGAAATCTCGCCGACTATCTCTTCTAGCAAGTCTTCCAAAGTAATGATGCCTTCCAGTCCTCCGTGCTCGTCGACTACAAAGCCAAAGTGAGTCTTTTCCTTTTGCAACTGTCGCAAGACATCTTCGAGCCGCGCCGTGTCGACTACGAATAGAGGAGGCTGCATGACCTTTTCGATTAGGAAGTTCTTCGGCTTAAGTAGAAAGGGCATCACATCTTTACTGTGAACAAAACCAATCACGTCATCAATAGATCCACGGTAGACGGGAAGGCGTGAATAGCGATGCTGTTCAAATGCCTTCGTCAGCTCCTCGAGCGTGCAATCGCTGGGAATTGCGGCGATGGCCGTTCGTGGCACCATGGCCTCGCGCACGAGAGTATCGGAAAACTCGAATACGCGATGAATCAACCGGCGCTCTTCTGCTCGCAGATGACCGCTGTCGCGAGAAATGTCGACGAGCTGACGCAACTCGGCTTCTGTATAGCTCGAAGCGTGTTCAGGGGATGGCTGGAGACCGAAGAGACGGACGGTGCGGTCGCTGGCCCAGTCAAGAGCACGAATGGGCCATTGAAACACGCGGTAGAAAAGTTCCATCGGAAGCGAAACGGCCAGGGCAACTTTCTCCGCCCGGGCGAGGCCGAATAATTTTGGGGCCTGCTCCCCCAGAACGATGTGCAAGATTGTGATGATGGAAAATGCAATAAAAAACGAGAGCCCGTGCCGCCATCCATCTGATAATCCGGAGAATGGCCTTTCCAGGAGACGTGCAATCACCGGCTCGCCGACCCAACCCAAGCCCAGCGAAGCCAGTGTGATTCCCAATTGAGAAGCGGACAGGTAAGCATTTAGGTTGTTGAGTTGTCTTATCAATCGTCTGGCCGCGCTGTTGCCAGCGGCAGCCAGCGTTTCAATCCTTGAGCGGCGCACGCCCACTAAAGCGAATTCAGCTGCCACAAAAAAACCGTTCGCGGCAACGAGGAAAAGGACCAGGCCCAACTTCAAAGCCACCATCGCCCATTCGACAGCAGGTGCGCCCTCATCCTGTGCAAGCATCAGATTAAGAAGGTAACTTGGAGGTTCAGACATGCTAAAAAAGAGGGGGGTGATGAGCTCCTGGTCCATCGTGACAGCGTTCAGGTGTGGAATTATAGCATGCGGCTGCCGACCCGGAGGAAGGAGATCGTCGAGAGCAGACTCAGAAGTTCAACCGCGTGCCTGTTTGTTACAGAAGCACCGGCCCACTTGCTTTAGAAGGATTTGATGAGATGCCCTTAGTGGCCAGCCCCGGCACCCGCGGCCCGGGCCCTCACAGGCCGGCGATCATGCTTTACGCAGGCGCGAGTAAGAGCTTGCTCAACACGCGGCTCGATGTTGCATTCCGGCTGGCGGCAAACGGCAGCCAGTTCGGAAATCACCAGATAGCGCGCTCGCTCGAGCATCCGCTGCTCGCGAAACGAAAGAGGCTTGAGATGACTTAGATAGGTCAAGTGCTTCAATACGTCCGCGGCTTCAAAAATATCACCGGTGCGCATCTTCTCGGAGAAATCCTTAAACCGGTCTTTCCAATCGTTAGCGGGGAAGGAGAAATCATCCGCTAAGACTTTGAACAGCATTTCGCATTCGCCTGAGGAAATGGGCGATCGGAGACCGACTTCGGTTGCGTTTGAGACTGGGACGAGCACCAGGGAGTTGTTGGCAGCTAGACGAAGCGTATAGAAAGGGAGTGAGTTAGCGCCTATTTGCTTCTGTTCAATCTGCTCGATGGTCCCGATACCATGATTCGGATAAACGACTTTCTGGCCGACTTTGAAGCCCACGCAGCACCTCCATTGGTTTGTAAATGTCAGACTGCGCCGCACGCGCGGGTCTGGGGGAAACCGAGCGACGCAGTAATAGCGCCGGGGCCCTAATTGGTAAGTGTTTGGAGTCTAACAAGCCGTCTCGCGAAGCGTCAAGCCTTTCACTACTACGCTCAAGAACGTGAAAGCCGGAACAAACCTCTCAAGTTTTCCAGCTTGACTTTGCAGAATTACTTATGTTGCCGATCCCGATGCGCGGCAACGCACATACGCAGTATTCGAAATCTCTTAGGTGGAGATTTCAAAGCCGCACACTTCTTCTTAGGCTTGCACTGTCTACTTGAATAGTAATGAATAATCCGTGACGTTCTGACAAGGCTTCAATTCGGTTTCAGTCCTGGCTAGTCCAGCTTCCAGCCGCAGTTTCGTCCGAACTCCGGCTTCGTCAGGTAGACGCAACTTGGACAGGACGTTGGATTCGTTTTCAGCGGATGCTTTTGCAATCGTCAAGTATCGGCCTGGCGGCAAGTTGTTGAAGGCAAAACTTCCATCGACCGCCATTAGCGAGGCAAAATATCGCAACACGTCCTCAGCCTTTTCGGTCTCAGCCGGAACTAAATAGATGAACACCTTCGACGGGAGCTTTTGACCTTCCACTACCTTAATTTGTCCCTTAAGCGAAGCAGCCCCTTCGGCGAGAGTGATTATCAGGCCCGAAACCCGATCGCCCGATTTCACCGTGATCCAATTCCGCGCTGCGTCGACTGCCCGAAGTGTTTGCCCCGCTTTAGCGGCAGGCGCAGCTAAAGGCCGTAACGAGATTGATTGCAGATACCAGTATTTTGCAAAGGGTCGAGTGTGAAATCGATACTGCCCAGGAGCCAGGTTGCGCATGGTGAAATCTCCCTGCTTATCCGGGAATCTGGGTCCTCCAAGAGACCAGGGGAACTGCGGCTTATCTTTGCTGGCAGTCTTCTCGTTGTGGAAAGGCGTGATGAGAGTTTCCCCAAACAACGGCCGTCGCTTGCCTTTGCACTCGGGCGCCTTTGATTCTTCCAGTGACACACGTCCGGTAATTGACCCCAGTGGTTTTACTGTCAATTCGAGACCGGTGATGTCCGCGCCTCTCACCGTAACCCGCCGGGGCTCCGACAGAGCGTACTCTGCTCCGGGCAAATACGTTTGGGCGACTACGTCGTAATCTCCGTCGGCGATGCCATAGAAGGAAAAACCCCGACTACCTGGCTGCTGGTACGACGAATTATTCCACTGGGATAGACCGTTGGAGATGGGGCTTAAGAAGATTGTGAATCCCGAGGTTGCACTAGTGGCGGCCGGGTCGATTGCACTGCCGCTAATCATATGGCCCGGTTCTCCTCGATAGCGAATGTCAACATTAGAAACTTCTCCGCCAGCATGGACGACAACTTCCGTGGCCGTGTCGCGCGTGGAGGACGGGGCGTATGTGGGAGTATCGGTGTCATATGGACTTGCACTGAAACCTGAAAAATTTACGGCACCGCCAGCCGATACGACGTAAGTTCCAGCGGACAGTCCGTAGATCCTGTAAATACCACGATCATCGGTGTTCCGTAATCTGTAGGACATTCCATAACGTGTGGGCTGACCGTTGCCGTCGCGAATCATATAGGCGTGCACCCGTACGCCAACCACTGGCTCGCTCGTAGACGTTGTTACACTGCCGGTTATTACTCCGCCCTTCATCAATTGGAGTCTCACCGAGTCGCCCACCCGGTAATACGGGGCTTGAATACTGTCCGGATCGCGCGGCGCTGTAACGTAAGCGGAAAACGAAGCAAAGACTGTGTAAGCCAGCGGGTCCAAACCGCTCACTTGAAAGTTTCCTTCCGCATCCGTGGTCGTACTGCGGCCCTGCCCCGTGGCCCCATAGACCCTAACGGTAACTGCCGCACCAGCCAGGGGTTGGCCGGTTTCCGTCACTACCTGTCCGGTGATTGCTCCAGTAGCAGGCGCGGTTTGAGACTCTTCTGGTTGGGATTGCCCACGTACAGTCGCTGCAAATACGACCACCAGAGTGAGGGCTGGCAGCCACAAACTAATATGTGTCTGTTTGGAGGAGTACATGTTTCTGACGTTCCCGCACAACATCACGGATTGGGAGAGGCGTTTCCATCGAGATCAATAACCACTTCAACTTCATTCACCGATCCTTCGGTCACGGTTACTGGTTGCCTGGAAGAAGGTGGCCTCGCCCGCGATCCCGGCATATAGGCAGTGGCGTGCAGCTCATAGGATCCGGATGGGACACCTTCCACACTGAAACGTCCGCGCGCGTCAACCTCCCCGGCTCTCACCATAAATGAATGATCTTCTGGCTTCACCAGCCGAATCAACAGGCGTGCGCCTGTTGGAAGCGGGCCATTTTCCACTTTGATTGTCCCGCGAACGATCCCGCTGCCATAGACGACAACTATCCTCACGCCGGAAATGTGTTCTCCGGATTTGATTTCAATGCCGCGGGGAAGAACAACAACTCCGTCTCGCTCAACGCGAGCTAAGACAAAACCCGTTAACATCCCGCGGTCTCGATCACCTAGTGAAAACCCAGCAACCCCCGGCGGCAAACCACCGACCCGGAAGCTTCCATCCGGGTTAATCGAAGACGACTGCCCGAAGCCACGACTGGGCGTCTCGTTGCGGACATAGGCTTGAAGGCGCAACTGAGCTATTTTGCTTTGAACAACCTTATCGTTAGTGCCTTCTAGCACGACAGTCCCTGACAAGCTTGCTCCCCGTGAAGTCCTAAGCATTATTCCGTTGACATCCTGGTCAACTACTTCGAACGTTACAGGCTCGCCACGCATATCATTGTTTTGCGGTAGGAGGAAGACTTCATATTTCCCCGGCGTCAAGTTTTCAAATTGAAACGCACCGAGGCGACTTGAGAGTACGGTTGTGCCCATGAAGTTAGGGCGTTCTCCCACGATTCTCTGCAGTCCAAAACGCAAATTCGGCAGCGGCTGATCTGTTTCACCGTCTATTGCGACCCCTGCCGCTGCAAACCCCGAGAGCTTTTGGCCAATCGTGATGTCTATATTGGTCGCTTCGGTGGCTTCGCCCACTTCGACAACTTTGGCTTCATTTGGATTTGTAACGTCAGGATAAAAAACGCGCTCGTAGATGGGCCGTCCCGGGCCGCCGCCGCCGCCGCCGCCGCCGATGAAAGGGGTGTCTGTACCGTGACCAATAGAGATCTTGTATCTACCCGCAGTCAAACCAAAGACTCGATAAACACCTCGGTCGTCGGTAACGGCTGAACCTGATTGGGTCGTCTGTACCTGACGATCGGAGGCCTGCTCAGCCAGAACAACATTAATACGCTCTTCGACAACGGGGCGGCCATCCGCATGACTGACCTTTCCCGTAATCACTCCACCGCGGATCATTGAAAAGTCGATACCCTCTACGTTTTCGCCCTCCGACAATATTACCGCCTTACCTCGTGGTCCAAGTGAATTGAAATTCGATAAAACAAAAGCAGGGGCAATAGGAGCCAGTTGATAAGTGCCGGCCGGCAGATCAGTAATGCGGTAATTGCCGTCCTGGTCCGTGACAGCTTTCGATAGTGGCCCCATCTGAGGACCAAAGTCCCCAGTTCGCATGCCTACAACTATTCCACCTTTGCCCTTTCCCTTAACAGTAATGCGGCCCGAGACACTGCCTGTGGCCTTCTTGTTGGTTTTGTTTTGTAGGCTCGCTTGTGAGTTCGCTACGGGGCAAAAAACGGCGCAGCTAAAGCTGAGAGCCAAAATGATTCCATAGTGAGTGAGGCGACCCATAAAACGAGTCCTCTGGATTCGGGCGTTCGGGGAGGCATAGATAATACTCAATAACGCCGCTATTGTCGTGCTGAAAGTGTATTTGCCTGGCGCGCTAAACATCTTAAGGTTGTCACAGCTAAACCATGCTGATAGGATCGAGCGGCACAGTCTTAGATTCTGGTCCCGTGATAGTCGTTCCTGGGCTATCGAACGGATCAGTTCCCTTTGGTAATTCCGAGTTCGATTCATCCCTAATGGCAGTTCTGAAAATCACCGATGCAAGCGGCCGCCAATGGGCACACAGCCTGCTACCGCAAAGCCTTTGCACCATAGGACGCGCGCCGGACAACACTGTCGTACTTGATGATCCCCGCGCTTCGCGATACCACGCACATATCAAGTCGTCCGAGGATAGCTCATTTACTCTAGTGGACGGCGCAATGATTAATGGACAACTGCGACGTAGCGCGAACAAGGTTTTCGTTAACGGCGGACCCCATAGCGAGTCTCAATTAAAGAATGGCGATCGCATAACCATAGGCGCCAGCACGATACGTTTTGAACAGGCAGCGGAAGAACGTACAACAGATGTACGCTACGACGATAAGCCTCTTGGCCATACACAACTACTCATCTCTGCCACGGACGTAATGTCAACGGTGTTGCATTCAAAACAGGCCGAGACAGCAACGACATCTCCGGCGAGAGACAAAGTTCTCGAAGCGCTGCAACGCAAAGCAAACATACTCACCGCGCTTTACGAGATGAGCAAAACGTTAGGATCAGTGTTTGATCTCGATGCGATTTTTGCGAAAGCCACCGATATCATTTTTCGTTCAACTCCTGCCGATCGAGTCGTCGCTCTTCTCGCTGAAGGCACCGGCGATGAGAATCCCGAAGATGTGAAATTGAACCCGATAGCCATGCGCGCTCGAGATGAAAGTCTCAACAACCATGCTCGCAGGCTGACCATCGGCCGCACTATTACGCGAAAGGTGATGAAGGATCGCGTAGCCCTGCTTTCTCAGGATGCAGCCTCAGACGAGGAGTTTGCCGGCGTCGATTCGATCGTATCTCAGGGAGTTCGTTCGACGATATGTGCTCCGCTTGTTGGAGAGTCGCGGGTCCATGGAGCGATTTATGCGGATCGGCTGGATCCCTTTGCTGCCTTCAAACCCGACGATCTTGAGTTGATCAGTGCTGTCGCCGCCCAAACAGCAATCGCCGTCGAAAACGCCCGGGCCCATGAGCGTTTGGCCCGTGAGGAGGTGGCGCGCGCAAACTACAGTCGCTTCCTGCCCGAATATGTGGTCAAGCAGATGCTCGAGAATCCCGAATCGTTTAAGCTCGGCGGAGTTAATCAAACAATTACAGTGCTCTTCGCCGACATTCGCGGGTTCACAAGCATCTCCGAGCATGCCCAACCGGAAAGAATTGTCGGTCTGCTCAACAGGTATTTCTCGGCAATGACCGACATTATTTTTGCTCACGGCGGGACTCTGGACAAGTATCTCGGTGATGGATTGATGGCACTCTTTGGCGCGCCAACAGCTACTCCCGAAGATGCCTCCAACGCGCTGAATGCGGCCGTGGCGATGCAGCGCAGAATTCTAGGCATAAACGTCGAGTTGCGGGAGGAAGGACTATCGGAAATCGGCGTCGGTATTGGTTTGCATACCGGTGAAGCGACCATAGGGTACATCGGCTCTGAACGACGGTCCGAGTACACGGCAATCGGCGACACGGTAAACACCGCGTCGCGGCTGGAATCAAATGCCAGAGGCGGCGAGATTCTAGTGAGCGATGCTACAGCGAAGGCCGCTCGCAGCCGTTACAAGCTCCAGACACGCGACCCGATCATGGTCAAAAACCGAGAACAACAGGTTGCTTTGTGGGAAGTTGATTGGCAGCGTGCCAGCGGTGCACTTTAACGCTTGACCGCCAAGACGCAAAGAATGGCAACGAGGAGCCGGCATCAAAAATAGCGACAACCTCGGCTTGGGTACTAATCCCCAGTAGAACAAACAACGTAATCATCTTGGCGTTGTTGGCATTGTTGGCATTGTTGGCGTTGTTGGCGTCTTGGCGGTTTGCCTGCCGGACTTGTTATGCGTCTTGCCACAATCTTCAAACGACAACTGACAATTGCTCGAGTCTATGGCATTCCTGTCCGCATAGACTATCGCTGGTTTGCTATTGTCGCGCTCAGTGTTTGGCTGATTGCAAGCAATTTACAAAGCCATGCTATGCAGCTTGGCAATGTACAAATGCCACCCCTCCCCTCCGCGACCGCATGGATCTTGGGAGTTATCACAACTGCCGGCCTTTTTCTCTCCGTATTCGGCCACGAACTTTCACACGCGTTGATGGCGCGAGCGGAAGGAATTGAAATTGACGAGATCGTCCTTCATCCTTTTGGGGGGCTGGCCCGGCTTCGGACGGAACCTCAGAATCCGCGCGCCGAACTGCGCATTGCAGCCGCGGGACCGGCAGCCAGCTTTTTGTTTGCCGTACTCGCTTTCGGTGGCACACAGATCGCGGCTTTGGGAGATTACGCGGCCACGTTTGTAGTGTTCTTCCTGATTGCGGCAGGAAATTTACTTCTCGCGCTCTTCAACCTACTGCCCGGTTATCCGCTTGATGGTGGCCGCGTCTTGCGTGCGATTCTCTGGCGCAAGAGTGGAAACATGAATGAAGCAACACGCATGGCAGGCATCTGCGGAATGCTGATCGCCGGCACGCTCATTCTGTTTGGCATCTACATACTGATTGCGCCCAACTGGAGAGCTACGCAGCCTTACTTCATGGGTGGTTGGTCCATTCTTGTCGGAATGTTTCTGCTCGATACCGCCGCAAAGGTTGTGAGGGGCGCGCAAGGCGCCAGACTGGTGACTGTTGCGGAGGCGATGTCGCAGCCGATTGCAATTGACCCTGCACTCATGGTGAGTAGACTAGTGGATGATATTCTTCCACTTCATCGACAAACGAGTTTTCCGGTAGCCGTAGAAGGCCAACTCCACGGAATCTTGTCGTTGGAGGACCTGAAATCGCTGCCCCGCGAACGATGGGCCAGGACACGCGTGCAATCAGTAATGCGGCCGATTGGTCCAGGTTTTTTTGTTGATCCTTCCACGACGCTTGATTCAGCGCAGGAGTTAATGAAGGGAAACGGGGTTGGCTCCCTCGCCGTGGTCAATGCCAAAGGCAAGCTGGTAGGTTTTCTGCAAAGAGGAAAAGTGACTCGGCGACCGAAGAGCAAACCTCGCCCACGCTAGTTCAACCTTCCTAACTCGACGAAATTGTAACGGACGCCGCTTCTGAATGTCGTACCTCCGAGAGCCACCATTGCCACAGTTCTATTTTTTCGCGATAATCCAACCGGAGCTTCATTTCAAAGCCAAAGGAAACCGCTGATGCTGGCCGTATTGGGCGCGCTCTTTGCCAATGGTCTTATCACCATCCTAAAGTTCGCGGCCGCTGTTATTACCGGCTCGAGCGGAATGATGGCTGAGTCGCTCCATTCGTTTGCTGATACGACCAATCAAGTGTTTCTGCTGCTCGGGTTACGTTTCTATAAGCGTCCGGCTTCCGAAAAACATCCCTTCGGTTACGGTAAGGAACGGTTCTTCTGGTCTTTCATAGCTGCTATTTTCATCTTCGGAGTTGGGGCGACTTACGCGATTTACGAAGGTATTGCAAAGCTTAAGCATCCCCATCCGCCGGAAAATTTGGAATGGGCTTACTGGGTACTCGGCATCTCATTTGTCCTGGAAGCCGGTTCGATTGCGCTGGCAATCTATCAGGAAGTGAAAGAGGCACACCACGAAGGCCTTACGTTCTTTGCATATCTTCGCGAGTCGAAGGATCCAACGGCGAAGACGGTGATTTTTGAAGATTCTGCGGCGCTGCTGGGTATCGTTATTGCCGGCGTTGGGATTTACCTCACCGACCATCACACTGGGCCAGGCGATGGCGCATACTGGGATGGAGTGGCGTCGATCACAATAGGGTTGGTTTTGGCAGTCGTGGCGTTTGTGCTGGCGCGTACATCCCGCGGCTTGTTACTGGGAGAGGCGGCCAATCCAAAGAGTGTCCAGGCCATAATACAGGCGATTGAAAGTCATCCGAACGTAGTTAAAGTCGTTGAGTTACTAACGATGCATCTTGCGCCGAAACAGATTTTGATCAATGCCCACATAAATCTTCGCGACGATCTTTTGACGGGCGATATCGTCAAGACAATCGAAGAGGTTGAAGAATTGATTAAACGCGCGGAACCAAAAGTTGAAATGATTTTTTTGGAGACTGCGCGCCAAAGCGAGAGCGCCGACCAGGAGCGTGTGGCGGAACACGTTGGCTGACAGGTTTTGAGGAATTGTTAGATTACGGTTTGGTGAAACTAAATTGCTGCTTCTGAATCGCAAATCGAAAATCCGGGGTTTCAAACCAAGAGATGTTGTTACTACTGCCATACACGGAGTACATGGGAAGGCTTAGTGAGCCGCGCAACATCGCGGATCTTGTCCTTGTCTTCTTGCTTGTGTATGCAGTTTTGAAACTCGTTCGGGGAACTCGCGCCGCTCCCATGGCCGCCGCGATCGGGGTCTTTGCCCTCCTCTACTGGGTCGCGGTCAGACAAGACCTGGCAACCCTTGCGTTTCTTTTGCGCGGCGCACTTCTATACATCGGCGTCGCCATCATTGTCCTCTTCCAATCCGAGATCCGGCAGGCGCTAATTACCTTTGGCAACCGATTTCGCATGCCTTTCGCGCGCAGACACTTTGGACAATTTGGCGAGGGCGTTTATGACGAAATAATCCTGGCAGCCACTACTTTATCGTCGACGAAGACGGGTGCTTTGATTGTTATCGAACGTAACATTGGCCTTAAGAACATAATCGATGGCGGAGTCAAGTTGGATGCCGAACTCAGCTACGATCTGCTTGTCAGCATTTTTAATCCAGAGTCGCCACTTCATGACGGCGCCGTTGTGGTTCGACGCCACCGCGTGGCCGCGGCTTCGTGTTTCCTTCCCTTAACTCTGAATCCGCGCCTTTCCAGGGATCTGGGAACACGACATCGAGCGGCACTCGGTGTCACCGAAGACACGGATGCGGTTGCGGTGGTGGTTTCGGAGGAATCAGGCCTGATTTCCATCGTCCAGCGTGGGGAAATAAAACGGGGGTTAGACGCGCCCAGACTTCGAGCCGCCATCTCCCAGGCACTCGAGGTCTCGCCCAAGCGGGAAAAAGTAAAGCCCCCGGAAAAGCAAAGCGAGTCAGATGCGGAAAGTGAAGAAGTCGCCTCAATTTGAGTCTGTGTTTTAGTCTGTGAACTGAGATTTAGTAATGCCTTTTCAAGACATCGACGACGAAGCAACAGCACCAACTCAGCGGCCGCCAAACCTGCTTGAGCGGTGGGCGCGCAAGCTACTGCTCGAAGACTGGAGTCTGAAACTGCTGGCCGTGGCCATAACCGCCGTCCTCTGGTTAGCGGTCACTGGTCAGAACGAACCAAAGACGTTGCGTGTCCCCGGTGTTCAGCTAAATTTTCTTAAGCAGAAAGGGTTTGAGATTAGCAATGAACCTCCCGGCAGTGTGGAAGTGATTCTTACGGGAAGTCCGGACAAACTCAAAGACATTGGATCGGGAGCCTTGGTGGCAACTGTCGATGTCAGCGATCAGAAGCCAGGAGAGCGAGTCGTTCGATTGTCGCACGATCGTGTAAAAATGGACTTGCCGCCGGGAGTGAAGATTCAGGGCTTTCAGCCGACCACCATTCCTATTCGGCTTGAGCCCAGCATGGAATCGGAGATAGAGGTGGAAATTAAATTTGAAGGCAAGTTGCAAGCAGGGTATGAGATCACTGGTTTCAGCACGAGTCCTGCCAGGATTAGAGTGAGCGGTCCATCAGATCGTGTGAATGCCTTGCGTAAAGCAATGACCGAGACGGTGTGGCTTGACGGAAAAAGCGAAAGTTTTAGTCTCCCCAATGTCGCGATAAATATTCCTGACCCCAAAATCGATATCCTCGATCCAACTGTGAATGTCCGCGTGGAAGTCGCCGAGAAGAGGCGTACAGATGTGCATATCAGCTTAGTCACCGGCGACCCCTCCATCTACGCAAGGAGGTTTATTGCGCCTTCCGAGCGACACTAGTTCTGCCAACAACTCTCCAATTGCAATGACGAAACTTTTTGGCACCGATGGTATGCGCGGCGAAGCGGGAATATTTCCGCTGGATGCTGCGACAGTTGAGACGGTGGGCGCCTCTCTCGCTACCCACTTGAAAAACAAACTGGGACGTGCGCCGCTGATAGTGATTGGAAGGGATACCCGTGAATCGGGTAGCTGGTTAGAGCAAGCCTTAGCAGAGGGCGCGGCCAAAGCCGGTGCGCATTGGAAATCGGCCGGCGTAATTACGACGCCCGGCGTTGCCTTTCTCGCCCGAACACTGCCCGCCGATGCGGGAATAGTGATCAGTGCTTCCCACAACGCTTATTCCGACAACGGCCTCAAGATATTTGCTCCGTCAGGACGTAAGCTTGACGAGGAAACTGAACGTCTAATCGAAGTCGATGTTTCCCTGGAAATTGATCGGCGTACCTCAAAGACTGTGGGCCACAGATCCCCGATTGCCTCAACAGCAGGGATGGATGCCGGTAGAAATAGTGAAACCGAGCTCAAAACTCGTTATCTGGATTTTCTCGTCATGGAGATCGGCCAGGGCATGAACCTCAACGGGATCAAACTCGTCCTCGATTGTGCCAACGGTGCCGCTTCAGCTTTTGCGTCTGAGCTGTTTGAGCGGCTTGGGGCAAGCGTCACAACTATTAACGACCATCCAGATGGCCGCAATATTAACCTCGGCTCGGGTTCGCTTCACATGGAAGGCCTACAGCATGAAGTGGTCGACCAAAATGCGGATATCGGCGTCGCATTCGATGGAGACGCCGATCGCTCTTTGTTTGTGGATGCGAAAGGCCGATTAATTAACGGTGATGCCAGCTTGTGGGTTTTGTCCAGATACATGCAGGCACGCCATCACTTGCATCATGCGACGGTCGTGGCGACGGTAATGAGCAACATCGGATTGGAGGTTGCGCTCAAATCGCAGGGCGTTCACCTGGTTCGAACTGATGTTGGCGATAAATATGTTTTGGAGGAGCTAGTGCGCTTGGGAGCGAGTCTGGGGGGTGAACAGTCGGGTCACATTATCTTTCCGAAGTTAAGCCTCGCCGGAGACGGTTTGATTACGACCCTCTGCGTGCTGCGCGCAATCACAGAAGAAGGAAAGGCTCTACACGAATTAACGGAAGGGTTTCAGACATTTCCCCAAATACTGGTAAACGTCGCGGTCAAGGTGAAGCCGCCCTTCAATGAGGTTGCCGCAATCCAAAGCGCCGCGCGCCAAATCGAAGCGGAGCTCGGCTTACGAGGGAGACTCCTCCTGCGTTATTCCGGCACTGAGCCGTTGGCGCGTGTGATGATTGAGGGCGAAAACCAGGATGAAATCGAGAAGCACGCCAATGCGCTGGCCGCTGTAATTCAGAAAAGTCTTGGGGCCTAAAGGCTGTTCAGGTGTGGAGTCTTTACGCCTGGGTCTTGAAACAATTACATTGTCCTGCCTCCTAACACCTTCAATATTTACGGACCAGATCAGCGCCTTCACGAGAACGCTAGAAAAACAAAGAACTGGTTGTTCATTAAATAAAAGCCTCTTGCGGGGCATGCGCCTTGCGATGTATATTGTGGGGCAAGAAGAGACGGTTGGTGAATCCTCCGTCTCAAGTGGTTGCTGGGGTGAGGACAGTGACCACGAATATGGATGGGCGCGACGTACTCCCACGTTTGTCGCGCCCATTCGCTTTTTCCTACTGAGTTTTCCATCCCAATCCAGCTCCTTAATTAAGGCCGCATGCTAGAATGCGCGCTTCCTGGTCCTGCATTGAACCCAAGATATTCCCTGCTGGCCAAGCTGATTGATTCGACGGGAGGAGTTTGGTATTGCCACGGCTTCACGTTCATACAAAAGAGCGACAGCATGAATACGAGATCCGAATTGGCCGCGGAATTCTTCCCGAAGCGGGCGACATCGCGCGAGATTGCTTCGGCAAGCGAGCACAACGCATTGCCCTCATCTCAAACCCGAAAATTTTTTCTCTCTATGGCGCAGCGGTACGCAGAAGTCTCAGAGCAAACGGTTTCTCGGTCGCTCATTGGTTAATAGGCGATGGCGAACGTCATAAGTCGGTTCGCACAGCTGAAAAAGCCCTTCGGTTTCTTAATGAAACGCGCATCGAGCGCAGCGATGGAGTAGTCGCTTTAGGTGGGGGAGTCGTGGGCGACCTGGCTGGTTTCGCTGCAGCTGTCTATCTGCGCGGTGTGCCGTTTGTTCAAATCCCCACTACGCTACTTGCCCAAATCGACTCATCGGTGGGAGGCAAAACCGGCGTCAATCTCCCCGCCGGAAAAAATCTCATTGGCTGTTTTCATCAGCCCAGCGCTGTCATCGTGGACGTCGAGACGCTTGGGACCCTGCCGCCTCGCGAGCTTGTTGCGGGTTGGTGCGAGACAATCAAGCAGGGGGCTGTCGGTAGCCGGAAGCTCTTCAAACAAACAACTGACTTTCTGCGCTTTTTTAGTTCAAAGTCAGCTCTGAGTTCTTCCCAACTGGAAGACCTTATTGCGTCTCATTGTTCTTTCAAGGCGTCAATTGTGGCAGCGGATGAACGTGAAGATATTGTTCGTCGTGATCATCGTTCGCGGCGGATTCTAAACTTCGGTCACACAATTGGTCACGCTCTCGAAGCCGTAACTAGCTACCGGCGCTTTCGCCATGGCGAAGCTGTGGGTCATGGAATCCTGGTTGCCGGCGAACTGTCAAAGAATCTAGGTTTGCTCCACCAATCGGAGTTAGAATTGCTCAGCGAGGCAGTCAATTTGTGTGGACCCCTCCCCACGGCGAGCGATTTGGACGAGAACGCAATTGCAAACGCGATGATGCTCGACAAGAAAAGCGCGGGTGGCCACGTTCAATGGGTCGTCCTCGAGCGCATCGGGCGGGCGCGGATCGTGGATGGAAAAGAAATTAGTCAAATTTTGGTGAGACAATCACTCCGGGACGCCCTGGGAAACCAAGGGGCCAGACATTAAGGATTAGGATGAATACTATTACAAGAACTAGCGAGCGCGGAGGCGCTCGACTTAAATTCATAATCGTCGTTGCAATTATTGGGATTATCGCGTACGTCGGCTATATATATATTCCTGTCGCCTATCAATCTTATCTTCTTAAGGATTTAATGCAGCACAACGTGGACGTCGCCGTAACCCAGGGATATCCTCCTTCATGGATAAAAGACCAACTTACCAAAGCTGGAAAGGACTACGGTGTACCTCCTGACGCCGTGATTGAGCCGGTGCAGCGAGATAATCGCATGGAAGTAAGGGTACAATTTGTACTCCCGCTTGAATTCCCAGGGTTTACATATCAGTACAACTTTGATCATACCGCCAAGAGTGCTGCGTTCTTGACCTTCAAGTAGCTCCATTCAAGTAACAGAAAATTGGCGGGGAGGAGTCAATCTTCCACGCCCTTTATTATTGTTGGAAAGAATTTATTTGATCAAAGCTGCGTGTTGTCCAGAAAAGCTTTGAGCTTGCGGGAACGCGAAGGGTGCCGAAGTTTACGAAGCGCTTTCGCCTCAATTTGACGAATGCGCTCGCGAGTGACTGCGAAATGCTGTCCGACTTCCTCCAAGGTATGCTCAGACCCGGTGGTCCCAAGGCCGAAGCGCATCTTGATGACCTTTTCCTCGCGCGGCGTTAGTGTAGCCAAAACCTCATCGGTAATCTCGCGCAAGTTGGAAGCCACCACAGCATCGGCCGGGTTTAATATGGACTTGTCTTCGATAAAGTCCCCAAGATGCGAATCTTCTTCTTCGCCAATTGGAGTTTCCAGGGAGATTGGTTCCTGCGCAATCTTCAAAACCTTGCGAACCTTGGAAACCGGAATGTCCATCTTCCTGGCGATCTCTTCGCTGGTCGGTTCGCGGCCCAACTCCTGCACCAACGCGCGCGACGTTCGAATCAGCTTGTTTATGGTTTCAATCATGTGCACCGGAATGCGGATGGTGCGCGCCTGGTCCGCGATCGCGCGCGTAATGGCCTGACGAATCCACCACGTCGCATAGGTGGAAAACTTATAACCCCGCCTCCATTCAAACTTGTCGACCGCCTTCATCAACCCGATGTTGCCTTCCTGGATTAAATCCAAAAACTGAAGGCCGCGGTTCGTATACTTCTTGGCTATTGACACAACTAAACGCAGGTTTGCTTCGACTAACTCTCGTTTAGCCTGCCCGGTCTGCTGTTCGCCGATTACGATTGCTTGTAGCGATCGCTTGATCTCAACAGGAGTTATGTTGTGGTCAACATCGATCTGCTGCAGGCGTTTCTTAGCGACGGAGATGCGGCGTTTGTATTCTTTCAGATCGTCAGCTTTAATCCGTTTGCGATTGAGCTTCTCCGTGAAACTGTCTATTTCGCGCTCAGCATCACGAACCTCTTTTTGTACCGTACGAATCGAACCAATCAAGCGTTGACGCGCCCGCTCGGTAATGTTCAGACGGCCAATTTCCTGGGCTATCTCCAGCCGTAGGCGAGCTACCCTCCGGCGCATACGCATTACCTTCTTGCTCTTTTTGCCGCGGATAGCCTTTTGCTCGACGCGTAGTTTCTCCCATTCCTTCAGGCCCTGCCTGAAGACTTTTCGAATGTTTTGAATTCCTTCAACGGTCCAAGTCTTATACTCCTCCGCCTTATCCGAATCTTCATCGCCGGTGAGTTCAGCCTGCTCGGAGAAGATAACGATCTCGCGAATGTTGGCCGTGCCGGCGTCGAGATCTTCGCCGATTTTCAGAACTTCCTTAACCGCAATCGGCGAACGTGCAATAGCCTTTTGAGTCTTGAGCTGTCCACGCTCAATTCTTTTTGCAATAGACACTTCGCCTTCACGCGTGAGCAGCGGGACCACCCCCATCTCGCGTAAGTAGAGCCGAACCGGATCGTTGGTTTTTTCCAAAGCGCCCGGTGAAAGATCGAGTTCGACATCTTCGTCAGTCACGTCCTCGTCATCAGCCGCAATTGCAGCGGCCTGTTCAAGCAGTCTTTCTTCGGAGTCGGCTACCGGAATGTTTGAGCCTTCGAGCTTTTGCAGGACATCTTCGATATCGTCGGGAGAAACGACATTGTCAGGTAATTCGCGATTCAGATCGTCGAACGTAAGGTATTTCTTGTCGCCGCCCAACTCGAGCAGGCGCTCCATTACGTCGTCCCGATCTTTATCTTCGATACTCACTTAGCTCTTTCCCTAAGTAAACTTAGAATCAAAACGCGGGTTGTGAGAAAAATCCAACTTCCCGGAGCGGGATACATTAATAACTTCGGGAGAACGAGTCCAGCCGGGGTGATTGAAACTCGGAACGCGTGTGCTAATGCCCAATTTGCATCGCTTCAGCTTTTGGCAGCAATCCGTCCCTGCGCCGGATTAATTGCAAGTGTTCAATCGATAGTTTATCGCGACGTTCCGTGTCTCCATTGCGCTCGGCGACAGCGATCTCTGAGCGCAGGTCACTAAGGCGACGATCTACATTCATCAATCTCAGGGCGTCAATACACCTTTGAGCGTCTAACTGCCGCGCTTCTAATTGGGCATTCTCCGAAACTTCAGCTTCGCTCATTAGAAGACTCGGCAAAAGCTCCGAGATGGGATCTCCCTCGGTCTTCTTACTCAAAAAGTCGAAGTCGATTTCAGCGTCTTCATGTTGCCCTTCCACCAAAGCACGGAAAATAAGAGCGGTAGGAAGGTCGTCGTAGTCCCCAGGTTCCAGTTTAGGCAAAACAATTCGGCGCAGTTCCTCATCGGCCAGAAGCAGTTCCAAAAGCCTCTGCTCCGCCACGGTAAGTCTCACTTGCGCTCTCTTGGTGGTCTGCTGCCCGACTCGGGCACGTTCATTAATTCCTGTCCTGATTGAATGCCACAACTCTCGTTTCACTGTGGCATCGCTTATTCGCAGCGAGTCCATTGCGATGTCAAAGTATTCGCGCTTCTGAAGCCGACTGCGGACCGCCCGAATGTACGGGAGAACCTCATCAATCGCCGCTTCCTTGTCGGCAGGATTGCTAAGTTTGCGATCCCGCACAGCCTGGTCGATTACAAATTGTATGTGGGGTTGCGCCTCGCCACGCTGTCGATGGTATTCACTCGCGCCAGACTTTCTAAGGAACTCATCAGGATCAGTGCCATCCGGAAGCACCAGGATTTTGACTTCGAGATCTTCCGCCAGCAGTATTTCAATCGCCTTCTTTGCTGCCTGCACCCCCGCCTGATCACCATCATAATTGACTACAACTTTGCGGGCAAACCTGCTTAATAGTTTCACTTGATCAGGCGTCAGCGCTGTTCCCAGACTCGCGGCCACGTTACGAATTCCGAACTGGTAAGGAACAATTAAATCCAAAAAACCTTCTACCAAAATGACGAATCCGTTGCGCCGGACTTCATCGCGGTTCAGGTGAAGACCAAAAAGATTTCGCCCTTTTATGTAGGCTGCAGTTTCGGGCGAGTTAATGTATTTCGCGTCTTCACCCTTAAGTGTTCGACCACCGAATGCGATCGGTTTTCCCTGAATATCCATCACGGGAAAGATTAGACGTCCACGGAATCGATCGTAGGAACGACCCTCCTCCTTTTTCGCGACCAGTCCGCTCCGATCTATCTGCTCCTGGGTGGCGCCCTTTTGTCGAAGGTAACTCGAAAGCGCGTCCCAACTGTCCGGCGCATACCCCAAACGAAATGTTTTGCGCGTTTCGTCCGTAATCTCGCGGTCCTTAAGATACTCGCGGGCGATGCGACCTTCTGCACTCGACTCGAGTTGCTGCTCCCACCAATCAAGCGCCCACCTATTCAGCTCGATGACTTCTTCGGATTCCAGCCGCCTGGCCTGGAAGCGGCTGTCCTCAATCATTATCGGCAGAGGAACACCTGACTTTTCGGCCACCAGCTTGATCGCCTCTGGAAAAGAGACGCGTTCCATCTCCATCACAAAAGTGAAAACCGAACCGCCCTTGTGACAACCGAAGCAATAGAAGATTTCCTTAACAGGACTAACCGAAAACGAAGGTGTCTTTTCTTTGTGGAAGGGACAGCACGCCATCCAGTTTGCGCCCTTTTTCTTGAGCTGCACGTAATCCTGAATCACGCGCACAATGTCAGCCTGGCGCTTGAGATCGTCTAGGAATGTTTGTGGATAGCGCATTTGTATCGCAGTTACTGCTTCAACTCAGCCAGGGTCGCACCCGAACCACCCTGATCCTGAGGCGCCGCGGTGAAGCGCGCGACGTGCGGATGATCCTTCAACATGTCTGCGATGGCACGCCGCAAAGCACCGGTGCCGTGCCCATGAATAATTCGTACCTGAGCCAAACCAGCCATCGAAGCCTCGTCGAGAAACTTGTCTACCGCGTCAACCGCCTGGTCAGTTGTTTGGCCGATCACGTTTAGCTCGGAGCGGCCATTCTGCTGTGCAGCCTTTAAATGAACTTCGTTGCCTCGCGCTTTACCCAAGCCCGCAAACTTCTCAGTTTTGGATTTGGCGGGAGCTGCGAGTTCAACTAGTTCGAGATTCTCAAGCTTCTCCCTGAGCCGCAGAGATTTCACGCGCACCTCGGCTTCGTCATCTTTCAGGCTGTCCACGATCCCGATCGAGCCAAACGAGCGGAGTTTAACTCTATCACCAACAACAATCTCCCTAGTGGCGCCGGGGACGTAGTGCATCGCTTCCGATTCGTTAGCCTCTTTAGCTGAGTCCTTCTGAACTACCTGTCCGTCACGCATGACGCGAACGCCGCGCGCACTAGCAGTCGCGGAAGCTGCAATCGTTTCCCTTTTTCCTCCAGCAGTCGTGGCGCGTTGTGCTTCGCGTTTTAGCTCAGCGACTCGACGTTGAGACTCACGCTCGACCTTTAGGCGCTCGGACCTATCCTGGATCGTGGCTACAATCTCGCGCGATCGCTTTTCAAACTCAGTTACCGTTTTCTCGAGTGCGCGCTGAAAAAGCATCTCGCGCTCCCGCTCTTTCTTTTCGGCTTCCTTATTGAGGGAAGCGAATTTTTCCGCGACCGCGGCGCGTTCTTCCTCAAGCGCTTTGCTTAGAGCTTCCGCCTCTTCCGCTTCACGCTTGATTCGGCGCAGATACTCCGTGGCCTGGCGCGAAGAATCCTTTACTGACTCCAGCGCGACATCAATCACCCTATCCGGAATCCCAAATCGCCTCGCAATCTCAAGCCCGGAAGAGGAGCCGGCAACGCCAACAACCAACCGGTACGTTGGCCGCAACGTCTTTTCATCAAACTCGACGCTGGCGTTGAGCACGCCTTCTTCATTGCCCGCGTACATCTTCAAGCCGCTGTAATGCGTTGTGGCCATAACATGCGCGCCGCAAACCCTGCGGAAGTGATCGACAACTGCAACACCCAGAGCCGAGCCTTCCTCGGGATCAGTTCCAGTTCCAACCTCATCGAGCAAAACCAGTGCGGGAAAATCGCAAATTTCAATCATGCGCGCGATGTTTGCGACGTGCGAGGTGAAGGTGGAAAGATTTGCAGCCAGCGATTGATGGTCGCCAATGTCGGCCAGAACCGATTGGTAAAACGGGACCCGAGCTTTTCGCGCCGGGATGGGAATACCGGACAAAGCCATCAACGTGAGTAAGCCGGCCGTCTTCAGCACCACCGTCTTGCCGCCGGCGTTGGCGCCCGAGATCACCATCGTGTTGTTTTTTTCGTCGAGCGCGAACGACACCGGAACAACTGCGGCACCTGACGCGCGCAGGTTTTCTTCGAGTAGTGGATGGCGCGCTTCAATGAGTTCGAGTGTTCCAGAGCCTGAGGATTCGCCGCCCTCCAGTGCGGAAAGGCTCTGAATTTCCGGACCCCGCTTGCCTGCGCTCCCGGCGATCTCCGGGATCATGCAGTTGAACTTCTGATGAAAGACTGCTTTCGCGTTGACGAAATCAAGTTCGGCAACTGCGCCGGCGGCCATTTCAATCGCCGGCAGTTGCGCGCGCAGCTCTTCAGTCAGACCGAAAAGTATTTTGAAGATCTCGCGCAGCTCTGCTTCGTGAAGTGCCTGCAATTCGTTGTTAGCATCAATGGTCTCAAGCGGTTCAACGAAAGCTGTCGCACCTGACGACGAGTAGCCATGCGCCACGCCGCTAACGCGCGCCCGGTGGTCTGATTTCACCGGTATCACAAATCGATCGTTGCGAATAGTTACCAACTCATCCTGGATGGCCTCGCCAGATTTGCGCATTACAGTTTCAAGCGTTCGAGTAATGCGGGAGCGCAACACGCCAATCTCGTGACGTATTCGCGCCAGCTCGGGACTGGCGCGATCATCCAGCTCACCGGTCGGCAGAATCTTATTTGCGATGCGAGCGCTAAGGCGGCTCAACTCAGTTGGCAGGCTTCCGACCAGGGTCCATAGCACCGGCGACGTGTCGCGCTCTGCCAGAATCGACGCCCGGGCCGCCATTGCCTGTTCAGATAAGAGTTTGAGCTCAAGAATCGCGGTGATTTCTAATGTCGATCCCGCGACTCGCAAGAGTGCAATTCTATCGGACGGATCGCCAAGCTCACTGAACCTCCAGGCAACTCCTCGTTTTCGCAAATCCACACACTCGGCAACCGCCAGCAGTTCCTGCTGCAGGTCAGCAATATTCCCGAGTGGCGCAAGCCCCTCTATGCGGGCTTGTCCCATGGGCGTTTGAGCGCCGCGCCGAATCAGCGCCCGAAGCTCATGATATTCAAGAATTGTGAAGGCCTGGTCATGCATAATTTACCGTTGTCAGTGAAAGCGAACCCTAAAGGAACAGCGCAGACTGTTCCCGAGGAATTCGCAATTGTTATTCGATTTCGATTCTAACACTCGGGCAGGATTTTCTCATTCGTACTTAGAAACGACGCCTGCGGCGTTCACGTCCTTGAATCGCAGTTGGAAATAATTCCTGCGGGTTGAGGATATTTATCTCTGCGCCTTCGCGCGGCAACACTCCGAGAACAAGTGCCTCGCCACTTTCTCGTTTTGCATTGAAATCATCTTTGGCAATCTCGATTGTTTCGCCCAACGTTTCAATCGCGAGGGCGAGTTGCTCGTCACCGCGTAGCGCAATGAGGTGTCGAGCCGGCACGTCATTTGAGGCTGCTGCACGGCCTGTCAACATTGCGAGGTCCAGGACTGTCAACATACGGCCCTGAATACTTACAACTCCGAGAACAGACTTGGGGGCCTGCGGCAACGGCGTCGGCTCTCGCCACGCGACGATGGTCGCGATTTCTTCTGCGAAGATACCAAACTGGACTGAACCTGCGCAGACGAGTTGCAATGTAAGAACTGCCCCTTTCGCAATCGCCTCGTCAAAGGAAGGTTGTGTGTTGTCGATCGCTTGGTTATTCATGCGCTGCTCATTCATCACAAATCATCGAGGGCATTCTAGCGAAACTGTGCCGTTCAATACAGAATTGGGACGTACCGGGTCACCGATTCTGTACCCTGTGTGGCGACTTTATGTGCGCGCCGTTAGAATGGCTCGGCGGGGACCAGAAAGATAGTTGTTTCTTGTGACGTTGAAAAGGCGTGCCATTAGTATTCTTCAGCGCGACTCAGTGTTCTATGCGATCTCGTCGTAAATGAGAGCGACGATATTGTAGCAACCAGTCACTTTATTGCGGATCCAAGTGATCCTTTGTGGCGGTTCTCCGATTCAGCTATGCATCGGTCGGGTTTCCTCGAATGGGATCATCGACGGAACTTTGTGAAGAAGTACAATAACGCCGTCGAAGGTGTAAAGCCCGGAAATGGTACTTGTCATCGTATGCAGGACGATGGTGAGTTGGTTGAAAAGAACGCTGAACTGTAATTTATCCTGGCTATAATGCGCCGGAAGGGACTTTCTCAATGGATGAATTCGACCGTTACCGAGCGGACATGAACGAAAAGCTGCTCGGCAGCAATCATCTGGGGCTCAAGCGATTCTTCGCGCTCGACACACAGGCCTACGAAGATGGCGCTCTAGACAAACGCACTAAAGAGCTTCTGGGTTTGGTCGCATCTATCGTGCTTCGTTGTGACGACTGTATTACGTATCACATCAAGAAGTGTGTAACCGCGGGAGTGACGAGGCCCGAGTTTCTTGATGTCTTTAATGTGGCGCTGGTGGTCGGAGGGTCGATCACAATTCCACATCTTCGCCGCGCCGTTGATCGCCTTGACGCAACTCTTGAGAACAAGGATAACGAGGAAGCAACTCCGCACGAACACGATTGAGTCGAAGCAGAGCGTCTTCGACGGGGCAATACAAAAATGAAACTGAGCGCAATCCCCAATCATATCCGTTTTGCTAGCGACCTGTCCGCCGTTGTCCGTCCAGGGACGATACTGAGCGCGACTTCCTAAAGAGGAGCAAATATTGAGAAACCTCTTATCCAAAGGTTCAATGGTGGCAATCGTCCTGGCGCTTTTGTTAGTTGCCGCCGCAGTTCTGTCAGCTCAATCTCTCCCTAACCTCTTGAAAGGCCCCGTTATGTCCATCCAGGAAAAGGCTCGCGTGCGCGCGCCGGAGATTATCGGCGGTCGTGGCTGGCTCAACACTGACAAGCCGCTCTCGCTTGCTGCACTCAAGGGTAAAGTTGTGCTGCTGGATTTTTGGACCTACGGCTGCATCAACTGCATCCATATCATTCCCGATCTTAAAAAGCTCGAAGCAAAGTATCCAAACCAGCTGGTGGTCATCGGCGTTCACTCGGCGAAGTTTGAGAATGAAAAAGAAACGGAAAACATCCGGCGGATTATTCTGCGATACAAACTGGAGCATCCCGTCTACAACGATGCCGAATTCAAGGTTTGGCAAAGCTATGGCATTCGCGCCTGGCCCACTCAGATCTTGATCGATCCGGCCGGCTACGTCCTTGGTTCCGTATCGGGCGAAGGAAACTACGAGCTTATTGACCAGGTGGTCGGAAAAGTGGTGACTGAGTTTCGCAGCCGCGGCGAATTGAATGAAGAGCCACTCAAGCTTACTTTGGAACGAGCGAAAGTTGGCGACCTACCATTGGCGTTTCCCGGAAAGATTTTTGCCGACCAGAAAAGCGATCGGCTCTTTATCGCCGATTCAAACCACAATCGCATCGTCATCACCAAACTCGACGGCACACTGATCGATACCATCGGGAACGGTACAGCCGGAGCCACTGATGGATCATTTGAGAAAGCGAGTTTCTATCGACCTCAGGGCATGGCGCTCGAAAGAGGCAGCCTGCTCGGGGTGCCAGGCGGCGACACTCTCTATGTTGCTGACACAGAAAACCATTTGATTCGGCGGGTGGACCTCAAGGCAAAGACGGTAGATACGATCGCCGGCACCGGGAAACAATCGCTCGACCATTTTCAACAAGGGCCGGGTCGCACAATCGCGTTGAGTTCGCCCTGGGATTTGCAACTTGCAGGACGGCAGCTTTACATCACGATGGCCGGTCCACACCAGATCTGGAGAATGGATCTCGAAAAGGGGGAAGTCTCGACCTTCGCCGGATCTGGCAAGGAAGCTCGAAAGGATGGGTCATTGCTCGAAGCCGGATTCGCCCAACCTTCGGGCATAACTTCCGATGGCAGACGTCTTTACGTGGCCGATAGCGAGTCAAACATTATCCGCGCCATCGATCCCGCCGGCGGTTTGGTCGAAACGCTGGTGGGCGGCGACTTGTTTGACTTTGGCGACAAAGATGGCACTGGCGATAACGTGCGCTTACAGCATCCTCTTGGTGTCGTAGCCCTCGGCGACAAAATATTGATCGCCGACACCTACAATCACAAGATTAAGGAGCTCGACGTCAAACAGCGCTCAGTCAAAACGTTCGTCGGTAGCGGCAAACCGGGTCAGGCTGATGGCGCCTCACCCTCATTTTACGAACCTGGAGGCCTTAGCGTAGCAAATGCCAGGATTTACGTTGCTGACACAAACAATCATGCCATTCGAGTGATTGACCTAAAGACGAAGGCAACGTCCACCCTAAACATCAAGGGACTTGAGCCGCCCGCGTCGAATTCAAACGGCCTGGCGGAAAATGAAAGCGGACCGAATGCGGAAGAGATCAAGCTTGCGCGGCAAGTCTTGCGCGCGGGTAATGAAGCTGCGCTAGTGGCTCAGGTCGAGTTGCCTCCGGGTTACCATCTCAACCCGTCCGCGTCGCAGCGTTACCGCGTTTCGGTTGAGAGTGGGCCTGAGCAACTCGGGTTGCGGTCTGAAGCCGGACCTGGCGCAACCGGGCGCGACAAAGTCGTAAGTCGGTCGCTAAAAAATCTGCAGCTGCCCTTACGCATTCCAGTAAGGACGTTCGAACCCGGCAAGGCTGAACTTCGCCTGCAGCTCACACTCTTCTATTGCCGGGAAGACAACACCGGAACCTGCCGGATAAAAACGCTCCTGTGGCGCGTTCCCGTGGAAGTCAAAAATGATGCGAGCGGGCCAAGCGAAATCAACGTTCAGGGTAAACTCACCGCTGATTAGGGGCGGCTCTGCGAATGCCATAAACGTGGTTCGACTTGCTCCTCGTCCGCGAGGCGAGTACCATCAGTTTCCCCTATTTTAAGTTGAGGAGTGAAAGCCGTGGCTGACCAACCAGGAGTAAAAGCTGTGTCTGATAAACCATTTCTTACTGATGTCAAAACTTTGCGCGAGCGCGCCCGCCAACACATCGAGAAGGGCGCAGTTACGGAAGGCTACACGGCTGACCTGGAGACGGCTGTCAAGATCTTGAATGAAGCCCTGGCGACTGAAATTGTCTGCGTGCTTCGGTACCGGCGGCATTACTTCATGGCTACCGGCATTCATGCGGAAAGCGTAGCAGCGGAGTTTCTCCAGCATTCAAATGAGGAACAGGTCCACGCCGATCAAATCGCCGCTCGCATCGTCCAGCTTAATGGCGCACCAGACTTTAATCCTCAAGGTTTACTGAGCAAGAGTCATGCAGAATACGCTGAGGGGGATACGCTTCTCGATATGATCAAGGAAGATCTGGTCGCCGAGCGGATTGCCATCGACAGCTACCGCGAGATGATTCAGTACTTCGGCAACGACGATCCGACATCGCGGCGCATGCTCGAAGGTATTTTGGCGATGGAAGAAGAACACGCCGACGACCTGGTTAGCCTGCTTCAAGACATTGGCCATTAACCGATATTCGCCACTGTTTCTCGTCGCCGCATTTCCAATCACGCAAATGTCCTACAAGTCGGAAGGCCTTGCTACAGTTTTGCAGCGAAATCCGATTGTTTATCCGCGCCTCAAGTTTAGTGCAACTATATTGACACCTGTGTTATAGATCGCGTGCCTTAACCATAGATCTCCAGCGTACAAGACTCAGCCTTGTCGTGAATACCTGAAAAAATAGGTTCGCTCCGAACAGTTAGCGGCCCTCAATGCCGTTAGTTACATTCTCACTTAGACCCAGTTTCCCAGGGCGAGGCCCTCCGGATTCAGGATCTTTCACCCCGAAGGAGAATACTCATGCAAAACGAAAGCAAGCGTCGGTTGTTCAGGAGCAGAATTGCAATTGGCCTCCTGGGATTCATGTTGTGTACTCCGTCACTCTCCCTGGGCTGGGGAGCCGGCGGACACATGATGGTCGCCTCGATCGCCTTTGATCGGCTTAACCCCCAAGCCAAAGCGCAGGCGTTCGCACTGCTGGCGCGTCCGATAAATCCTGCCGACGTCACCAAAAAAAGTAGGGACTTCGTTAGGGCTTCCATCTGGGCAGACGACGTGAAGAGACTGGCGGGTTTTGAATTCTCAGGAGACCTTCACTTCATCGATAAGCCGTTCTCAACCGATACCACTCCGTTACCAACCGACCTGCCTAAGCCTGAGAACATAGTCAAAGCCTTGCAGGACTACGTAAACATACTTAAGACGAGCACCGATAAGGACGAGCAGGCCCAGGCACTCAGATTCATCATTCATTTCGTCGGCGACATTCACCAGCCGCTTCACGGTGCCACCCGAGTGGACAGAAATCGCCGCGAGGGCGATGAGGGTGGCAACCTGCTGAAGATCAAAGTTGGCGGTAGCAAGGTCAAACTCCACAGCTATTGGGATGGCGGAATCGGAAGCTTTCCAAAGACGAGGCCCGGCTTTGTGCCGCCTCCGCTCAGTGAGATTCCCCCCGCGGTCGCCAAAGCACTGGCCGGTAATCCCGACACTGATCCAGAGTTGAGACTGGATGATCCGTTCAACTATGACGAATGGGCAAATGAGAGTTTCGAACTAGCGAAAACGGTCGCTTACAAAGGAATGAGAAACGGCGTTACGCCAAGCGCTGCATATAAAAGCAAAGCGGTGAAGGTCGCTCGCCAACGAGTCGCCTGGGGAGGATACCGGCTGGCTGCCTTGTTGAATGCTATTTGGCCCTGACAGGAAGCTGATAACGTCGCTTGACGATCTAAAATTCTTGCAGGAAGCGCAGGTGATCAGGTGGTGAAGCAATTCCAAGGCAGTCGATGATGTAACGTTAATGCCTCCACCGCGAGCCTCAAACTTCGAAGACCTGATCGAAAAACGATAAGCCGAGAATTTTGCCTGTGATTGTCGTAACACTCGTCACACCTCGCGGTGGGCGTGGCGTGTTTTCATGGGCACTCGGTCTTTGGTGGACAGGGTCTGAGGTTCAAATGACGGGCAAGTTATACGCCAAATTAAGGCGGCCTTCAACCAATTCAGGGTCTACGAGTTTCAAAAAATCTCGATGGGCTTCGCGTTGTCCGGGTTAACTACTTCCGATGACTTCGAGGTAGAATCTGATCGAATCAATTTACTAAGCTTTCAAGAGGTAAACAGCGTGATGCTTTTCTCTAGAACGAAGCATCACGCTTGTTAGCGTAAAGGCGTCTTGAGTATTAACTCATCAAACGACAAGAGTCAGCATGACAAGGGCGGGCGGCCATCAATGTGCCGCAGTTGCGGCTCAATCGTGGGCGCAGGTCAAAACCAATGCGCAGTCTGTGGCGCGTCAGTTACAAGTGGTTCCGCGTCCACAAGTAAACCGCGAGCGGTTGCTGACAGCGAGACACTGCGATTTGCGCGAGCGGTCCTGAATCGGCCCTACAAGTTCACGATCATTCTGCTGGTCGCCAACGTTTTCGTCTTCCTGCTGATGTGGCAAACGAGCGGAATGGCCTTTAGCGTATCGACACCTCTACCCCACGAAGTGTTGATACCCTTTGGTGCCAAACTGAATTATTTGATTCAGACCAGGCATGAATGGTGGCGCTTTGTCACGCCCATGTTTCTCCACGTCAATTTTCTGCATTTGATGGTGAACATGTACAGTCTCTGGATCCTGGGCCCATACGTTGAGAAGCTTTATGGTTCGGCGAAGTTTGTAGCGTTTTGGGTGTTAACCGGTGTCGCCGGCGTGGTTGCCAGTTACCTGACCGTAAGGCCCGGTGTGTCCATGGGTCCGATCGCCGGCTTCATCTTTAAGACACATGACGAGCCATCCGCGGGAGCTTCGGGAGCACTATTCGGACTCGTTGGAGTTCTGTTTGTTTTTGGCATCAAGTATCGCCACGAGCTGCCTGAAGGTTTTAAGCGCGCATTCGGCACCGGGTTGCTCCCGATGATTCTTCTGAATCTGTTCATCGGCTACGTTTTGCGCGGATTCATTGATAATGCTGCGCACGTGGGCGGTTTAATTTCGGGAGCAATGCTGGCTCTGGTTGTTGACTACCGCAGGCCTGGCGAGAGGTCAGGTATAGCTGTCACCTGGAAGATACTTCAGATCGCAGCGATTGGTGTTGTCGCTGTCGGTTTTCTCAAAACGGCGCAACATTACGGGGAGCCACTGCCGCCGTTCCTCGTGGCCCAAGCGGCCCAGCTGGCCCAACCGCCCGAGCCGGAAAATCCTGCATATCTCAATTATGCCAAGGCGATGACCGACGCTCAGATAGCTTTCGGGGTCGCTATTCAAGACAAGAACATCAGCAACATCGATGCGGCGGTAAAGAATCTCGAGACGGCCCCTCACCTGGACCAAAAGGCCGACGAGCTGAAAGAGAGACTCAAGCTGATGCTGCTGAGGGCGAAGCAGCCTCCCGAGGCTGTCGTGGCGCCGCCGCGGCGCGGGCCAAACAAATCAGCCCAGGAGAGCTCACTAACACAGGATTTCCTCGCCTGGCGGAAAGAGTACAATCAATGGCTAAAAACGGGTGGGAGGAATCACAGCGGGCTGAGCGGGTTGATTCAGACAGAATGACAGGGGACCTACAGTCTGTTGCCTTCTCGACTTGGAGTGGAGAAAGTCTGTTCCTTCCTCACGTGGAGTGGTGAGGGTTAGGGGTGGGTTCGCAACGATTAAGGCCGCCGAAAATTGATCCGGGATTTCTGCAAACGATTATGCCGCGAAAGCGAGGAGAACGAGAAGCATGGATATTAAAAAGGTAGGAGTATTGGGTTGTGGATTAATGGGCTCGGGGATCGCCCAGACAGCGGCGAGCGCCGGATTTGAGACTGTGGTTCGCGAAGTCTCCGAGGAGTTGCTTCAGAAGGGATTAGCCGGAATTGAAAAGTCGCTCTCCAGGTTTGCCGAAAAAGGCGCAATAACCGCCGAGCAGCTGAAGGCCACGCGTGACCGCTTATCCGGCACCACGTCCTTCGAAGACCTGGCGGACTGCGACATCGTGATCGAAGCGATTATTGAAAACATCGAAGAGAAAAGAAAAACCTATGCGGAACTCGATCGCATTTGCAAGCCGGAAACGATTTTCGCCTCAAACACGTCGTCAATCTCAATTACCGAGATGATGACGGCGACATCGCCTGAACGTCAGCAACGTTTTGTTGGTCTGCATTTCTTCAATCCCGTACCCATCATGAAGCTGGTCGAGGTGGTGAAAACGATTCTGACTGACGAGACGGTTTACGAACAGGCAATCGAGTTTGGCAAGAGCCTAGGTAAGGTGACCGTGCGTGCTAATGACACCACCGGCTTCATTGTTAATCGCCTGCTCGTCCCTTACATGCTGGATGCGATTCGGGCTCTCGAGGAGGGCGTCGGTTCGATCGTGGACATTGATACGTCGATGAAACTGGGCTTGGGTTATCCGATGGGCCCTTTTACCCTCGGCGACTTTGTTGGCCTGGATACAACCTACTACATCGCCGAAATCATGTTTAATGAATTTCGAGAAAAGCGCTTCGCGCCGCCACCATTGTTGAAGCGCATGGTGCTGGCGGGTCTTTATGGCCGCAAGTCGGGACGCGGATTCTATGACTATACAAAGGATCCCAAAAATCCGACGCCGATGAAACTGGTGTAGCTCCTGGCCAAGAAACCCGAAGGCTCTTGATTCGAAACAATGGACTCACCTTTCATTATCACGGAGCGCAGAGATTCACTCGAGATAATCCGTTTGAACCGTCCTGAAAAGTCCAACGCGACGCTTGTTGAAGGCCTCGCTCTAGAAGCACAACTCTTTTCCAGCCTGTTTGCCACCAACGACATGCGCGAAGGCACGCGCGCATTTCTGGAGAAGCAGCCACCTGTTTTCAAAGGAAGCTGATCTCTCAGCCTGAAAGGCTGGACCTCCCGCTACCCGCTCCGGGTTCTGGTAAAGGCCCTTGCTTTGCGTCGGCGCGAGACTGATCGCAGCTCTGGAATACCCCTAGCTTGCCGCTCTGAAACGCTTCACCTATACTCGGAAATGACTTGCCAACGGTATGAAAAATTGGAGCATGCTTGTCTTGCAGCCAGTAATTCACGAAGGTCATCTTAACGGTCAGGGATTTCGTTTCGCGATTGTTGCCAGTCGTTGGAACGACTTTATTAGCTCTCGCCTGGTCGAGGGCGCGCTTGATGCTCTTGAGCGTTTGGGTGCTCAGGAAAAACTGGTTGAGGTCTACAAGGTACCCGGAGCCTTTGAGATTCCTTTGCTGGCTCTGAAGCTTGCCGGATCGGGAAAATTCGACGCGATCATTTGCGTAGGGACAATTATTCGTGGCCAAACACCACACTTCGAGTACATTACCAGTGAAGTCGCAAGTGGAATTGCCCAGGCAGCTTTGCAGACCGGCGTGCCTGTAGTTTTTGGAGTTGTAACTGCCGACACCGTGGACCAGGCGATTGATCGTGCGGGGGTGAAGTTGGGGAACAAGGGTTTTGAAGCCGGCACAACGGCGGTCGAGTTAGTAAATCTTTACAAGGCAGCTTTCCGGAAAGGATGAAGGCGGAAGGATGAAGGATGTGGACCAAACTGATCTGAGCTTCATCCTTCATCCTTCCGCCTCCATCCCTTAAAATATTATGGGTTCGCGACGTAAGGCGCGCGAGTGCGCCTTGCAAATGCTCTTTGCGGCTGATATTGCCGGCGCTGTCCCGGACGAGGTCCTCCGTACCTACTGGGCGGAACTGGGCGACTCCGACACGGAGGAGGTTGCGCGCGAATTCGCAACCCGCCTGGCCGCCGGTACGCTGGCCAACCTGGACGCGCTCGACGAGCGCATACGTTCGCGCGCGGAACACTGGCGCATCCCGCGCATGGCAATAGTCGATCGCAACATTCTCCGCCTGGCGGTTTATGAGTTTCTTTACGAACCAACTCCCCGCACCGTCGCCATCAACGAAGCCCTGGAAATAGCCCGCCGCTTTTCCACTTACGAAGCCACGCAGTTTATTAACGGAATCCTCGACGCCATAAAACGCGATCTTGATGAGCAGCAACCTCAGCAGAACGTAAACCCTACGGAAACTGAGTCTGATTCGGAAGCAGAGACAGAATCCGGCGACTCCTCTGACGAGCATTTGGCGTCTGCTTGAAGGCAAATTCCAGGTCCGAGTTAGTGAGCTTTCGAGTGCGTTTGTGGATCGTACGCTCGGCCGGACACGACACGATCCACGAACGCACACGAAACAGGCGAATTAAAGGCTGACTCCGCGACGGCCAACAACTTCGGTGTTCTCGGCGGATCATCCATTTACCATTTACCATTTACTATTTACTATTCTCTCGTGGACCAAACCCAACGCGAATTTCTGGTAGAGCTTGAAGAGCTGGTCGAGCTAATCTTCGCCGACCTGGATGACTTGCGCGCCAGTTTGACTGATGGTCGTGAGCCACGCGAACGACGTGACTTGATCGATCAAATTTTCCGACGGGTCCATAGCGTGAAAGGGTCTGCCGCATCGAGTGGGCTCGACGGGGTCAGCCAGATTGCCCATGAGTTTGAGAATCTGCTCGACGCTGTTCGCAGCGGGCGAACCCGGCTCGACAATCTCGTGTTGGAGACGTGTGGAAGCGCCACCGAAGCTATTTCTGAGAGCCTTAGCCAGGCTGCTTCCGGAACTGCCGGCCCATCTCGTGGCGGACTATTTGATCGACTTCGAGCGGCAGCCCGAGGCACGGTAAGAGATCCCGGCGACGATACCGAAGCGATTCTCTCGAATATTCCATTTGAAATCTGGCAGTCGTTAACTCAGGCTGAGCAGCATCGGCTGGTTAGCGTTGTCCAGGAAGGAACTCCCCTCTTCTTTGTCGCGACCAGTTTCGACTTGGGCAATTTCGATGAAGAGTTCTTTCGCCTGAAGGAGAAGCTGGTCGACAGTGGCGAGGTGATCTCGACTTCGCCCACTGTTGACGACAAGCATCCCGGAAAGATCAACTTCCGAGTCCTCTATGCCAGCAAAATGGAAATTGAGACCTTAGAGGCAAGTGTTGTCGAGTTTTCTGATGTAGCCTTCAATGAAGTACAAAAGGCCGGGAGTGTTTTGCCTTCCCAGGACTACGACCAGCGCTACCCGGTTGCCTCCGTATCATCTCTCGCAAACTTTGTTCGTACAGACCTGGACAAACTCGACCAGCTTATTTCCGCGACTCATGAACTTCTCCGCGCGACCTCGAATGCTTTTAGCTTCGC